>DATDBN010000075.1:0-20663 GCA_036524835.1 Mesorhizobium sp. | reverse complement strand
TAGAACAATAGTACTATTCGCTATGCCGCTTGGGACAGGCTGGCAAGGCGGCTAAAGCCACTTGGCCATGACGACTGTCGGCACTGTTTCAAAGCCAAGCCGCTCATAGAATGAAACAACCTTGCTGTTGCTCTCACGAACCAACAATTGCATCTTCGCGATGCTGCGCCGCCGTAGCCAATCCTCGGCAGCACGGGTTATGTCCCTGCCCAGGCCAACGCCGCGCGAATCGGGATCAGACCCTACGTAGTAGATCCACCCACGATGGCCGTCGTGGCCCACCATCAAACTGCTCTTGATGTCGCCCGAGGCATCCACGCCGATGAGAACGTCGGAGCACTCGCTACGAACTGCAAACTGAAAATCCGCCACCGGATCATTGTAGCTGACAACTAAGCCGCAACGCCGCCACAGCGCCACGACCGCTTGTTCGTCTTCCAGACACGCGGTCCTGATCGTGAGCATGCTTGGACCTGGCAACTACTCTTTGCCGCCGTCCGTGCGCTTGAGTTCCTCAAGCGTCGGCATCGACACGACGTGATAACCGCTGTCGACATTGATCACTTCGCCGGTGACGCCGCCACCAAGGTCCGAGAGCAGATAGAGCGCCGAGCCGCCGATCTCGTCCAGGGTCACAGGACGGCGAAGCGGCGAATTGCGCTGCTGGAACGAGAACATGTAGCGCGCATCGGAAATCCCGGCGCCGGCCAGCGTGCGAACCGGACCGGGCGACAGCGCGTTGACGCGGATGCCGCGCGGCCCGAAATCCGTGGCCAGATAGCGTACGCTTGCCTCCAGGGCCGCCTTGGCGACGCCCATGACATTGTAGTTGGGCATGACGCGGACAGAGCCAGCATAGGTCAGCGTCAGCAGCGAGCCGCCGTCGTTCATCAGCGCGGCGGCCTGGCGCGCGACTTCGGTGAACGAGAAGCAGGAAATGACCATCGTGCGCACGAAATTCTCGCGAGTAGTATCCGCGTAGAGTCCCTTGAGTTCGTTCTTGTCGGAGAAACCGATGGCGTGGACCACGAAATCGAGCCCGCCCCACTCCTTGCCTAGCGTTTCGAACACGGCGGCCACTGTGGCGCTGTCCTCGACATCGCAGGGCAGCACCAGCTTCGCGCCGACCTTCGCGGCCAATGGCGCGACGCGCCGGCCGAACGCTTCGCCCTGATAGGTGAAGGCGAGTTCGGCGCCATGGTCCGCGAGTTTCTGCGCAATGCCCCATGCGATCGAATGGTCATTGGCGACGCCCATGATGAGGCCGCGCTTGCCCTTCATCAGTCCGTCCATGCTGAGCAGTCCTTGTTGGTGGGAGTGGAGTTGGGCAATAGGCAGTAGGGAATAGGCAGTAGGCAGGCTAAGCAGGGCTGATTTTTCGAATGAGTTGTCTCAGCATCTTACCAATATCGTCGCTCCGGCGTAGCAACTGTATGATCTCGTCGCTAGCCGACAGGCCAATGTGGTTTGCTACGATCAAGTGTGTTTCGAGTTCCTTCAACGAACCTTGGGCGATCCTAAGAAATTGCCGATACGATCCGGTATTGTCTCGGCCATAGCCCTCGGCGATGTTGGCTGGAATCGATGTGCCGAGCGTCGAGCCTGACTCGTTAGACCAAACAATTCTTCCTTTGGCCAATCTCTGGTGAGGTTGTAGACAGCAACGACGAGATCTACAGCCTGCTGCCAAACAACAAGGTCCCTGTACGACTCGATTCTGCCCGACATCCCCCACTGCCCACTGCCTACTGCCTACTGCCTAACACCTACTGCCTAGACGTAGCGCTGCATTACAAGCGTGGCGTTGGTGCCGCCGAAGCCGAACGAATTGGAAAGCGCGACGTCGAATTTGGCATTGTCGATCCGCTTGCGGACGATCGGCATGCCTTCGAACTCGGGATCGAGTTCCTCGATATGGGCGCTTTCGCCGATGAAGCCGGCGTTCATCATCAGGATAGAGTAGATGGCTTCCTGAACGCCCGCGCCGCCGAGCGAGTGACCCGTGAGCGACTTGGTGGACTGGATGTGGGGCATCTGCTCGCCGAACACCTCGCGAATGGCGCCCATCTCCTTGGAATCGCCGACGGGGGTCGAGGTGCCGTGGGTGTTGATGTAATCGACCGGCAGTTTGACGGTGGACAGCGCCTGCCGCATGCAGCGCACCGCGCCTTCGCCTGACGGAGCGACCATGTCGTAGCCATCGGATGTCGCGCCATAGCCGACGATCTCGGCGTAGATTTTCGCGCCGCGCGCCTTGGCGACCTCGAGTTCTTCCAGCACCAGAACGCCCGCGCCGCCGGCGATGACGAAGCCGTCCCGGTTGACGTCATAGGCGCGCGAAGCGACCGAGGGCCGGTCGTTGAATTTCGACGACATCGCACCCATCGCGTCGAACAGGTTCGACATCGTCCAGTCGAGATCCTCGTGTCCGCCGGCGAACATGCGGTCCTGCTTGCCCCACTGGATCATCTCCGCCGCATTGCCGATGCAGTGCGCAGAGGTCGAGCAGGCGGACGAGATCGAATAATTGACGCCGTGAATCTTGAACCAGGTTGCCTGGGTAGCGGAGGCGGTCGAAGACATCGCCTTCGGCACGGCGAAAGGCCCGATCCGCTTCGGGCTGTTGTTCTTCATGGTGATTTCGGCCGCCTCGACGATCGACTTGGTCGAGGGTCCGCCGGAGCCCATGATGATGCCAGTGCGTTCGTTGGTGATCTCGGCCTCTTCCAGCCCGGCATCCTTGATCGCCTGCTGCATGGCGACGTGATTCCAGGCGTTTCCCTTGTGCAGGAAGCGCATCGCGCGGCGATCCACCAATTCCGTGGGGTCGAGCGTCGGCGCACCCCACACCTGGCATTTGAAGCCGTGTTCGGCGAAATCAGGGGAGAAGGAAATGCCGGATTTGGCGTCGTAGAGCGACGCCTGCACTTCATCGGCGTTATTACCGATAGAGGATACGATTCCGAGGCCGGTGACGACGACTCGTCTCATGGGGAACTCCGTTTGAGGGCAGCGGCGTTTAGGCCGCCGCTTCCTGCTTGGCGAGGCCGACGCGAAGGTCGGTGGCGGTATAGATAGTCTCGCCGTCGGCCTTAAGCCACCCATCGGCGATGCCGAGCACCAGACGTCCACGCATGACCCGCTTGAAATCGACGCCGTACTCGACAAGTTTCGTCTTCGGCGTGACCATGCCCTTGAATTTCACTTCGCCGGTGGACAGCGCCATACCCTTGCCAGGCTCGCCCAGCCAGCCGAGGTAAAAACCGGTCATCTGCCACAGCGCGTCGAGGCCCAGGCAGCCCGGCATGACAGGATTGCCGATGAAATGGCAGGGGAAGAACCATTGATCGCGATGAATCTTGAAATCGGCGCGCAGGAAGCCCTTGTCGAAAGTGCCGCCTGTCTCGCTGATCTCGGTGATGCGATCGAACATCAGCATGGGCGGATAGGGCAATTGCGCATTGCCCGGGCCGAACAACTCTCCTTTCGCGCATGCGATCAGATCGTCAAAGTCGTAACTGGATTTGCGTTCCCCCATCGGTCCCTTCCTCGTGGGGCGGCGCGTGCCTGCCCTCTTCATTATTAGACCGTGCTCCCTCACGGAACCCTGTCGCTCTAACGCGCCGGGTCGATGCGGTCAATGCGGGCGCGCCGAGCCTCTATTGATCGTATCACCGCGACAGAATATATGTCGAATGCGCGGGAAGGCTGAAATGTCGGCCGGATTTAGACCTAATGCGCATGGGATGGGCAAGGCGGTACGAATTGACGCATCAGCATACGATGCCTGAAGTCGATCAGCGTGTACGCGATGCGGGCTTGCGCCCGACGCGGCAACGCATTGCGCTCGCTCGCCTGCTGTTTGCCAAGGGCGACCGCCATTTGTCCGCAGAGGAACTGCACGAAGAGGCGATCCACGCCCGCGTGCCGGTTTCGCTTGCCACGGTCTACAATGCGCTGCACCAGTTTACCCAGGCTGGGCTTTTGCGAATTCTCGCTGTCGAAGGGGCCAGGACCTACTTCGATACCAATACCTCGGATCATCATCACTTTTTCGTGGAAGGCGAGAACCGGGTCTTCGACATCGAGCAGGGGCCCGTCGGCGTCGTCAATCTGCCTGAGCCGCCCGAGGGTATGGAAATCTGCAACGTGGACGTCATCGTCCGGTTGCGACCCAAGCGTTGCGATTGAGCGAGGCGGTGCGTCCTTCGAGGCTCGCCCGCGCAAGAATTATCCCAGCTTCTTCAATGACTTGCGGTCTCGCACCTCAGGATGAGGACCGTAGCGCGGATGAATTATTTCTTCAATGTCTTGCGGTCTCGCACCTCAGGATGAGGACCGTAGCGCGCATGAATTATCCCAGCTTCTTCAACGACTTGCGGTCGAGCGCGTCGGGATGAGGACCGTAGCGCGGATGAAATTATCCCAGTTTCTTCAACGACTTGCGGTCTCGCACCTCGGGATGAGGACCGTAGCGCGCATGAATTATACCAGCTTCTTCAAGATCTTGCGGTCTCGCACCCCGGGATGAGGACCGTAGCTGAACTGCGATCCACGTCCTGATAGGCCCGCACCTGAGCTGCAATCAATGATGCGTAAGAACTGGGGCCGGCACCACGGTCCTCATCCTGAGGTGCCAGGCCGCACCGCAGTGAAAATTGGGGCTGTCCTTCATGGACGAGCCGAAGGACGCACCAATCGCCCTAATCGTCGATCTGCTCCCCCGGATAAGCACCCCAGAGCAGGGACTGCGTGATCCAGCCGGTGTGACCCTCAAAGGTCATCTCGCACCACTCGCCATTGCAGCTTTCGATCTGGCCGATCACGCCGGGCTCAAGTATCGCCACCGTCGCGGATTTCGCGTCCGGCTCGGCAAGCAGATTGATGTGGGCCTTCTTGCCCTTCCGCCAGGGCGCGGCGATGCCGGTGCGCTTGCCCGACAGCAGCGACTGATTGATCCAGCCCTCGGCGCCATCCGAATCGCGCACCCGGCGCCAATTGTCGAATTCCTGGATGATTTCCATGGGAAGACCGGACTTCATGTACATCCAGTCCACGCCGTAGGTGACGCCAGGACCAATGCGCGAATTCACCCGACCCGATTTCAAGCTGACGAAGCGCGGCAGCGGCAGGCCGCTCTTGCCGCGCACCACATAGGGTTCGTCGGCGTTTGTCTGCGGCGGCGCAGCAATTGCCGACACGGAAAGGCCGGCCAGCAGGGCCGCGCCGATGGTTACTCTAAGCGAAAGCAAAAAAGCCAACGTGCCTTTCCCCACAATCGCATCACGCTCGCTCGCGGCGGCGCCCTTTTTCTTTGTCATCGCGTTTGGCGCTTGATACACAGACGCCAAGTTGCGCCGTCGGTCAGTGTCGCCGGCCTTGGTTAATTTGGTCTCAACGCGGCGCTTTTTGCGGCCTAACTGGGGCCGATGTCGGAGGAAAATTTGGTCGGGCGAAAAAAGCCACTTGTCGTCATCACGCGCAAGCTGCCGGATCCGGTCGAGACACGCATGCGCGAGCTGTTCGACGCGCGGCTGAATGTCGAGAATTCGCCGATGAGCGAGGCCGATCTCGTCAAGGCTATGCAGGAAGCCGACGTTCTGGTGCCGACCATCACCGACAGGATCACCGCAGCACTCATCGAGCAGGCCGGGCCGAACCTCAAGCTCATCGCGAACTATGGCAACGGCGTGGAGCATATCGATGTGGTGGCCGCGGCAAAGAAGGGGATCAGCGTCACCAACACCCCGAACGTGCTGACGGAAGACACCGCTGACATGACCATGGCGCTGGTGCTTGCAGTGCCCCGCCGCCTGACGGAAGGCGCGAACGTGCTGCACGACGGCGAAAAATGGTCGGGTTGGTCGCCCACCTGGATGCTTGGCCGGCGCATTTGGGGCAAACGGCTTGGCATTGTCGGCATGGGGCGTATCGGTACCGCAGTGGCCCGCCGGGCCAAGGCTTTCGGCCTGTCGATCCACTATCACAACCGCCACAGGGTGGCGCAACGCATAGAAGACGAGTTGGAGGCTACCTATTGGGAGAGCCTCGACCAGATGCTGGCCAGAATGGACATCATCTCGGTCAATTGCCCGTCAACACCCGCGACATTTCATCTGCTGTCGGCGCGGCGGCTCGCGCTGATGCAGCCGACCGCCTACATCGTAAACACGGCGCGCGGCGATATCATCGACGAGGACGCGCTGATCTCGATGCTTCAGACCGGCAAGCTGGCCGGAGCGGCCCTTGACGTTTTCGAGCATGAACCGGCGGTCAATCCGGCGCTTCTCAAGCTCGCCGCCGAGGGCAAAGTGGTGCTGATCCCGCACATGGGCTCGGCCACGATCGAGGGCCGGGTGGACATGGGCGAAAAGGTCATCATCAACATTCGCGCTTTCGCCGACGGTCACCGGCCGCCGGACCGGGTGCTGCCGCAGAAGATTTAGATGAGGGTGCCGTCGTTCCGCCGAGCTTGAGGGTGCGAATTGGTTGCGCGGCAACCGGATTGCACGAACGCCGTTTGGACCTACGTCCTCTCAACAGAAATGAGCCCTTCGGTCGCCACAGCAACGGTTTGGCCCTCGAAGCGGGCGAAATCCTCCTTCGGCAATCGCACCGCCATTGGCGTTTCCCAATTCATCTCCCTGGCCACGATCAGGCCCAGCAGCAGGATAGCATCCGGCTCGTGAAGCACGAGCGATGCGGGCGCAAGGCCCGCATGCACCAACTCCAACAGCACCGCCGAAGCAGATGATGAGCCTATGGTGCCGGGCAGAAACAGCACCGTACCGGCGATAGACAGGCCGTGCTGCGGATGCCGCACATCCGCGATCCTGCCGGTTCTTGCATCGACACCGCCCCAGAAGCTGATCGGAGCCGTGAGCACGAGTGCCGGTCCGCGCCCTGCCCTGCCGGGCACAAGCACTTCGGTGTGTGCGTTCAGCGTCTCGGGCCTGCTCGTCACGCAAGCCTCGCAAAGACCGGCTTTCCGGCGATGGCGCTCTCGACGCATTCGGCGAGCGAGCCATAGACAACCGCGTAGCCCGTATTGCCTGGCGCGTAGTGCGCGAACTTGCCCGAATTCGTCATCAGCACGCCATCCCTCAGGTCGGGCATGATAGGCGTGACCACGACGCAGGTGTCGACAACAAGGATCACGCCAAGCGATTCCATTGCCTTGCGTCGTTCTGCCTTCTCAAGTTCGGCGAGCACATGCCTGCCTGTACAGGCGTAGATCGGAACGATGACGCTGCGGCCCGCCAGCAGACGCTCCAAGGCCTCGCATTCGGCAAGCGAAAGATGCGGGCTGCCGATGGCGACGGCGTCGATGCGATCCACAACTTGCGCAGTCGACAGGCGGCGGCGAGCATCGTCGACCATGCGGGCCGTGACCGCGATTGTCTGCTTTGGCTTTGCCCCATCCAGTGCGACGCTCAGGCTCGGCGCTTCCGGGGTGACGCCTGCGATGTGAATCAAGCCCACGGCGCCGGATGACGCGGCAGCGGCGCCGAACGCCTTCAGCGCATCCTCGCCCGGATGGCTGTCTACGCCGGCGATCACTCCGATGGCGGAACCGACTTCACGGCCGTAAAGGCTTCCGAGCACCGGCCAGGCGGAATCCGACAAAATGAAGTCAGCCGAAAGCGCGCTCACGTCGAATACCAGCGTCGCCTTTCTGTTCTCGGGACGATGCAATCCATAGTCGGGTGCGCGGCCGCTGATCGCACAGGCGATATCCAGAAAATCGCCATAGCGGTTCGTGCGCGCTCCGAGAACGGAGTTGCAGAACACCACGGCGTTGGACTCGCCCCACGCGACATCGGTCCCGGCTGCGGGCCGGTGATTGGCCTGGTATGGCGCACAAGTCCAACTCGCCTCGCAGCCAAGCTGGCGATAGGCCTGCATCATGCGGCGCGCCATCCCCCTCGCCGGCTCTTCGAGCCTGACGCGAGAACAGCCGGTCAGGTCCAGCGCACCGACATTCAAAGTGGAACGGACGGCGACTTTCGCGCCGCCTTGCACCAGCCTTTCGGCAAACAAGGTGCCGGAATCGCCGTGGTACAGCGCGCCGTCGATATGGGTCGACGCGATCGGGATCAATCGCGGCGCGCCGAGCATTCTGGCGGTCTCGGCCACGATGCGCATGGCCATCGCCGCGCCATCGCCCCGTTCGCCGCTCGCTGTCGCGCGTTCTTCGGGCGACAGGACCAGCGTCACAGCACCTTCCTCATCGTGATCGAGGTCGGCCGCGAATAGCCGGGGTGCGCGGTGCGCCCTGTCTCGCGAAAGCCAAGCGTGGCAAAGGCCGCCTGATTGCCGGTCAGCTCAACACGCGTTTGCAGTTCGAGCTGCTGCTTGCCGCGCGAGAGCGCGTGCTGTTCGACCGCCGTCATGAGCGCGCGGCCAAGACCCCTGCCCTGGCAATCCGGGGCAATCGCCAGCTTGCCGATGTAGAAATGCTCGTCTCGCTCATCGATGAAGACGCAGCCGGCCAGTTCGTCACCGCGCATCGCGACAAAGCAGGTTTCCACCGAGGCCTTTTCGGCAAGCGATTGACTGGTCAGCCCACGGGCGGAACTCGGCGGGTCGACGACCCCATCCATATAAGCGAAGGCGCCGGTGATCAGCGTCAGCAAATCGTTCCAGCGGCAGAAGTCGGCCGGCAGGCGCACGATAGTGAAGATCGCCTGCTCGTTCATCGCGCCCTCTTGTATCGCACTTCTTCAAATCGGGCGGCGAGCGCGTCGTAAAGCAGCAGGCGGCCGATCAACGGTTCGCCAATGCCGGTGACAAGCTTGATGACCTCCATGGCCTGCAGCGTACCCATGACGCCGGTCAGTGCACCGACCACGCCGGCTTCGGCACAGGACGGGACGAGGCCTGCCGGAGGCGCCTCGGGAAACAGATCTCGATATCCGGGATTTGGCTCTCCGGCGGCGTTCCGGTCGAAGGGAGCGAGCACAGTGAGCGAGCCGTCGAAGCGGCCAACCGCCGCCGCAACAAGCGGCTTCTTCTCGGTCTCGCAAGCATCGGCAAGCGTGTAGCGCGTGTCGAAATTGTCCGATCCGTCAACAACAACATCATAACCGGCAACTATGCCGGATGCGTTGCTCTCGCCAAGCCTCTCGCGATGCAGCTTCACCGTGACGTTAGGATTGAGGCGCTTCACTGTGCGCCCTGCGCTTTCCGTCTTGTCCTCGCCGATGGCCGCGGTTTCGTGGATGACCTGACGCTGCAGGTTGGAGAGCGAGACAATGTCGTCATCGAGGATACCGAGCGTGCCGACGCCCGCGGCGGCAAGATATTGCAGCACCGGCGCACCGAGACCGCCCGCACCAACCACCAGAACCCTGGCGCGCTTCAGTTTCTGCTGACCCGCCCCGCCTATTTCCGGCAAAACGATATGACGCGCGTAGCGCTGAAGTTCTTCATCGGTAAGAGGCGGCTGCAGATCGGACATGCGCGGGACCATAGGGTGGCCCAAGGGCGTTGTCATGCGGCGCGCAGCGCCGTGTGATTGATCCACCAAACCCGGCCAGATGCGCCCGATCAACTCCCAAACTCCGCACCTCGCTCTACCTCGGATGGGAAATCGCGGCGCTCATGAGGCGGCGCACCTCGTCCTCGGCCTGACGGGCTACCGCCTTGCGGTTCCTTGATGCGGCGAATTCGATCGGCGCGCCGAAATGCAATTCGACATCGACGGCGCGGACGGACAGAAAACGCTTCAAACTCGGCCACAAGCCCTCGCCGCCGGCCCAGGAGAACAGAGCCCGGTGCTTGCGGCCCATGGCGACGCCGTGTACGCGCGTATAGGCAATAGCCAGCGGCTGCACATAGACCCTGTCGACCGTGTGTTCGTCCAGCGCCATCGAGGCTGCGCCAAACAGCGAAGTCTTGAAGGGCAGGATGAAGTTGCCGTCGGCCGTAGTCCCTTCCGGAAACAGGATCATGGCATGGCCGGCCTTGAGGCGCGTGGCGATTTCGCTCGCCTGCTCTCCGGATTTGCGCCGGCGCTCCCTTTCGACGAACACGGTGCGCTGGAGTTTCGACAGAAACCCCATGATCGGCCAGCCGGACATCTCCGACTTGGCGATGAACTGCACATCGAACAGCGAGCCAATGACCATGATGTCGGCCCATGAGATATGGTTGGCGGCGATCAAAAGTGGGCGTTGATCCGACGGCGCGCCGAAGACGCGAATTCTGAGGCCTAGCGCCCGCACGATCGCACTGTGCCAGAGCGGCGGGAATATCGTTTCCGGAAACCAGCCGGTCTTCATCGCGACCAGTTGCGCAAGCGCGACGAACGGCGTGACCAGACCGACAAAGGCGAACGCCATCGCTATGCGCAGGCAGCCGATCATTTCAGGCAAGTCCCCCGCCAGAGGCCTTGGCGCTAACGGAGATCGCGGCGCATGACAAGCGCGGCCGTGCGGTGGGCGCCGGCCCCGCTCTCATAATAGCCGGCGCGCTTGCCAACCTGATGAAAGCCGAGCCTGCGATAGAGGGCGAGCGCCGCGGCATTTGTCTCGTCCACTTCGAGGAATAACGCCTCCGCCCGTTCCGCATGCAATTGGCGCAGGACCGCATCCATCAACTTCCAGCCCAAGCCGTGGCGGCGATGAGCGCGGGCAACCGCAACAGTGAGGATCTCGGCCTCCCCGGCAGCCAGCCTGGCCAAAACAAAGCCGAGAGGTTCCTTGCGCCGCCCACCGACCTCGCGGACCGCGAAACCGAAGACATGGCTGTCCTCCAGCAAGGCCGAGAATTCCTCCGGGCTCCAGGGCCGCGTGAAATCTTCGCTGTGGAGCGCCGCGAGGTCACCGCCATGGCCGGGCTCCAGTCGTTCGAGCGCGTAGTCGCGCCGGCGTGTCAAACCTGACAGCGAGATGCCCATCATCGGCTTGTCCTCGCTAGGACGAATCCCGCCTGCGGCTTGGCGTCAGGCTCGCGAAGATACAGCGGCTTGGGTCGCTCGCCGTCGCGCGGCTTTGCCAGCGCAAGGCGCGCATAAACGCCGATGTCGGCAGTGACCATATCGCCGCCGGTTGCGAGGCCAGGGGCTTCCGCCTGGATCGCAGCCGCCGCAGAGCCGACGATGATAGCATCATGGTCGGAGGCGAGTTGCACGGCGTGCGCGAGGTCGATCACGGCTGGAGAGTAAACACCATTGCCGCGCGGATCGTAAAGTGCTGCCTGGATATCACCTTTGGCTGATGCAAAGGCCGCTAGAATGAAGCGGCCAGGATGGACGTCCCCCTCTTGCGCCGCGACAGCTTCGAGATTTGAAACGCCGAGCGCCGGAACCTTCAACGCCAGCGCCAGGCCGCGTGCTGTTGCCACCCCAACCCTCACGCCGGTGAACGACCCGGGGCCGATGGCGACTGCTACGGCGTCTAGGTCGGCGTAGGACTTGCCTGCCTTGTGCAGCGCAGTCTCGATGACGGCCATGAGGTGCTCGGCGTGACCCTTGCCGAGGTCAAGCGATTCACGGCCGAATTCGGTCTCGCCGGCTAAGATCGCGGCGGCACAGAATCGCGCGGAAGTGTCTATGACAAGGAGGATCATGCAGGGCGCCCGCCGGATAAACGCAGCGCCGCCTTGCTCAGGCCGATCGACTCTCGCCATGTGGTGAGAAGCAGAGAGCTAGCCTTCACGGCCCTCCGCCTTAAGCTCGAGCCGTCGCGCGTGAAGGATCGGCTCCGTATAGCCGCTTGGCTGCGCCCGGCCCTTGAACACCAGGTCGCAGGCGGCCTGAAAGGCAATGCCGTTGTAGTGGGGCGCCATCTGGCGATAGAGCGGGTCACCTTCGTTCTGCCGGTCAACCACCCCTGCCATGCGCTTGAGCGTCTCCATCACTTGCGTCTCAGTGCAGACGCCATGGTGCAGCCAATTGGCGATATGCTGCGATGAAATACGAAGTGTGGCGCGGTCCTCCATCAGTCCGACATCGTTAATGTCCGGTACTTTCGAGCAGCCAACGCCCTGGTCGATCCAGCGCACGACATAGCCGAGAATGCCCTGCGCATTGTTATCCAGTTCGCGCTGGATATCTTCCGGGGTCCAGTTCGGCCGCGATGCGACCGGCACTGACAGGATGTCGCCGAGTTTCGCCTTCGCACGGCTCTTCAGCTTGTCCTGAACGTCGTGGACATCGACTTTGTGATAATGCGTGGCGTGCAGAGTTGCGGCCGTCGGCGACGGCACCCAGGCGGTGTTCGCTCCGGCCTTCGGGTGAGCGATCTTCTGCTCCAGCATGGCGGCCATCAGATCGGGCATCGCCCACATGCCCTTGCCGATCTGGGCCTTGTCCTGCAGGCCGCACTGCAAGCCGGTATCGACGTTCCAGTTCTCATAGGCCTGGATCCAGCTGGCCTGCTTCATGTCGCCCTTGCGGATCATCGGGCCGGCTTCCATGGAGGTGTGCATTTCGTCGCCGGTGCGGTCGAGGAAGCCGGTGTTGATGAAGCAGACGCGATCCTTGGCTGCCCGGATGCATTCCTTGAGGTTCACCGTGGTGCGGCGTTCCTCGTCCATGATGCCCATTTTGAGGGTGTTGGTCTTCATACCGAGCAATGTCTCGACGCGGCCGAACAGTTCAACAGCGAAGGCCACCTCTTCTGGCCCATGCATCTTCGGCTTGACGATGTAGACAGAGCCGGTGCGCGAATTCTTGCGCCTGCCCTTGGGGCCGATGTCATGCAGAGCGATCAACCCGGTGATCGCCGCATCCATGATGCCCTCGGGGATCTCGCTGCCGTCGTCCAGCAGGACCGCCGGATTGGTCATGAGGTGGCCGACATTGCGCACCAGCATCAAGGAGCGGCAAACGACCTCGAAGGTCGAGCCGTCAGGCGCCTTGTATTCGAGATCGGGGTTCAGCTTGCGGGTGAAAGTCTTGCCGGCCTTGGAGACCTCTTCCGTCAGATCGCCTTTCATCAGGCCAAGCCAATTGCCGTAGACGACGATCTTGTCTTCGGCGTCAACGGCAGCGACGGAATCTTCGCAGTCCTGGATGGTGGTCAGCGCCGCTTCCAGCCAGACGTCCGAAAGATGCGCCGGATCGTCCTTGCCAATGGTCGACGTTGCGTCGATCAGCAGTTCGATGCCGAGGCCATTGTTGCGCAGCAGGATCTGCTGCGGCGCGGACGGCTCGCCGAGATACCCCACGAATTTTTCCGGCTTTGCGAGGCCCACGGTTCTGTCCGCAGCCAGCGTCACCACCAGTCCGGCATCCTTGACGGCGAAGGAACGAACCTCGCTCCAACTCCCCCCGTCCAGGGGCACGGCATCATCCAGGAAGGCACGCGCCCAGGCGATAACCTTCGCGCCGCGCTTCGGATTATAGCCCTTGCCCTTTTCGGCTCCATCGGCCTCGGAAATAGCGTCGGTGCCATAAAGCGCATCGTAGAGCGAACCCCAGCGCGCATTGGCGGCGTTCAGCGCATAGCGCGCATTCATCACCGGCACGACAAGCTGCGGCCCGGCAATGGTCGCGATTTCCGGGTCGACATTCTCGGTCGTCACCTGGAAGTCAGGACCTTCCGGAACAATATAGCCGATCTCCTCAAGGAAAGCCTTGTAGGCCGCCAGGTCGACCGGCGCGCCATGGTCGCGGTGCCAGCGGTCGATCTTCTCCTGGATTTCCTCGCGCTTTTGGAGAAGCGCACGGTTTTTCGGCGCGAGGTCGCGCACAATTGCAGAAAATCCCGACCAGAAATCACTCGGCTTGATCCCAGTTCCGGGGATGGCCTTGCTCACCACGAAATCGTGGAGGGCGCGATCTATCTGCAATCCGTCGATCGCGATCCGATCCGTCATAAGCTCTGCTCCGAGGAATGGGCCGCCTGTGCGGCTGGATGGGACATTTCGGGCGTTTTGCATGGTTGGCGCGGCAGGGTCAATGCGCTCGACGCCAACCCGTCCCTCCCCCTGCGAAAGGATTACCCGGCAATTCTCGGCCTGCCTGAGGCGACAGCGACGACATCCGCCTCGACAAACAGGCGCTGCCCCTCGACGGTGGAGGTGCGGATATTGCGCGTGACGTCAACCTCGTAGCTATCGGCGCCGGCTGCCAGCGCGCGCGCCGCCACCTGGCCTCGCGCCTCGGCTTCCGCGGCCGCAAGGGCCGCTTCTTCGCTGTTGAAGTCGCGCAGGCCGCTGTCGGTATTCAGCCGAAACAGCCCTTCCTTCGGCTGGCTGACGCGGGCCTGCGCATTGACGCGCACTTGTCCCACGACCGCACCAACGGCGTTGGCGACATCGGCGTCCTCCGGCGTCACGCAACTGGTGTGAAGCAGCGCCGGCAGGCCGGCATAGTGCAGCGCGGCTGACGCGCCGAGCCCGACGACAGGCCGGTCGAGCGAGATGGTGACGCGCGCGATACCGGCACGCCCCTCGATGGCCCGCTCGACCAGCGCATGGCCGGCCATTGCCGCGCCATCCAGCCCATCCTCCGCGAACGCGGTTTCGAGGATGACGTCGGCCGAGGCGCGGGTCAGCGCGGTGAGCACGTTCCGGCAGAAATCCTCCGGCGAATCGGCGACAGGCTGCCCTCGGCCGTCACGCCGGCGGGCCAGAAGCGCCGCGCCGAGACGCGCCGGCTCGGCATTCCAGTTCGCCTGCCGCCCGAGGACATGCGCGGCGTCCGAAGGGGTGAACCCACAAATATGGACCAGTCCGCGCGCCACCAGCCGGTTGAGCGTTGCAGTCTGCGCATTGCTGAGCAGCAAGCGGTCGAGCGGCTGCGGAATGCCGGTCACCGCGCCGAACAGGCGCGCCTCGGCCGCGTTCAAGCCGGCGCTCAATTGCTGCGGCGCGCCGGTGCGCAGCGCGAAGCGGCCGTCCATCCGCCCGGGATTTGGCGCCCGCAACTGCCGCTCAAGCTCTGTCATCACCGCCGAGCTATGCGTCAGTCCGGCCAATGCAAGCGGAACAAGCCGGCGCGGACCAAGCAAGATCCGAGGATCGAGCGCGCCGTCCTCAAGCGCCACCTCGGAATCGCCGCCCAGGCCGAATGTTCGCATTCCCACTGCCTCGACCATGGTGCGAAAGCCGCCAACCGTGGCGCCCTCCGGGTCCAGGCGGGGGCGGCCCTTGTCGAGCACGGCAACATCCGTGGTGGTTCCGCCGATATCGGACACCACCGCATCGTCCAGTCCCGTCAGGTGGCGTGCCCCGACCAGGCTCGCGGCCGGACCGGAAAGGATCGTTTCGATAGGGCGCTCGCGCGCAAAAGCAGCGGAGACGAGCGCGCCGTCGCCGCGCACCACCATCAGCGGTGCGGCGATGTTGCGGGCGGCCATGAAGCCTTGCGTGGCCTCGATCAGTCTGTCGATCAGCGAAATGAGCCGCGCATTAAGCAGCGTCGTCAGCGCCCGGCGCGGACCGCCCAGCTTTGAGGAAAGCTGGTGGCTGGCGGTCACCGGCAGATGCGTTCGCTGGCGGATCATCTCCAGCACCGACAGTTCATGCGCGGGATTGCGCGTGGCGAAGTAGCCGCAGACCGCAAAGGCGGACACGCTGTCCGCCAATTCCGGCAAGGCCTGCTCCAGCGGCCCGAGATCCAGCGCCGTCGCATTGCCATGCACGTCGTGCCCGCCGGCGCAGTAGATCACCGGATCGCCACCCAATGCGGCCTTCAGGCCGTCGCGGGAGATATCGGCTCCGGAGAAACCTATCATGACCAGCGCGGCGCGCCCGCCCTGCCCTTCGACCAGCGCATTGGTGGCCAATGTCGTCGACATGGAGACCAGTTTGATAGCGCCCGGCGCAGCGCCGGAACTTTGCAGGACGGCATCGACCGCCCCGCCTATCCCGACCGCGAGATCGTGACGGGTGGTCAGCGCCTTCGCCTTGGCGAGGATGCCGCCCGAAGGGCCATCCGCCTGCGACCACAGCACGGCGTCTGTGTACGTGCCGCCGGTATCAATGCCGAGGAAAAGGGGAAATTGGGTCATGCGAGAGACGGGTCTACCACTTGCGGCCGAGCCAGCCTTCCCGGCCATGCAATTCGTCAAAGGCAGCGTCGATGGAAATGCAGACAAGCCCATAGTCGATAGCCGTGGCGGCAAGCAACCGGTCGAACGGATCTCGATGATTCCAGGGCATGCGCGCGGCCTGAAGGCAAATTTCCGGACTTAAAGAAGCGAAGCTGGCACCCTGATCCTGCGCGATCGACGGCAGGTCGTCGACAAAGGCCGTCATTTCCGGCCACTTGCCAACCCGCACTTTCTGTCCGATCTCGAAAATGGATAAAGGGCTGACAAAAACGCCTTCTGCAGCGCCAATCAGTTCTACAGCTCTCGCTGAAAGCCGGCGGGTGTTGTTCGTAAGCGTCCAGGCCCAAGTATGAGTGTCGAGCAGTATCTTCACTCGCCACCTTCCCAGAGCTTCAAGTCTTCCTCTGACATCGGCTCCAGGAAATCGGGTTCCGTTCCCCTTAACTGCTCGAGCGGGCCAAATTTGAACCGCTTCTTCTCAATGGGCACAAGCTTGGCGACAGGCTCCTTGCCCATGGCGATGATAACCTCCTCGCCCGCCTGCGCGGCCTTGATCAGCTTCGATAAATTTGTTTTCGCAGCATGAATGGTAACCTGCATGTCAGCCTCGGTTAGCTAAGTTAGCTACACATAACCTGCTACGCTTGAGAATTCCAGCCGCTATCGATCAAACGTCCAGGTTGGCGACGCTCAGTGCATTGTCCTGGATGAACTCGCGGCGGGGCTCGACTTCGTCGCCCATCAGGCGCGAGAACAGCGAATCCGCGTCGGTGGCGTCGTTGACCCTGACCTGCAGCAGTGAGCGCACATTGGGATCGAGCGTCGTTTCCCAGAGCTGCTCGGCGTTCATCTCGCCAAGGCCCTTGTAGCGCTGCATCGAGAGGCCCTTGCGGCCGGACGCGAACACCGCGTCGAGCAAGGCGCGCGGGCCGGCGATCGGTTCGGAGGTTTCCTTGCGCTTGAGAACCGGCGGTTCGGAATAGACCTCGCCGAGGCGTTCCGCGTGCCGGTCCAGCGCGCGGGCGTCCGCCGATTGCAGCAGACCGATGTCGAGATGCGCATATTCCTTCACGCCCCGGACGGTGCGCTCGAAGATGAACCCGCCGGGACCCTCGTTGGAGGTCGACAAGCGGCCCTCCCAACCCCGTTCCATGTCCTCGGCGATGATATCGAGGCGTGCGGCGATGGTGCGGGCCATCGCCTCCGCGCGGCCCAGATCCAGCGTGCTCTCAGGATTCAGTGCGCCGGCAATCGCGGCCTGCTCCACCACGGCGCGGCTGTAGCGCGTGTGCAGGCCATTGAGCAGCCCGCGCACGATGATCGCGTCCTCGACGACGCGGCGGAGATCGCCGCCGGTGCGGACCTCGCCAGACGCCAGATGGAGGGACGCTTCCTCGAGCCCGGTGCCGATGAGGAACCGTTCGTAGTCAGCCTCGTCTTTCAGATATTGCGAGCTCTTGCCGCGCTGCACCTTGTAGAGCGGCGGCTGGGCGATGAAGAGATGGCCTCGCTCGATCAGCTCCGGCATCTGCCGGAAGAAGAAGGTCAGCAGCAAGGTGCGGATATGCGCGCCGTCGACGTCGGCGTCGGTCATGATGATGATCTTGTGATAGCGCAGCTTCTCGGCGTTGAACTCGTCCTTGCCGATGCCGGTACCGAGTGCCGTGATTAGCGTGCCGATCATCTCCGACGACAGCATGCGGTCGAACCGGGCGCGCTCGACGTTTAGGATCTTGCCGCGCAGCGGCAGGATCGCCTGGTTCTGGCGCGAACGGCCGCTCTTGGCCGAGCCGCCGGCGGAATCACCCTCGACGATGAAGATTTCCGATTTGGCAGGGTCGCGTTCCTGGCAGTCGGCGAGCTTGCCGGGCAGCGAGGTGATGTCGAGCACGCCCTTGCGCCGCGTCAGCTCACGCGCCTTGCGCGCCGCCTCGCGGGCAGCCGCCGCTTCGACCACCTTGCCAATGAGCACCTTCGCTTCGCCGGGATGCTCTTCCAGCCAGCTGCCAAGCGCCTCGTTCACCAGGCTTTCCACCACCGGCCGCACCTCCGAGGAGACCAGCTTGTCCTTGGTCTGCGAGGAGAATTTCGGATCCGGAACCTTGACCGACAGCACTGCCGTCAAGCCCTCGCGGCAATCGTCGCCGGTGAGGGTCACCTTTTCCTTCTTGGCGATGCCGGAGGATTCGGCATAGCCATTGACCTGGCGCGTGAGCCCGCCGCGAAAGCCGGCGAGGTGGGTGCCGCCGTCGCGCTGTGGAATGTTGTTGGTGAAGGCCAGCACGTTCTCGTGGTAGCTGTCGTTCCACCACATCGCCACTTCGACGCTGATGCCGTCGCGCTCGCTGCGAATGGCGATAGGCGCGGCAATCAACGGCTTCTTGGCACGGTCGAGATATTTGACGAACTCTTCCAGGCCGCCTTGGTAAAGCAGTTCCTGAACCTTGACATCGGCATGGCGGGCATCGGTCAAAATGATGCGAACGCCTGAATTCAGGAAGGCAAGCTCTCGCAGCCGGTGCTCCAGCGTGCCGTAGTCGAACTCGATCATGGTGAAGGTGTCGCTCGACGGCATGAAGGTGACTTCGGTGCCGGTTTCGCTGCCGGCCGTCCCGGTGACCCGCAGCGGGGCATCGGCAACGCCGTGGGTGAACGACATTTCGTGGACCTCGCCCTTGCGGCGGACCTTGAGCTTCAGCCAGACGGACAGCGCGTTGACGACCGAGACGCCGACACCGTGCAGACCGCCGGATACCTTGTAGGAATTCTGGTCGAATTTGCCCCCGGCATGCAGTTGGGTCATGATGACTTCCGCCGCCGAAATTCCCTCCCCGGTGTGAATGTCCGTCGGGATTCCGCGGCCATTGTCGGTCACCGTGCACGACCCATCGGGATTGAGCGTCACGGTCACCTTGGTCGCGTGGCCGGCCAGGGCCTCATCGATCGCGTTGTCGACGACCTCGTAGACCATGTGGTGCAGGCCGGAGCCATCGTCCGTGTCGCCAATATACATGCCCGGCCGTTTGCGGACCGCGTCCAAGCCTTTCAAAACCTTGATGGAATCCGCGCCGTACTCGGCCGGCTCGCCGTTGCCGTTTTCGGTTTCGTCGCTCATGAAATACTTTCACAGGTAGGGTGCTGGGAGGCGCTCGTAATCTTCCCCGAATCGTGCGCCGACAGATGCATGAGATATAGGCGCTTAAGGGGCAGAATCCAAGGTTTGTCGGGCTTTTCGCCGCTCTTTGGCAGTGGACACGCAACGGTGCAGCAGGCCTCGCTCACCGGATCAGCGACGTGCCCGTCATCTCCGCCGGCTGGTCCAGCCCCATAAGCGCCAGAAGCGTCGGCGCGAGGTCGGCCAGGCGTCCGTCCGCGATGTTTGCGCCAGGAACGCCAAGCAGGATCACGGGTACCCGGTTCGTCGTGTGAGCTGTGTGCGGCTGGCCGGTGACGGGATCGCGCATGACCTCGCAATTGCCGTGGTCGGCGGTGACCAGAAGCGCGCCGCCAACCTTGTCGATCGCGGCGACCAGGCGGCCCAGGCAGCCGTCGACCGTCTCCACGGCGCGGATCGCCGCCGGCAGGCTACCGGTGTGGCCCACCATGTCCGGATTGGCGAAATTCAGCACGATCAGATCGTATTTCTCGCTCTCTATCGCCTCGACAGCCTTGTTGGTAAGCTCCAGCGCCGACATTTCCGGCTGCAGATCGTATGTCGCGACCTTGGGCGACGGCACCATGATGCGGTCTTCGCCAGGATAGGGCTCTTCCGCGCCGCCATTGAGGAAGTAGGTGACATGCGGAAACTTTTCCGTCTCTGCCATGCGCAGCTGCGTCCGGTCGGCTCGGGACACGACCGCGCCCAGCACGTCGCGCAGATCCTTCGGCGTCAGGATGGTCTGCATGAAGCGGGAAATATCCTCGCCATAGTCGGCCATGCCGACAGCCGCGGCGAAGCGCAGCGTGCGCTTGCGCGGGAAGCCGGTGAAAGCCGGGTCGAGCAGGGCCGACAGGAGTTCGCGCACACGGTCGGAGCGGAAGTTGAACGACAGCAGCGCATCGCCGTCGCGCATGCCGGCATAGCCGCCGATCACGCAAGGCTTGACGAATTCATCGCTGACATCGGCCGCGTAGGAGGCCTCGATGGCCGCAACCGCATCGGCAAACTGGTCGCCTTCGCCTTCCGCCAGGGCTGCATAGGCGGCGCTGACGCGCTCCCAGCGCTTGTCGCGGTCCATCGCGTAGTAGCGGCCGGTCACGGTGGCAATTGCGGCGCTTGCCGGCAGCCTGGTGGCAAGCTCGCGGACGAATTCCGCCGCCGAGCGCGGCGGCGTGTCGCGCCCGTCGGTAAAGATATGAACCAGCGAGTGCAGCCCCGCTTTGTCGAGGATGACCGCAAGCGCCACGAGATGGTCGACATGCGAATGCACGCCGCCATCCGACACCAGGCCGAGCAGATGACAGACGCCATTCGACGCACGCAGCGCGGACAGCAGATTGACGAAGGCCGGAGTGGTTTCGATCTCGCCGGTCGCAAAGTCATGGGCGATGCGCATCAGGTCCTGCATGACAACGCGGCCTGCGCCGATGTTCAGATGGCCGACCTCGGAATTGCCCATCTGGCCCGATGGCAAGCCGACATCGGCCCCGGAAGCGTCA
>DATDBN010000074.1:0-16682 GCA_036524835.1 Mesorhizobium sp. | reverse complement strand
AGTAGGGCAGTAGGGCAGTAGGGCAGTAGGGCAGTAGGGCAGTAGGGCAGTAGGGCAGTAGGGCAGTAGGGCAGTAGGGCAGTAGGGCAGTAGGGCAGTAGGGATTTAACTCCCGGCAGGTGGGATCAACCCATCTGAACCTTTCATGCAATCATCAAGCGAATTCGCTCATCGCCAAATAGGCGATGTGCTAGGCAGCGCGCCTGAACTCGCTGCGAGCGGATTCCATGACCCTTACAGGTTTCATTGCCTATGCAGGCGCGCTGGCTGTCGCCGCCGCCCTTCCCGGGCCGGGTGTCACCGCGCTGGTCGCGCGGGCGCTCGGATCGGGCTTTCGGCCCGCATTTGCCATGTCCCTCGGTCTTATTCTCGGAGACCTGACCTATCTGACGGCCGTTGTACTAGGCCTCGCCTTCCTGGCGCAGACCTTCGGCCTGGTGTTCCTCGCGGTCAAATGGCTGGGCGTCGCCTATCTCGCCTTCCTGGCGTGGAAGTTCTGGTCGACCGGGATCACGCCGGAGTCCATAGAGGCAAAGAAGGGCAGCACGGGGTTCGTCTCGAATGTGCTCGGCGGGTTGGCGCTCACATTGGGCAATCCGAAGACGATGATCTTCTATGTCGCGATCACCCCGACGGTCATCGACCTGCACACCATCACGCCGGCGGATTATGGTGTGCTTGCGCTGGTCACCGTGCTGGTGCTGATGGTCGTGCTCGTGCCCTATCTGCTGCTGGCGGCCAAGGCGCGTGGCCTGCTCAAGTCGCCGCGCGGGCTGAAATATCTGAGCCGCGGCGCTGCCACCTTCATGGCCGGCGCTGCGGCGGCGATCGCCACGCGCTCATAGGCACGTCGCTACAAATTGTTGGCGTCCACGTAGGATGTCACCAGGGCGCGCGTTTCCGCGCTGGGAACGACCGGCACGATCTCCGTCGTCAGGCCGGTGCCGCGCCAATGCAGAAGCCATTGCTGCAAAAGTCTGGCGTCGTCGCAGCGCATCAGTTGGAAGCAGCGGGCGAAGTTGGCTTCGACCCAACTGTCCACGAATTCCAATCCATCCGGCAGGCTGCGTCCACCCTCGCGGAATCGCTGATAGACCGGCACCATGTCGTCGTTTTCGAAGTGCTCGATAACCATGAAGAGCATTCGTTCTCGCTTTCGTTGGTTCAGCCGAACGCCAATTCGGCCAACAGCATAAAGGCAGTGCGTTTTTTCTGGCGCGGGCACTCGGCAGCGGCGGCAATCTCGCCTATTTTGCCGCGACAGCCAATGGGAGCGAAACGATGAACAAGCCCGTCACCACCACACATGTCCCCGGCCGTGGCCGTATTTACGGGTCGATCACGGAGACCATCGGGGACACGCCGCTGGTCCGGCTGGACAAGTTCGCCAAGGAGAAGGGCATCGTCGCCAATCTGATCGCCAAGCTGGAGTTCTTCAATCCGATCGCCAGCGTGAAGGACCGTATCGGCGTGGCCATGATCGAGGCGCTGGAGGCCGCCGGCACGATTTCGCCCGGCAAGACCACGCTGGTGGAGCCGACCTCGGGCAATACGGGCATCGCGCTGGCCTTCGCCGCCGCCGCGAAGGGCTACAAGCTCATCCTCACCATGCCGGAGACGATGTCGGTCGAGCGTCGCAAGATGCTGGCGCTGCTCGGCGCCGAACTGGTTCTGACGGAAGGTCCCAAGGGCATGAAGGGCGCGATCGCCAAGGCCGACGAACTGGCGGCGACGATCCCCGGCGCGGTGATTCCGCAGCAGTTCGAGAACCCCGCCAACCCCGAGATCCATCGCGTCACGACCGCCGAGGAAATCTGGAACGACACCAAGGGCGAGGTGGACATCTTTATCTCGGGCATCGGCACCGGCGGCACCATCACGGGTGTGGGTCAGGTCATCAAGAAGCGCAAGCCGGATCTCCAGGTGATAGCGGTCGAGCCGGAAGCGTCGCCGGTCCTGTCGGGCGGCCAGCCCGGTCCGCACAAGATCCAGGGTATCGGCGCGGGCTTCGCGCCGAAAATCCTCGACACGGCCATCTATGACGAGGTGGTGCAGGTCTCCAACGACGATGCCTTCGCCAATGCCCGCCTCGTCGCGCGGCTCGAAGGCGTGCCAGTTGGAATTTCGTCGGGCGCTGCCCTGCAGGCGGCAATCGTGGTCGGCTCGCGCAAGGAGAACGCCGGCAAGAACATGGTGGTGATCATCCCGTCCTTCGCCGAGCGCTATCTGTCCACGGTGCTGTTCGAAGGGCTGGGGAGTTAGGGAAGGGGTTTCGGGGGAGGTTTCCGCGCCGGAGTTTCCTTGGGGCGATGCGGTGCATTTTCCTCGCAGCGACCCGTTGCATTCGTGACTGTCCCAGTATCCCGCCAGAGTGGGCCATAGTTTGGCGCGTTCGCGCTGCCCCTCATCCGCCTGCCGGCACCTTCTCCCCGTAAAAACGGGGAGAAGTCCGCTGTGGCTAGGCCTTCGCCAAGTTTTCAACGCTGCAGATTAGCGAAATCATCGGGGCCGGCGTCTCTCGCCCCGCGTGCGGGGAGATGTCCGGCACGACAGTGAGGGCGGCGCGGCGACCGAAGGAGTGCGCGCGAGGGCAGAGACCGTCGCCAACCCCTGGCCCATACCCCGCCTCCTTGATCGCATCCCCGATCTGGCGGACCATCCGTCCGAGTCGAAGCGGGGGTTCCATGTACAAGCTCTATTCCCGGCCGGGTACGGGCGGCTTTGTCGTTGAGGCGGCATTGCTGCTGGCGCGGGTGCCGTTCGAATGTATCGATGTGCCGAAACCCAGCCAGCATGAGCCGGACTTCCTGCGCATCAGTCCGCTGGGCCAAGTGCCGGCGCTGGTGCTGCCGGATGGTCAACTCATCACAGAATCGGCGGCGATGTGCATCCTGCTTGCCGACGACCACCCTGATGCCGGACTTGCACCCGCCATCGGCGTCTCGGCGCGCGCATCGTTCCTGCGCTGGATGATGCTGATGACCTCCGTACTCTATCCCGCTGTGCTCAGGCTCTTCTACGCCGACCGCTACACGTCCGATCCGCACGGTGGGGCTGGGGTGCAAGACGCCGCAGCGCGCGAAATGGAAACCGCCTTCGCCATTCTCGATGCGGCGTTGGCAGGCAGTGACGGCCTCGCCGGGTCGTTTTCCATAGCGGATGTCTATCTGCTGATGCTCGCCCATTGGACGCCTGAGGAAAAGCCGCGCCCGGAATGGACCAACATCGTGGCGCTATGCGAACGGCTGAAGGACCATGCCGTGCTTCGCGACCTGAACGCAAAGCACGCTCTCTGGCAGGTCTAGGGGTCGCGCCCGCGTCCAACGATGAAGGAGATCGCCGAATGGCAACACTCGCCGAGGTCAACGCGCATTTCGAGGAGCAGGCCAATGCTTGCGACAGCATGGGGTCGCCCTTCACGGCCCGCGTCTGCCGCGCTTTGGCGAGGACACTGGATGGCGCGACTGCGACCGGCGGGCGCGTAACCGCTTGGCCTGGCGACCCGCGCGCCGATGCGCTTTCGCTGCGGCTTTGCGGCGCGTTGAACGGCCTCGTTCTCGCCGGCACGGATGCTGCGCTGGCCTCGGTCTATCCGCCGCATGAGGTCGACGATGCGGAACTGACGGCAGCACTTGTGTCAGCCATTCCGCGTCATGACGCGGCGCTTGTCGCCGGCCTGACCCACGCCCCGCAGACCAACGAGATCGCACGGTCGGGAGTGCTGCTTCCCGGGCTCCTGGCCGTTGCACGCGCGACCGGACTGCCGCTTTCGATCACCGAGATCGGCAGCAGCGCCGGCCTCAATCTCCTGCTGGACCGGTTTAATTATCGCTATGGCGAACAGAGCTGGGGAGATGAGAGTTCGCCCGTTCGGCTCGAGCCGGAGCTGCACGGGGCGGTGCCGGACCTTACCGGCGCACTTCGCATCGCGGGACGTCGCGGCTGCGATATTGCGCCGCTCGATATCCGGCGCGCGGAAGACCGGCAGCGATTGCGGTCCTATGTCTGGCCGGATCAGCCGCTGCGGCTGCAGCGGCTCGACGCAGCGATATCGCTGGCGCTCGCCGACCCGCCGGCGCTGGTCGTCGAGGATGCGCTGGCTTTTGTGACGAGAAGCCTCACCGAGCGCTCCAAGGGCGAGACGTTTCTTCTGATGCATTCGATCATGTGGCAATATCTGCCCGCTGAGGCGCAGCGGGCCATCCAAGTTGCGATGGCCGAAGCCGGCGCTCTTGCTTCAGCGCAGGATCCCGTCGCCTGGGTCAGGATGGAGCCGCTGGATCTCACCGTCGGCCCGTCGCTGCTGGTTACGGTTTGGCCCGGGGGCAAGACCCGCCGATTGGCGGCTTGCGACGCTCACGGCCGCTGGATCGACTGGTTTCCTGGAGAACAGTAAGGGCGCGGCATCGACTCTACGACCTTGGCGCTTGTGCCGCCCCTCATCCGCCTGCCGGCACCTTCTCCCCGTAATAACGGGGAGAAGGACGCGGTGGCTTGGCTTTGGCCAATCGGAAACGTTGAAGATTGGCGAAATCGTCGAGGCTGGCGTCTCTCGCCCCGCTGGCGGGGAGAGATGTCCGGCAGGACAGTGAGGGCTGCGCGACGCGGCGGGAGCGCTATCAAGGCCCATCTTCATCTGCGGATGACGGCGTCAATGGATCATGGCAGCGCGGCGGCGCGCCAGGAAGGCGCGCACGGCCTGATCCGTCTCCAGACCGATGGCGCGGTCGAAGGCCGCGCGGGCGGCCTCGAAATTTCCGCATCGTCCTTCCAGATCGGCGAGCGCTGCCCAATAGGGCTGATAGCTGGCCAGGCGTGGATCGCCGGCGATCCGCGCGAGTTCTGACAGGCCGGCTGCCGGGCCATCACAATTCGACACGGCGACGGCCCGGTTGATCGCGACCACCGGCGAGGCCGAGAGCGTGGACAGCGCGTCATAGAGCCGGCGGATGGCAGGCCAGTCGGTGCGGCCGGTGTATCGCCGCGCGCAGTGCGCGGACTGCACCGCCGCTTCCAGCTGAAAGCGACCGGTTTCGCCGAATGAGCTTGCCCTGCGCAGCAGGGCTTCCGCTTCGCCGATCAAGGCGTGATCCCATCTTTCCATATCCTGCTCGCCGAGCGGCACATAATCGCCATCCGCGTCACGGCGCGCCGGGCGTCGCGCTTCCGCAAAAAGCATCAGCGACAAGAGGCCGGGCGCCTCCGCCTCGTCCGGCAGCAGCGAGGTAACCAGCCGCCCGAGCCAGATGGCCTCGCCGGCAAGGTTGCGCCGGCGCGAGTCGCTGCCCGCGGCATCCACCCAGCCTTCCGCGTAGGCGGCATAGATGGCGCTGAGCACGCCATCCAGCCGCGCGGCGAGTTCCGACGGTTCCGGAATGCGGAAGGGAATGCCGGCCTGCTTGATGCGGCTCTTGGCGCGCACCAGGCGCTGGCTCATCGTTGCGGGCGAAACGAGAAAGGCGGAGGCGATTGCCGCGGCGTCGAAACCCAGTACGGTCTGCAGGATCATGGGCGCGTGGACGCCGGCGTCGAGGGCGGGGTGAGCGCAAGCGAACATCAGCCGCAGCCGCTCGTCGGGCACCGCGCCGTCGCTGCTGTCGTCGGCGCGCTCCTCGGCGAGCAGCTTGAGATGATCGGTGGCGTTCACACTGGTTATCCTGCGTCGAACGGTGTCGATGGCGCGCCGGCGGGCGACCGAAAGCAGCCAGGCCTCCGGATTGGCCGGCACGCCGCTGCGCGGCCAGCTTTCGAGCGCGGCGGCAAAGGCGTCCGCAAGGGCGTCCTCCGCGCCGGCAACGTCGCGCGTGCGCGCCGAGAGATAGGCGACAAGGCGGCCATAGCTGCGGCGGGCCGCGGTCTCCGCAGCCGCCCGCGCGTCCTCGTCATCTCCCGCCATGCCTATTGCATTTGCCAGATCGGGCGAACCTCGATGGTGCCGAGCTGCGCGCCGGGGCAGCGGGCCGCCCATTGGATCGCCGCATCCAGATCGGGCGCTTCGATGATGTAGAAGCCGCCAAGCTGTTCCTTGGTGTCGGCGAAGGGGCCGTCCAGCACCTCGGTCTTGTCGCCGCGGACGCGAACGACCGTCGCCGATGAGGATGGCTTGAGACGGTCGCCGCTGACCATGGCGCCGGCTTTCACCAACGCCTCGCCATAGGCCGCATAGGGCGATGACATTTCATAGCCCGGCTGCGCCGTCGCCGTCGCCATCACGGATTCGTCCATGTGAATGAGCAGCATGTATTGCATGATCACTGTCCTTGCGTTTCCGGCCGCATCGTCGCGTGCCAGACGGATATCGCGCGAGAATGCGCGATTTCGACAGGAGGTCGATGATTTTTTGGCGGAGGGGTGGGGAAGGCGGGATTGGGTGGGATGCGCTAAGGCTGGGACCACCGCGCTGCCCCTCACTGTCCTGCCGGACATCTCTCCCCGCAAGCGGGGCGAGAGACGCTGGCCGCGACGATTTCGCCAATCGTCGATGGGCCGAGCACCCAAACCAGAAAGCCTACGCAGCGTGGCGTGGGCCTTGCGAAGCGAGGCGCTGTCAGTGCTGGGCGACGGGCGTGCTGAAGGTGCCGCGCTCGCGGCGGGCGCAAGCGGGTCCGGGTCCGCGCATATAGTGTCGCTCGGGCCGATAGGTCGGCACGACGAACTCCCGCAGGGCGAGCGCGCAGACAGTGATCTGGTTCCAGAATTTCATATTCTCAATCCTCTTCGGATATTGCTTCCGAATTCGGATGTACTTTGCAGAAGACAAGTGAATCCCCGGTGAATGCCTCGTTAACCCATTCCATCAAAAGCGCGCAAAACTGTCGGGAATCAGGCCGGAAAAGCAGTATTTCGTGCAGGCGCGTCGATCCCATGTCGCTTGTGGCTTTCACGTCACAGCCTGCAAAGAGGCTGCAGGATTGGCTTACACCTTCGGCTCTCGGGTTTGACCGGCTGAAAAAGGCATCCCACCCCCAACTTTTGGTCAGACCCTCCCCATGATGGGGAGGGCAAAGGCGTCGCGACGGCTCAACGCCCCTTGTGGCCATCGATGGGGGAGTTGGCAGGGCGTGCCATCGGGAGCGGAGTCAAGCTGCGCGGCCACCGCTATACTTGTCACTGGGACAAGAAAGGTCTTGCGCGCCACCCATGCGCAATCCTACCAAAACGACGCGAAACCTGGGGGCGCACGATGCATCTGCCAACGATCGAAGACGTTCACGCCGCCGCCGACCGCATTCGCGGCGAGGCTCGCCTGACGCGATTTCTGGAATCCGCCGCGCTGAACGAACAATTCGGCGGCCGCATCCTGTTCAAACCGGAAGTGCTTCAGCGCACAGGCTCGTTCAAGTTCCGGGGCGCCTACAACAAGATCTCGACGATCCCCGAGGCGGACCGCAAGCGCGGTGTCGTCGCCTTCTCCTCCGGCAATCATGCGCAAGGGGTTGCCGCCTCCGCCGCCATCTACGGCGTCGACGCGGTGATCGCCATGCCGTCCGACGCGCCGGCGATCAAGGTGGGAAACGTCAAGGCGATGGGGGCGACCGTCATCCCCTTCGATCGGTTCGGCCAGGATCGGATGGCGCTGGTCGCACCCTATGTCGAGCGCGGCATGACGCTGGTGCCGCCCTACGACGATCCCGCCATCATCGCCGGGCAAGGGACAATCGGGCTTGAACTGTTGGCCGAAGCTAGGGAGATCGGCGTTGCCATTGATGCGGTTGTCGTGCCGTGCGGCGGCGGCGGCCTGACCAGCGGCATCGCGCTGGCGGTGAAGGACGGCTCTCCCGAAACTGAAATGTGGGTGGCGGAGCCGGAGCATTTCGACGACACGATCCGCTCGCTCGCGGCGGGACACCAGGTCGCGAACGAGGCCGGTCACACCTCGATCTGCGATGCGATCCTGACGTCGGAGCCGGGCAAGCTCACCTTCGAGATCAACAGGCGATTGCTTGCGGGCGGCGTGGCGGTCTCCGACGAAGACGCCTGCCAGGCGGTGCGCGACGCCGCGCGCTACCTCAAGCTCGTCGTCGAACCGGGTGGCGCCGTCGCCCTGGCTGCTCTGCGGAAAGGCAAGATCGACCTGAAAGGCCGCACCGTCGTGGTTGTTCTGTCGGGTGGCAATATCGATCTGGACAGCTACGCGCGGATCATGGCGGCCTAGGATCGCGCGGCGCTGCCTGCGGCAGCCCGAGGCCGACGGCACTGAAATCGGGTCTACGGCCTCTGCCTTGAAGCGAGGCGCTAAGCCGGCAGAAATGCCTTGCTGAAGGCTTGCCGTCCGGGCGGCGTGAAAGCGATCACGCGGCTGTCGGGCAAACGCCGCGCCCATTTCTGGGCCAGCACCCGGTTGAGGATTGCGGCGCCCAGCGTTCCCGCCAGATGCGTGCGGCGGACGCTCCAGTCGAGGCATGAGCGGCACATCGGCCGCCGTTGCGCGTCAAGCGCGGCGGTGTCGATGCCGACCGCCTCGAAGAAGCCCGCACCCTGTTTGCCGAGCGCGAAGGTTTCGCATTCGGGGCGGATGATGCCGCGGGCAACAAAGCCGTCGAACATCGCCACCGCGTGATCGCCCGCCAGATGATCGTAGCAGATACGCGCTTCACGCATCGCCGCGTCCTTCGGTCCCGGGCGGGTGCGCCTTGGGCCGGCGGAAGAGGCCACCCCCATGATCGATTCCAGCATTGCCGCCACCTGGCGGTTCGCCAGCCCGTAATAGCGGTGCCGGCCCTGGCTGGTGAGCGACAGCAGCCCGCCATCGGTCAGTTTGGCCAGATGGGAACTCGCCGTCGGCAGCCCGACGCCGGCCTCAAGTGCAAGCTCGCTGGCGGTCAGGGCTCCGCCGCCCACCAACGCCGTCAGCATGTTGGCGCGCGCGGGGTCGCCGACCAGGCTGGCGATGCGGGCAATGTCAGGACCTTCTTTCACGACCTTTTCCTTCCCATGTCGTCGACGGGCATAGTTCGATCCTAATCAAAGCATGGCTGTCGAGCAATCGGTAAGGTGTCAGGAGTGAACAAGGACACCGTCGATGACTCTGCTGCTCAGCCTTCTGCGATATTCTACTTCTACACGGCACACGCCTGGCTTCTGCTCCACGCTCGTTACCTGGGCCGCCCGATATCGCCAGCGGCTTGATCTGGCTGAACTGGATGACGACCGCCTGCGCGATATCGGTATTTCGCGCCACGCTGCGCAAAGAGAATGCGCCAAGCCATTCTGGCAGGCATGAGGATCCCCTACAGGAATGCTGGACTGATTTATTTCGATCCCGGTCGAACTGTCTTTGCCAGGCAGATCTACCCGCGCTCAGGGTCAGAGCCGCCAGATGCGCCTTGCATTGCCCGAAAGAAGCTTGCCGCGTTCGGTGTCCGGCACGCCTTCCAGCAGCGCGTGGGTGCCCGCCACCCACGGCGCCAACCCGCCGCCAAGATTGCAGACCGGCCAGTCGCTGCCCCAGACAAGCCGCTCCCAGCCGAAGCTTTCGACCACGCGGTCTAAGAAGGGACGCAGGCTGTCGACGGTCCATCCCTGGGGATCGGTATAGGCGATGATGCCGGAGATCTTGGCGACCACATTGGGCCGCTTGCCGAGTTCCGCGACGGTGCTCCACCAGGGGTGGTCGCGGCCTGCCTTGAGATCGGGACTGCCGAAATGGTCGAGCACGAATTGCACGCCCGGCGCCGCGTCGGCCAGTGCCGCGGCATTGTCCAATCGGTCGCCGCGAAAGATCAGATCGTAGGTCAGGCCGGTGCCTTCGAGCCGCTTGATGTTGGCGCGGTAGAGCGCGCTCCGCGAGGTCTCATCCGGCGCGCCATGCAGAACGCGCCGAAATCCCTTCACGAAGGGCTCGGCCCTGCAGTGCTCTAGATAGGCGGCAAACCCATCCTCTTCCGGGCGGCAGGCGGCGATGGCGCCGCGCAACAGGCTGCCCTCCTGTCGGGCGAGGCCCGCGACGAATGCAGTCTCGGCCTGGATATGGCCGGCGTCGACGTCGACTTCCATATGCAGCACCGCGCCGATGCCGCAGCGCTTCGCCTGGAGCGCATATTCCTCATAGGAGTGGTCGCGGTTGAGCGCGGGCTCTCCTGCCAGCCAGGGATAGGAGAGTGCCGACCGGTCTATGAGGTGAAGGTGCGTGTCGACGATCATGACGATGCTTTCTCGTTCGGCGCTCTGTTGCTGGACCAGCCGGAAAGGTTGGACAGCTTCGCCGCGGCCTCGGTCAACAACTCGATGGTGCGCGTGATGTCGGGCGCGGAGGGCCGGTTGATTACCGCGATGTAGGGCACGGTCAGCGCCGCGATCGCCCGTCCATCCGGCGACAGGACAGGGGCCGACAGATTGTAGACGCCGGCAGTCTGCAGGCTCGCCATCATCTCAAAGCCGCGCTCGCGCACCTGATCGAGACGCTGGAAGAACCGCGCCGACGTCTCAAGCTCTTCCTCACCGCGCGCATGCTCGGCGATCATCATCTGCCGCTCCTCCGCGGAGCGGAATGCAAGAAGCACGTGGCCCGAGCCGGTGTCGAGCAGGCTGATATGGGAACCAACGCGGATGGAAATGCCCCAATAGCCCGGTGCTTCCTGCTGGGCGATCACGACCGCGCGGCCACGGTCGAAGACGGCTAGATGGTTGGCCTGAAACGCCAGTTCGGCGAGATCGCGCATGATCGGCGTGGCGAAGGAGACCAGCCGCCGGACGGGTGCATGGAGCTGCGCCAGGCCGAAAAGCTTCAAGGTCAGCGAGAAGCGGTCGCCATCGATGCGCGTGACATAGCCGCGCCGGACCAGACGGTCGAGCATGCGGTAGAATTCATTGGGGCTGCGGCCGAGCCTCTTGGCGATTTCCGCCTGGGTCAGGCCGCCATCGACGCCGGAAAGAAGCTCCAGAATATCCAGGCCCTTGTCGAGCGCGGGCGCGCGGTACCGATCGTTCTCGGCCTCCTCGGATGCGCCATCTTCTCCCCCGTAAATCATGTCAGCCGCCCATGCATGATCATTTGTGGCCCCGGCCAAGCCGACGCGTCAAGGCGATTGTCCTTGACCAGTATATAAATATGCTTTTTGTATATGAATTATCGCGCGACAAATGTGACGGCCCAAACGGCCTGTCCGTGCGCGTCTATTTAGTTCGGGAATGCCGAGAAATCTGGGAGGATCCGGGCGTGGCCAAGATCGAAAAAGTCGAGCTGCGCATGGTCGACCTGGTGCCGAAGGTCAAGCGCACCGATGCGATCCAGAGCTTCGTCTCCCAGGAAACGCCGATTGTGACGATCACCGACAGCGATGGCGCGGTCGGCACCGGATACAGCTACACGATCGGCACGGGCGGGTCGTCGGTCATGCGCCTGCTGGCCGACCATCTCGCGCCGCGCATTATCGGCCGGGACGCCGACAGGATCGAGGCGATCTGGCACGAGCTGGAATTCTTCACCCACGCCACGACGATTGGCGCGATCACCGCGATCGCCATTGCGGCGATCGACACCGCGCTTTGGGATCTGCGTGCCAGGAAGCAGGGGCTGCCGCTCTGGAAGCTGGCCGGGGGCGCCAAGGATCGTTGCCCGCTCTACACCACCGAAGGCGGCTGGCTGCACATCGAAACCCGCGCGCTGGTCGAGGACGCCCTGGAGGCAAAGGCCAAGGGCTTTCGCGGCTCGAAGGTAAAGATCGGCAGGCCGCATGGCTCGGAGGATTTCGCCCGCCTGTCGGCGGTTCGCAAGGCAGTCGGCGACGGCTACGAAATCATGACGGACTGCAATCAGGCCTTCGGCGTCGACGAGGCGATCCGCCGCGCCTGCCGGTTGCGGGACCTGGATCTCGCCTGGATCGAAGAGCCGCTGCCGGCCGACGACATAGACGGGCATGTAAGACTGTCGAATTCGACGGCGACGCCGGTGGCGGTGGGAGAATCGCTCTACTCGATCCGGCATTTCCGCGAATATATGCAGAAGGGCGCGTGCTCGATCGTCCAGGCGGATGTGGGCCGCATCGGCGGCATCACGCCGTGGCTGAAAGTAGCGCATGCGGCGGAGGCTTTCGACATGCCGGTCTGCCCGCACTTTCTCATGGAACTGCATGTCAGCCTCGTATGCGCTGTTCAAAACGGCAAATATGTCGAATACATTCCGCAACTCGATGATCTTACCGGCAAGCGCATGGCGGTGGAGGACGGTTTCGCCGTCGCCCCCAGCGAACCGGGGATAGGCATCGACTGGGACTGGGACGCGATCAAGTCGCGCAGCCTGGCCGAGTTCACGCGCGAAGTGAGGGCGTAGAGCATGCAGCGGATGGGGAGTGTGCTGGGCATCAAGCCGGCGGCGATCGTCGAATACAAGCGGCTTCACGCAGCGGTGTGGCCCGAGGTGCTGGCGATGATCGAGGCCTGCAACATCAGGAACTATTCGATCTACCTGAAGGAGCCGGAGAACCTGATGTTCTCCTATTTCGAGTATCACGGCACCGACTTTGCCGCCGACAGCGCGAGGATGGCTGCGGACCCGAAGACCAGGGAATGGTGGGCCGTGTGCGGCCCGCTGCAGGAGCCTTTCGCGACGCGCAAGCCGGGCGAATGGTGGGCCGGCATGGAAGAGGTGTTCCATTGCGATTAGCCGTGCCCGCCCGTCACTCCACCGCCGTCCGCCAGGCGCGCTCTAGCCAGGGAAATCCCAGACATGTCCGCTAGCCTCGAAGGCAAGATTGTCCTCCTCACCGCCGCCGCGCAAGGCATCGGCAAGGCATCGGCCCTGGCGTTCGCGCGGGCCGGCGCGACTGTGCATGCGACCGATATCAATGAAACGGCGTTGCAGGAATTGAAGGGAACGCCCGGCGTCACGCCGCGCAAACTCGACGTGCTGAGCGACGATGACGTTGCCGCCGGGGTCAAGGAGATCGGCCGCGTCGACGTGCTGTTCAACTGCGCCGGCTTCGTGCATGGCGGCTCGATCCTCGAGATGAAGGACAGCGATCTCGACTTCGCCATCAATCTGAACGTCCGCTCGATGATCCGCACCATCCGCGCGGTTCTACCCGGCATGCTGGAGCGCGGCGACGGGGCGATCATCAACATGGCCTCAGTGGCCGGCAGCGTGAAGGGCGTGCCCAACCGCTTCGCCTATGGCGTCACCAAGGCAGCAGTTGTGGGGCTGACGAAGGCGGTCGCGGCCGACTATGTGACGAAAGGCATCCGCTGCAACTGCATCTGCCCCGGCACGGTGGAAAGCCCATCGCTCGACGACCGCATGCGCGCGCAGGGCGACTATGATGCGGCCCGTGCGGCTTTCATCGCCCGCCAGCCGATGGGACGGCTGGGCAAGCCGGAGGAAATCGCCGACCTTGCCGTATACCTTGCCGGAGCGACCTATACGTCCGGACAGGCCTACAATATCGATGGCGGCTGGACGATTTGAGCAGCCGACTATTTGCAGCCCTTATGTTCAAGCCGCGCAGGCCCTGGAGGAACATCACATGAAATTCGTACGCTATGGCAAGGCGGGTGCGGAAAAGCCCGGTGTGATCGGTGATGACGGCAAGATCCGCGACCTCTCCGCTCGTGTCGGCGATCTCGCGGGCGCAGCACTTGCGCCGAACGCGCTGAAGAAGCTCGGCAAGCTGGCCGACCTTCCGGTGGTGAAGGGCAATCCACGCCTCGGCGCCTGTGTGGCCGGCACCGGCAAGTTTATCTGCATCGGCCTGAACTATTCCGACCACGCAGCCGAGACCGGCGCGACCGTGCCGCCTGAACCGATCATTTTCATGAAGGCGACCTCGGCGATCGTCGGACCCAATGACGACGTGCTGATTCCGCGCGGATCGAAGAAGACGGATTGGGAAGTCGAACTGGGCGTCGTGATCGGCAAGAAGGCGAAATATGTCAGCGAGGACGAGGCGCTGGACTATGTCGCCGGCTACTGCGTCTGCCACGATGTCTCCGAGCGCGCCTTCCAGACAGAGCGTCAGGGCCAGTGGACCAAGGGCAAGAGCTGCGACACGTTCGGGCCGACCGGACCGTGGCTGGTGACCAAAGATGAGGTCAAGGACCCGACCAACCTCAAAATGTGGCTCACCGTCAACGGCAAGACCATGCAGGACGGCTCAAGCGCGACGATGATCTACAAGCCGGCGTTCCTCGTCTCCTATCTCTCGCAGTTCATGAGCCTGATGCCCGGCGACATCATTTCGACGGGCACGCCGCCCGGCGTCGGCATGGGCATGAAGCCGCCGAAATACCTCAAGCATGGGGATGTCGTCGAATTGGGCATCGAAGGGCTAGGCACTCAGAAGCAGAGCATCAAGGCGGACAAGTAAATACCGACGGTCGCTTAAGCTTGACGCGCCCCCCACCGGCGCTTCGCGCCACCTCCCCATCGAGGCCCTTGAGGGGAGGGGTTAGGGGTGGGGTATCCGCGCCCGAAACGGTGAAGCCCTCAATCCAGCGTTCGCCGGAAGCGCAGCAAGGCCACTGTCGCGAAAGCCAGCACGAAGGCCAGCAGCGCCCAGACCTCGCTGGCGATCGCCGGAAACTCCGCACCCTTCAGCATAACGCCGCGCACAATGCGCAGGAAATGCGTCAGCGGCAGCATCTCGCCGAGCGCCTGCGCCCAGCCGGGCATGCCGCGATAGGGGAACATGAAGCCGGAGAGCAGGATCGACGGCAGGAAGAAGAAGAAGGTCAGCTGCAGCGCCTGCATCTGGGTGCGCGCGACTGTCGAGATGGTGTAGCCAAGCAGGACAAGCGCCAGCACGAAGACCAGGATCGCGGAGAGCAGTAGCGGCAGGCCGCCGACGAAGGGCACGCCGAACAGGCCCTTCGCCAGTGACAGCACCACGGTTACCTGCACCGCACCGACCAGCACATAGGGCAACACCTTGCCGAGCATGATTTCGAAGGGCGAGGCCGGCATGGCGAGCAGGTTTTCCATCGTGCCGCGCTCGCCTTCGCGGGTCAGCGCGATCGAGGTCATCATCACCATGGTCATCTGCAGGATGACGCCGAGGAGGCCGGGGACGATGTTGTATTGCGAGATGCCCTCCGGATTATAGCGCCGGTGGACCACCACCTGCAGCTGGCTCGCCGCCAGCGCCGCCGCCGCGGCTTCTTGACCCTGCTCGCGCAGCAGCGCCTGGCTGGCGACGGTGCTCAAGGTGGACACCGCGCCGCTCGCCACCGACGGGTCGGTCGCATCCGCCTCGATCAGGATCTGCGCGCCGTCGCCGCGCTCGACGCGGCGTGCGAAATCGGACGGGATGGTCACCACGAAGGCGACATCGCCGCGCTCGATGAGCGCCTCGCCTTCCGCCGCGCTGGCGACGCGATGGTCGAAGCGATAGTAGCCGGTCAGTTCCAGCGCCGACACCATGGCGCGGCTGTAATGGTCGTTGCTGGTCGAGACCAGCGCGGCGGGCAGATCCTTCGGATCATTGTTGATGGCAAAGCCGAACAGCAGCAGCTGGATCAACGGCACGCCGAGCATCATGGCGAAGGTGATGCGGTCGCGCCGCATCTGGATGAACTCCTTGGTGAGCAGGGCGCCGAGCCGCGTGAAGGAGAAGAAATAGCTCATGGTTGGGTGACCGCGAGTTGCGGAGCGTCAACCCCTACCGAAGAGCGAAAGGTCTTCATGCCATGTTGTCCTTCGAGCCGCTCATGAACTGGATGAACACGTCTTCCAGGCTGGTCTCGCCCAGCGTGACGCGCATGCCCTTTTCCTCGCCGACGGCGGCGAGCGTCTTTTCCAGCACCGCCTTGTCCGAGCCGACAACATGCAGCGTCGCGCCAAACGGCGCGACCTGTTCGACTCCGGGTTCCCCGGCCAGGCGGTCGGCGACCTCGCTGAGGGCGGGCCCCTCGATGATATAGGTGGTCAGCCCGGCGTTGCGGATGACCTCCTCCACCGTGCCGGTGGCCAGCATCTTGCCGTAGGAGATGTAGCTGATGCGATGGCAGCGCTCTGCTTCGTCCATGTAATGCGTCGAGACCAGAACGGTGAGCCCGGCGCGCGCCAGGCGATGGATCTCGTCCCAGAACTCGCGCCGCGCCTTCGGGTCGACGCCGGCAGTCGGCTCGTCGAGGAGCAGCAGTTTCGGCTTGTGCATGATGCAGGCGGCCAGCGCCAGGCGCTGCTTCCAGCCGCCCGACAATGTGCCGGCAAGCTGGTCCCGGCGGGTCGTCAGGCCGAGCTCGTCCAGCGTGCGGTCGACATGCTCGCTCACGGGGCGCAACTGATAAAGCCGGGCGACGAATTCGAGATTCTCGGCGATGGTCAGATCCTCGTAGAACGAGAATTTCTGCGTCATGTAGCCGACCTCGCGCTTGATCTTCAGCGGTTCGGTCCTGAGGTCGTAGCCGAGCACCTTTCCGTCGCCTTCGTCGGGGGTGAGCAGGCCGCACATGATGCGGATCGTCGTCGTCTTGCCGGAGCCGTTGGGGCCGAGAAAGCCGACGATCTCGCCTTCCTCGACCTTCATCGACACATGGTCGACCACGGTCTTCGTGCCGAAGCGCTTGACGAGGTTGTGGACGTCGATGGCGGTCATGGGGTCAGCGGTTCAGGGGTGGGTAGGGCAGTAGGGCAGTAGGGCAGTAGGGCAGTAGGGCAGTAGGGCAGTAGGGCAGTAGGGCAGTAGGGCAGTAGGGCAGTAGGGCAGTAGGGCAGTAGGGCAGTAGGGCAGTAGGGCAGTAGGGCAGCA
>DATDBN010000073.1:0-26106 GCA_036524835.1 Mesorhizobium sp. | reverse complement strand
GGCCGCGAGCAATCGGCCGTCATTCCGTTGCTCATGCTGGCACAGGATCAGGAGGGGTGGGTCACCAAGGCGGCAATCGAGCACGTCGCCGATACGCTTGGCATGCCGTACATCCGCGTGCTTGAGGTCGCGACCTTCTATACCCAGTTCCAGTTGAAGCCTGTCGGCACCCGGGCGCATGTCCAGGTCTGCGGCACGACGCCATGCATGCTGATGGGCTCCGAGGCGCTGATGGACGTTTGCCGCTCGAAGATTCATCACGACCAGTTCCACACCAATGCCGACGGCACGCTGTCGTGGGAAGAGGTGGAGTGCCTGGGCGCCTGCGTGAACGCGCCAATGGTCATGATCTTCAAGGACACTTACGAGGACCTCACGCCGGCTCGGCTCGGCGAGATCATCGATGCATTCGAGGCGGGCAGGGGCGGCAGCATCGTACCGGGACCGCAGACCGATCGCTGGTTTTCGGCGCCGGCCAGCGGTTTCACCAGCCTGAAAAATGGTGCTACTGCCGGCGGCGCGGAAAAGCGTGCGAACACAAGTGCCGTCAGGCCAGTAGCAGACGGTGATGGCGGGGCTGTGTCGGTTCCGCCGACCAATGCAGGACGGCCCAAAACCCATTCGGACACCACCAGCGCTTCCGTCAAATCTCCCTCTGCAGTGAAGGCCGCACCGTCCGCCGAGAATGGAGCCAGCGTTGCTGCCCCCGCGCACTCCGTGAGCCAGGCCAACAAGGCGGCGCCTGCCGTTGAAGAGGAAGTCAAACAGCGCAAGAAGCCAATCACCAAGGCAGGTCCGGCCTCCGCCTTTTCCTCGCCGGAACTGCTGAAAGGTGCCCCCATCGGCGCGGCCGGCAAGAAGGTGGTGAGATCCGCGCGAGAAACCGTGGCCGCCGCTGAGCCGCCCGCGCGCCAGGCTGCGCCGTCGTCCGCACAATCCGCGCCGAAGCCGAGCCTAGACAGCACAGACCGGCCAAAGCCTATCGAGCGCCCGAAGACGATGGACGATCTCAAGCTTATTTCGGGCGTGGGGCCCAAGGTCGAGCGCACTCTGCACGACCTTGGGATTTTCACCTTCGCGCAGATCGCTGCCTGGACGAAGCCTGAACGCGAGTGGGCGGATGGTTATCTCGCCTTCCACGGTCGCATCGAGCGCGAGGATTGGGTTGCCCAGGCGACCGCGCTGGCCAAGGGTGGGGTCAAGGAATATGTCCGCGTCTTTGGCAAGAAGCCGGTTTGAGGGTGTCATGAGCGAACCGACCAATCCGTCACCGGTAAATTTCAGCCCGAAAAGCCTGGCCATCGGCGTGGTGTGCATCGTCGTGGCGCAATTGCTGCTGGTAGCGCTGCAATCCGCAGTGGCCTTGCCGTTTTCGACCTACGTGCAGCAATCCATCGCGACGGCGCTGGGCGTGCTGGCCTGGTTTTATGTCGGCGCGAAGATGGGGGCTTGAGCGATGCTCGACGATAAAGACCGCATCTTCAACAACATATACGGCTATTATGACAAGTCGCTGAAGGGCGCTATGTCGCGCGGCCATTGGGACGGAACCGCGGGTCTTGTCGCCAAGGGCCGAGAGTGGATCGTCAATGAGATGAAGGCGTCGGGCCTGCGCGGGCGCGGCGGGGCCGGTTTCCCGACCGGCCTCAAATGGTCCTTCATGCCGAAGGTCAGCGACGGGCGGCCGAGCTACCTTGTTGTCAATGCCGACGAATCGGAACCTGGCACCTGCAAGGATCGCGAGATCCTGCGCCATGATCCGCATACGCTTGTCGAAGGCTGCTTGCTCGCAGGTTTCGCCATGGGCGCGGTCGCGGCCTACATCTATGTGCGCGGCGAGTTCATTCGCGAGCGTGAAGCGCTGCAGCGCGCTATCGACGAGGCCTACGACGCCAAGCTGATCGGCAAGGGCAACAAGAACGGCTACGATTTCGACATCTATGTGCATCACGGCGCAGGCGCCTATATCTGCGGCGAAGAAACGGCGCTGCTGGAAAGCCTTGAAGGCAAAAAGGGCCAGCCGCGCCTGAAGCCGCCATTCCCCGCAAATGTCGGTCTGTATGGCTGTCCGACCACCGTCAACAATGTCGAATCGATAGCCGTCGCGCCGACGATCCTGCGGCGCGGCGCATCCTGGTTCTCGTCCATTGGCCGGGCAAACAATGTCGGCACCAAGCTGTTCATGTTGGTTGGCCATGTGAACACGCCCTGCACGGTTGAAGAAGCGATGGGCATCACCTTCCGTGAACTGGTCGAGAAGCACGGCGGCGGTATTCGCGGCGGCTGGGATAATCTGCTCGCCGTCATTCCCGGCGGCGCGTCCTGCCCCGTGGTCAAGGGGGAGGACATCATCGATTGCCAGATGGATTTCGATGGTCTGCGCGAGAAGAAATCGTCCTTCGGCACCGCGGCGGTGATCGTCATGGACAAGTCGACGGACATCGTTAAGGCGATTGCGCGGCTCTCCTACTTCTTCAAGCACGAAAGCTGCGGCCAGTGCACGCCATGCCGCGAAGGCACCGGCTGGATGTGGCGCGTCATGGAGCGCCTGGTGCGCGGCGAGGCGCGAAAGAGCGAGATCGACATGCTGCTGGACGTGACCAAGCAGGTCGAGGGCCACACGATCTGCGCGCTCGGCGATGCCGCGGCCTGGCCGATCCAGGGCCTCATCCGCAATTATCGCGGCGAGATCGAGCGGCGCATCGACGAGCTCTCGCGCAATGCTCACAGTGTGGCTCCCGTGTTGCAGGCGGCGGAGTAGCGCGCCCGATGAAAATGATTGTTCACAAGGCCTTAGCGGTCGTACTGGATGGATAGGGCGATGATCAGCAAGCAAACCAAGGACAGCGGGAAGGGACCGGCCAAGGACGGAGCCTTGGGTCCGTTCGATTTTGCGGCAGCCACCTCCATCGGCTTTGCCATGGCGGCGCAGGCCGTTGACATGTGGTTTGGCGTGATGACCGGAATGGCCAAGGCCTCGCAGGAGATGATTGAGCCGCATTTGAAGGCAAACGCTGGCGAACCCGCAGCCTATGCCCCCTCCGAGAAGCCCTTCGAGGTGACGGCGAAGTCCGCTCTGCGCACCGTCGTGGCCGAACTCGAGCGGACGTCGCAGGAAGTTGCGGAAGTCGCGGTCGAAATGCTCGGTGGGGCGACCACGAGCAGTGCTTCAAAGTCGGATGCCGACGTCTCGGCAAAATCCGCCGAGATTGTCGCATTCAAATCCAAGGCCGAAAAAGCGCCGGCCAAGCGTCGGCAGAGGCAGGTCCCCCGCCGCGACGCTGCGTCGGCCGCGCCTGGACCAGTGAGCGCGGCGGCGGTGGAAGCGACCGTTGCCGCACCAGTGGAAGCGCCCGCCATTGCGGCGGAACCGCCTGCGCCTGCGACAACAAGCGAGACTGTTGCGCAGGTCGCGAGCGCTACATCTGGTTCAGTGGCAGCCGAAGTCGCAAAGACAGCGTCTTTCACGATCATGCCGGAAGATTTCCGAGCGCCGAAGGCGATCGACAAGCCGGAGGCGCTGGACGATCTGAAGCTTCTTGCCGGCGTCGGTCCGAAGCTGGAAACCGTACTGAACGGGCTTGGCGTCTGGACTTTCGCGCAGGTCGCGGCTTGGGAGCCGGAAGAGATCGCCTGGGTCGATGATTATCTCGGCTTGAACGGTCGCATCCGCCGGGACGACTGGACAGGGCAGGCGCGGTCGTTGTCGGATGGCGTTCCTGCGCCGAATTGAGACTTTGAGTTTGCGCTGCCGGCTGGCAGCGGAATTTTAGCGGTTCAGACCGCTGGGGAAATAGAATGGCTACCATCAAGGTCGACGGGAAAGAGATCACGGTACCCGACCACTACACGCTGCTGCAGGCGGCGGAGGAGGCGGGTGCGGAAGTGCCGCGCTTCTGCTTCCACGAGCGGTTGTCCATCGCCGGCAATTGCCGGATGTGCCTGATCGAGGTGAAGGGCGGGCCGCCGAAGCCGGCAGCGTCGTGCGCTATGGGCGTACGCGATCTGCGCCCTGGCCCGAATGGCGAGGCGCCTGAGATCTTCACCAACACGCCGATGGTCAAGAAAGCCCGCGAAGGCGTGATGGAATTCCTGCTGATCAACCATCCGCTGGATTGCCCGATCTGCGACCAGGGCGGCGAGTGCGATTTGCAGGACCAGGCGATGGCCTTCGGCGTTGACGCCTCGCGCTATCAGGAAAACAAGCGCGCGGTTGAAGACAAATATATCGGCCCGCTCGTCAAGACGATCATGAACCGCTGCATCCATTGCACACGGTGCGTTCGCTTCACGACAGAGGTCGCCGGCATCTCGGAACTCGGCCTGATCGGCCGCGGCGAAGATGCCGAGATCACGACCTATCTTGAACAAGCGATGACGTCGGAGTTGCAGGGCAACGTCGTCGATCTGTGCCCGGTCGGCGCACTGACCTCGAAGCCCTTCGCCTTTACGGCGCGGCCGTGGGAACTCTCGAAGACCGAATCCATCGACGTGATGGACGCGGTGGGTTCCGCAATCCGGGTCGACACGCGCGGCCGCGAAGTGATGCGCATCATGCCGCGCATCAACGAAGCCGTGAACGAGGAGTGGATTTCCGACAAGACGCGCTTCATCTGGGACGGCTTGCGCACGCAGCGCCTGGACCGCCCATTCGTGCGACGCGACGGCAGACTGAAGGCCGCGACCTGGCCCGAGGCCTTTGCTGCGATCAAGGATGCGGTGGCCGCTACGACGCCGGACAAGATCGGCGCGATTGCCGGGGATCTTGCCGCCGTCGAGGAAATGTATGCCCTCAAGCTGCTGATGGCCTCGCTCGGCGCATCCAGCCTGGATTGCCGGCAGGACGGCGCAGCGCTCGATCCGGCGCTGGGACGTGCAAGCTATATTTTCAATCCGACCATCGAAGGCATCGAACAGGCGGACGCGGTGCTGATTATCGGCGCCAATCCCCGCTTCGAGGCTTCCGTGCTCAATGCGCGTATCCGCAAGCGGGTCCGGGCCGGCGACGTTCCGGTCGGCGTGATCGGCGAGATTGGCGATCTGCGCTACGGCTACGAAAATCTCGGCGCCGGTCCTGATTCCTTGAAGGAACTGGCGGGCGGCGGCATGAAGTTCTTCCAAAAGCTGGAGAAAGCCGCGCATCCGCTCATCATCGTCGGGCAGGGCGCCCTGGCGCGGGCCGATGGCGCGGCAGTGTTGGGCCATGCTGCGAAACTGGCGGCGGCGGTCGGCGCGGTCACCGATGGCTGGAACGGCTTTGCCGTGCTGCACACTGCGGCCTCGCGGGTCGGCGGCCTCGATATCGGATTTGTCCCAGGCGAGGGCGGCAAGAATGTCGCCGGCATGCTGGCCGAAAGCGAAGTGCTATTCCTGCTCGGCGCCGACGAACTTGATCTGAAGAAGCGCGACGGCCGCTTCACCGTCTATATCGGCACCCATGGCGACGCCGGCGCGCACAATGCCGACGTCATTCTGCCGGGGGCTGCCTACACGGAAAAATCAGGCCTCTACGTCAATACGGAGGGCCGCGTGCAGTTGGCCAACCGCGCCGGCTTCGCACCGGGCGACGCCAAGGAGGATTGGGCTATCCTGCGGGCGCTGTCGGATGTGCTCGGCCACAAACTGCCCTTCGATTCGCTGCTGCAGTTGCGGGCCAGGCTGTTTGCCGACTATCCGCATCTGAAGAACATAGACGCGGTGTCGCCAGCGGATCCGTCGGCGGTGTCGGCGGCGGCAAAGCTCGGCGGCAAATTCGGCAAGGCGGCCTTCACCTCACCGGTGACCGACTTCTACCTCACCAATCCGATCGCGCGCGCCTCGGCCGTCATGGCTGAATGCTCCGCGCTGGCTCGGGACGGCTTCAAGCAGGCGGCGGAATAAAGCATGGACAGCTTCGTCTCCTTCTACGTTCTGCCGGCGCTCCTGATCCTGCTGAAATCGGTCGTGCTGATCGTCGTCCTGCTGGTTGGCGTCGCCTATCTGCTCTATGCCGACCGCAAGATCTGGGCGGCGGTGCAGTTGCGCCGCGGTCCTAACGTCGTCGGCCCCTGGGGCCTGCTGCAGGCGTTCGCCGACCTGCTGAAGTTCGTCTTCAAGGAACCCATCATTCCGTCCGGGGCCAACAAGGGCGTGTTCCTTCTGGCGCCGCTGGTGTCCGCCGTTCTGGCGATCTCGGCCTGGGCCGTTATTCCGGTGAGCGAAGGCTGGGCAATCGCCAACGTCAATGTCGGCATCCTCTTCGTTTTCGCCATCTCCTCACTCGAGGTCTACGGCGTCATCATGGGCGGTTGGGCGTCCAACTCGAAATATCCGTTCCTGGGAGCGCTGCGCTCCGCCGCGCAGATGGTTTCCTACGAAGTTTCCATCGGCTTTGTGATCGTCTGCGTGCTTCTCTGCGTCGGCTCGTTGAACCTCACCGACATCGTTCTGTCGCAGGTAGACGGCATCGGCACCCGCCTTGGCCTGCCGAACACCTTCCTCGACTGGCATTGGCTAGGGCTTTTCCCGATGTTCATTGTGTTCTTCGTGTCCGCCCTTGCCGAGACCAACCGGCCGCCATTCGATCTGGTCGAAGCAGAGTCGGAACTCGTCGCCGGCCACATGGTCGAATATTCGTCGACGCCGTTCCTGCTGTTCTTCCTCGGCGAGTATGTCGCCATCGTCCTGATGTGCGCGCTGACCACGATCCTGTTTCTCGGCGGATGGCTACCGCCATTTGCCTTTGCGCCATTCACCTGGGTTCCCGGGGTGATCTGGTTCGTGCTGAAGCTCTGCTTCGTCTTCTTCATGTTCGCGATGGTGAAGGCATTCGTGCCGCGCTACCGCTACGATCAGTTGATGCGCCTCGGCTGGAAGGTTTTCCTGCCGCTGTCGCTCGCCATGGTGGTCATAACCGCTGCCTTCCTCAAACTGACAGGGTGGGCATAATGTCTGCACTTGCCCAAGCCGCCAAAGGCCTGCTGCTGAAGGAATTCGTCAGCGCTTTCTTCCTGTCGATGCGGCAGTTTTTCGCGCCGAAGGCGACGCTGAATTATCCACACGAGAAGGGGCCGCAGAGCCCGCGCTTTCGCGGCGAGCATGCGCTGCGCCGCTATCCGAACGGCGAGGAGCGCTGCATTGCCTGCAAGCTTTGCGAGGCGATCTGCCCGGCGCAGGCGATCACCATCGAAGCAGGACCGCGCCGCAATGACGGCACGCGGCGCACGGTCCGCTACGACATCGACATGGTGAAATGCATCTATTGCGGTTTCTGCCAGGAGGCCTGCCCGGTCGACGCGATCGTTGAGGGGCCGAATTTCGAGTTCGCGACGGAAACCCGCGAGGAACTCTACTACGACAAGGACAAGCTGCTCGCGAACGGCGATCGCTGGGAGCGCGAGATCGCGCGCAACATGCAGATCGACGCGCCGTATCGGTAAGGGCAGGCTAGAGCGAAGCGAAGCCTGGCGCGGCCGCGCCAGCGGCTAAGAAGTGGACGCGCCATAGCGGCTCGTCTAAGGGAACACGCGGTTTCGTGGCCGGAGGCGGGGCGGAATCGGGAATATGGAAACCGGGGACAACCCATGCTCAACGGATTAGAGGCGATCTTCTTCTACCTCTTCGCCTTCATTGCGGTGGCGGCGGCCTTCATGGTCATCTCCGCCCGCAATCCCGTGCACTCGGTGCTCTATCTCATCCTGACGTTCTTCAACGCCGCGGCGCTGTTCCTGCTCACCGGCGCCGAGTTCCTGGCGATGATCCTGCTCGTCGTCTATGTCGGCGCGGTCGCGGTGCTGTTTCTGTTCGTGGTCATGATGCTTGACGTCGATTTCGCCGAGCTGAAAAGCGGCGCTCTGCAATATGCGCCGATCGGCGCGATGGTCGGGCTTATCCTGGCGGCGGAACTGATTATTGTGGTCGGCGGCTACAGCTTCGCGCCGGAACTGGCCGGCAAGGTGGCGATGCCGACGCCGGACATCGTGACGCGGCACAATACGGCGGCGCTCGGCGACATCCTCTACACCGACTTCTTCTTCTACTTCCAGATTGCGGGAATGGTGCTGCTGGTCGCCATGATTGGCGCGATCGTGCTGACGCTGCGCCACAAGGAAGGCGTCAAGCGGCAGTCCATCGCCGCGCAGGTCGCACGCGGTCCGGCGACCTCGATCGAGATCAAGAAGGTCGAGACAGGGAAGGGCATCTGACAATGACCGTCGGCATTGGACACTTCCTCACCCTTTCGGCGGTTCTGTTCACGCTCGGCGTGTTCGGCATCTTCCTGAACCGCAAGAACGTCATCGTCATCCTGATGTCGGTCGAACTCATCCTGCTCGCCGTCAACATCAACTTCGTGGCGTTTTCGGCCGTGCTGGGCGATCTCGTCGGCCAGGTCTTTGCACTGTTCGTGCTGACAGTCGCCGCCGCCGAAGCCGCCATCGGCCTCGCCATTCTCGTCGTCTTCTTCCGTAACCGCGGTTCGATCGCGGTCGAAGACGTCAACATGATGAAGGGTTGAACGTAGGTCATCCCATGTACCAAGCGATCGTCTTTCTTCCCCTTATCGGCTTCCTGATCGTCGGGCTGTTCGGCTCGTCGCTGGGCGCCAAGGCCAGCGAATACATCACCTGCGGCTTCATGATCGTGGCGGCGGTGCTGTCCTGGGTCGCGTTTTTCACGGTGGCGATTGGCGACCATGAGGCGTTCGTCGTGCCGGTGATGCGCTGGATCCAGTCCGGCGGGCTGGACGCAGCCTGGGCGCTGCGCATCGATCCGCTGACGGCGGTGATGCTGGTGGTGGTCAACACGGTGTCCTGCCTCGTGCACATCTATTCGATCGGCTACATGCACCACGATCCGCATAGGCCGCGCTTCTTCGCCTATCTGTCGCTGTTCACCTTCGCCATGCTGATGCTGGTGACCTCGGACAATCTGGTGCAGATGTTCTTCGGCTGGGAGGGCGTCGGTCTCGCTTCCTATCTGCTGATCGGTTTCTGGTACCACAAGCCCTCGGCCAACGCGGCTGCGATCAAGGCGTTTGTCGTCAACCGCGTGGGCGACTTTGGCTTCGCACTCGGCATATTCGGTGTGTTTGTCCTCTTCGGCTCGGTCAATTTCGAGACGATCTTCGCCAACGTCGCCTCCTATCTGCCTGCGGTCGCCGACGCGGCCGCGCATGGTGCGGCGCCCGCCGCGGATGCGGCTGCTCATGCGCCGGCCGCCGCCGAAGCAGTCGGTCACGCGGCGGAAGCCGCCGCTCCGGCTGGCGAAACCGTGCTCACCTTCCTCGGCTACCAGCTCGACAAAGCGTCCGCGCTGACGGTCGTCTGCCTGCTTCTCTTCATGGGGGCGATGGGTAAATCGGCCCAGGTGCCGCTGCACACTTGGCTGCCGGACGCCATGGAAGGGCCTACTCCGGTCTCGGCGCTCATCCATGCCGCGACGATGGTCACCGCCGGCGTCTTCATGCTGGCCCGCCTGTCGCCGATCTTCGAACACTCCCACACTGCGCTGACCGTCGTTACCTTCATCGGTGCATTCACGGCCTTCTTTGCCGCGACCGTCGGCTTGGTACAGAACGACATCAAGCGCGTCATCGCCTATTCCACCTGCTCACAGCTGGGCTACATGTTCGTGGCGTTGGGGGTAGGGGCCTACGGCGCCGCGATCTTCCACCTGTTCACGCATGCCTTCTTCAAGGCGCTGCTGTTCCTCGGCTCCGGCTCGGTGATCCACGCCGTCTCCGACGAGCAGGACATGCGCAAGATGGGCGGGCTGCGCACCCTCATCCCGACGACATACTGGATGATGGTGATCGGCACGCTCGCGCTGACCGGCGTGGGTATCCCGGTGACGATCATCGGCACCGCCGGCTTCTTCTCGAAGGACGCGATCATCGAAAGCGCCTTCGTGGGCCACAACGCGGTCGCGCTGGGAGCTATCTTCCTGCTGGTCGTGGCTGCCTGCTTCACGAGCTTCTATTCATGGCGGCTGATCTTCATGACGTTCCACGGCAAGCCGCGCGCCAGCCACGAGGTCATGCACCATGTGCATGAATCGCCGCCGGTCATGCTGGTGCCGCTGTTCATCCTGGCCGTTGGCGCGCTGTTCGCCGGTGTCCTGTTCCACGACTACTTCATCGGCGAGGCCTATGCCGAGTTCTGGAAGGGATCGCTCTTCACCGGCGCGGCCAACCATGTCCTTCACGACATGCATGAAGTGCCGCTTTGGGTGAAGCTGGCGCCCTTCGTGGCGATGGCCGCAGGATTCCTGGTGTCCTGGAATTTCTACATCCGCCGCCCGCAGGCGCCGGTGGAACTCGCCGGACGCCATCGGCACCTCTACCAGTTCTTGCTCAACAAGTGGTATTTCGACGAGCTCTACGACTTCCTGTTCGTTCGGCCGGCCAAGCGGCTTGGCTACTTCCTGTGGAAGAAGGGCGACGGCGCGGTCATCGACGGGCTGGGACCGGACGGAATTTCAGCTCGCGTCGTCGATGTTACCAACCGCGTTGTGAAGCTGCAGAGCGGCTACCTCTATCACTACGCCTTTGCCATGCTGATCGGCGTCGCCGCGCTGGTCACCTGGATGATGCTGGGGAATCCGTAATGACTGGCGTGCCCATTCTCAGCCTCGTCACCTTCCTGCCTTTGGCGGGTGCACTCCTGATCCTGTTCATCAAGGATGAGGGCGAGAGCGCGCGGCGCAATATCCGCTCGGTGACGCTGTTCACGACGGTTTTCACCTTCATCGTCTCGCTCTGGATTTGGGCCGGCTTCGATACCCAGAACCCCGGCTTCCAGTTCGTCGAGAAGTTCGACTGGCTGGGCTCCGGCATTTCCTACCATATGGGCGTCGACGGCATTTCCATGCTGTTCGTCATCCTGACGACCTTCCTGATGCCGCTCTGCATTCTCGCCTCGTGGGAGTCGGTGGAGAAGCGCGTCAAGGAGTACATGATCTCGTTCCTGCTCCTGGAAACGCTGATGATCGGCGTTTTCTGTGCGCTGGACATCGTGTTGTTCTACGTCTTCTTCGAGGCCGGCCTGATCCCGATGTTCATCATCATCGGCGTTTGGGGTGGCAAGCGGCGCGTCTATGCCTCGTTCAAGTTCTTCCTCTACACGCTGCTCGGCTCGGTGTTGATGCTGCTGGCCATCATGGCGATGTACTGGCAGGCCGGCACGACCGACATCCCCACGCTGCTGACGCATAATTTCCCTGCAAGCATGCAGACTTGGCTGTGGCTGGCGTTCTTCGCCTCCTTCGCGGTCAAGATGCCCATGTGGCCGGTGCACACCTGGCTGCCGGACGCGCACGTCGAGGCGCCGACCGCCGGCTCGGTCATCCTGGCGGGCATTCTGCTGAAGATGGGCGGCTACGGCTTCCTGCGGTTCTCGCTGCCGATGTTCCCGCTGGCGTCGGAGTATTTCGCGCCCTTCGTGTTCACGCTCTCGGTCGTCGCCATCATCTACACCTCGCTGGTGGCGCTGATGCAGGAGGACATCAAGAAGCTGATCGCCTATTCGTCGGTTGCCCATATGGGATACGTCACGATGGGAATCTTCGCGATGAACCAGGAAGGTATTCAGGGGTCGATCTTCCAGATGCTCTCGCACGGCCTCGTCTCCGGCGCGCTGTTCCTTTGCGTCGGCGTCATCTACGACCGCATGCACACCCGCGAGATTGCCGCCTATGGCGGACTGGTCAACAACATGCCGAAATACGCGGTGGTGTTCCTGATCTTCACCATGGCCAATGTCGGCCTGCCGGGCACCAGCGGCTTCATCGGCGAATTCCTGACGCTGCTCGGCATCTACAAGGTCAACACCTGGGTCGCTTTCTTCGCGACGACAGGCGTCGTCTTGTCGGCTGCCTATGCCCTGTGGCTCTACCGCCGCGTGATCATGGGGACGCTGACCAAGGAAAGCCTCAAGGGCCTCCTCGATCTCTCGACCCGCGAGAAGGCGGTGATCTATCCACTGGTCGTGCTGACGATCTTCTTCGGCGTCTATCCGGCGCCGGTGTTCGATGCCACCGCTGCCTCCGTCGAGGCGCTGGTGAACCAGGTCTCCGTTTCGATCGACGCCGCGCCGCAGGCGGCGGCCGCCGAACCCGCGCCGGCCGTTGCCGCGCCGGCAGCGCACTGACAGGACGAGAAAATACGATGCCCGATTTCTCTTCAAGCCTGTCGCTCATAACGCCCGAACTGATCGTGGCCATCGGCGCATTGGTTCTTCTGATGGTCGGGGTCTATTCCGGCGAACGCGCCAACACGACTGTGACCGGCCTGGCCGTCGCGGTTCTTCTGGCGGCGGGCGCCTGGATGCTGCTGTTCGGGGCCGACGGGCAGGCGTTCGTCAATGCGTTCATCTCCGACGGCTTTGCGCGGTTCATGAAGGTGCTGACCCTGGTGGGCTCGGTCGTGACGCTGATCATGTCGGTGGGCTTCGCGAAGGCGGAGAAATTCGACAAGTTCGAATACCCGGTTCTCATCCTGCTTTCGACGCTCGGCATGATGCTGATGATTTCGGCCAACACCATGATCGCGCTCTATATGGGACTCGAGCTGCAGTCGCTGGCGCTCTACGTGGTCGCCGCGATCAACCGCGACAGCGTGCGTTCGACCGAAGCTGGCCTCAAATATTTCGTGCTGGGCGCGCTTTCCTCAGGCATGCTGCTCTACGGCATTTCCCTGGTCTACGGCTATACCGGCAATACCGGCTTCGCAGAGATTGCGGCGGCGCTGGGCGAAGGCGAGCGCCAGCTTGGCCTGGTGTTCGGCCTGGTCTTTGTGCTTGCCGGCCTGGCGTTCAAGATCTCCGCCGTGCCCTTCCATATGTGGACACCGGACGTCTATGAGGGCGCACCAACCCCGGTGACGGCCTTCTTTGCGGCCGCGCCGAAGATGGCTGCTATGGCGCTGCTCGTGCGTGTCACGATGAGCGCATTCGAGCCGATCGCGTCGGACTGGCAGCAGATCATCGTCTTCATTTCGATCGCTTCGATGGCGCTCGGCGCATTCGCGGCGATCGGCCAGACGAACATCAAGCGCCTGATGGCCTATTCTTCCATCGCTCATATGGGCTTTGCGCTGGTGGGCCTTGCGGCGAACAATGAGGCCGGGGTACGCGGCGTTGCGATTTACATGGCAATCTACCTTGTCATGACGCTGGGCACTTTTGCCTTCATCCTGGCCATGCGCCGCCGCGATGGAAATGTCGAACAGATCGGCGAACTTGCAGGGCTCTCCGCCACCAATCCGGTCATGGCGACGATCCTCACCATCCTGATGTTTTCGTTGGCGGGTATTCCCCCGCTCGCCGGCTTCTGGGCAAAATGGTACGTCTTCCTGGCGGCCATCGACGCCAAGCTCTATGCCTTGGCGGTGATCGGCGTGTTGGCTTCAGTCGTGGGCGCCTATTACTATCTGCGCATCATCAAGATCATGTGGTTCGATGAGCCGGTTGGAGGTGGTTTCGCACCGATGGCCAGCGAGTTGCGCCTGGTGCTCGGCGCATCCGGCGCCTTTGTGCTGCTCTATGTGCTGCCATGGATCGGCGGCTCGATCGGCACAGCGGCCGAAGCGGCTGCGAAGACGCTGTTTTGATGGAAGACGCCACCTTTCCTTCTCCCCGTGAACGGGGAGAAGATGCCTAATCGCATGACGTTCACCCTCGCGCCGACCGCTTCCGTTGCAGGCTATCGACTGGAATCCCACGCCTCCGTCGGCTCGACAAACGCGCTCGCCCTTGAGCGCGCGCGTGAGGGAAATGAGGGCAATCTCTGGATCGTCTCGAAACGGCAGGAAAGCGGCAGGGGCCGTCGAGGACGGGCATGGGAAACGCCGGAAGGTAATCTGGCCGCGACCCTGCTGGTTATCCTGGATGGCCGTTTCAACTATGCCGCGACCCTGGGCTTCGTTGCCGGATTGGCGCTATCACAGGCGCTGGAGGCCATCGCCCCGGGCAGGTCTGTGCACGTCGCGCCGGATGGCGGCGGAGCAGGGCGCAACCGTTTCGAGCTGAAATGGCCGAACGATGTTCTGGCGGATGGTGCGAAACTCGCTGGCATCCTGCTGGAATCGACCCTCTTGCCTTCCGGCAGCATGGCGGTGGCGGTCGGGATCGGCGTGAACGTCGTCGCGCATCCGAAGGACGTCCCCTATCCGGCAACCTCTCTCGCGCAACTGGGAGCGGCCTGCAGCGCCGAAACCCTGTTCGTCGCACTGTCGGACGCCTGGATCGACAACGCACGCATCTGGGATAAGGGGCTCGGGCTGGACGCAATTCGCCAGCGATGGTTGTCCCGCGCTGCTGGCCTTGGCAGTGAGGTCGCGGTTCGGGTGGACGGCGAGGTATCGCGCGGGATATTCGAGACAATCGATGAAGAGTGCCGCTTTGTGATCAGGCAAGCGGGTGGACGCACAGTGAAAATTTCTGCGGGCGACGTCCATTTTGGCGCCGTCGCATCCGCAGGCGCCGCCTGAGCGGCAGAGGGAAAGATTATGGCAGACACTGCGGAACTGGTTTTCGTGCCACTTGGGGGCATTGGCGAAATCGGCATGAATTTCGCGCTCTACGGCTACGGTCCGGCGCAGAACCGCCAATGGCTCATTGTCGATGTCGGCGTGACCTTTCCTGACGAAAAGCATCCCGGCGTCGACCTGATCATGGCCGACATCCGCTTCATTGAGGAAAATCTCGCCAATTTGAATGGTATCGTGATTACTCATGCGCATGAGGATCACTACGGCGCGCTGCTCGATCTGTGGCCGCGCCTGAAGGCGCCGGTCTGGATGACGCCCTTCGCGGCGGCGCTGCTCGAGGCCAAGCGGCAGTCCGAGTACGATGCGCCGAAAATTCCCGTGACGATCTACAAGGCGGGCGAGACCTTCGAGGTTGGACCGTTCAAGATCGAGGCCATTCCCGTCGCGCATTCGATCCCCGAGCCGATGGCGCTGGCTATTACGACACCCGCCGGGACGGTTGTCCACACAGGCGACTGGCGTCTCGATCTGACGCCGGAAATCGGACCGCCCACCAATGAAGCGCGTCTGCGGGCGCTTGGCGATGCCGGCGTTCTGGCGCTTATCTGCGATTCCACCAATGCCGTGCGTGAAGGCGAGTCGCCGTCGGAGCAGGCGGTTGGCGAGAGCCTCAGGTCGATCATCCAGGGCAGTGTCGGGCGCGTGGCGATCACCACATTCTCCTCCAATGTCGGCCGTATTCGATCGATCGCCGAGGCGGCGCGCGACGTCGGGCGGCAGGTTCTGGTGCTCGGACGGTCGCTGAAGCGCGTAATCACCGTATCGGACGAGCTTGGCTATCTGGAGGGCGTGCCGCCCTTCATCGCCGAGGAGGATTTCGGCGTCGTGCCGCGCGACAAACTGGTGATCATCTGCACCGGCAGTCAAGGCGAGCCGCTGGCCGCGCTGGCGAAGCTCTCTCGCGATGAGATGAAGACGGTTTCGTTCACCGCAGGCGACACCGTCATTTTTTCGTCGCGCACCATTCCCGGCAACGAGAAGGCGATCCTCGAGATCAAGAACCGCCTGGTCGATCTCGGCATTAAGATAATCGAGGACGGCGATGCGCTGGTCCACGTGTCGGGGCATCCGCGCCGCAACGAGTTGCGCAAGATGTATGAATGGACGCGGCCGCAAATCGGCGTGCCAGCTCACGGCGAAGCGGTGCATCTGGTCGCGCAGGGGTCACTGATGGCGAGTTCCGGGATCAGGCAGGTGGCGCAGGTGCGCAACGGGGATGTGCTGCGGCTTGCCCCGGGAGCAGCCGAGATCATCGATCAGGTTCCTTATGGCCGCCTCTACAAGGACGGCCGGCTGATCGGCAGCGACGAGACGATGGGGATTCGCGACCGCCGCAAGCTGCAGTTCGCGGGTCACGTGGCGGTGAACGTGGTGCTCGACGACAAATACGAGCTTGCCGGCGATCCCGACCTGGTCGCCATCGGCGTTGCGCAGGTCGACAAGAATGGCGAAGATTTGGAGGAGGTGATGCTGGACGCGGCAATCGGCGCCTTCCAGTCCATTCCTCGCCAGCGCCGAAAGGATCTCGATCTGGTTCAGGAATCGGTGCGGCGCGCGGTGCGCGGCGCGGCCAATGAGGCCTGGGGCAAGAAGCCGATCGTGACGGTGTTCGTGACGAAGTAGGGATTTGTGCTTTGGTGCGCCCTTCGAGGCTCGCCCTGCGATGCTTCGGATTAAATTCGTCCGCCTATTCGGGCTCCACCTCAGGATGAGGACGTCGGCTGCTCGTCTCCTAATTCTGAAACATCGTGGGTTTCGTCATGAAATCAGCTACATGTCAGGGCTTTGGAAGACTAACACGCGTCCTCATCCTGAGGTGCGAGCCCGGATAGGCTGATGAAACTATCCCTCATCATTTGCGGGCGAGCCTCGAAGGACGCACAATAAGGTCATGGAGAAATGATGCTTGGCCGCCTCAACCACGTCGCCATCGCGGTGCCCGACCTCGCTGCCGCGAGCGAGCTTTACCGCGATACGCTGGGCGCTGAGGTCGGCGCGCCGCAGGCGCTGCCCGAGCATGGAGTGACGGTCGTCTTCATCGACACGGGCAATACCAAGATCGAGCTCCTGGAGCCGCTTGGGGCGGATTCGCCGATCGCGGCGTTCCTTGCGAAGAACCCCGCAGGCGGCATGCACCACCTCTGCTACGAAGTTGGCGACATCATCGCCGCTCGCGACCGGTTGAAGGCCGCCGGTGCGCGCGTGCTGGGAGACGGCGAGCCGAAGATCGGCGCTCACGGCAAGCCGGTGCTTTTCCTGCATCCGAAGGATTTTCTCGGCACTCTGGTCGAGCTCGAACAGGTATGAGGCGGCTATGAACTGGGCGCTGAGCTTTGCCGTGTTCATTGTCCTGTGGTGGACCGTGCTTTTCGCGGTGCTGCCGATACGGCTGAAGACACAGGACGACGAAAAGGATGTAACGTTAGGAACCGTCTCAAGCGCGCCCGGAAAAAGCCGGCATGTCGCCATGGCGATGCTTTGGACGACGTTTGTGTCGGTCGCGCTCTTCTTGGCGTTCTATGCAATTACCGCCGCGCTGGGCCTGTCGCTCAATGATATTCCGCATATCGTGCCGGAGTTCGACTGACGCGGGCATTTCCCGTTCTTTGGTAGTCGCCCGAATTCAGCAAAAAAAAAGCAAGGCGCGAAGCCTTGCAATTGAAACGCGTCCGATCTGTTTCCGGTTTCCGGCGGCAGCGAGTAACCGCGCCTAGATCGCATCCTCCCAAGACTTTGACCGCGTAGGAGAGCGAATGTTTGCTTCACTCTCTCGGTTATGTGGCGGACCCTAGACCGTTTGAGAGGAGCTTGTCACGTTAAATCTTCTGCAAAAACAGGCAATTGTGTGCTGCGTTGCACAATTCTTTGGCATATTTTGCTGAAGAATAGGCCATTCATTAGTACCGGCATCCCCGAGAGCGAACGGGTTTGCATCAGGCCATGAAATGGCTATGAAGCGCTGTCACACCAGCGTTTGCCGCCGATTCATGCGGCTTCTTTCTCCTCCTTGTGGGCTTTGTGCATGCGGCTTTCTCGCTACTTTCTGCCGATCCTGAAAGAAAACCCGCGTGAGGCCGAGATCGTATCGCATAGGCTGATGCTGCGCGCAGGCATGATCCGCCAGCAAGGGCAGGGCTCTTTCACCATGCTGCCGCTTGGCAAGCGCGTGCTGGACAAGGTCTGCCAGATCATCCGCGAGGAACAGAACCGCGCCGGCGCGCTCGAAATTCTGATGCCAACGATCCAATCCGCCGAGCTATGGCGCGAGAGCGGGCGCTACGACGACTATGGCAAGGAGATGCTGCGCATCAAGGACAGGCAGGACCGCGACATGCTCTACGGTCCGACCAATGAGGAAATGGTGACGGAGATCTTCCGGTCCTACGTCAAATCCTACAAGGATCTGCCGCTCAACCTCTACCACATCCAGTGGAAGTTCCGTGACGAGATGCGTCCGCGTTTTGGCGTTATGCGCGGCCGCGAATTCCTGATGAAGGATGCCTACTCTTTCGACCTCGACTTTGAGGGCGCCAGGGCGTCTTACAACCGTATGTTCGTTTCTTATCTGCGCACCTTCACGCGCCTCGGCCTGAAAGCGATCCCGATGCGCGCCGATACCGGCCCGATCGGCGGCGATCTGAGCCACGAGTTCATCATTCTCGCCGACACCGGCGAAAGCCAGGTGTTCTGCCACAAGGATTTCCTTGAGCTGCCGGTGCCAGGCGAGGCGACGGACTTCCAGAATGACGCCGAGATCGGCGGCATCGTCAAGCAGTGGACGACGCCCTATGCTGCTACGGACGAAATGCATGACGAGGCGGCGTGGGAGAAAATTCCAGAAAGCGACCGCCTCTCCGCGCGCGGCATCGAGGTCGGCCATATTTTCCACTTCGGTGAGAAGTACTCCAGGCCGATGAACGCAAAAGTGGCAGGCCCCGACGGCAAGGATCATTTCGTCTCAGGCGGCTCCTACGGCATCGGCCCGACGCGGCTGATCGCGGCGATCATCGAGGCCAGCCACGATGAGGCGGGTATCATCTGGCCGGAGAGCGTCGCTCCGTTTGACGTGGTGATTATCAATATGAAGACCGGCGATGCCGATTGCGACCGCATCAGCGAACAACTCTACGTCGCCTATCAGGCAGCGGGGGCGGACGTACTCTACGACGATACCGACCAGCGCGCCGGCGGCAAGTTCGCCAGCGCCGATCTGATCGGCATTCCCCGGCAGATCATTGTCGGGCCGCGCGGCGCTGCTGCCGGCGAGGTGGAGGTCAAGCACCGCGCCAACGGCCAGCGCGACATGACGCCGATCGCATCGCTGCTTGCATCGCTGGACTGCGGAAAATGAGCGTCACCAACGCGGTCGCCACACCCACCGCGCAACCCGCGCCTTCCAGATTGCGCGGCGCGGGCCCCTTCTCGGCGTTCGAGCGCATCGTTGCCTGGCGCTATCTGCGCGCGAAGCGCAAGGAGGGCGTCACCTCCATGGTCGCCATCATCTCCTTCGTCGGCATCATGCTGGGCGTCGCGGCGCTGATCGTGGTGATGGCGGTGATGAACGGCTTCCGCGACGAACTGCTGACGCGCATTCTTGGTACCAACGGCCATCTAATCGTCCAGCCGATCGATACGATGCTGGAAGACTATGACGCGGTGACGCAGCGCATTGCCGCCGTTCCCGGCGTGAAGACGGCAATTCCGCTGATCGAGGGGCAAGTGCTTGCCCAGGGCAATGTGACCTCCGGCAACGGCGCGCTGGTGCGCGGCATTCGGGGCGACGACCTGAAGCGGGTGACGCTGGTCGCAGACAATATCAAGGAGGGCAGCATCTCCGGCTTCGACCAGAGCGAGGGTGTCGCTGTGGGCAAGCGAATGGCTGATGCGCTCGGCCTCGTGCTCGGCGATATGGTGACGCTGATCTCGCCGGAGGGCGACACGACCCCGATGGGCACCACGCCGCGAGTGAAGGGCTATCCGATCGTCGCTATTTTCGAGGTGGGGATGTCGGAGTTCGACGGCGGCGTCATCTATATGCCCTTTGCCGAAGCGCAGCTCTATTTCAACATGGAGAACACGGCGCAATCCATTGAACTCTTTGTCGATAATCCCGATGACATTGATGCGCTGAAGGCCCCCATCGAGGAGGCCGCCCAGCGGCCGGTCTTCCTCACGGATTGGCGGCAGCGCAACCAGACCTTCTTCTCGGCGCTGCAGGTCGAGCGCAATGTCATGTTCATGATCCTGACGCTCATCGTCTTGGTGGCTGCCCTCAACATCATTTCCGGCCTGATTATGCTGGTGAAGGACAAGGGCCGCGACATTGCTATTCTGCGCACCATGGGCGCGACGCGCGGTGCGGTGCTTCGCATTTTCCTGATGACAGGAACCGCAATCGGCCTGGCGGGCACCGCCATGGGCGTCCTGCTCGGCTTTCTCATCTGTCAGAATGTCGAGCGCATCAGGGAGTTCTTTTCCTGGGTTTCCGGCACGATGCTGTTCAATCCCGAGCTCTATTTCCTCAGCAAACTGCCGGCGAAAATGGAGATGAGCGAGACCCTGTCGGTGATCGCGATGGCGCTGGTGCTGACCTTCCTGGCCTCGATCCTGCCGGCGTGGCGCGCCGCGCGGCTCGATCCGGTCGAAGCGCTGAGGTATGAGTGATGGCGGAAGCCATTCTCGAACTGAAAGGCATCGATCGCCACTATCTGCAGGGTCAGAAGAAGCTGACCATCCTGCAGGGGCTGGACTTTGCAGTGCAGCGTGGCGAGATCGTCGCCCTGATTGCGCCTTCGGGGGTAGGAAAATCGACCCTGCTGCACACCGCCGGACTGCTGGAGCGGCCCGATGGCGGTGACGTGATTCTCGCAGGAAAGGCCTGCGGTCGCCTGTCGGATGACCATCGCACCGCCATGCGCCGCAACGACATCGGCTTTGTCTATCAGTTCCACCATCTGCTGCCAGAATTCTCGGCGCTGGAAAACATCATGATGCCGCAGCTCGTGAAGGGACTGCCGCGCGCAGAGGCGAACGATCGGGCGCTGCAATTGCTGGACTACATGCAGATCGGCAAGCGGGCGCACCACCGTCCCGCTGAACTGTCGGGCGGGGAGCAGCAGCGCGTGGCGATTGCCCGCGCGGTGGCGAACGCCCCGCTTGTCCTGCTGGCCGACGAACCGACCGGCAATCTCGATCCCACCACGGCGGGATATGTGTTCGCCGCGCTGCAGGCGCTGGTTCGCCAATCCGGCCTCGCTGCCCTGATTGCGACCCACAATCATGAACTCGCCGCGCGCATGGATCGCACGGTGACGCTACGCGACGGAAAGGTCGTGCCGGCCTAAACAGCTGGAGCTGCCACTGGCGCGGCAGGGGCTTCGCCCGCCGGCCAACCTATCCCCGTCCAGCGGGTTCTTCGCACGCCTCTCCACGGTGACGCGGCGGTGTCACACCACCTCCATGGACTGCGTGTCACCAGGTTGCGCAGGGGTGTGCGCGCACGATCCATCCAACAGCCAAAGCACGTCGAAGAACCGACTCGATGCGACTGGCCTTGGCACTGACGACCCGCTGTATCCCGTCAAATTCATTGTTAACCCTGCGCGCGCGGCTTTCGTTTTCCCCGCAATCCACAGGCTTGACTTGTAAACAAAATGGGAACAAACTTAGAACATATTAGGCACAGGAGCCGGAAATGACCGAGATTGTACAGGACGTAGCGTCGATGGTGTGCATGAGTGCGTTTCTTGTGTCGATGGCGATGTGGATCGGCGCATTGTAGTTCTAATGGCGAGCGATGGCGGAAACGGCCCCATCGCTCGTGCCACTACACGGGCGGGCGACAGGTCTCAGTCGTGTTCCACGTCACCGAAAATCTCGCGAAAGGCAGCCTTCATGGCGATGTCGAGATCGGTCATCGTCACCGGAAGACCGAGATCGACGAGGCTGGTAACGCCATGGTTGCGCACGCCGCATGGCACGATGCCGTCAAAATGCTGGAGGTTCGGCTCGACATTGATGGCGATGCCGTGAAAGCTGACCCAGCGTCTCAGTCGAATGCCAATTGCGGCGATCTTATCCTCTGCAGGAGACCCGTCGGGTGAAGGTGCCTGGTCCGGCCGCACGACCCACACGCCGACGCGATCCTCACGCCGCTCGCCTTTCACGTTGAAGGCGGCAAGGGAGCGGATGATCCATTCTTCGAGCGCCGTGACGAATGCGCGCACATCCTGGCGGCGGCGTCTCAGGTCCAGCATGACATAGGCCACGCGTTGGCCTGGGCCGTGATAGGTGTATTCCCCGCCTCGTCCGGCGTCGAAAACCGGAAACCGGTGCGGGTCGACAAGGTCTTCGATCCGCGCGCTGGTTCCGGCGGTGTAGAGCGGCGGATGCTCAACCAGCCAGACCAGTTCCGGCGCTTCACCCGTCGCCACCGCCGCAGCACGCGCCTCCATCGTGAACAGCGCTGTGGCATAGTCCAGCAGGCCCGCCTCGACGCGCCATCCGACAGGGGGCGAGGGTAGGGCAGGCAGGAAAGATGTCGCTATCTGGCTGCGCAGCATTGATGGCTCTCGATAAGTCCCCTGATATGGCGATTTCCGGGCACCGCGTCCAGCGGCGCAACGCGCCGTATTCTGTCGACATCGAGATGACCTTCGGAGGACGCCCGATCTTTACGACGCCTACACGGTCCCCGTCTCTTAAACCAAGCATGAACCGTGAGGGAGCCAAGTCGTGCCGACGGTGACGCCGCTGGTGACCCCCTGCAAAGCGGTGGAGTGACGACCGAAAGGCCGTGGCGGCGGGGGAGGGGTGCCGCCAAGCTCAGGGATCTGTCTCGTTTTGATGCCGGCAGACTCCGGGACACAAATGAACGGCTTCGCTGACCAAAACTCTTCGCCGCCGCACTTGTTTCGCTACAGGTGATTTGCTACATGCCGCGGGCCGGTTCCGACCGGTCCATTCGTGATGTGCGGTCGTGGCGGAATTGGTAGACGCGCAGCGTTGAGGTCGCTGTGGGGCAACCCGTGGAAGTTCGAGTCTTCTCGACCGCACCATCACGAACTTAGAAAATCCTCCGAGACATTTGTTTGTTTTAGCGAAAGCTCGGATGCCCGCGCTGACGTCGGGTCTGTCTGCCATGCGCCTGTGCCGGATTGGCGGCGGACAATTTCGATTGATGTTCCGCCTCCGCACGGGCTACACCTCCTACGCAAATCAGGTCGCGCGAACAGGGAGGCGGTGATGGATAGCCAACCGGACGAGCCGCGTCCCGACGATCATCCCGAAAGAGCTGGCGCAGACATCTATGACGATGCCGGTGTCGTTCGCTCGTCATTCCTGGCGCATATCGGCGCAGCGATCGCTGACCGCGATACGCTTACCCTGCGCCATGAAGTCGAGGATCTTCACCAATCCGAAGTCGGCGACGTGCTTGAGGCGCTGCAGCCCGAGCAGCGGCTGGCATTCGTCGAACTGCTCGGTGACGAGTTCGATTTCGGCGCGCTGACCGAAGTCGATGACTCGATTCGCGAAGACATCATCGAGGAACTGCCGAACGATCAGATCGCCCAGGCGCTGCAGGAACTCGACTCCGACGACGCGGTCTACATTCTTGAAGACCTCGACGAAGAGGATCAGCGCGAGATCCTGGCGAAGCTGCCGTTTACCGAGCGTATCAGGCTCAAACGGTCGCTGGAATATCCAGAGGAAAGCGCCGGACGGCGCATGGCGACGGAGTTTGTCGCCGTGCCGCCCTATTGGACAGTCGGGCAAACCATCGACTACATGCGCGAAGACAATGATCTGCCTGATCAGTTCAGCCAGATCTTCGTCATCGATCCCACGTTCAAGCTGCTTGGCGCGGTCGATCTCGACCAGATCCTGCGCACCAAGCGCGCGATCAAGATCGAAGACGTCATGCATGAAACGCGGCATGCCATTCCAGCGACCATGGACCAGGAAGAAGCTGCGCGCGAATTTGAGCAATACGATCTTCTGTCTGCTGCCGTCGTGGACGAGAACGAGCGGCTGGTTGGCGTCCTGACCATCGATGACGTCGTCGACGTCATCCAGCAGGAAGCCGAGGAAGATTTGATGCGCATGGGCGGCGTTGGCGACGAGGAATTGTCCGACTCCGTTTTGGAAACGTCGCGGTCGCGCGTGCCATGGCTGCTGGTCAATCTGTTCACCGCGTTTCTCGCGGCGTCGGTCATCGGCCTGTTCGATGAGACGATCGAGCACATCGTCGCGCTGGCGGTGCTGATGCCCATCGTCGCCGGCATGGGCGGCAATGCCGGTTCGCAAACCATGACCGTCACTGTGCGTGCGCTGGCGACCAAGGATATCGACATCTACAATGCCGGCCGCATCATCCGCCGCGAACTCGGTGTTGGTTTCCTGAATGGCGCCATTTTTGCCGTGCTCATCGGGCTTGTTGCAGGCCTGTGGTTTCAGGACCCGAACCTTGGCGGCATCATTGCCGCCGCTATGGTCATCAACATGATGGCCGCGGCCCTTGCCGGCATTCTGATCCCCCTGGTGCTTGACCGCGTGGGCGTCGATCCGGCCGTGGCGTCGTCCGTCTTCGTCACCACAGTGACCGATGTCGTGGGTTTTTTCGCCTTTCTCGGACTTGCGACATGGTGGTTCGGGATGCTCTGAGCGTGCCGGACAAAGTGAAGCAAAGCACAAGTCGAATTTGACTTTTACGTAAATGTCGTGAGAGATCCGCGCCGGAGCCGAATACGTCTGGCTGGAACGGGGTGCCGCTCCAAGTGCCTGTTTCAGCCGCCTTTGTGCGACGCCAGGTCATTCGCTTGGCCGCAAAATGCTCTAGGAAATCGAGAGCCGGATGCGGGAATTCTACACAATTACGGAATTGACCCGCGAATTCGACGTTTCGACGCGGACATTGCGCTTCTACGAGGATGAAGGGCTCATCAATCCTGTGCGTCGTGGCCGCACGCGGTTGTTTCGACCGGCGGATCGCCATTTGCTGAAGCAGATCTTGCGCGGCAAGCGGCTCGGCTTTTCCATCAACGAGATCCGCGAAATCATCCAGATCTACAGGGAGCCGCCGGGCGTCGTGGGCCAGTTGAAATTGATGATTCAGCGGATCGAAGAGAAGCGAGAGGAACTTCGGCAGAAGCGCCGCGACCTGGAAGAGACGCTGTCGGAACTCGACCAGGCGGAAGAATCCTGCGTTGAGCGCCTGGTGGAGCTCGGCGTCACCACTTGATTGCCGCGGAGCAGCGCTGCCGAGGTCTGGACCAGAGTCGAATTCGATTGTCGGCAGAGCGCGTTTGGGCAAGAAGAGGCGTGGAGGAGATTTCCATGACGCAGCCCTTTCTGACCCATTTGGCGCAGGAACTCGATGGCCTGAAGACTGCCGGCCTCTACAAATCCGAGCGCGTGATTACCTCCATGCAGTCGGCGGAAATCAAGGTCGCCGGCGGACAGACAGTGCTCAACTTTTGCGCCAACAACTATCTCGGCCTTGCAGACAGCGAACAGCTGCGCGACGCGGCAAAGAAGGCGCTCGACCGCTATGGCTACGGCATGGCCTCGGTGCGCTTCATCTGCGGTACGCAGGAGGAGCACAAACAGCTTGAGGCGAAGATTTCGGCCTTTCTCGGCCTGGAGGATACGATCCTCTACGGTTCCTGCTTCGACGCGAATGGCGGCCTGTTTGAGACGCTGCTCGGTGAGGAAGACGCCATCATTTCCGATGTGCTCAACCATGCATCGATCATCGATGGCGTGCGGCTCTCGAAGGCAAAGCGGTTCCGCTACGCCAACAACGACATGACCGCGCTGGAGGAGGAACTGAAGAAGGCGGAAGGCAGCCGTTTCAAGCTGATCGCTACCGACGGCGTGTTTTCAATGGACGGCATCATCGCCAATCTGGGCGGGGTCTGCGATCTCGCCGAGAAATACGGTGCGATGGTAATGGTCGATGACAGTCACGCCGTTGGCTTTGTCGGCAAGCACGGGCGCGGGTCGCCGGAACATTGCGGCGTCGAGGGCAGGGTGGACATCATCACCGGTACGCTGGGCAAGGCGCTGGGCGGCGCTTCGGGCGGCTACACCTCGGGCAAGCGCGAAGTGGTCGACTGGCTGCGCCAGCGGTCGCGGCCTTACCTGTTTTCAAACACGCTGATGCCGGCAATCGCCGCCGCGTCCTTGAAGGTCTTCGATCTTGTTGAGAAGGGCGATGCCTTGCGCAAGAAGCTCACTCACAATGCCGACCGGTTCCGGTCCGAGATGACGAAGCTTGGCTTTACGCTAGCCGGCGCCGACCATCCGATTATCCCGGTGATGCTGGGCGATGCAACACTGGCGCAGGAGATGGCGGCGCGGATGCTGAAGCGCGGCATTTACGTGATCGGCTTCTCCGTCCCCGTTGTGCCAAAGGGGCAGGCTCGCATCCGCACGCAGATGTCGGCGGCGCATTCCACCATCGATATCGACAATGCCGTGGCGGCGTTCGGCGAGGTCGGGCGTGAGTTGGGGGTGATCAAGTGAGATCTTCTTGCCCCCTCCACCGCCTTCGGCGGTCTCCCTCCCCGCTTCGCAGGGGA
>DATDBN010000072.1:0-83816 GCA_036524835.1 Mesorhizobium sp. | reverse complement strand
GTCCATCTGGTACGGCATCTCGCCGAACCAGACGACATCCGGGCGCAAATAGCCCCTGGCCTCGCAGCCCGGGCAGGTCGAATCGGTCGACATGTCGTCCGGCCAGTCGCAGCGCATCTCGCAGGCGGCGCACAGCCCGCGCGCCAATTCACCATGCATAGGGATGAGCCGTATCGAGCCGGCGCGTTCATGCAGATTGTCGATATTCTGCGTCACCAGCAAAAAGGCGCCTGCGAATTCGCGCTCCAACCGCGCCAGGGCGAAATGCGCCGCGTTGGGAGCAATCGTCGCCAGCCCGCGCCGTCGCATATTGTAGAAATGATGAACCTTGGCGGGATTGCGGGCAAAACCTTGCGGCGTCGCCACTTCGCGAAAATCGACCTTCGACCAGATACCATCCTTGTCGCGGAACGTGTCTACGCCAGATTCCGCCGAGATGCCCGCACCAGTCAGCACGACGATATTTCGGTAGTCACTCAACCCGCCGGCCCGCAATCAGCCGTATCGCCAGCAGCATCAGTGCGAAAGGCAGGCCGCCCTGGAAGACCAGCGGCGCCCATCCCGACCCTGCGACCTCGAGGACGGTGAAATAGGCCAGGACGCCGATGGCGAAGCCGGCGGTTGTGCATGCCAGCACGCCGTCCCAGCGGAAATGGCGCAGGATAAGGATCACCGGCAAGAAGACAGGCAGCGCAAGCAGATAACCCACGCTCGCGTTTGGAATGACGGTGGCGGCAAGGCTCACGCGCCCGCCGTGCGAGAGGGCCGCGAGCGCCCAATGCACGACCGCGCCGATTGCCGGTCCCAACACCAGCGCCAGCACGACACGGGGCGTAACCAGCCCGGCGCCGCGCATCAGGTGCGCGTACCGCCGAGCGTCATCTGGTCCATTCTCAGATGCGGCTGGCCGACGCCGACGGGAACGCCCTGCCCTGCCTTGCCGCACATGCCGATGCCCGGGTCGAGCTTCATGTCGTTGCCGATCATCGACACGCGGTGCATGGCGTCCGGCCCGTTGCCGATCAGCATCGCGCCCTTGATCGGCTGGGTCACCTTCCCATCCTCGATCATGTAGGCCTCGGTGCAGCCGAAGACGAATTTGCCGCTGGTGATATCGACCTGGCCGCCGCCGAAGGAGACGGCGTAGACGCCGTGCTTCACCGAAGCGATGATTTCCTCCGGCGTCATCGTGCCGGCGGTCATGAAGGTATTGGTCATGCGCGGCATCGGCTGGTGCGCGTAGCTTTCGCGCCGCCCATTGCCGGTCGCGTCGACGCCCATCAGCCGGGCGTTCAGTCGATCCTGCATGTAGCCGACCAGCCTGCCGTCTTCGATGAGGACATTGCGCGCGGAGGGCGTGCCTTCGTCATCGACGGTGATCGAGCCTCGCCGCTCGGGGATCGTGCCGTCGTCGACAACGGTGACGCCCTTCGACGCCACTTGCTGGCCCATCAGCCCGGCAAAAGCGGAGGTCTTCTTGCGGTTGAAGTCGCCCTCAAGCCCGTGCCCTACCGCTTCGTGCAGCATCACGCCCGGCCAGCCCGACGCGAGCACGATGTCGAAGGTGCCGGCGGGCGCCGGGATCGCTTCGAGATTGACGAGCGCCTGCCGCAGCGCCTCCTCCGCGGCGAATTTCCAATTGTCTTCCGCGAGGAACTCGCCAAACGCTTTTCGCCCGCCCATGCCGTATGAGCCGCTTTCCTGGCGGTCGCCATCGCCGACCACGACGGAAACGTTGATGCGGACAAGCGGCCGTATGTCGCGCACCATCTGGCCGTCGCCGCGCACGATTTCCACGTGCTGCCAGGACGAGCCGAGCGAAGCTGTCACCTGACGCACGCGCGGATCCTTGTTGCGCAGATAGGCGTCGATTTCCTGCAGCAGCTTGGCCTTGGCCTCGAAGCCCGGCGCTGGGATCGGATTTTCATCGCCGTAGAGATGGGTGTTGGTGCGGGCCGGCGCTCCCGCCAGCGTGCCGGAATGACCGTCCTTGACCGCGGACACGGCATCCGAAGCGCGCAGAAGGGCCGCCTCCGACAGTTCACTTGAATGGGCGTAGCCCGTCGCCTCGCCGGCCACCGCGCGCAGGCCAAAACCCTGGCTGGTATTGAAATTGGCGGTCTTCAGGCGGCCGTTGTCGAACATCAACGATTCCCCTTCCGAATATTCCAGGAAGAGTTCGCCATCGTCCGCGCCATGAACGGCGTCGGCGACAATCGACTTCAAGCGTGCTTCGGAGACGTCGAACTGCTGGGTCAGGGCCGCTGGCATCGGATATCTTTCGTTCTGGGTTCGCATGCCAGATATGCTTTCTTGGAACGCAAAACTAGGGGATGGTGGCGCATGTTCACACCGCGACTCGATATCCTCCCGCCTCAACAGCATAGACTCTGGCCCGAACTCGACGCGACACCCAATCACTTCACGCTCTATGGCGGCACCGCAATTGCTTTGCGGTTGGGTCACCGTATCTCGGTGGATTTCGACTTCTTTTCCACTGAGCCTTTTATCCCTATGCAATTGCTGGCATCCCTGCCCTATCTGGCACACGCAAAACTGCGCCAAACGGCAGCAAATACGTTGACGGTGAGCGTCGATCGGGCAGGCCCGATCCAATTGTCATTTTTTGGCGCGCTGCGGATCGGTCAGGTGGAGCCAGTTGAGCGCATTATTGGCTCGAACATCAAATGCGCGTCTTTGACGGATCTGGGCGGAATGAAAATTGCGGTCGTGACACAGCGCGCCGAAGTGAAGGACTATCTGGACATTCATGCGCTGATAACCCAAGCGCAATTGTCCCTGCCGACAATGCTATCAGCCGCATCGTCGATCTATGGTGAGCAATTCAACCCTATCATCGCTCTCAAGGCCCTCAGCTATCATGACGATCCCGGTTTAGCCCAACTTCCGCAAACCATAAGGCGGGATTTACTGACCGCCATTCGCGGCGTTCACCTCAACAAACTGCCTGCGCTCAACCCCGTTCGGCCATGGATCACGCAATGACTCCCCTGCCGCACGCTCCCGACCTGATGGCGGTCGCACGCAGCGTCGTCTGGTTCGAAGAGCCAGAACAGGCGCTTGCGGAGCCTATCCGCTTCCTGGCCTACGTCATGACCTATGCAACGCCCGCTGAAATCGAGGTGGTGCGCCAGTATGTTGACGAAAGCGCCTTCACGGAGGCTCTCGAAAAGGCGCCGCCGGGGATCATGGATGCGCGCTCGTGGGCTTATTGGAACGTCGTCTCCGGGCGATATCCGGTGCCGCCGATGCCCCGCCGGTTCGGATTGGACACGCCTAGGCTGGACTGAACCGACGGAGACGCCGTTGCGCCGGGCTACCGCCGCCGCTTCGGCTTCTCCAGCAGCGCCACGGCTTCGACATGGGAGGACCAGAGAAACTGGTCGATGGGGGTGACGCTCTTCAGGCGATAGCCGCCGCCGGTCAGGATCGCCAGATCGCGCGCCAGCGTCGTGGGATTACACGAGACGGCCGCGACGAAGGGGACGTCCGAGCGGGCCAATTGCTTCGCCTGATCCTCCGCCCCTGCACGCGGCGGGTCGAAGACGACGCCGTCGAAGCTGTTCAACTCCTTGAACGTCACCGGCCGGTTGAACAGGTCGCGCTTTTCCACCGTGACGCGCTTCAGGCCGGTGCCGAAGCGGTAGCCGCGATCGAGCGCTGCAAGCGCTGCGGCATCCGATTCGACGGCGTGCACTTCCGCGTTTCGAGCCAGCCGCAATGCAAAGGCGCCGGCGCCGCAGAACAGGTCCGCGACCCGCTTCGCCCGCTTGAGATGGCTGAGAACGAGATCCGCCATGGTCTGCTCGGCGGCGGCGACGGCCTGGAGAAACACGCCCGGCGGCGGCGCGATGGCCACATTTCCAAAAGAGATCATGGGCTTGACCGGCTCGACAACGATCTCGCCCTCGATGGACAGGCGGGCGACTCCGTTTCGCAGCACGAAGTCGGCGGCGGCGCGGCGGGATTTCTCGGAGAGCGCTCCGCTGCCATGCGCCGCAATGTCGAGGCCGCTGCCGGTGGCTGTCACCGTCAGGTGAAAGGCGGCGTCGGTCGCACAGATCAATCCGGCGATGCCGCGCAGCAGTGGCAGCGCCGCAACGATGTCCGGCAGCGCGATCGGGCATTCCACGATGTCGATCAGGTCATGCGACAGCGCCTTGTTGTAGCCAAGGACGATGCCGCCCTCCCGCCGCCGGGCGGAAAACACCGCGCGTCGGCGCGATGCGGGCGCGCATGCCACCAGTTCGGCAACGGCGGATGGATCGAGCACCAGACGCAGGGCCTGCGTGACCTTCTCGCGCTTCCAGTCACGGTAGGCCTCGTCGCGCAGGTGCTGCAGCGAGCACCCGCCGCATTCGCCGAAGTGACGGCACGCAGGCTCGACCCGCTGCGGAGAGGCTTCGAGAACGGAGATCAGGGCGGCGCGATCTTTCAGGCGTGCGGCGGTGACGGTTTCGCCGGGCAGCGCGAACGGGATGAACACCGCTCCGCTCTCTGTTTCGGCGATGCCGTCGCCCTGCGCGCCAAGACGGTTGATGGTGAAGCGCGTGGTCATCGGTCCTTGCGCCCCGCCAGCAGGAATTCCTTGTTGCCCTCGCCACCCAGGATCGGCGAGGGAGCAACACCCAGCGCCCGCCATCCGGGCTGCAGGTCCAGCCACTGCCGCAGGTCCTCGGCAACGCGGACGGCATCGTCCGCATTTTTCAGGATGCCACCCTTGCCGATTGCCTCCCGGCCTGCCTCGAATTGCGGCTTGACCAGAAGCAGGCAGTGCGCACCGCGCGCGGCGAGAGACAACGCCGGCGGTGCGGCTAGCTTCAAGGAGATGAAGCTGACGTCGCTGACGACGATGTCAACGCGACGGCCATCCAGGTGAGTCTCAGCAAGTTCTCGCGCATTGAGCCCCTCGATGCAGCTTACGCGCGGGTCGGCGCGCAGCGCGGCGTCCATCTGGCCGTGGCCGACATCGACGGCAACGACATGAGCGGCACCGCGCTCCAGCAGCACCTGCGTGAAGCCGCCCGTCGAGGCGCCGAGATCAAGCGCGGTCCTGTCTCGCGGGTCGATGCCGAAATGGTCGAACCCGGCGATCAGCTTGAGCGCCGCGCGCGACACATAGGCGGCGGCCGGATCGGCGACGGCGAGCTCGGCCCGCGCATCGACCTCCTGGCCCGCCTTGGAGGCCGGGGTCCCGGCGACCGACACGGTGCCGCGCCGGATCGCGTCGCGCGCCCGGGAGCGGGTCGCGAAAAGGCCGCGCTGGACGAGCAATTCGTCAAGGCGGATGCGGGACATTGTCGGTTGCGCTCTCACCGGCTCTCATTGGCGAAGGTCGGTCCGCATGACAAGCTCCATCGTCACATCCGCCGGAGATTGCTGAGGGGCGTCATGGTCCCGCCCCGACGCAGACGCGTCGGCGGGACGACTGATCACTTCCCGCTGCCGATCAAACCATCCCAGGCCGCCATCGCCCCCATTGCAATGGCCACAAGCGCCGAGCGTGAGCTGCCATCACGCGCCTTGATCGACATACCCTGCTGAACGGTAACGAAATAATCGGCAATGGCGTGCGGATCGATCGTCGCGGGCAACTCGCCGGAAACAACGGCAGCCCGCAACCGAGCCTCTATCGCCTTCACGCTCCCTTTTCGCATGTCGCGCAGGAGTTGGCCCGTTTCCTGGCTGACACCGACCGCATTGACGGCGGAAAGCACGATCATGCAACCGGATGGCCGACCGGGCCGTGTAAAACTGTCGGCGCTGGCCAGCAGGAAACTTTCGATCCCGGCGCGAGCGGTGGGCGCGTGCCTCAGCGAAGAAAGGATTTCGCCGCTTTCCGTTTGCGCGAAATAGCCGGCGGCCTCGCGGTAGAGCGCGTCCTTGCTGCCAAACGCCGCATAAAGGCTGGGCGAGTTTATGCCCATCGCCTCGACGAGGTCGCTCATCGAGGTCGCTTCATACCCTTGAGCCCAGAACACCCTCATCGCTTCGGCCAATGCGGCCTCACGATCGAAGGTGCGCGGGCGGCCACGTTCCGCCATGCCACACCTTTTTGTGTCGATCGATATATATTTCCCTTGACGATCTCCTGCAAGGCTCCCTAGTTATGTATCGATCAACACATAAATGGAGAGAACATGCTTCGTCTTGCTGGAAAGCGCGCACTGGTCACCGGCGGCAGTCGTGGGATCGGCGCCGCAATTGCCTTGCGCCTGGCTCAAGAAGGCGCTGACGTTGCGGTGACGTATGAGCGTTCGCGCGACAAGGCGGCAGAAGTCGTCAATGCGATCAAGGCATTGGGGCGCAAGGGGATAGCGATCGCTGCCGACAATGCCGATCCAGCCGCTGTGACTGCTGCAGTCGACAAGGCAGCCGCCGAGCTGGGCGGGCTGGACATTCTCGTCAACAATGCCGGCATCTATCGCGGCGGTGCGGTCAAGGACTGGACGCTCAGCGACATAGATAGCACGCTTGCCGTGAATGTTCGCGCCGTCGTGGTGGCCTCGCAGGCGGCCGCGGCGCATCTTCCGGATGGCGGGCGCATCATTTCAACCGGCTCATGCCTCGCCGAACGCGTCACGGCTCCAGGCATCACGCTCTACGCCATGAGCAAGGCTGCGCTCATCGGCTTCACGAAGGGATTGGCGCGCGATCTCGGCCCACGCGGCATTACCGTCAACATCGTGCATCCCGGATCGACCGACACGGATATGAATCCGGCCGATGGGCCACGCGCCGACGGGCAACTCGCCAGAATGGCTATTCCCCGTTACGGCCAACCTGGCGACATAGCCGGACTTGTCGCCTATCTGGCCAGCGAAGAGGCGCGATTCATCACCGGCGCAGGCTTCGCAATCGATGGCGGGGCCAATACGTAAGCAGCGAAAATCGGAGCCCGGACGAAACGGTCAGGCCCGGACCGCGAGCGCGGACTGGCCGAGAGCGGCGAACACAGTGCGCACGATGCCGGTGCTGTCGAGACCGGCATCGACATACATCTTCTCCGGCTTCGCATGCTCGGTGAATTCGTCCGGCAGGACGAGCGGGCGCACTTTCAGGCCGCCGTCCAACAGGCCCTTGCTGGCCAGAAATTGCAGCACATGACTGGCGAAACCGCCGACCGAGCCTTCCTCGACGGTGACCAGTACTTCGTGATTGCGCGCCAATCGGCGCACCAGATCTTCGTCCAGCGGCTTGGCGAAGCGCGCATCGGCAACGGTGGTCGACAATCCCGCCGCTTCCAGTTCCTCCGCCGCGACAAGGCAATCCGCCAGGCGCGTGCCGAACGACAGCAGCGCTATCTTGCTGCCCTCCTTGACGATGCGGCCCTTGCCGATGGGCAGGACGGCGCCGCGCTCCGGCATATCGACGCCGACGCCGTTGCCGCGCGGATAGCGGAAGGAGATCGGCCCTTCATCATAGGCGACGGCGGTGCGCACCATATGCTTCAGTTCCGCTTCGTCGGCTGCGGCCATGACGACAAACCCCGGCAGCGAGGCCAGATAGGCGGTGTCGAACGCGCCGCAATGGGTAGGCCCGTCCGCGCCGACGAAACCGGCGCGATCGATCGGAAAGCGCACCGGCAGCTTCTGGATCGCGACGTCATGCACCACCTGGTCATAGGCGCGCTGCAGAAAGGTGGAGTATATCGCGGCGAAGGGCTTCAGGCCTTCGGTGGCAAGGCCGGCGGCGAAGGTAACGGCATGCTGTTCGGCGATGCCGACATCGAACAGGCGTGACGGAAACGCCTCGCCGAAGAGGTCGAGCCCGGTGCCATTCGGCATCGCGGCGGTGACAGCCACGATGCGGTCGTCGAGACGCGCTTCCTGGACCAGGCTTTCGGCAAACACCTTGGTGTAGGCCGGGGCGTTGGCGATGGCCTTGGCCTGGGCGCCGGTAACAACGTCGAACTTGTTGACGCCGTGATATTTGTCCGCGGAGGCCTCGGCGGGCGCGTAACCCTTGCCCTTCTGGGTGACGACGTGGATCAGCACCGGCCCGTCATGATTGTCGCGCACATTCTTCAGCACGGGCACGAGGTGTTCCAGATTGTGCCCGTCGATCGGCCCGATGTGATAGAAGCCGAGTTCCTCGAACATCGTGCCGCCGGTCACGTATCCGCGCGCATGCTCGACAGCGCGCTTGATGGCGCGGTCGGCGCGGCGTCCCAGATAGGCGGTCAGCTTCTTGCCGAAGTCGCGCAGGCCGAAATAGGTCTTGCCTACCGCCAGCCGGGCCAGATAGGCGCTCATCGCGCCGGTGGGCGGCGCGATCGACATGTCGTTGTCGTTGAGGATCACGATGAGACGGGCGTCGAGCGCGCCGGCATTGTTCAAGGCCTCGAAGGCCATTCCGGCCGACATGGCGCCGTCGCCGATGACCGCGATGACATTGTTGCTGCCGCCCTTGAGGTCGCGGGCAACCGCCATGCCCAGCCCGGCCGAAATAGACGTCGAGGAGTGCGCAGCACCGAACGGATCATATTCGCTTTCGCTGCGCTTGGTAAAACCCGACAGGCCGCCCTCCTGGCGAAGCGAGCGAATACGGTCGCGCCGGCCGGTGAGGATCTTGTGCGGATAAGCCTGGTGGCCGACATCCCAGATGACGCGGTCGGCCGGCGTGTTGAAGACATGGTGCAGCGCGACGGTAAGCTCCACCACCCCAAGCCCGGCTCCCAGATGGCCGCCGGTGAACGACACCGCGTCGATGAGTTCGGCGCGCAACTCTTCCGCGACCTGCCCGAGCCGGCTCTCCGGCAGCGCGCGCAGGTCCGCTGGAACCTTGATCCGGTCCAGAAGCGGCGTTGAAGGCGGTGAAGTCACGAAAAGCGAGCCCATTTGCTCCAAAAGGTCATGTCACGAAATAGTTTGCCATGAGCGCGATGTAAATGTGCCCGGCTGACGCATTTAAAGTGCAGCGAAGCACAAAGGGTTCCGGCGATGCCGGCGCAGGCCCGCCGGCGCGGCAGGAAAGCGGCGCTCCGCAACATCTACGACGCGCGGCCATCGCCCTTTACCGGGCGTGGCCATGACCGCGGATACTCCCGGCAGCACTAGCCTTGAAACGCTTTCTGCATACGGAGTCGCCCCTTCCGACAGCGGACCGTGCAGCCGGAGACAGGAAACTTGACCCGTTTATCGGCTCGTTTGGAAATCTCATTTCACAACCGCCAGAAAACAACGAACGAATAGTGCTCTCCTAATATCCATCGGAATCCTAGAGTTAGCGGATCAGGCGGAGAGGAAGCATGTCCAGCAAACTTGTGGTGGGATTGTCCGGGAACATCACGCGGCCTTCCAAGACGAAGAGTTTGGTCAATCACATCGCGACCCAGACTGCTGCGGCGCTCGCCGCTTCGTCAATTACGTTCGATCTTGATGATCTGGGGCCTTCCCTCGCGACGGCGAGGCAACTCGGCGAACTCGACGCCGGAGCAACGGCCAAGGTTAAGCTGCTGCTCGGCGCCACCGTTCTGGTCGTCGGCTCGCCAACCTACAAGGGCAGCTACACAGGCCTGTTCAAGCACTTTATCGATCTTCTCGACCCGACATCCCTGAGGGGCAAGCCTGTCATTCTCGCAGCCACGGGCGGCGGCGAGCGTCACTCGCTGATTGTCGAACACCAGCTTCGGCCATTGTTCGGCTTCTTCGAGGCATTGACTTTGCCGACGGGCATCTACGCCTCGAACAACGACTTCACCGATGGCGCAATCGCCTCGGAGGCGATCCGTGCGCGCGTCGGGCAGGCTGTCCTCGAAGCCAAGCGCATCGTCGGTCGAACGCCGAATGTCAGCCTCGCGGCCTGACCCCGGCGAAGGCAACCCGCTGAAAGGAATGTTGAAGGCGGGCGGCCTGCTGTTTCAGCCCGACACCACAACGACCTCGAATTGAGACAGCGCCATGAGCCTCCATTGGGTGGCGACCTGCCTCACGCCTCCGGCAGCGGAATGAACTCTTCCTCATCGCCGGGGACGATATCGAAACGGCCGGTCTTCCACTCCTCCTTGGCCTGCTCGATGCGCTCCCTGGAGGATGAAACGAAGTTCCACCAGATATAGCGCTGCGAACCCATCGACGCGCCGCCGAAGAGCATGAAATGCGCGCCGCCTTCGGACGAAACGACGATCTCGTCGCCCGGGCGGAAAACCAGCAGGCGGTCGGCGGGGAAGCGATCTCCCGCGATCTGCACCTCGCCGTCAAGCGTATAGATCGCCCGCTCTTCCGCCTCGGCCGGGATGCGGAAGCTGCCGCGCGGCTTGACCCGGATGTCGGCGTAGAGCGTGTCGTGATAGGCGGTCACCGGCGCGCGCAATCCTTCCAGCGCGCCGATGACAAGCCGTCCCGATGCGCCATCGGCGTCGAATTCGGGCAGGTCGCGCGCGGCGGTATTTTCGAACACCGGCGCCATCTCTTCCTTGTGGTCGGGCAGCGCTAGCCAAGTCTGCAGGCCGGAAATCGACATCGGATTGCCGCGCAATTCCTCGGGCGACCGCTCGGAATGGACGATGCCCCTGCCCGCCGTCATCAAGTTCACGTCCCCCGGCTCGATAACCATTTCGGTGCCGAGGGAATCGCGATGGCGGATCTTGCCATCGAACAGATAGGTCACCGTCGACAGCCCGATATGCGGATGCGGGCGCACATCCATTGCCTGATCGGCGCGCAGGATCGCCGGCCCCATGCGGTCGAAAAAGATGAAAGGCCCGACCAGCCGCCGCTTGGCGGTGGGCAAGGCGCGGCGCACCGAAAACCCGCCGATGTCGCGGGAATTGGGCACCACCATCAGCTCGATCTGGTCGCAGGCGAAGGCATCGCCCGGCAGCGGGTCATTGGCGGGGAAGAAGCTCATTCGAACACGATCTCCGGCGGACGGGCGAAACGAAGCGCCGAGCGGGCCCGCGCCTTCGCGGCCTCCTCCTCGCGGTCCTTCGGCGGCTGATTGGTCTCCATGGACCTCAGCAGTTCGGAGGCGGCCGCCGCAACCTTGTTCACCGCACGCTCGAAAGCCTTCTGGTTGCGCTGCGCCGGCGCGGTGAACCCCGAAAGCTTGCGCACGAACTGCAACGCCGCGTCATGAATCTCGGCATCGGTTGCCGGCGGATCGAAATTGAAAAGCGGTTTGATGTTTCGGCACATGGGTGGCTCCTCACCCGAGCTTACTCCGGGTTTTTGGCTATCCGCAATGTTGCGCCGTCCGTACGCGTGACTTCGATGATGGTTTCGACACGGATCAGCCGACGATCGATGGCGTCAACGTGGCCGGCAAGTTTGTCGACATTCTGCTCAAGCCGCTCGGCCTTGCCGGTGAGTTCGACGATCGTCCGAAGACCGGCCATGATGTCGCTGAGCGCACTCACGCAGAATGCCTCGAAGCGAGCGCCTTGAGCGTTTCCTCAACCTTCGCATTGGTGCGGTCCAGCGAGCGCGAGGCCCTATCCGCTGCAAGCTTGAACTCCCGCGCGACAGCCGCGATCTGCTCGAGCTGACGCATTCCCTCGGCGTCAAAGGCATCGACCGCGCGGCGAATAAGCTCGCCGATCGATATGCCGGCGTCTTTGGCCTTGGATTCAAGCCTGGTCTTTTCTGTCAGCGTCATCAGGGTAACGACGCGTTCCCTGGAAAACTCACGCACCGGCTTCCATCGGGTCCTTCTAAGCATCGGCAGATTGCCATCCAGCTTTCATCGCAGAGGTCGATATCGGATGCCTCGAAGCGTATAGTGAATTGAATTCCTGCAGCGTCAACGGCTCGTACTTCCCATCGTACAATCCAAGCCGGATACCGCCATTGCGTGCAATGGCGATTTCCTCTCCTCGCCGCGCTCGATCCCGCCGACAGAGTGGAAAGGGACGTCTTGGCATCTTGCATATTCACGACGGCATTCTCGGTCTTGGCCATTCTTGGCGATGAAGTTGCCACAAATACAGAACAGGACGCTTTTCGCATATCAACGGGTGATGTAATCTGGCCCGCATGAACCAGCTCCTCAAGACAGCCATGGAAGCCGCGGAGAAACTGCGACCAGATCAGCAGGACGACATTGCGCGGATGATATTGGATCTCGCTAGCGACACTAGCGAGGCTGTTCCGCCGTCCCACCTGGCCGACGTGCTGGAGGGGCTGGCACAGGCAGAGCGCGGAGAACTGGCGAGCCCAGCAGAGATCGAAGCCGCATTCCGCCGTTTTGGCTGATGCACATACGCTTTACCCGGAAGGCGCTGGACAATCTTGATTCGATTGCCAGCTATCTCACCAAACACAGCCCCCAGGGCAGCCAAGCGCGTGCGCGCCGCCATGCTTGATGGACTAGCCTTACTGACAAAGTACCCGGAATTGGGACGCGCGCAGACGTTGGCGATGTCCGCCGCATGGTCGTGCGAAAGTATCCGCACGTCATCTAGTATCGCCTGGACCCGGCAGCGAAGGAAGTCGTCGTTTTGAGTATCCAGCACGGTGCTCAAGAGCGGGACTACGAGGACAGCTAGAGCTTACTCCCCGTCAAGCGGCTCCACCCCGACCGGTTTGCCGTCGCGGGAAAGGCGTATCTTTTCCACCTTGTCCTCGGCCGCCTTGAGGAGCCGTGCGCAATGGGCCTTCAGCGCCTCGCCGCGCTCGTAGATGCGGATCGACTGGTCGAGCGGCACCTCGCCGCGCTCCAGATCTTCGACGATCTTCTCCAGCGCCTCCAGCGCCTGTTCGAAGCTCAGCGCCTTGACGTCCTCATTCGTAGTGGTCTCGCCGTTCATCCCTTATCCCTTCATCAGGCGGCCGACATGGGCGGCGACCGAATAGGACAGCCCCTGCAAATCGTACCCGCCTTCCAGCAGGCTGACGAGGCGGTTGCCGCTATGCCGCGAGGCGGCGTTCAGCAATTGCCCGGTTGCCCAGTCGAAATCTTCTTCGGTGAGGTTTATCTCGGCCAGCGGATCGCGATGATGCGCGTCGAAGCCGGCCGAAACGATAATCAGGTCCGGCGCGAAATTGGCCAGGGCCGGCAAGACGCGCGAGCGAAACGCCTCGCGGAAGAGGTCGCTGCCGGTCTGCGGAGACAGCGGCGCGTTGACGATATTGCCGGCACCGGTCTCGTTGATCGCGCCGGTGCCGGGATAAAGCGGCATCTGATGCGTCGAGCAGAACAGAACGCTGGGGTCGGCCCAAAAGATGTCCTGGGTGCCGTTGCCGTGGTGGACGTCCCAGTCGACGATCGCGACCCGCTCCGCACCATGCTTCTTCTGCGCATAGCGGGCCGCGATGGCCGCCGTGTTGAACAGGCAGAAACCCATGGCCGTGGTCTTTTCAGCGTGATGGCCCGGCGGGCGCGCGGCGACGAAGACATTGTCGGCGGCGCCGGAGAAGACATCGTCTACGGCGGCGTTGGCTGCGCCGATGGCGGTGAGCGCCGCCTGCCAGCTCTTGGGGCTCGCGGTGGTGTCGGCGTCAATGGTGGCGAGCCCTTCCTCGGGGATCGCGTTGCGCACCTTTTCCACGAATGGCTCCGGGTGGGCGAGCAGGATCGTCGCCTCGTCGCCCAACGGCGATTGCTGCCGGTCGAGATCGGCGAAAGCCTCGTCGTCCAGCACCTTGGCGATCGCCCGCAGCCGATCCGGCCGTTCCGGATGTCCGGGCGGGGTCAGATGTTCAAGATAGATCGGATGCGTGTAGAGGCGGGTGGACATTGCCCCAGCATAGCAGCAAAGCCGGCTGTGGCCACGCGCTCTGCCCCGAAGCCTGGGGAAAGTTTCAGGATTCTTCCCCCTCCCCGCGTTCCAATCCGACGCAAGTCGGCAAAGCTGGCCCTAAAGAATTTCCGTCTTGCTGATCCGGATGCCGAAGCCTTCCAGGCCGACATAATGGCGCTCGCGCGAGGAGATCAGGTTTATCGACGAAATGCCCAAATCCTTGAGAATCTGGGCGCCAAGGCCGATCTCGCGCCACTCGCTTTCCCGCCGCAGCGCTTCCTCGTGGCCTTCGCCTTCCTGTGCACGGCGCGCACGGGCCTGATGTCCGACGCCGACCGAGCCTTCGCGCAGATAGACGATGACGCCGCGCTTGCGCTCGGCCATCGACGTCATCACGGCGTCGAGCCGCTGCCCGGCGCCAAACACATCCGCCACCACATCCTCGGAATGCAGACGAACCGGAATGTTCTCGCCATCCCGGATGTCGCCGAACACGATGGCGAGATGGTGCATCATGTCCCAGGGCAGCGTGTAGGTGTGGGCCTTGGCCTTGCCCGCGGGCGTGTCGATGTCGAAGCTTTCGATGCGCTGGACCAATGTCTCCTGGCGCTGGCGATAGGCAATCAGGTCGGCCACCGACACCTGCTTCAGACCATGCTGTTGGGCAAAGCCAGTGACCTGCGGCCCGCGCATCACCGAGCCATCGTCGTTGACCATCTCGCAGATGACGCCGACAGGCGGCAGGTTCGCCAGTTTGCAAAGATCGACCGCCGCTTCGGTGTGCCCGGATCGCATGAGGACACCCCCCTCGCGCGCCACCAACGGGAAGATGTGGCCGGGCCGCACGAAATCAGACGCGCCGACATTGCCATTGGCGAGGTTGCGCACGGTCAACGTACGGTCGTCGGCGGAAATGCCGGTCGTGGTGCCATGCTTGAAATCGACGCTGACGGTGAAAGCCGTGGTGTGCGGCGAGTCGTTGTCGGCGACCATCGGCGCCAGGTTGAGCCGCCGGGCCTTATCGCGGGTCATCGGCGCGCAGACGATGCCTGAGGTATGGCGAACGATGAAGGCCATCTTTTCCGGCGTGCAATGCACGGCCGCAACGATCATGTCGCCTTCGTTCTCGCGGCCGTCATCGTCCATGACGACGACGATCTCGCCACGCTCGAAAGCGCGCAGGGCTTCGACGACTTTGGTCTGATCGTAGGGCATGATGTTCGCTTCGCTCGCTGGCAGTAGGGCAGTAGGGCAGTAGGGCAGTAGGGCAGTAGGGCAGTAGGGCAGTAGGGCAGTAGGGCAGTAGGGCAGTAGGAAAAGCAGAATGGACCGGCAAGTCAAAGGCAAGGGTCACATAGTGCCCTACTGCCCTACTCCCCTAAACTCTTCCCGTCTGTCCCCGGTGGCGCAGGTAATGATCCGCAATCGCGCAGGCGACCATGGCCTCGCCGATCGGAACGGCCCGGATGCCGACGCAGGGGTCGTGGCGGCCCTTGGTGACGACCTCGACTTCCTTGCCGTCCTTGTCGATGGAGCGGCGCGGCGTCAGGATCGAGGAGGTGGGCTTGACGGCGAAGCGGGCGACTACCGGCTGGCCGGTCGAGATGCCGCCCAGAATGCCGCCTGCATGGTTGGACAGGAATTTCGGCTGGCCGTCATTGCCCATGCGCATTTCGTCGGCGTTCTGCTCGCCGGTGATGCGCGCGGCCTCGAAGCCATTGCCGATCTCGACGCCCTTCACGGCATTGATCGACATGAGGCCGGCGGCGATATCCTGGTCGAGCTTGCCGTAGATCGGCGCGCCAAGGCCCGCCGGCACGCCGTCGGCAACGATCTCGATGACAGCGCCGACCGAGGAACCCGCCTTACGGATGCCGTCGAGATAGGCGGCGAAGACTTCGACTGAAGCCCTGTCGGGCGTGAAGAACGGATTTTCGGCGGCCTGGATGAAATCCCAATCCCAGGCGCCGCGGTCGATCGATTTCTCGCCCATCGCCACTAGTGCGCCGCGCACGGTCAGGCCGGGCACAACCTTGCGCGCCAGAGCGCCGGCGGCGACGCGCGCCGCCGTCTCGCGGGCCGAGGAGCGGCCGCCGCCGCGATGATCGCGCAGGCCATATTTCGTTTCATAGGCATAGTCGGCGTGACCCGGGCGGAACTGCCGGGCGATCTCGCCATAGTCCTTGGAGCGCTGGTCGACGTTTTCGATCAGCATCGACACCGGCGTGCCGGTGCTGATCATCGTCTCGCCGTCCTCGTCCAGGATGAAACCGGACAGGATTTTCACCGTATCGGGTTCGCGGCGCTGTGTGACGAAGCGCGATTGACCGGGGCGGCGGCGATCGAGGTCGCCCTGAATATCGGCCTGCGTGAACCGGATGCCGGGAGGGCAGCCGTCGACGACACAGCCGAGCGCCGGCCCGTGGCTCTCACCCCAGGTCGTAACGCGAAACAGGTGGCCGAACGTGTTGTGAGACATGGAAAATTGGCTCTGCCGGCAGGCTAAATCGAAGCCGCCTTCTATTGTCGTTTTTGGGGGTGGTCAAACCGCTTCGCGGCTGGGCGCTACTTTTGACACATTCAGGCGCTCTTTCAGTTCCGCTAAGCCTTTCAATGCCCCCAAGCCTTCCGCCAAGAGAAGGCCTGTCAGGAAGAGGAAACCGATGCGCTTCGTGCTTGCTTCAATCTCGGCCCTGTTGATTTCCACCGCGGCCTTCGCGGACCAGGCGGACGGCAAGGTCACCAAAATCGACCCGGAAAAGCAGACGATCACCCTGGACGACGGCAAGTCCTACAAGATTCCCGGCGAATTCGACGTGGCCACGCTGCATGAGGGCATGGAGATCGTGCTGGCATACGACAAGGTGAATGGCGAGAACCTGATCACCGACATGCAATTGCCCGACGAACAGTAGGCGGGCAAAGCCTACAGCCAGTCCAGCGCGCCGTCCTGAAGCCTCAGCACCTTGTCCTGCGGCACTTCCATATTGGCCGCCTCGTCGTCACCCAGCCCCCCGAGCAGCCGGAAAGCCACGCGGATGCCGCCGCCATGGGTCACGCAAACGGTAGGCTGCGACAATTCCTCGAACCAGGGCCGCATCCGCAGCAGAAGCATCTGGTAGCTTTCGGCGCCATCGCCCGGCGGGACGATGTTCCATTTGTCGCTGCGGCGTCGGCGCTTGAATTCGGGATCCTGCTGCTTGAGCTGGTCCGGCGTGAAGCCGGTCCAGTCGCCGAAATGCACTTCAACCAGACGGGAGTCCTGGCGGTAGCCGTCGCGCGGGAGCCCCATCGCCGCGCGCAGCAGTTCCATTGTTTCGCGCGTGCGGCGCATCGGGCTCGCCACGAAATCGAACACCGAGGGATCGCGGATCAGTTCGGCCAGTTTTCTGCCGTTGCGCTCGGCCTGGGCCTGTCCATTGGCGTTGAGGTCGACCTCGTTCTGGCCCTGGAAGCGGTTGCCGGCGTTCCAGTCGGTCTCGCCATGGCGCACGAAATAGACCAGCGGAAACATGATGCTACGCCCAGATGCTCGAAGAGGCGGCCAGCCTCACTCCTTGACGACGGAGATGTCGGGCGCATCAACGGCCTTCATGCCCACGACATGATACCCGGAATCGACATGGTGCACCTCGCCGGTGACGCCGCGCGACAGGTCGGAGAGCAGGTAGAGGCCGGAATCGCCGACCTCCTCCACCGAGACGGTGCGCTTGAGGGGCGCGTTGTACTCGTTCCATCTGAGAATGTAGCGGAAGTCGCCGATGCCGGACGCGGCCAGCGTCTTGATCGGCCCCGCCGAAATGGCGTTGACGCGAATGCCCCTGGCTCCGAGATCGACTGCGAGATAGCGCACGCTGGCTTCCAGCGCCGCCTTGGCGACGCCCATGACATTGTAATGCGGCATCACCTTTTCCGCGCCGTAATAGGTCAGCGTCAGCAGCGATCCGCCGTCATTCATCAACGCTTCGGCGCGCCTTGCGACATTGGTGAAGGAATAGACGGAGATATCCATGGTACGCAGGAAGTTCTGGCGGGTGGTGGCGATGTAGCGGCCGTCGAGCTCTTCCTTGTCCGAGAAGGCGATCGCGTGGACGAGAAAGTCGAGCTTGCCGAACTGCTTCTCCACATTGGCGAAGACGGCGTCGAGCGTTTCTTCCTCGGTCACGTCGCAATGGCCGACCACATGCGCGCCGAGTTCCTGCGCCAGCGGTTCAACGCGCTTCTTGAAAGCTTCGCCCTGATAGGTGAGCGCAATCTCCGCGCCCTGGTCGGCACAGGCCTTGGCGATTCCCCAGGCGATCGACCGGTTGTTGGCGACCCCCATGATGAGGCCCTTCTTGCCGGCCATCAGGCCCTGTCCAGCCGCCATGAGATTCTCCCGAATGCGCTTGGAATTGGAGACGCCCTATCGCACAGGCAAAAACCGCCATCAAGGAGCAAACGCCCGGGGCGGGCGGCGGGCTTCCGGGGGAATCGATCCGGAGTCTCATCCAGGAACGCCGCCAGCGGGTCAGTTCCGGTAACCGCCTATGACGCCTTCCGAGTAGGCCCCATCCGAATACTTCGCTGTGCGAGCCCAGTCGGGCCAGCCGCAACGTGTCCGCGTAGGGCTTGCGATAGATCAGATGGCAGTCACGATATCCTGCCCAATCGCCACTGAGACGAGCGCTCAATCGCCCGCATGCAGGTCGGCCATCAGCGCGTCAATGCTGGAAAAGCTCTTTGCCTTGCCTGACTCCAGTTCTGCCATCGCCTCGCGCGTCGGGGCGCTCGGAGTCCCAATGTCGAAAGGCAAACGCCCATCATCCGCGATACGCAGCACATAACTATCAGCAACAGGCATGGCGATCACTTCCGTGGGTGCAGTCGCAACGTATTCATAGATTGAGCTATTTTCAGCACAACTATGACGCGAGGCACACCGGCCTTGCACTCACTACCCCGAGCAGCGAAGAGCGATCACTTCCTGCGCATCAGTGCCTCAAGCTCGGCGTCATGCTCCAGCATGACACGCACATGGACGTAGAGATCGCCATGGCCGCCGCCCTTTAGCGGAAGGCCGCGGCCCTTCAGCCGCAGCGTCTTGTCGGAGCTCGACCAGGCCGGGACGGTGACGGCGATCTTGCCCGCCGGCGTTTCCACGGCGACTTTTTCGCCCAGCACTGCGTCCTTCAAGGCCACCGGCAAATCCGCGTGCAGGTCGCGGCCCTCGATGCGATATCGCGGATGGCGGCGTATCCTGATCTTGACCAGCGCGTCGCCAGGACCTGCCGGCCCCTGTTCGCCCTGCCCTTTCAGGCGGATCACCTGACCGTCTTCGACGAAATCGGGCAGCTTGACCGCGATCTTGCGGCCATCGGGGAACAGCGCGCTCACCCTGGCGGCGGTGGCCACGTCCTCGACGCTGACGTCGAGACCCACATTGAGGTCGTTGCCAGGCTGCACGCGCGGCCCGCGGCCCGGTCCGGCGCCACGGCCCAGCCCATCGCCGAACAACTGGCTGAAAATGTCTTCAGCGGTACCGCCCAACGGGTCCCCCCCACCCGAGGAACGAAACTCGAAATGCGAACCGCCCGGGCCTGAGCGCCCCTGCCGAAAGCCTCCAAACGGATCGCCGCCGCCGGGGCCAAATCCCCCGCCCTCGAAGCCATGGAACTTCGGCTTGCCTTCGGCGTCTATCTCGCCGCGATCGAAAGCGCCCCGGGCCTTCTCGTCGCCCAGGATCTCGTAAGCTTGGTTGGCCTGCGAAAACCGGTCCTTCGCCTTGGGATCATTCGGATTCTGGTCCGGATGATGCTTCTTGGCGAGCTTGCGGTATGCCGACTTTATCTCCTTGGCCGAGGCGGACTTCGCCACTCCCAGCACATCGTAAGGATCACGCATCAATTCCCACCTGCCGGGGTCCGGTAGACCCAACCGCCTATATGCGGTCGCCTAGGAAGAAATTCCAGTGGTTACATAGCTCGAAAGGCCAGCATCTGCCACTGGCCCGGACCCGCCATGCACGTTTTACCCTGATAGAGGGCCACACCATCGAAACTCTCGCGGGTCGTCGTGAATTTGCGGCACAGCAGCCCGTCCTCCTTGCTCTCGACCAGCGCGCTGATGGCGCCGCGCGAGCCGGTGTCGGCGTTGGCCCAACCGATCTGATCGGCCGGCATCTGGGCGATGTCCACCGATGACACCGCGTTGCGGATGGTTACCTCGTCGGAGACTTTCTGGACATCGCCGGACGCTTCGGTCTGCGGCGAGATCGAGCCGACGATGGCGGGGTCCGTCGCGGCCTGCTGCATGGGCGCGGTGCCGGCGCCGCAGCCAGCCAGAACAAGCACGCCGGCCGCGAAAGCAGCCCGCATCCCGGACGCTACTGGCCTACGAGCTTGCGCTTGCGCGACAGGCAGCAATCGGCAATCTCCTGAGACGGCGATAGAGTGATCAAGACATGAGCAAGTCCGAGTTAACGAACGATGACTTTTTTCAAGTCGAGGAGCCTTTCGCGCTGTTCGGCGCATGGCTGGCTGAGGCGTCGGAGACCGAACTCAACGATCCCAATGCCGTAGCGCTGGCTACTGTCGATACAGACGGAATGCCGAATGTGCGCATGGTTCTGCTGAAGGGGTATGACCCCAGGGGCTTCGTCTTCTACACGAATTTCGAGAGCGCCAAGGGGCGTGAGGTGCTGGGAGCGATGAAAGCAGCGATGTGCTTTCATTGGAAATCGCTGCGCCGCCAGGTGCGCATTCGCGGACCGGTCGAAGTCGTCAGCAAAGCCGAGGCCGACGAATATTTTGCCTCGCGGCCGCGCGGCAGCCGAATCGGCGCCTGGGCTTCGAAACAATCGCGGCCGCTGGAAAGCCGCTTCGCCCTGGAGAAGGCCGTCGCGGAATACACAGCTAGGCACATGGTCGGCGATATCCCCCGTCCCGACCATTGGTCAGGCTTTCGTATCCTGCCGGAGACGATCGAATTCTGGCATGATCGGCCGTTCCGGCTGCACGATCGCACCGTTTTCAGCCGCGATGGCGGCGCGTGGACGAAAACGCGGCTCTTTCCATAACGCCGTATGGGCGAACTTTTCTCGCGGCTGCGCGTTCAGCTTCCATTCATGAGGGAATTGCGAGAATCCCGGTATAGGTACCGAGGAAAGGAACCAACAATGAAGAAGCTCTTATCGACCCTTTGTGCGGCAACGATGGCCATGACGGCGGTGGCAACCACATCCGTCGCCTCGCAGGCCGCGCCCGTCGTGCCGATGGTGCGGGGCGACGTGCCGACCAGCGATGTCGAGCAGGTCCAGTATCGCCGCCACGGCTATTATCGCAACGGTGGGAACCACTACTACAACGGCCATCGCGGCTACCGTGCTTACCGTCCCGGCTATCAGCGCCATGGCGACTATTGGTTCCCCGCAGGCGCCTTCATTGCCGGTGCAATCATCGGTGGCGCTTTGGCTCAGCCCGCGCCGCGTTACTATGCGCCGCGCCGCGTCTATCGCTCCAACGGCAACAGCGCCCATGTGCAATGGTGCTATGACCGCTATCGCTCATACGATGCCTATAGCGATACGTATCAGCCGTATGGCGGCCCGCGCCGCACTTGCTACTCGCCTTACAACTAGGCTTGGCGCGATATCAAAAAGCCGGTCCGTTCACACGGGCCGGCTTTTCCGCGTCTTGAGGACGGAATTGAGAGATTACGACGCCTTGCGGCTCATGAAAGCCATCAGGGCCGCGCGTGCCTCGTCGGAGGTCAGCCTTTCGCGGAAATGCTCGCCTTCGGCGCGGATGCGCTCCTTCAAGGCCGACCGGTCGCCCAGCATCAGATCGCGCGCGATCTTGAGAGCCTGCGGCGGCTTCGAGGCGATTGCCTGGGCGGCTGCGAAGACCGCCGGCTCCAGCTTCACTTCGCCGACGATTTGATGGATCAGCCCGGCGTGCAGCGCCCGTTCCGCTGAAAATCCCTCGCCGAGCGCCAGAAGGGCGAAAGCCCCCTGCCGGCCAAGCACGCCGGGCGCCAGCAGGCTGGAACCCGCTTCCGGAACCAGGCCGAGATCGACAAACGGCGTGCGGAAGACGGTACGCGGCGTGGCGAAGGTGAGGTCGCAATGCAGGTTGATCGTCGTGCCGATGCCAACGGCGATGCCATCCACGCCGGCTATCAGGGGCTTCTGCAACTCCGCCAGCGCGATCAGGAAGTCCCATACCTCATTGCCGCCCTCGCCGCCCATGGCGATGACCATGAAATCGGCGAGATCGTTGCCGGCGGAGAATGCGCCCGGCACGCCAAGGACGACGTGACAGCGGACGGCCGGGTCCGCATCGCCGTCGCGCAGCGCCTTGGCCATCGTGCCGTACATGGCGCGCGTCAGGGCGTTCTTCTTGTCCGGACGGTTCATGCGGACGATCTGGACGGCGCCGTCGCGCTCGACGAGAATGTGGTCGCTCATAAGATACGATCTCTCCGATATCAGGATTTGAGCAAGGCGGCGGAAGCCGCCGACAGGCTGTCTGCGCCGGCTGTCACGCGGTCCTTCAAGGCGCCACACTCGCCGATCAGATTTTCGGCGAAGAACCGGCAGAGCGCCGCCCGATCCGGGGAATCATCGGCGAGCGCGCCCTTCGCAAGGTAGGCTCCGCCCGAGGCCAGGGCGAAAAGCCTGAGATAGGGCGTGGCGCCGGCCAGCGCCTGTCCCATCCGTCCTTCGGACACAGCGCCCTGCAGGAACCGGGTGGCTTCGGAAAGGTGATCCAGCGCCTGGGTCAGGCATTCGGCGCAGCTGCCGAAATCGCCGCGATTGGATTCCGCCACCGCCACAACGACCTGCCGCAATTCTTCGATGTAGCCGCCGACATGTTCGCCGCCCGCGAGCGGCAGCTTGCGCGTCACAAGGTCGATCGCCTGAATGCCGTTGGTGCCTTCGTAGATCGGCGCAATGCGGGCGTCGCGCAGCAGCTGGGCGGCGCCCGTCTCCTCGATGAAACCCATGCCGCCGTGCACCTGCACGCCGATCGACGCGACTTCGACGCCGATATCGGTGGAGAACGCCTTGGCGACCGGGGTCAGCAGATTGGCGCGGTCGCGCCAATGTCCGGCGCCTTCCGGGGTCGCCGCGGCCGCCATGTCGATGGCATGCGCGCAGGCATAGCTGATGGCCCGGGCAATGCCCGTCAGCGCCTGCATGGTCAGCAGGTTCCGCTGTACGTCCGGATGATAGACGATCGGCGCCATCCCCTGGCCCTGATAGTGCTCGGCCTTGCCTTGCCGGCGCTCGCGGGCATAGGCGAGCGCCATCTGGAAAGCGGCTTCCGCCACGGCAACGCCCTGCATGCCCACCGCCAGGCGGGCATTGTTCATCATGGTGAACATGCAGGCCAGGCCGCGATTCTCCTCGCCGACCAGCCAGCCGATCGCGCCCGGCTCGCGGTCTTTGGCGAACCCGTCGCCGAAGATCATCGTCGCGGTCGGCGAACCGTGAATGCCCAGCTTGTGCTCGATGGAAGCGCAGAAGACATCGTTGCGCGCGCCCAGCGATCCATCTGTGTCGACCAGGAATTTCGGCACCAGGAACAGCGAGATGCCGCGCGTGCCCGCCGGCGCGTCGGGCAGGCGCGCCAGAACCAGATGGACGATGTTGTCGGTGAAATCGTGTTCGCCATAGGTGATGAATATCTTCTGGCCGAAGATGCGATAGGTGCCGTCACCGGCGGGGGTGGCGCGGGTCCGCAGCGCGGCGAGGTCCGATCCTGCCTGCGGCTCCGTCAGGTTCATGGTGCCCATCCACTCGCCGGAGACGAGCTTGGCAAGATAGGTGTCGCGCAGCTCCTCGGAACCGTGCTTTTCGACCGCCTCAACGGCTCCCATGGTCAGCGTGGGACCGATGCCGAAAGCCATCGACGCCGCATTCCACATTTCCAGCGTGGCAACGCCGAGCATTGTCGGCAGCCCCTGCCCGCCATATTCTTCCGGACCCTGCAGCGCGTTCCAGCCGCCATCGATCCACCGCCGGTAAAGTTCCTTCCAGCCGGGCGGCGTGGTCACCGCGGCGTCGTGCCACACCGCACCGACCTCGTCGCCGACCTTGCGCAGCGGTGCAATTTCCTCGGTCGCGAAGCGCCCCGCCTCTTCGAGGATCGCGTCCACGAGGTCGTCGCCGAGATCGCCGAGCGCACCCGCCTCAATCGCGGCGCCGAGACCCGCAACATGTTTCAACGTAAAGGCGATTTCCGCCACCGGCGCCCGATACATATGCGTCCTCCTCCTGGCATTCCCGTCCCGCGCGCCAGGGGCGCCCTCACAGGACGGGCTACATTCTTCTTACGTAAGCGTCAATCCACCCGCGCGGACCTCGATCGCGTAGAGCGAGCGCTGAGCCAGCCGCAAGAGTATTGACCAACGCTGACAACCGCCACTGGAAACTAGTGGATCGCATCCAACACACGACTGGGCACAGTCCGCTTTGGTGCGAGGCGCGGGGTGCTGTCTGGCTCGAATGTTCCGTCGTGGTATGACCGAACGCCGGCGAGGGACGCGGCCGGACCATCATGCGGCGCAAGGCAATATTAACCATACGTCTCCACCATGGGCTTTTGCACATGGACGACGCGAACATGGCGCAACCAATTCGCTCCCTTCTGACGGCGCTCGGCGCGCTTGCCGCGATGATCGGCGTTGCGGGCGCATCGGACTTCTCCGAACCCTGGAAGCGCGAGGATCGCGCGCTGGTCATCGACGCCTATGAATACAACCCGATCGACTGGCCCGAAATGGTGTCGGACAAGCGCATCGTCGGCTTCATCAACAAGGCTTCGGACGGGCTGGCGCCGGCCTATTACTGCTCGGGCGACGTCGTGGAACTGCGCTTGTGCAAGACGCTCTGGCGCCGCCACGCGGTGGCGCAGGAACTGTTCCAGACCCGCCGCACACTGGCCAAGGCGCTTGGCCTGAAATGGGGCGCCTATCATCTGGCGCGTCCTGGCAATCCGCTCGAGCAAGCGGAAAATTTCCTCGATTTCGCCAAGCCCGGCCCGGACGACCTGATGGCGCTCGACATCGAGGAGAACGACCCTGACAAATGGATGTCGCTGGCGGACGCGGAGACCTTCGTGCAGGAGATCCGGCGCCGGACGGGCCGCTACCCCATCCTCTACACCAATGGAAACACCGCCAGACACATCGCGGACAATCGCAGCGTCTATCCGCTGCTGTCGCGTCTGCCGCTCTGGTATGCGCGCTACAAGCCGGAAATCGGCATGCATTTCCCGAAGGGCAATTGGGAGAGCTATGCGCTGTGGCAGTTTTCCGCCCAGGCAAACTGCAACGCGCGGCGCTGTCCCTACAGGGTCGCGGGAACCAAGTACGACATCGACGTCAATGTGACGACGCTGACCCCCGACGAATTGCGCCGGGCCTGGCCGTTCGGCGGCCTGCTGGGCCCGCCGCCGGTCGATGTGATTGCCACTGTTCCCGTGCCGGTTTCGCGCACCCTGGCGCTGGCCGGCGATGTGGAGCTCTCCTACGCGCAGGTCGAGCTGGAACCGGGCTCGCTGCTGGCGCTGGCCTATGCCTTCCTGCAAGCGGGCGAGCGCTATCCGGCGCGCAGCGCGCCACGGCCGCTGCGGGATGACGCTTCGGCGCCGAAGCCCGTCGCCGTGATGGCGTCGGCCACTGCTCCGGCAGGATATGAGCCAGCCATGGATGCCGATAGCGATCCGGAGGCGTTTCGCGGATTGACCACCCCGGTGGCCGCGTTGGCGGGGAGCGTCGATCCGATGACGACTGCAGCGGTGCAACAGGGCGCGCCGTCGAGGGCGGGGCCGTCACTAAGGTTCAAACGTCACGACTTCCCCGTCTTCCTTCTCGAAGCGCTGCACGGGGGTGGCGAGGATTTCGAGGACCTTTTCGGACGGCCGAGCCAGCATAGCGCCGCGCTGGCTGACAACGATCGGCCGGTTGATCAGAATTGGGTGAGCGACCATGAAGTCGATCAGTTGCTCGTCACTCCATTTCGGATCGTCGAGGCCGAGCGCGGCATAGGGCGTGTCCTTGCGCCGCAACAGGTCATGCGCTGACAGCTGGAGAAGCCCGAGCAATTCCACCAGCCGCGCACGAGAGGGCGGCTCAACGAGATATTCGATCACCTCAGGCGTCTCGCCGGACGCCTTGATCATCGCAAGCGTATTGCGCGAAGTGCCGCAGGCCGGATTGTGATAGATGGTGACGGTCATTTGCCCGCCTTCTCCCGCTCCACCGCCCGCCAGCCGATGTCCCGGCGGCAGAAACCTTGCGGCCAATCCAGAAGGTCGACAGCCGCATAGGCGCGGCCCTGTGCCTCGCTGACCGAGCCCGCCATCGCTGTCACGTTGAGCACCCTGCCGCCATTGGCGAGGAGTTTCCCATCCTTTTCGACCGTTCCTGCGTGGAAGACCTCCACTCCCTCGACGGATCCGGCCGCATCGACGCCGCGTATCTGCGAACCCTTCTCCGGCTGAGCCGGGTAACCCTGCGCCGCCATCACCACCGTCAACGCGGCGTCGTCGCGCCAGCGGGCGGACAGGTGGCCCAGCTGCCCGTCTGCCGCGCCGCCGAGCAGCACCAGAAGATCGTCCTTCAGCCGCATCATCAGGACCTGGCATTCCGGATCGCCGAAGCGGACATTGTATTCGATGAGCTTCGGCCCCTCGGCTGTAATCATCAGCCCGGCAAACAGCACGCCGGAGAACGGCGCATCCAGCTCGGCCATGCCGCGCATGGTCGGCTCGATGATCTCGCGCATGGTGCGCTCGATCATCTCCGGCGTCATGACCGGGGCGGGTGAGTAGGCGCCCATTCCACCGGTGTTCGGTCCCGTATCGCCATCGCCGACGCGCTTGTGGTCCTGCGCGGTGCCGAAGGGCAGCGCCGTCTTGCCGTCGCACAGGCAGAAGAAGCTCGCTTCCTCGCCTTCGAGGAATTCCTCGACAATGAGTTCGGCCCCGGCCTCGCCGAATGCGCCGTCGAAGCAAGCGTCGATGGCCGCTTCCGCTTCCTCCAGCGTCATGGCGACCGTGACGCCCTTGCCGGCGGCCAGCCCATCAGCCTTGACGACGATCGGCGCGCCCACGCCGCGCACATAGGCGCGCGCATCATTGGCGTTGTCGAAACGGCCAAAGGCGCCGGTCGGGATGCCGTAGTCGGCGCACAATTCCTTGGTGAAGCCCTTTGAGCCCTCGAGCCGGGCGGCGGCCTTCGAGGGACCGAACACGCGAATACCCTTGTCGCGCAGCGGGTCGGCGATGCCGTCGACAAGCGGCCCTTCGGGGCCGACGACGACCAGGCCGATCTTTTTCTCCTCGCAGAAGGAAACCACCGCCGCATGGTCGGCAATATCGAGCACGACAATCTCGGCCTCACGCGCAATGCCCGGATTGCCCGGCGCGGCGTAGAGCTTCGTCAGCAGAGGTGACGCCGCCAGCTTCCACGCCAAGGCATGCTCGCGGCCGCCGGAGCCGATCAAAAGGACGTTCATGCGCGATTTCCCTAACGAAGCTTGCTCGCAACGAGCTATTTCGCCGACCTGCCGAAGGCAAGCGTCAATCGGCGTAGTGGAACCGGCAGCTGGAGATTTCCAGTACCTGCGCGTCGCCAGTCCCCTGGACCCGGTAAATCAACCGGTGCTCCTGCGTGATACGCCGCGACCACCAGCCTTTCAGGTTTTGGCGCAGAGGCTCCGGCGAACCGATCCCCTTGAACGGACTTCGTCGCGTATCCGTGATGATCTCGTTGATCCGCGAAAGCATTTTTGGATCGTTGACTTGCCAGAAAAGATAGTCGCTCCAACCGCGCTCGGTCCAGAGCAGACTCATGGCTCGATCAGTTCGCGTTCCACCAACTTGCCCGCGTCCGCCTCCGCAATGGACTCCAGCAAATGCCTGGCATTGGCGGGCGAACTCAGGAGGTACATCGTTTCACGCAAGCCTTCGAGCTCCGCCAAGGGCAGCACCGCCATCGGCTCATGGCCCTGTCGCGTCACGATCAGCTCGACCCGGTCAGCCTCGACCTTGTCCATGTGCGTAGCGAGATTGCTGCGAAAATCGGTGAAGGTCACATGGCCCATGGAATTGCTCCTCTGGGATATGTACATAAACCTGTACATATCTTTTGCAAGTTGTTTGGAGACCGGCGTCGGGCCGCGATGATCCACGCCAGAGAGGTCAATGCGGACGGAACGCCGCCTTGACCTGACATCCCGCCCCTGCCACTTCACACCCATGGAAACAATCCAGTCCCGTTCCGGCCAGGGCCGCGTCGCCGACGCGCCGAGCGGCCATTGGGTCTATCGCGCGCTGCCGCGCGGCCTGTGGCCCTATGCGCAGCTGGCGCGGTGGGATCGCCCGATCGGCTGGCAATTGCTGCGGTGGCCGTGCTGGTGGTCGGCCGCGCTGGCGGCAAGCGCCCACGCACAGCCCGGCGAAGCGCTCAGCACGGCCCTGCCCTCGCTGTGGCACCTCCTGCTGTTCCTGGTCGGCGCGATCGCCATGCGCGGCGCCGGCTGCGCGTATAACGACATTGTCGACGAGCGCATCGACGCGCAAGTTGAGCGCACCCGCTCGCGTCCGCTGCCGGCCGGCCAGGTGACGCGCAGAGAGGCGTGGATTTTCGTCGGCCTGCAGGCGCTGGTCGGGCTGGCCGTGCTGCTGCAATTCAACTGGTTTACGATTGTTCTCGGCGTTGCATCGCTGCTGGTTATCGCGATCTACCCGTTCATGAAGCGCTTCACGAATTGGCCGCAATTCGTGCTCGGCCTCGCCTTTTCCTGGGGCGCACTGATGGGCTGGGCGGCAGTCTTCAGCGAACTCGGCGTTCCCGCGCTGCTGCTCTACTGCGGCGCCGTGCTGTGGACCATCGGCTATGACACGATCTACGCCCATCAGGACAAGGAAGATGACGCCCTTGTCGGCGTCCGCTCTACGGCAAGGCTCTTCGGCGAGCGGACCAAATATTGGCTGTTCGGGCTGTATGGAGGCGCGCTTGGCTTGTTCGCCGGCGCTTTTGCCAGCGCGGAAGTGCCGATGCCGGCGCTGGCCGGTCTGTTGGCTGCGGCGGCGCATATGCTGCGCCAGATCCGCACGCTCGACATGGACGATCCGGATCAATGCCTGCGGCTGTTCAAGTCCAACAATCTTGTCGGCTGGCTGATCTTTCTCGGGCTGCTTGGCGGCGGCCTCTGGGTGGTGTTGAAGCCGTATTTCTGAGGCTTGGGTGAGGGGCGGCGCGGCCGCCTCCTCAACAGATTTCGCCCGATCTCAATCCCGCGCAATGATTTCCTTGCCGTCGATAACCAGGCGCATGCCGAGCGCGCCCTGCTTGCGGCGCATCAGGAAACGCGGCCGGCGCTGCCGGGACGAACTGCCCTGGCGGCGCTCCTGCGCCTTGGCGACGCGAACAGCCGCACCGACGGATTCTTCCAGCGTGCGCGCAATGCCGTCGGATTCGATCAGCATCATCGGCAGATTGTAGGCTTCCGCCCAGGCGCGCCAATCGGCGGCAACGTCGTCCAGATCGTCGGCGACCAGCAGCGGCACCGACAGAGACGGATCGTGGTGCAGCAATTCGAGCGTCACCGTGACGACGCCCTCGCCGTCTTCCATGGCCCGCGCGGCAACGCCGCGAAACAGCGATGCCGGTATCGCGATGGTCACAGGCAGGCCGCTCTTTTCCAGCTGGCGGTGAATGGTCGCCCCACGCTTGTCGATCGTGAAGACCACGTCGCCGTCTTCATCCCGGCTCGCGTAGCTGATCACCTGCGGCATGTGGTAAGGGTCAAGGCGCATATGTGCGCCTGCCCAGACTGGCTTCAGTCCGATGCTTGTCATCACAGTTTCCCTGTATCTCCTGAGAGCGCCGCTTTCGCGGTGTCCCCCACGGGCCATTTGGCCTCGTTATGCAGGTACGTTAACTCGCGGTCCTTACCGGCGGGCTTAAGGAACTGAGTTAAATTTTCCTCATCTCGACGATGGTTATCGAAACGCTTCCTTGTGTAAGAATCAAACAACTTTTCCGGGATTCATGATCCCCGCAGGGTCGAATGCTGCTTTTATTCGTTGCATCAGATCGATTCCCACCGGCGGTGCAGTGGCAAGCAGTTCGTCGCGCTTCAATTGACCTATACCATGCTCGGCTGAAATCGAGCCGTTCATGGCGCGGACGATGTCATGCACGGCACCGTTCATATTACGATACAGCGCCAGGAAAGTTGCAGATGGCATCTGCTCAGGCTGGGAAATGTTGTAGTGCAGATTGCCGTCGCCCATGTGGCCGAAACAGACGACATGCGCGCCTGGACAAACAGTCTCGACCGCCACCGCTGCGCGGGCGATGAAATCGGGAATGGCGGCCACGGGCACCGATATATCATGCTTGATGGAGCTGCCCTCGAATTTCTGCGCTTCCGGAAGGGTTTCGCGCAAATGCCAGAACGCCGCCGCCTGAGCGAGGTTCGCCGCAACGACCGCATCTCCGACCAGCGACATTTCCAGTGCCGTGCCGAGGATCGCCTCACAGAGGTCTCGCGCATCTTCTTCCGAGCGGCCGGAGGAGATTTCCATCAGCACCTGCCAGGGCCAGTCCAGCCCGAGAGGCAGCTTCAGCTCGGGGAAATGACGGGCCAGAAATTCCATCGGCCGGCGTTCGATCAGTTCGAACGAGGTCACGGCGCTGCCCGCGCGCGCTTCCGCAAGGCCGAACAGCGCCAGCGCATCGTCCGGCGAATTGAGGCCGATCCAGGCAACTTCGCGGCCCTTGGGCTTGGGGAGCAGTTTGAGCACGGCGGCGGTGATGATACCCAGCGTTCCCTCGGCGCCGATGAAGAGGTTCTTCAGGTCGTAGCCGGTATTGTCCTTCTTCAACTTGCGCAGGTCGTCGAGCACCTCGCCGGTCGGCAGCACCACCTCCAGCCCGAGGCATAGATCTCGCGCGCTGCCATAAGCGAGCGCGGCGACACCGCCGGCATTGGTCGACAGATTGCCGCCGATCTGGCAGGAGCCCTGCGCGGCAAGCGAAAGCGGAAAGAGACGGTCGGCGGCATCCGCCGCCTTGCGCAGCGTCTCCAGGATTACGCCTGCCTCCGCGATGATCGTATTCGACTGCGTATCGACGTCTCGAATGCGGTTGAGCCGCGACATCGACAGCACGATCTCGGCGCCGGATTCATGCGGCACCTGACCGCCGACAAGACCGGTATTGCCGCCTTGCGGAACGACCGGCGTCCGCGTCTCGCTGGCAAGGCGCATGATCGCCGAGACTTCCTCCACCGTGCCCGGCCGCAGCACCAGCGACGTGTTGCCATGCCACAAGCCGCGCGGCTCAGTGAGATAAGGCTCGATGTCGGTGGCTGCGCGCAATGCGTAGCGGTCCCCGACAATTGCCGCAAACCTTTCGATCAGCGTGCCATCCATGCTGGTCAGGCCCTCTCGTTCACAACAGGAATATGGCGCGGCGCGGCGGCGCGGCGCAGCCGATCGTTGATCGCTTCACCCAGCCCGTGGGCTGGTATCGGTTCCACCGCGATGACCGGCGCGTTACTGCCGTCCAGTTCATGCAGGAGCGTGAACAGGTTCGCCGCCGCCTCGCGCAAATCGCCTGACGGCGACAGATTGCGCAGAGCAGCGGCAGCATCGGCGCCGCGCGCCCGCAGCGGGCCGAAGGCAAGCAGTGCCTCGCCCGGCCGCACCTCGGCAACATCGAGCCGCACCGCGGCGTTGGGCGCATAGTGCGACGCCAACTGGCCCGGCGCATCGACGCCGCCGCTTCCTCCGCGCTCAACCGGCACGCCCGCGATGGCTTCCAGTTCGGCCGCCGCGATTCCGCCGGGTCGCAGCAGGTGCAACCTGCCGCCGGCAATTTTCACGATGGTGGATTCCACGCCGACGGATGTCGGTCCGCCGTCGACGATGAGGTCGACTTTGTTGCCCAGGTCGCGCTGCACGGCGCGCGCGGTGGTGGTGCTGACGCGGCCGGACGAATTGGCGCTGGGTGCGGCGATCGCCCGGCCGAGGCGGGCGATCAGTTCGCCGCCGAAGCCGCGCGGAATGCGAAGCGCCAGCGTGTCGAGTTCGGCGCTGACCAGCGGATGCACCGGCGCATTCCGGCGCCTGGGCAGAACCAGCGTCAGCGGGCCGGGCCAGAACGCGTCGGCCAGGCGGGACGACAGGGCGTCGAAAGATGCAAGGCTGTCGGCCATTTCACGGTCGGCAACATGGGCGATCAGCGGATTGAAGCGCGGCCGTCCCTTCGCCTCGAAAATGCGCGCCACGGCGGCGCCATTGGCAGCGTCGGCAGCGAGGCCGTAGACAGTTTCAGTGGGAATGGCGACAAGACCGCCGGAAGACAGAATCGCGACGGCTGCGTCGAGCGCACTCCCCTCATCGAGCAGTCTGGCCAAGCGAAGTCCTTTCAGCGCCGTCAAGCAGCGCTGTGAGTACCGCCCCAGGCGACTGCCGACAAGCGACCCGATAAAAATGCGCGGTCGCTAAAATACTATTCATCTATTTAAGTCAAACCGAATTGTAGACTTCCAGGGAGGGTCGGAGCAATGGCTGGGTCTTGTTCATGCGTAGCTGTCTGACTGTTGTTGCGGCGACACTCTTGATGGGCACTTTGGCCCAGGCGTCGTCGGTCGTGACGGTCGCCGCCCCGGCCATGGCGCAGTCTCCATCTATCCTGGTTCTCGAAGATCTGCGTATACGGGCGGCTGCGGAGACGGAGCCGAGTGTCGCCGGCATCGCTGATCAAACGCCCTCTCCGGTCATTGAGCCAACCTTTCCCCGCATGGAGACGATGAGCCCTTCGATTGTCGCGGTGATCGCGCCGGCGCTTCCCGCTGAAAACACGGTAGTCGCGACCGCCGGGCCGAGGACGTCGGACCCGTGGGCGCTGCCGGTCGTCATGCGCGGCGGCATCGCCGGGGATGCCTATGGCGGGCCACAGCCGGAAATCGAACTTGGCGCTACGCTGGAGCGAATGAAGGCAAGCGAGCCGATGGCAACAAGAGGGTCTGCGACGCACCGCCAGTCCAAGCACAGCGCGGCGGCCTCAGGCCGTGCAGCGCCCGCGCGTCAGGCGATAGCCCCTGCGCCGCCGCCACCGGCAGCACCGCTGGTGCAGCCGCAATAGCCGCCGGAACCTGCTGGCCGGGATCGGCCTCAGCCGCTGATGCGCGAGAAGTCGGCCACCTGGCCGGTCGCGGCGCGGATGCGCGCAAGAAGCGCCAGCCTATTAGCTCTTACTGATAGATCTTCATCATTCACGAGAACGCCTTCGAAGAATGAATCAACCGGTTCGCGCAGTGCGCTAAGCGCCCGCATGGCAGCGGAAAAATCTTCCCTTTGAATCGCTTCGGCGGCGTCGCTCTCGGCCCGGTTCAGAGCCGCGAACAGCGCCTGTTCCTGCGGCGCGGCGAATTTCCCCTGCTCCACGGAGGCGGCGATTGCGGTGCCCTTCTTCTCCTCGGCGGCCAGAATATTCGCCGCGCGCTTGGTGCCTGCGAGCAGGTTCCTGCCGTCCTCGGTGTCGAGGAAGGAGCCGAGGGCTTCGACGCGGCGCACGATGGTGAGCAGGTCGTCGTTTCCTTCGCTCACGGCAGTCCGCTTCGCGGACGCCTCCGCGGGGGCGCCCTGCGCCTCCTTACCCTCCCCCAACGTGGGGAGGGTCGGCGGCGCAGCCGCCGGGGTGGGGGGCGTGTTGGAACTCGCTTTGTCACCCCCACCCGCGCCTGCGGCGCGACCTCCCCCATCAAGGGGGAGGTAAGCCACGTCACCGCCGCTCGCCAACACAGCATCGATCAGATCATGCCGCGCACCCTGATCGCGGAGGTAGACCTTGAGGCGGTCGTGGAAAAACGCACCTACACCAGATTGCTCAGAGACGACGCGCTTTCGCATAGCTGCAAGTTCGGTCTCAAACCTCCGTTTGCTGTCCGCGAAATTCGCTAGCGCGTCTTGCAGCCGTGACATCTCGCGAATTGCGTTTTGCTTCTCCACGTGGATTGGGCTTCGCGTCTTCTCGTCCAATTCGCTGACGGCGACCAAGGCTCGCTCTAGTTCGGCATCCAACTTTGGCAATTCAGCCGCAATCAACGAATAGTTTTTGCTTATAAGAAGTGCGAGTTCTTGGATTTGCTCCAATCTCAACCGCACCCCATTCTCGACCAATATCCTGATCACCCCGAGCGCCGCTCTTCTCAACGCATACGGGTCCTTGCTCCCCGTTGGCTTCTCATCAATCGCCCAGAAACCCACTAATGTATCCAGCTTGTCGGCCAGCGCGACCGCGACCGATACCGGATCGGTCGGGACTCGATCGGAAGGCCCCTGCGGCTTGTAGTGCTCCTCGATCGCTGCCGCGACAGATGCATTCTCCCCCTGCAGCAACGCGTATTTGCGGCCCATCGCGCCTTGCAGTTCTGGGAATTCGCCAACCACCTCGGTCGTGAGGTCCGCCTTGGCCAGCACCGCCGCGCGGGCGGCGAGAGCGGGATCGGCGCCGACCAGCGGCGCGATCTCCTCCGCCAGCCGCTTGATGCGCAGGACGCGCTCGCCCTGCGTGCCGAGCTTGGCGTGGAAGGTGACATTCAGGTGATCCAGCCGCGCCATGCGCTGGTCGAGCGGCTTCGCCAGGTCGAGGCCGAACTTCTCGGCGGAGGATTTCAGCTGGTCGAGGTCCGGCAGGTCGCCCTGATCGGTCTTCCAGAAATACAGCGCGTCCGACAGGCGCGCCCGCACGACCTTGCCGTTGCCATGGGCGATCTCCTTGCCGCCGTCCTTCGCCTCGATGTTGGAGGTGAGAACGAAATGGTTGGAGAGTGGCGATTGGCTGATCTCCCCCCTCGTGGGGGAGATGCCCAGCGGGCCAGAGGGGGGCAACGTGGAGTGAGATGCTGGCGGGACAGCGCCCCCCTCTGTCGGCTCCGCCAACATCTCCCCCACAGGGGGGGAGATTTGGCGCGAAGTCACAAAACACTTCTGGTTCGCCCGGATGGTGAGCCGGATCACCTCGGCGGGGATCTCCAGAAACTCGCTCTCGAATTCGCCCATCAGCACGACAGGCCATTCGACCAGACCGGACACTTCCTCCAGCAGGCCCCCGTCTTCGACCAGTTCAAGCCCGTTGGCGAAGGCAGCGTTCTTCGCATCGGCAAGGATGATCTCCTTGCGCCGGTCGGCGTCGAGCACGACCTTCGCCGCCTCCAGCTTCGACGCATAATCGTCGAAGCGGCGCACGGTGACCGCCGCCGGCGCGTGGAAACGATGGCCGTAGGTGACGTTGCCGGAGCGGATGCCGTCGATCTCGAAATCGACCACCACCGGCTCTTCGGTCTCGGGACCGAAGGTGCAGACGATGGATTGCAGCGGCCGCACCCAGCGCAGCGTGTCGCCGCCGCGCCCTTCGACGCCGCCATAGCGCTGGCCTTTCGGGCCGGACGCCTTGCCCCAACGCATCGACTTCGGCCACGGGAAGGTGCGGATGACTTCAGGCACAAGTGCTGCAATGATCTCTTCCGCCGCCCTGCCCGGCTTGGTGATCCGGGCGACGTAAAAATCGCCCTTCTTCGGATCGCTCTGCACCTCAGCCTGGCTGACATCGGTTAAGCCGGCCGAGCGCAGGAAGCCCTGGATCGCCTGTTCCGGCGCCTTGGTGCTGGGGCCCTTGCGCTCCTCATGCACGTCGCGCGAGCGGGCGGTCAGGCCGCGAATGTCGAGCGTCAACCGGCGAGGCGTCCAATAGTCGCGCGCCGCCTCATAGGTCAGGCCGGCGTCGACCAGACCGTCGGTAATCATCTTCTTGAGATCGCCGGCCGCCTTGCGCTGCATGCGGGCGGGAATCTCTTCGGAGCGAAGTTCGAGGAGAAGATCAGGCATTATGCAGCCCTCCCATCGAGGGGGAGGTAAGAGGCGCCGCCGGCCTCGGTCATCAAGAACGCCTCGCCGCAAGCCTTGGCCAGGTCGCGGACCTTCAAGATGTAGCTCTGACGCTCGGTGACCGAAATCACGCCGCGCGCATCGAGCAGGTTAAAGACATGGCTGGCCTTGATGCACTGATCGTAAGCGGGCAGCACCATTTTGTGAATCGACTGGTTGGCATTTACTGCCGGGGCGCCCGCCTTGAGCAATGCACGGCATTCGGCTTCCGCGTCCTCGAAATGGCGCAGCAGCGTCGCGGTGTTGGCGTACTCGAAATTGTGCCGTGAATATTCCTGCTCGGCCTGCAGGAACACGTCGCCATAGGTGACCTTCTCTTCACCATCGAGCCCGTTGAAATTCAGGTCGTAGACATTGTCGACGCCCTGCACATACATCGCAAGGCGCTCCAACCCGTAGGTCAACTCACCCGAGACAGGCGCGCATTCAATGCCGCAGACCTGCTGGAAATAGGTGAACTGCGACACCTCCATGCCGTCGCACCAGCATTCCCAGCCAAGCCCCCAGGCGCCCAGCGTCGGGCTTTCCCAATCGTCCTCGACGAAGCGGATATCGTGAAGGAGCGGGTCGACGCCGATAGCCGCCAGCGACCCAAGATACAGCTCCTGCAAATTGGTCGGATTGGGCTTCAGGATCACCTGGTACTGATAATAATGCTGCAGGCGGTTCGGATTTTCGCCGTAGCGGCCGTCCTTCGGGCGGCGCGATGGCTGCACATAGGCCGCGCTCCACGGCTTCGGCCCCAAGGCGCGCAATGTCGTGGCCGGATGAAAGGTGCCGGCGCCGACTTCCATGTCGTAGGGCTGCAGGATCACGCAACCGCGCTCCGCCCAATAGGCGTGAAGCGTCAGGATAAGGCCCTGGAAAGAGCGTTGCGGGCTCATGGGATTTGCGGATGCGGTCACGGGCTGGCCTTGCGACGGGCGAAAAGTCGGCCCGTCCTAGAGGCGGGGCGAAACAGCGTCAAGCAGCAGAGCGCACCTCAAGACCCACCATCCAGCGCGCGGAGCCGCGCCAGTTCGATCTGGAACTGCCTCAGCTGCCGGGCAGAACCAGTTCGGTGCCGGGCAAAAGCCGGCCCGGATTGCGCAGATGCGGGTTCAAATTGATGATCTCGATATAGCGGTCCCCGCTGCCGAGGCGCTCGGCGGCGATCGACCACAGCGATTGGCCGGGCCGCACGACATAGGCTGCGGGCGTCGCCTTTGCGGCTGCCGTATCGGATGGCGGAGGCGTCGGCGCGGGCGCGGCCGGCGCTGCGGCAGGCGTAGCCGGCGCGACGGCGGGCGTCGCATTCACCGGTGCGGCAGCGGCCGGGTCGACAGGTGCCGGCGTCTCGCTCTTCGTGTCCGGGCTCTTGGCCTCCGGCTTGGGCGCGGGCGGCGCAGGCTGCGGCGCGACGCCACCGGCGGCAGCCTTCGGCTCCAGTGGCGGCATGCCTTCCGTGATCTTCTTCTGCACAGTCGCCAGCACATCAGGCTCGGGCTTCAGGTCCCGCGCATGGTTCCACTGGAACGTGGCCTCCAGCTTGCGCCCGGCGCGCCAATAGGCATCGCCGAGGTGGTCGTTCAGCACTGCATCGTCCGGCTTCAGCGACACGGCGCGCTCGAGTTCCGTCACGGCTTCGTCGAAGCGGCCAAGCCGGTAATAGGCCCAGCCGAGCGAGTCGACGATGTAGCCATCGCTCGGACGAAGATCGACCGCCTTGCGGATCAGGCCCAGGCCCTCTTCCAGATTGCGGTTCATGTCGACCCAGGAATATCCCAGATAGTTCATCACCTGCGGCTGGTCGGGAAAGAGCTCCAGCGCCTTCTTGAAACTCGGCTCGGCCTTGTCCCACTCCTTCAGCCGCTCATAGGCGATGCCGCGCTGATAGAACACGTTCCAGTCGGCGCGCTGGGGCGCCTTCAGCTTGGCCACGGCCTCGTCGTAGAGGGTCGCCGCCGAGCGGAAATCCTCCTTCGACGAATATACGCCGCCCAGCGCCAGATAGGCGCGCATGTCGTCAGGCTGGTCGGCGAGCAGCTTCTTCAGATGCGTGATCGCCTCGTCCTTCTTGTCGAGATCGGCCAGATTGAGTCCAAGCTGCATGTCGGCAAGGCGCTTGAAGGGCGAATCGGCCGGCACGCGCCGGTAGAGATCGATGGCGTCCTGCGAATTTTCCTGCTGCTCGGACACCTCGGCGAGATGCATCAGCGCAGTGTCGTTCTGCGGCTTCAGCGCCAGCGCAAGCTGCAGATAGAGCCGCACGAAAGGCTCGCCGCCGCCCCGATTGAGCGCGGTGCCCAGATTGAGCAGCGTTTCGGACGATCCGTCGACCGGCGTCGAAACCAGCGGCGCGACCTTCTCGCCCTTGTTGATTTTCTCGCGCAGCACGGCGAGCGGCAGCCGGTTGGCGGCGAAAGCATCCGCCCGGTCGAGCACGGCAAGCGCATCCGCCTTGCGGTTGTTGCGATAGAGGAACCCGGCATAGGCTTCCGCCGAGCGCAGATAGGTGTCGGGCGCCGCAGTGCCGCCGCCGACATCGTCAAGTGCTGCGGCGTAGAGTTTTTCCGCCTTGTCCCTGATGCCTGCCGCGTCCGCGATCAGCGCGCGATGATAGATCGTGAAGATACTATACCAATCCGGACCTTGCAGCTTTTCCAAATGGTCGATGCCGGCCGCTGCATTGCCTTCGCCAAACTTCGCCCAGCCGGCCATGATGTTGACGATCAAGCGGTCGAGGTCGGATTCCAGCGCCAGTTGCAGCCAGTCCTGCGCGGCCCGGTAGTCTTTCTTGCGCATCGATTCGACAGCCAGCGCGAGGCGCGAAACGCGCTCGACTTCCGCCACCGTCTTCAGCTTCTGGGCGTAGGGCAGCGATTCCTCGAACTTCCCGCGCGCGATCAGCGAAAGCATGAGGCTCTGCTGCAGCGACTGGTTGTCGGGATCGAAGGCCAGCGCCTGTTTGTAATAGGCGATTGCGTTGTCGAGGTCGTCATCGCTTTCGGCGATGCGACCCGCGAGATAGGCTCCGGAGAAAGTGCCTATCCGTACTGGCTGCGCCACCACCTGGACGGTGGTTTCCTTGGCGATAGCCGGCTGCTGCCCCGCAACCGCAGTAACGCCCAAGGCCGCCAGCGCCGCCAGCCAGATCCTCGTATTTCGTTGCATTCTCAACCCTTCCAGGGGGCCAGCATCCCGGCCAACCGCGCCCAACCCGCATTCGGCCTCGGTGAATCAGAAAAGCATGGCCTTTTTGCGGACCCTAATCAATCTTGGTTGTTTAATCGATAAAACGCCTCAGTTCACCCGGCTGATGCAGAAATCGATTACCTCTATCAGCGCCGCTTTCTGCGGCGTTGCAGGCAGAGGACCCAGCGCGTCACGGGCGATTTCACCGAAATGGCGCGCCCGCGCAATCGTGTCGGCAATGGCGCCGTGCTTCTTGATCAGGCCGATGGCCTTGTCGAGCGCCGCGTCATCCGACTGGTGCTCCTCGATTGCCCCTTTCCAGAACTTCCGCTCCTCGGCCGACCCGCGGCGGTAGGCCAGAATCACCGGCAGCGTCACCTTGCCCTCGCGGAAATCGTCGCCGACATTCTTGCCCAATTCCTGCGCCGAACCGCCATAGTCGAGCGCGTCATCGATAAGCTGGAAGGCGAGGCCGAGATTGACGCCATAGGAGCGCAGTGCGGCCTTGTCGGTCTTGCTGGCGCCGGCGATCACCGGTCCGACCTCCGCCGCGGCCGAGAAAAGCGCGGCGGTCTTGGCCTTTATCACCGCGAAATGCTCGTCCTCGGTGGTCTCCAGATTGTTGGCTGCGGCAAGCTGCATCACTTCGCCCTCGGCGATGATCGAGGCGGCGGTGGAGAGAATATCCAGCGCCTCCAGCGAGCCGACATCGACCATCATGCGGAACGCCTGGCCGAGCAGGAAATCGCCGACCAGCACGCTCGCCTGGTTGCCCCAGATCATGCGGGCGGTTTTCTTGCCGCGCCGCAAATCGCTTTCATCGACGACATCGTCATGCAGCAGCGTGGCGGTGTGCATGAACTCGACGCTTGTCGCGAGTTTCACATGGCCGTCGCCGACATAGCCGAACATCTGCGCCGCGGCGAGCGTCAGCATCGGCCGCAGGCGCTTGCCGCCGGAAGAGATCAAATGATTGGCGACTTCCGGAATCATATCCACGTCCGAGCCGGCCTTGGACAGGATCAACTCGTTAACGCGGCCCATATCGGCCCCGGTCAGCGACATCAGCCTGGCGATAGTCGCGCCGTCGCGCTTACCTTCATCGAGATTGAGGACGACACCCAAGAACAAGAACTCCCCTATGGTTATCCGCCCTTAGCGCAACCCCCCGTCCGTGTCACGATGGTAGGTTTTCGCACCCGCCGGCGCCAAGCGGCGAATTGGCGCGGCCAATGGGCACAGCCGGCCGGCGGCATAGCTTGCCAGTGGAGCGGCAACCTGCGACCTTGGCGGCATGTTCGAACTGCTTCGCACCAATGACGCCGTCATCCTCTCCTTCACGCAATCGCTGCTGCGCGACGCCGGCATCGAATGTCTGGTCGTGGACGAGAATATGAGCGTCCTGGATGGCTCGATCGGCGTCCTGCCGCGCCGCGTGCTGGTACCGGAGGCGGACGCGGACGAGGCCAAGTCGATCCTGCAGGATGCCGGCATCGCCAATGAGATCCGAAAGCCCTGACGCAACCGGCCGGCCGATGACGGACGCAAACGCCGATCATAGCCTCGATGCCTTTCATCGCGGCCGGTTCTGGCTGGTGCAGCCAAGAAACGCCGGCCATCGCGCCGGCATGGACGCCATGATGCTGGCCGCCGCCGTGCCCGGCGATTTTTCCGGCGAAGTGGCTGATTTCGGCGCGGGCGCAGGCGCGGCGGGGCTGGCCGTCATCGCGCGGTGCGGCACCGCACGCGCCACACTGGTGGAAAATGAGCCCGCGATGGCCGAATTTGCCCGCCTCACGCTGGCGCATCCGCACAATACTGAATTAGCGTCACGTGCGCGTGTGCTGATCGCCGATGTAACGCTGGCGGGCAAGCCCCGCGCCGAGGCCGGTTTGGCCGACAACGCCTATGATTTCGTGATGATGAACCCGCCCTTCAACGCCAGCGCCGACCGCGCCACGCCGGATGCGCTGAAACGCGCCGCCCATGTGATGGCCGATGGACTGTTCGAGGCCTGGATCAGGTCGGCGGCCGCAGTGGTCAAGCCGCGCGGCGGGCTGGCGGTGATCGCGCGGCCGCAATCGCTGCAGCCGATTCTCACCGCGCTCAAGGGACGTTTCGGCAGCGCGCGCATCCTGCCCATACATCCGCGCGCCGACTCAGCCGCCATCCGCATCGTCGTCAGGGCAACGAGAGCCGCGCGCGGCGGGCTCTCGCTCGAGCCGCCGCTCTTTCTGCACGACGCCGGCAGTGGCCGCTTTTCGCCCCGCGCCGATGCTATCGCCAACGGCCTGGCGTCTCTATTCGGCGATTGAGCGCAGCCATTGCGCATGGCGCGCCAATGCCTACATGCAGGAAGACAATCCGGAGACGCCTCTCGTTGAGAAAATATCTGAACCGACTGCTGCCGAAATCGATGCGTTCGACAGCGGTGACCATCCCTGTGCTGCGCCTGCAGGGTGTCATCATGTCAGGAGGAACCGCGCTGCGGCCGGCGCTCAGCCTGCCGACGACAGCGGGCCTGATCGAGAAGGCGTTTGCGTCAGATGCACCGGCGGTCGCGGTGGTGATCAATTCTCCAGGTGGCTCCCCGGTGCAGGCGCGGCTGATCTACAAGCGCATCCGCGACCTGGCGGCCGAGAAAAAGAAATATGTCCACGTGTTCGTCGAAGATGTCGCCGCGTCCGGCGGCTATATGATTGCGCTGGCCGGCGACGAGATCGTCGTCGACCCTTCCTCCATCGTCGGCTCCATCGGCGTTGTGTCGTCCTCCTTCGGCTTCGTAGACCTGTTGAAGAAGATCGGCGTCGAGCGCCGCGTTCACACCGCAGGCAAGAACAAGGCCGTGCTCGACCCTTTCCGGCCCGAGCGCAAGGAAGACATCGAGCGGCTGAAGGCGCTGCAGCTCGAGGTGCACGACACTTTCATCGACATGGTCAAGGAGCGGCGCGGAACCAAGCTGAAGAACGATCCCGACCTGTTCACCGGGCTGTTCTGGAGCGGCAAGAAAGGCGTCGAGCTCGGCCTGGTCGATTCTCTTGGCGATATGCGCGAGACCTTGAAGGCGCGCTACGGCGACAAGACGCAGCTTAAACTGATCACCCAGACGCGCGGCCTGCTCGGGCGCTTCGGCCTGTTCGGTTCGCGTGCCGGTGCGCCGGCCGACCTCTTCACCGGCGCAGCCGAAGGGCTTATGGCGGCGGCCGAGGAAAGGGCGCTTTGGGATCGATACGGACTTTGAATTTTGCGCCGGCTGCCGTAACATGATGGCAGTGACCCGGTAAGACCGGTCGACGAGACCGGGATCTGGAGGAAGGACATGCCGCAGCTCGTTTTCTTCGCCGTCATCGGCGTCGCGGCGTATTACGGCTATAAGGCATTCGTGCGCGAGGCCGAACGCGTCACGGCAAAGATCCGCCGCGAGGAGGTTCAAGCCCGGACCGGTACGCAGGGAACGCTGGTGCGTGATCCCAAGACAGGCGAATATCACGTCGCCAAGGACTGACCCCGCATTTCCTGTGCCTGACCCGCCCGGCGCTGTCTCCATCGACGCGCCGGCGAAGATCAATCTCGCCTTGCACGCGGTCGGCAAACGCGCCGATGGCTACCATTTGCTGGAAAGCTTGGTGGTTTTCACCCGGTTCGGCGACCGGCTGACGATATCCCAAGGGGATACCGATGCGTTTTCCGTCGACGGGCCGTTTGCCGACGGCGTGCCGCTGGATGCGACCAATCTGGTGCTGCGGGCAAGGGATGCGCTGCGGGAGCGAATGGGCCGCACCCCCTCCACCGCCTTCGGCGGTCCCCATCCCCCGCTCCGCAGGGGAGGATCCGCAGCGGCGACGTTCGCTCCTCCCTTGCGGAGCGGGGGAGAGGGACCGCCGAAGGCGGTGGAGGGGGCAAGTTCCGGCGCTTCCCACCTGTGGGAAACGGAAAGCCACGGCCAAGGGTATCTTCCACCCCCACCCCGCTTCGATCCCCTTGCTGCGCAAGCCGATCTCATCGACCCTCCCCACAAGTGGGACGGTAAAGGGTGCGCCGCCATCCGCCTGACCAAGAACCTCCCCATCGCGTCGGGCATCGGCGGTGGGTCGAGCGACGCGGCGGCAGCGCTCAAGGGCCTGAACGACATATGGACGCTTGGCCTCGACCGGGCTCAACTGGCGGATATCGCTCTCGCGCTGGGGGCGGATTTGCCGATGTGCCTCGCCGCCAGGCCGCTGGTCGCGCGCGGCATCGGCGAAATCATCGACCCCACGCCGGACTTTCCAGACCTGCACCTCGTCCTGGTCAATCCGGCTGTCGCCGTCTCGACGCCGCAGGTCTTCAAGGGATTATCCCGGTCCGGCAATCCGCCGCTGCCGCCGCTGCCGACGCCGCTTGACCTCACCGCGCTAGTCGGCTGGCTGGCCGCCACCCGCAACGACCTTGAGGCGCCTGCTCTGTCGCTCGCACCGCAGATCGGCGAGGCGCTGGCGGCACTTGCGGCGCAATCCGCCGCTTTCGCCCGCATGTCCGGCTCCGGCGCGACCTGTTTCGGCTTGTTTGCAAACGCCGGCCAAGCCAAGCTGGCCGCCGACACCATTCGTCTAGCGCGGCCCGGCTGGTTCGTTGTCGCGACGCGCACCAACCATTGAGCGAAACCGTGACCGAAAAGACGCCGCGCCCCTTCATCGCAGTCGGCATTGCCGTGCTGACCGTTTCCGACACGCGCAGCCTTGCCGATGACAAATCCGGCCAGACGCTGGCCGACCGCATCGCCGAGGCCGGGCACACCCTGGCCGATCGCGCGATCGTCACCGACGACAAGGCCGCTATCCGCGAACAAGTGCTGGCATGGTCCAGGGATGACAGTATCGACGTGGTCATCACCACCGGCGGCACCGGCTTCACCGGCCGCGACGTGACCCCGGAGGCGCTGGAACCCATCTTCGAGAAGCGGATGGACGGCTTCTCGGAAGTGTTCCACCGCATCTCCTACGACAAGATCGGGACATCGACGGTGCAATCGCGGGCGACCGGCGGCGTGGTCAACGCCACCTTCGTCTTCGTGCTGCCCGGCTCGCCGGGGGCCTGCCGCGACGCCTGGGACGGCATCCTGAAGCCGCAGCTCGACTATCGTCACATGCCCTGCAATTTCGTGGAAATCATGCCGCGCCTGGACGAGCATTTGCGGCGCAGCGGGAAATAGCGTCGCCTTCGCAATGCGGGCGCGGTCGAAAGCGGCGAAGTGTTACTTCGCTGCGACGACTATCTCGCCATCCAGCCGCTTCGTCGCCAGCCCTCGCCCGATCGCTTCGGCATCCTGACCCGACCGTGACAGCGACACCGCCTGGCTCTTGCGGATCAGCAGGCCCTCCGACAGCGCACGATTGCCGGGGAACACCCGCGCCAGGAAGGGCGAGCGATGCGCCCGTGATTTGGTGAAGCGGCCGGCGATCGTTGCCTTGCCGATATGCGTGGCGACCGCGTCCATCCAGCCGTCGAGCAGCCGCGCGCCCGGCTCCAGCAAAAGCAGCCACTCGGCCTTGGCCTGCCTTATCCCCGCTGCGGCGGTTCCGGAGAGAAATACGCAGCCGGCATGATCGGCCACGCTGTGCGTGTGGTCGGTCGAGCCTTTGTCGCAGACGATGACTTCCCGCACCACGCCCTCGACGGCGCCGCCGACAAGGGTCGCCAGAGTGCGCGCCAGGCCCTCTTCACTGTCCTTCGTTTCGATCAGAACGGAGATCATACCTCGCCATATCCGAAAGCCGGTGAAAGCGCCAGTTCTCCCAAAGCGGCATAAAGTTCTTGCTTTGTTCTCCTTTCTTGAATAGGAATAATTTCATGAACGCGATGATTCCCCACGCCGCCGACACACCTTGGCAGAGAGCGAAGATGGAACAGATTACCCGCGCCGATGTGGCCGCTTTCCAGGGCAGAGGTCCGGGTATGGCCAATGCCATCGTCGAGCAAAGCGGCATCCGTATCGGTGAGGAACGCCGGCGCGGGCGGGGCGCCGGCGTTAACCCAAGCGGCCGCTTCGAGCCCGTCAGCCGGCATGTCTTCGACGACGGCTGGTCCAACTTCGAAGAGCTGCCGCCCTTCAAGACAGAGGTGCAGGTCGAGCGGCCGCGCCAGATCATCACCCGCAACGAGTCGCCGGATATTTCGTTCGACCGCTCGATCAACCCCTATCGGGGCTGCGAGCATGGCTGCGTCTATTGTTTCGCGAGGCCGACGCACGCCTATATGGGCCTGTCGGCGGGGCTGGACTTCGAATCCAAGCTGTTCGCCAAGCCGGACGCCGCCAAGCTGCTCGACAAGGAATTGTCGAAGGAAGGCTATTCGCCGCGCTCGATCGCCATCGGCACCAACACCGATCCCTACCAGCCGGTCGAGAAACAGTGGCGCATCATGCGCGAAATCCTTGAAGTGCTGGAAGCGCGCAAGCATCCGGTCGGCATCGTCACCAAGTCGGCGCTGGTGACGCGCGACATCGATATTCTCGGCCGCATGGCCGAAAAGGGCCTGGCCAAGGTCGCCCTGTCGATCACCACGCTCGACCGCAAGCTGGCGCGCACGATGGAGCCCCGTGCAGCGACACCACCGAAGCGGCTGGAGGCGCTGAAGCTGCTGTCCGAAGCCGGCATCCCGACCTCCGTCATGGTGGCTCCGGTCATCCCGGGCCTCAACGACCCGGAAATCGAGCGCATCCTGGATTCGGCCTATGCGGCGGGCGCGCGCGAGGCCGGTTACGTTATGCTGCGGCTGCCGCTTGAGGTGAGCCCGATCTTCAAGGATTGGCTGCTTCGGCATTATCCGGACCGCTTTCGCCATGTCATGTCGCTGGTGCGTTCCATGCGCGACGGCAAGGACTACGATTCCGAGTTCGGCAAGCGCATGAAGGGCTCCGGACCCTATGCCTGGCAGATTGGCCGGCGTTTCGAGATCGCGGCAAAGCGTCTCGGGCTCAATCTGCAGAAGCGCGTCCTGCGCACCGATTTGTTCGAGCCGGCGAAACGGGCTGGAGAACAGTTGATGCTTATTTAGCAGCGGTCTTAGGCGTAATGCGCCTGTCGCATTGACCGCCTACCCTTCTTCCGTCCGGCTTTTTCCCCGATCAGCCCGACGGCACCCTTTCCGGACCGCTGCCCCAGCGCCGGGAAGGCTCTTGCGGAGAATCGGACCCGGTGCGAGCATCGCCGCAAATGGCTCGCCCGCGCTCCGATTCTCCGCTTCTCTTTCAAATCGTCGAGAAGCCCGATTTCGCCACCGAACGGAAGGCGAAGCGGCAGGGCTTGTGGCCGGTCGCGGGCCTGGACGAAGCCGGGCGCGGTCCGCTGGCCGGACCGGTGGTCGCGGCTGCCGTTATCCTCAACCCGCGCCGCATTCCGGACGGTCTCGACGATTCCAAGCGCCTGACGCATGATCAGCGCGAAGAACTGTTCGTCGAAATCCTGCGCAGCGCCATCGGCGTCTCCTTCGCTTCCGTCGCGGCGGAGGGCATCGATACGATCAACATCCTGCGCGCCAGCCTCGAGGCGATGCGCAGGGCGCTGATTGCCCTGCCGGTCCAGCCACTGCTGGCGCTGGCCGATGGCCGCGACATCCCGCCGGGATTGCCCTGCGAGGGCCGCGCGCTGGTCAAGGGCGACCAGCGCTCGCAGTCCATCGCCGCGGCGTCGATCGTCGCCAAGGTCATGCGCGACAGGATGATGTCGTGCTGTGCCGAGCGCAACGCGCGCTACGGCTTTCACCAGCATGCAGGCTATGCGACCGAGCGCCACCGTGCCGCGATAGAACTGCATGGGCCCTATCCGCGCCTGCACCGCATGACGTTCTCGCCCTTCCGCATCGAGGCCGATATCGAGGCTCTCGTCGAACCCGTCGAACAGGAGCTCGCCCTGACGGGCTGATCATCGGTCCGAGTGCCGGCGCGTCCCCCGGCCCGTGCATCAGCGCGACGGTTTCAACCGCCCCAGGCATAGACGGCGCTGCGCTCTCTTGATCCACCGCCGCCAAAATCGGCCACAGGATAATCCGCCAGTCTCTCCAGCCTGTTGAGCGGCAGGAATTTCCGGCCGGGATCGCCGACCAGCACTCGCACCCCTGCAGTTCGGCACCGCCGCAGAAATCGCGTCACGCGCTTTGCAAGAGCTGCCGCGTAGAAGAGGTCGCCCACCAGCACGAGATCCACTTCGGGCGGCTCTCCGTCGAGCAAATCCCTGTCGCCGATCTCGATGTCCACGCCATTGAGCTGCGCGTTCAGGCCGATTGCCGCGCGCCCGTTCGGATCGATCTCGCTGGCGATCACCGCCCGGGCGCCGGCCTTCGCCGCGGCGATGCCGACCAGTCCCGAACCCGCGCCGAGGTCTAACACGCGCCGTCCGCCTGCGAGTTGCGGATTGTCCAGAAGATGACAGGCCAGTACGATGCCGCCGGCCCATGGATAGGCCCAGAAGGGCGAGGCTGTGGGATCCTGCGCGCCTTCGATCAGCCGGCGCAGGCCGCTGCGCTCATGCGCGGTGTAGAGGCGAATGGCCGGCAGGCCCGGCACCGGCTTCACCAGCAGGTTACCCGCGATGAACGTCTGCGGGTCAAGTGCCGCCAGCGATGGTGTAGCTAGGTTCAAGAGTATTTCGCCATGGTTGCCGGCGCGGTGGCCGCTACCAATTCAAACGCGATCCGCCTGTTTCATCAAGCGCGGAAAGGCCTCGATGATACGCTGCCGTTCCTTCCGTCCGAGCGGTTCGTCCGAACGCTTGTCGTCGACCAGCAGCCTGGCAAAAATAACACGGCGGCCACCCTTGTCCGCCCAGCCGACGAACCAGCCGATCGGCCTCGCCCTGTCGAACTTGCCATTGCGGCCCCGCATGAAAATACTTCCCGTCTTGCCATGCACGGTCCAGCCATCACCCGCCGGGAAGCTTGGAACCACCGCCCGCGTCAACGCTGCCGCCTTTGCAGACACCGGCAGTTGATCCGCCAGCAGGCGCCGGATGAATTCGGCCTGCTGGTCGGCGGAGATCAGCAGCGACGAACTCAGCCAGGAATGGCTGAGGCCATTGCGCTGGCCAGGATCGCCGGAGACATCGGCGTTGCCGTAGCCGAATTTTGCGACATAGGCCGCAAAGCGTTCCTCGCCCAACCTGCGGGTCAGCTCGCGCGAATACCAGAGCACGGAATCGCGCTCCCATATTGCGGGATCCACCGTCTTGTGGTCGCGCTTGGGAGCGTCAAACTCCGTGCGATATTTCCACGCTGGCGCGGTCTCGCCGGTCAGTATGCCGGCATCGAAGCCCATTGCCGCGAGCGGCAGTTTGAATGTGGAAGCCGGGCTGACCGGACGGTCGCACACGCCGTCGCGGAGCAACGGCTGGGCCGTTGCAGCATCCGCGATCAGCGTGCATTCGAACTTGCCGGTTTGCGCGGACGCCTTGCCCATCGTTGAAGCGCAAAGCAGCAGCGCCAATACGCCGAGCCACAAATTGCTGACCAGCCCCATCCCCGCCTTTCGAACACCGTGCTGTTTCAATCCCGGCTATCTCCTGCGTTTGACCGGACCATCAAACGAAAAAGCCGCCTCAATCGGGCGGCTCTTTGCAGATTTTCAGGGGCGGAGAAAATCAGTTGAGCTTTGATTTCACCGCGCTGAGCGACGCCTTGAAGAGATCGCTTCCGGCCTTGGCGTCCTTGCCGGCGAGCAGGCTTCGCGCCGCTTCGACAGCGATATCGACCGCCGAGGCGCGCACTTCGTTGACGGCTTCGCGCTCGGCCTGTGCGATCTTATGCTCCGCCAATGCGGTGCGCCGCGTCACGTAGTCCTCGGTCCTCACCTTGGCTTCCTTGGCCAGAAGCTCCGCCTCGCGCTTGGCGGCAGCCACAATGTCGGCTGCCTCGGCCTCCGCTTCGCGGCGCCGGCGCTGATATTCGGCCAGCAATTGCTGCGCTTCCTCACGCAGCCGGCGCGCTTCCTCGATGTCCGAGGTAATCTTGACGGCCCGCTTGTCCAGCGCCGCGCCGATCATGCCCGGCACCTTCATATAGAACGCAAGGGCGAGAAAGAGGAGCAGCGCGATAAAGGCCCAGAATGTTGCGTCGAGTGCCATGGCTTAGCTCCGGCTCGCTTTCACCGCGGCGGTGATCGCCGCCTTGTCCGCCTTGCCGCCCGTCAACTGCTCGATGATCGCAGCGGCAGTCGATTCGGCAATGGAGCCGACTTCCGCCATCGCCTTCGACTTGATGGAGGAGATGTGCGCTTCCGCGTCGGCAAGCTTCGCGTCCAGCCCGGCCTCGATCTTCTTGCGCAGGGTTTCGGCGTCCGCCTTGGCGGTGTCGCGCGCCGTCTGGCCGATCGCGTTGGCTTTCGCCTTTGCCTCGGCAAGCTCCTGCTCATAGGCAGCGACGGCCGCGTCGGCATCGCCCTGGGAACGGGCAGCTTGGTCGAGGTCCTGCGCGATACGGTCGCTGCGCGTCTCGAGAATATGGGCGATGCGCGGCAGAACCACCTTCTTCAGGAAGAGATAGAACAGGCCGAACGTAATCGCCAGCCACAATAGCTGCGAGGGATAATTGGTCGAATCGAACGGCGGAAAAACGCCGCCGCCATGCTCCGCTTCGGTGCCGGTTGTGTGGCCATCGGCGCCGGGCGCGGCATGCGCGTCCGCCGGTGCGCCTTCCGCAGGCGCGGCATGACCCTCAGCAGGCGCCGGCGCGGCGTTCGGCGCTGGCTCCGCGGCAGGCGCGTGTGTTTCCCCTTGGGCCGGTGCGGCCTCCTGGGCGTGTGCCGATGTCACAAACATCTTCGACCCCTATCCATCGTCCCCCGGCCGCCCTTCAAAGCGGCCGGCAATGCGGTGCTTATCGTTCTTATGTGAAGAGCAGCAGCAGCGCGACGAGGAGGGAGAAGATGCCCAAAGCTTCGGTCACGGCAAAGCCGAAAATCAGACGGCCGAACTGGCCGTCCGCTGCCGACGGATTGCGCAGCGCGCCCGCCAGATAGTTGCCGAAAATCGTGCCGAGGCCGATGCCGGCGCCACCCATGCCGAGGCAGGCGATGCCTGCGCCGATTGCCTTTGCTGCTTCTACTTCCATTGTCCAACTCTCCTTTTGGATTTCGTAGTCAATATGCGGTTGTTGCTCCGGCTGCCAGCCGAATTGCGATGCGTCTCAGTGCCCCGGATGGATCGCGTCGTTCAGGTACATGCAGGTGAGAACGGCGAAAACATAGGCCTGCAGGAATGCGACCAGGAATTCGAGGGCAGTGATCGCGACGGTCATTGCGAGCGGCAGGATGGAGCCGCCGATGCCGATGGCGCCAAGCGCCGACAGCGACGTCACGAAACCCGCGAAGACCTTCAGCGTGATGTGACCGGCCAGCATGTTGGCGAACAGACGAACAGAGAGACTGATCGGGCGCGACAAGAACGAAATGACCTCGATCAGCACGACCAGCGGCACGAGGATGCCCGGCACGCCGCTCGGCACAAACAATTTCAGGAAGCCGAACCCATTCTTCATGAAGCCGTAGACGACCACCGTTCCGATGACCAGCAGCGCCAAGGCAAAGGTAACGATGATGTGGCTGGTGATGGTGAAGAAATACGGGAAGAGGCCGAGCAGGTTGGCCACCAGCACGAACATGAACAGCGAAAACACGAACGGGAAAAATTTCATCCCGTGCGTGCCCGCCGCGTCGCGAAGCATATTGGCGACGAACTCATAGGACATCTCGGAGACCGACTGCATGCGGCTCGGGATCAGGCCGCGGCTCGACGTCGTGAGATAGAGGAAACCACCGGCCAGCACCGCCGTCGCCACCATGAAGGCGGACGAATTGGTGAAGGAAAAATCCATGCCGCCGATTTCGATCGGAACCCACTTCGCGATCTGAAACTGGTGGATAGGATCGTTGGCCACGCTGAGCCCCCTCGGTTCCTGGCGCTTGCGGCGCCGTCTATTTCGTTTCCGGTCCGTCGCCGTCTTGCGGCGCCGTCCGATTGCCCGCTTCGGCGACGAGGCCCGCGGATCGCATGACGTTTAGCACGCCCGCGCCGAAGCCCAATAGCAGAAAGACGATCAGCCCCCAGGGCGATGTCCCCAGCCACCTGTCAATCAACCAGCCCAGCCCGGCTCCGACAACCACTCCAGCGATAAATTCGCTGGAGAGTTTCAGCGCCTGGCCGTACCCGGCATTGACGGCCGGCTTTCCGCCGTCGCTGTCCGCCTTTGCACCGACGCCACGTTCATTCAACATGGCTTCTAGTTCGCGCCGGCGGCGCTCGAGTTCGTCATCGCGGATGGCTGGTTCGGCCGCGTCGTGTGGCCTCTTCTTGCCGGCATCGTCGCGCCCGGTCGCCTTGGCCACCGCAACCTCCTTGCCGGCAACCAATTGCTGGCTGTCCGCTCTTCAAAGTCGCGCGCAACATAGTGAGGCCCCCCGCACCCGTCAAGCTGGCGCGGGGGTCCCAAACGCATCTATTTATTGCAGTGAAATCAGAGGCTTATATGGGCGCGACATCCTGACCGACGGGATTCGGCGCGGCCGGCCGAACCCGCGCAGGGCAAAGCGGCCGTCAGCCCCAGCCGCCATTCTTTGTGCGGTAGAAGATATGCAGCCCGATCTTGGTCATCTTGTTCATCGCGCGCGCCCAGCCGGGGCTCACATACTGCGCGTAATAGTGGGTCGACGAACCGACTTCCGGAATGAAGACTTTTCCCGCCGTCACGGCCATCGCGATCTCCTTCGCCTTGCGATAATTCGAAGCGTTGGTGACGACATCCTTCCTGCCGTCGCAGGCAAAGGAGAACTGGCAGCGGTTGAACCAGCCGTCGTTCTGGTAGACGACGCCGCAAATGCTGTTCGGATAGGTCGGATTGCGCACGCGGTTAAGCACCACCTGCGCCACCGCGGCCTGTCCGCGCGGCGATTCGCCACGGGCCTCGAAGTAGATCGCATTGGCAAGGCATTGCTGTTCCCGCTCCGAGAAGACCGAGGCCGGCAGCGGCTGCTTCATCCAGGCATGATCGCCCTTGCTCATCGGTGGAATGAAGCGTCCGCTCATTTCCGGTTCTTCGTTCAGCAGGCTCTCGAACGGCGAGGCCTTGGCATAGTCGGGCTCCGCCGGGGCATAGGCCGTCGCCAGGATATCGGGCGAATCGTTGGTGACGAGATCGGCGAGGTAGGTCGGCACGCTGGCGGGCTGGCGCTGTTCCTTGATGTGGAAAGCGGCGGCTATCTGGAGTTCCTTGCCCCTGATCGCCGGCTGGGCAAAGACCAGCCTCTCATTGGTCTCAAAAGCCGGGCGCGTCAGCGAGCTCGTGCGGTCGAGCACCGAACCGGCCGAAAAGGCCTTGGGCGGTCTGACCGGAGACAGATGCAGGATGCGGCCCTTCTTGTCGCCGCGCACAATTCGCGATTCGTCGGGCAAAGCATCGCGTTGCGCCTTGGCGCGGAAGGCGACGGCGCCGACACCGGACACCTCAACCCCTGCCCCGGCGAGAGAGGCGCCGCGCATCGTCTTATCGAGGAAGGCCATATCGGCGGCCTGAACCGAGCCCGCGACGGATTTCTGAACGAAAGCGTTCCAGCGCATGGCGTTGGCGTCGGCGCCGGTGATCATCGCCGTCATGTCCTGCTGTGCGACGACGGTGGGGAAACCCATCCAGATGGCGACGCCCAGAATGGCCGGCGCGAGATGCGCACGCTTCGCCAGATTTCGCGGATCGGCTATGCGCAGCGCAAGGGTGCGCAGGTGACCGATGGTGGTTGGGATCGTCGCCGGCGCGCTCAGATCTTGGCAAACAGCGGCCGCATGCCGCGCTAGGCGAACCCAATTCACACCGACACTCCAGGACGCAACAAACCCGGAGAAAAATGAAGCATTAACCTTGATGGAGGGTTAATTTGGAGCGGAGATGGCGGCGCACGATCTCGAAAAGCACGCCACGGAAGGACCGGGCGGAGGCTGTTGCGTCTACTTTGCGAGGCGCGGCAATGTGCTGGTCATCCTACTTTGCGGTGGTGACAAGTCATGGCAAGGAAAAGACATCAAAACGGCTATCGCAGTGGCCAGGGAGGTCTGAAATGCCACTCGAAACCACGATCTTCGATGCTGCAGAATACCTCGACACGCCTGAGTCTCAAGCCGACCTTCTGGCAGATGCATTTGATAGCGGTGACGCCACCTATATCGCCCACGCCCTTGGCGTCATCGCGCGGGCCAGAGGAATGACGACAGTTGCAAGGGACGCCGGCGTCACTCGCGAAGCACTCTATAAGGCCCTCAGCGAGAAGGGAGACCCTAAGCTCTCAACGCTTCTCGGGGTCATGAAGGCCTTGGGTGTCCAACTGACGGCGAAACCAGTGGCGCCCGCCTGAACATAGGAAATCAAACGTCGATTTCCCGTCTGAACGCCATCGATTCCGTTGAGAACGACGGCGCTACCCCCGCTTCTTCGCCCGTCCCGCGAAGGGGTTGTCGGACGTGCGCAGCGCTATGCGGATCGGCACGCCGGGCATCTCGAACGCCTCGCGCAGATTGTTGGTGAGATAGCGCACATAGGATTGCGGCAGCGCGTCGGGCCGCGAGCAGGACACGACGAAGCCCGGCGGACGCGTTTTCGCCTGGGTGATGTATTTGATCTTCAGGCGGCGGCCAGCCACGGCGGGCGGCGGATGGTTGGCCAGGATGCCCTCCAGCCAGCGATTCAGCCTGCCCGTTGAAACGCGGCGGTTCCACACTTTGTGCGTGGCGATCACCGCGTCCATCAGCTTGTCCAGCCCGCGCCCGGTTTCGGCCGACACCGGCACGGCCTGAATGCCGCGCACTTGCGGCAGCAGGCGCTCGGTCATCTCGCGCAGCGTGGCCAGCACCGCCTGCCGATCCTCGATCAAATCCCATTTGTTGAAGGCGATCACCGCGGCGCGGCCTTCGCGAATGATCAGGTCGGCAAGTTGCAAATCCTGCTTTTCGAACGGGATCGTCGAGTCCAGCACGATGATCACAACTTCGGCGAAGCGAATGGCGCGCAAGCCGTCCGCAACCGACAGCTTCTCCAGCTTTTCCTGCACCCTCGACTTGCGGCGCATGCCGGCGGTGTCGAACAGCTTGATGAGACGGCCGCGCCAATCCCAATCGACCGAAATCGAATCACGCGTGATGCCGGCTTCCGGCCCGGTCAGCAGGCGGTCTTCTCCGATCAGCGCATTGATGAGGGTCGACTTGCCGGCGTTCGGGCGGCCGATGACGGCAATGCGCATCGGCTTGGTGTCGTCATAGGCCGGCTCCTCTTCGGCGTCGGCGACATCCTCGCCGATCAGCGCCTCGCTCTCGGCCGGAATGTCGTCATGTTCGTCCTCGCCAAAAGCGCGCTCCGCTCCCAGCGCCTCGACCACGGCGTCGCGCAAATCAGGCAGGCCCTGGCCATGCTCGGCGGAAACGGCAACGGGTTCGCCCAACCCCAGTTCGTAGGCTTCCAGGAAGCCGCCCTGCGCGCCACGGGCTTCCGCCTTGTTGGCGACCAGAACGACAGGCTTGCCCGAGCGGCGAACAATGTCGGCAAAGGTGCGATCGTCGGGCATGACGCCCGACTTGGCGTCGACGACGAAGAAGATCAGGTCCGCCTCGTCGATGGCGATTTCCGTCTGCTGGCGCATACGGCCCTGCAGGCTGGCGGCATCCGCGTCCTCGAAACCAGCGGTGTCGATGACATCGAAATAGAGATCGTAGAGCTTCGCCGCATGGGTGCGGCGGTCGCGGGTCACGCCCGGCGTGTCGTCCACCAAGGCAAGCCGCTTGCCGACCAGCCGGTTGAAAAGCGTTGATTTGCCGACGTTAGGCCGACCGAGGATGGCGATCTTGAATGGCATCGCTCACGACTTGACGCCGGAGCCGCGGAGCAGCTCGACCATCATCGTTGCCCGATCGCGTGCATTCTGCGGCGCCTCTTCATCGTTCATGACCTGCTCGAACAGTTTCAAGGCGTCGATCGATTTGCCTTCCTTCCAGGCGGAAAGGCCAAGCGCCTCGCGCGCCGAAGCGCGGAGCGGATTGGTGTCGGCGGAAAGCTGCTCGGCGCGTTGGGCGACATCCGCGTAGGTGCCGGTATCGACCAGGAGGTAAGCCGCGCGCAGCCGCGCCATGTCCCGCAACGACATCGGGATTGCCCCATCGGCCGCGACCGCGTCGAAGCTTTCCACGGCGCCCTTGGCGTCGCCCTTATCGGCGAGAACGGTGGCCGAACGGAACCGGGCAAGAACCGGATAGGCACCGTAGCCCTCGGTCTCGAGCGCTTTGAGCGCGGCCAGCGCCTCGTCATTCTTGCCGTCCTTGGCAAGCTGGAGAGCCTGGGCGAAATCGTCTCCGGCGGCATTGGCCTTCGACGTAACCCAGTAGTCATAGCCGACCCACGCAGCCGTGCCTACGACGACCAGCAGCGCCAGCCCCAGAATGGCCGGACCGAAACGGTCCCACAGAGCCTTCGCCTGATCCTGGCGAATCTCTTCATTGACCTCGCGAATGAATGTGTCGTCCGACATAGTTCCGTGCCCACGCTCGCCCCTCGGGCGATATTTGAGCCCGCTTCTTAGCGATATTTTGCCGGGTTGGAAGGGGCGGCAGTCATTTTCGCGGTCAACAGGGCGTGCGTTCAGCCGATTGGCTGCACGCCGATCAACCACTCATGCAGTTTCCAGATGAACAGAAGGTAGAGAACCAGGCCGCTCGCAACCGCGATGAAGTCCCATTTCGCGGGGCCTGGAGCCGGAGCCCTCTCGCCGCGCCGGCCGACCGCGATCCGGTCCCAGACCGCCCAGGCGAGAATCGCGCCGAACAGGACAACCGACGCCGTCTCGCCATTGGCGAGCAGATGCGCGACTGCCCAGATCTTCACCGAAACAAGGAAGGGATGCTTGAGAACAGGCTTCAGCCGCCCTGCAGGCAGGCTGAAGACCATCAGCGATATGAAGGAAAAGAGCATGAGCAGCGCCGCCACATGGCGGAGCCAGGTGGGAGGATCATAGAGCACTCCGGTGTCGGCGCGCGCCACGCCGAAGCCCCAGATGATCAGCACGAACCCAACCAGGGAAACGACGGAGTAAACACCCTTCCACGGCCCCTCTCCCATCGCGACGACGCGTCGGTCGCGCCAATCGGGCGCGAGAATGCGCACGGAGTGAATGCCGAGGAAAAGAACGAGGCCGAGGATCAGAAGAAGCATGGTCACACCTTGCGGGCTAATCGCTGGCTGGGTGGCACGGGAACCGAATCCGAGACTAGGCGCAAATGACGGTTGACGAAACATCCGCCTTCACACTGGATGGAGGAATCTCGCCCCCCGCGCGCCGGGCTTATGTCCGGCGTCAAATTCTCGACTCGAATCTTGTGCAACAGAGGACGAGGTCTTCGTCCGGATTTATCATGCCAACTCGCTCTTCTGTTTTCTCTTCACCTGTGCCGGCTCTGGCCGGGGCAGCATTTGCGGTCATATGCATGCTGAGCGGCGCTGCTGCACAAACCGCCACGCAGCCGCACGGCAACGACGCACCCTTCTTCGAGGTCATCGGCTTGGCCGACAACGATCAGCTCAACGTGCGAGCTGCGGCGTCACCGGTCGCGATGGTCATCGGACGCCTGCCCAACGGAGCGCAGCTGCGCAATCACGGCTGCCAGATGGTCAAGCAGAACGAGTGGTGCAAGGTTGAGGATGTCAGCAATCCGAGCATCTCCGGCTGGACGCCGGGGCGCTATCTGATGGAGGTGGCGGCGGACGCTATCGCCGCTGTGGAACCGCCGGCGTCGGCTCCCGACCCCAATCCCTTCGTGGAATTGGCCATCCCCTGCGCCCGCTATCTCGGCCAGCCCATGGGCCAGTGCCAGGCAAGCGCCGAGCCGGGCGAGGCTGGCGGGGTATCGGTAACGGTGGCGTGGCCGGATGGCGGCCAGCGCATTATCGATTTCCGCGACGGCAAACCCGACAAGACGGACTCGCCGGACGACCTTCGCTTCACCCGCGAAGGCGATCTCAACATGATCCGCGTCGGCAAGACGGAGCGCTTCGAGGTTCCAGACGCGATGCTGACGGGCGAATAACCGCCGCGTATTTGTGCCTCATGGTGAGGGGTCGAGCCAAGAGACCCTGGGATCAGTCGCCGACGCGCTGTAGCTGGCGGGCCGCCTGATAGGCTTTGCGCGCGGCCTTGACCTCCCGCCGCTCGCTCACCTCCGGCACCGCCACATCCCACCAATGACCGCCCTCGTCTGTGGAGATGAGCGGGTCCGTATCGATCACCACCACGCTCGTGCGCTTGTTCTTCTTCGCCCTGGCAAGCGCCGATTCCAGATCGGCGATCGAGGCCACCTTTTCCGCTTGCGCCCCGAGGCTGGCCGCATGGGCGACAAAGTCCACCTCCGGCATGACTTCGTGGCGCACGTCCCGCAGCAAATTGTTGAAGTTGGCTCCGCCCGTGGCCATCTGCAGCCGGTTGATGCAGCCGAAGCCGCGATTGTCGAGCAGGACGATCGTGAGTTTCAGCCCGAGCATCACCGAGGTCGCGATCTCCGAATTGAGCATGAGATAGGAGCCGTCGCCGATCATGACGACAACCTCCTTGTCCGGCCGCGCCATCTTCACGCCAAGCGCGCCGGCGATCTCGTAGCCCATCGTCGAGAAGCCATATTCGGCGTGGTAGGAACCGGGCGCGCCGGACTGCCAGAGCTTGTGCATCTCGCCAGGCAGGCCGCCGGCGGCATGCAATGCAATCACACCCGAGCCCAGCGCCCGCTGCACCGCGCCGATGACCTGCGCGTCCGATGGCAGCTCAGCGTTCGTCGCGGCGGTAACCTTGGCCGCATCCTTTTGCCATGCGGCCTTGCCCTTCTTCGCGCCATCGGTCCACGCCTTTGGCGCCTTGTATCCCGCCAGCGCCGCGCCAAGCTCGGCCAGCCCCTCGCGCGCATCCGCCACCAGCGGCAGCGCGCGGTGCTTGCCGGCATCGAAAGGCTGCACATTCAGGCCGACGATGGTCTTGCCGGCGTTCTTGAACAAGGACCAGGAGCCGGTAGTGAAATCCTGCAGGCGGGTTCCGACCGCCAGCACGACATCGGCCTCCTCGGCAAGGCGGTTCGCCGCCGAGGTTCCCGTCACGCCCACCGCCGCCATGTTGAGCAGATGCGCGTCGGGCAGCGAGGACTTGCCACCCTGCGTCTCACAGACGGGAATACCCGTCGCCTCGACAAAGGCCGCGAGGTCGCCGCTCGCCTCCGAATAAAGCACGCCGCCGCCGGCGATGATCAGCGGCTTCCTCGCCGATTTCAGCGCCTTTACCGCCGCCGCCAGTTCGCCGCGATCCGGGCGGGGCCGGCGCGGCATCCACAGCCGCTCCTCGAAGAAGCTTTCCGGATAGTCGTAGGCCTCGGCCTGGACGTCCTGGCAGAGCGCCAGCGTGACGGGTCCGCATTCGGCCGGATCGGTCAGCACCTGCATGGCGCGATTGAGCGCCGGGATGATCTGCTCCGGACGCGTGATCCGATCGAAGTAGCGCGACACCGGGCGGAAGCAATCGTTGACGGTTGCGGTGCCGTCACCGAAATCCTCCGCCTGTTGCAGCACGGGATCGGGAATGCGGTTGGCGAAGACATCGCCCGGCAAGAGCAGCAGCGGCAGGCGGTTGACATGCGCCAGCGCCGCCGCCGTCACCATGTTCACCGCACCGGGGCCGATGGACGACGTACAGGCCATGAAGCGGTGGCGGAAATTCGCCTTGGCATAGCCGATCGCCGCATGGGCCATCGCCTGCTCGTTGTGGGCGCGATAGGTCGGCAAGGTGTCGCGCACCGCGTGCAGCGCCTCGCCGACACCGGCGACATTGCCGTGACCGAAGATCGCCCAGACGCCGCCGAAGATCGGCACGCGCTTGCCGTTTATCTCCGTCACCTGGCGGGTCAGGAATCGCGTCAGTGCCTGCGCCATGGTGAGGCGGATGGTTTTTGTCATGAGAGTGCTCCGCGATCGGGTGTTGATGCGTTGGAGGCGAAGCGCTCTACGTTGCCCCCCTCTGTCCTGCCGGACATCTCCCCCACATGGGGGGGAGATTGCGCGCGTCATCGACAGCTGCAACCCGGCAGCGTCGGCGATTGGGGAAAACAACGCGGTCAGCCGATCTCCCCCCGCGTGGGGGAGATGTCCGGCAGGACAGAGGGGGGCAACGTAGAGCTTCGACATGGATCGATCGGAAGTCACTACGCCGCCTTCTCCGCCCGTGCGGAAAGCCATGCATCGCACAGAACAGCGAAGCGAGATGCCATATCCGCGACAGCCTTGTCGTCGTCCATTTTACCGGCCAGCCATTGCTCTGCCGCGTGGGCAAACAATGTGCGGCCGACGGCGAAGCCCTTCACGATCGATGCATCCCGCGTCGCCGCGAAAGCCGCCTTCAGATCGTCGATCGGCGCTTCCAGTCCAAGCAGGACGACGCCCCGGCAAAGCGGATCGTTCGCAGCGATAACCTCGCCGATTTCGCTCCAGGCCCGCGCGGAGGATTGCGGCTCCAGCTTCCACCAGTCGGGCTTTATGCCAAGCGCGTAAAGTTCCGTCAGGGCCTGCGCGATGGTGTCTTCGCCAAGCTTGCCATTCTTCCCCGCGATGATCTCGACCAGCAATTCGCGCCCGACCTTGCGTGAGGCTTCGTACAGCGTGCGAAGCTTTTCCTGCTGCTCGCGCTTCAACGCCGCATCGTCGTCAGGGTGGTAGAAGCACAGGCATTTGATGCAGTGATCGAGCGGCCATTCGACAAGTTGCGAGCCGATATCCTGGCCGAACTCAAATCGCAGCGGCCGCGACCCGGGCAGTTCCACCGGCCGCCCCAGCCATGCGAAGGGATGGCGCGCAAACTCTTCCATCGCCTTGCGTCCATATTTCTCGTCGAGCAGCATGCCATAGCCGCCGCGCCCGGCAGCGACCTTGGCCGCCGCCTTGACGGCCAGCACCTTGAACGCCTCTATCTTCGCCGCATCGGCCCCGGCTTTCTTCGCCAGTTCCTCCATCTGTGAACGATGGTCGATGGCGAAGGCCATCAACGACGGGATTTCGTGTCGGCGCGTGGTTGCCCAATGGATATGATTGATCGACTCGTCCTTGCGCAGGGCGCGATGCTTGCTGCCGGTCTCCAGGAAGAACCGCAACTCCTGCCAAGTTGGATATTCCGGCGAGCAGAGCAGGCGCGATACCGCGAACGCGCCGCAGGCATTGGCCCAGGTCGCCGCCGTCTGCAGGCTTTCCCCGCCCAGCCAGCCACGCAGCAGCCCGGACATGAAAGCATCGCCGGCGCCGAGTACATTGAACACTTCGATGGGGAAGCCCTTGCCGACGATGCCGTCCTCCAGATCGTCGGAGATCGGCCCATCATAGACGATGCAGCCCATCGCGCCGCGCTTCAGCACGATCGTCGCCGGCGACAGCGCCCGGATTGTCTTCAGCGCACCCAGGACATCGTCGACGCCGGAGGCGATCATGATCTCCTCCTCCGTGCCGACAATCAGGTCGCAGTCGGCCAGCACCGTCTTCAGCTTCTCCGACACGGCGTCCGATTTGACGTAGCGCCCAAACCCCTCGGCGTGGCCGCCCAGCCCCCAAAGGTTGGGGCGATAATCGATGTCGAACACCACCTTGCCGCCATTTGCCTTGGCGATGCGGATCGCCTTGCGCTGTGCGGCCTCGCTGTGCGGCCGCGAAAAATGCGTGCCGGTCACGACAATCGCCCGCGACGAGGCGACGAACGCCTCATCGACATCATCTTCGCTCAGCGCCATGTCGGCGCAATCGGTGCGCACGAAGATCATCGGCGAAACGCCTTCGGCCTCCACCGCCAGCAGCACCAGCGCCGTCATCCGATCCTTGTCGACCGTGATGCCCTCGGTCGACACGCCCTCGCGCCGCAATTGCTCCTGGATGAAGCGGCCCATCTGTTCGTCGCCTACCCGCGTGAGCAGCGCCGATTTCAGCCCGAGCCGCGCCGTGCCGATGGCGATGTTGGCCGGGCAGCCGCCGACCGATTTGGCAAAGCTCGTAATGTCCTCCAGCCGCGAGCCGATCTGCTGGCCGTAGAGATCGACGGACGCGCGGCCGATGGTCACGACGTCCAGGGCCTTCGCAGCGGCTGTTTGCTTGGCGTTCATTCCATCCTCCCGCGGCTCGCGCATTTTCCTGCGCCACCGCATGCTCCATCATTATCATGCAACGGGCTCAGCACTCGCGCCAAGCGGTTTCGCGCAGATCGGCGCCCGTTGCGGCAGTCCGCGAGGTGTTCTAATCGACTCGGGTCGCCACCGCCAAGGACCCAAATCATGACCATCACCCTTTACGGTTTCAAGAGTTGCGACACCGTCAAGAAGGCGCGCACCTGGCTCGCTTCCAACAACGTGCCTTACCGCTATTTCGACTACCGCGCCGAGACGCTGGCGCCGGAAACAGTGGACGACTGGTTTGCAAGGGCTGGCTGGGAAAAGGTGTTCAACCGCAACTCGACATCGTTCAAGGAGTTGCCCGACGCCGACAAGGCGGCGCTGGATGAAGCCACAGCGCGCGGCCTGATCGCCGGCGATACGAACCTGATCAAGCGCCCGGTGCTGGACACCGGCGATCAGTTGCTGTTCGGTTTCAAGGCTGACGCCTACCGGGACGCGGTGACCCAAGTAGCATGACCAAACTGGAAAAGCTGCTCGCTAGGTTTGAGTCCGGGTTAAGCCTGTCCTTTCTTGAACTGCAAAGCATTCTGGCAGTCTACGGCTTTCGGCTTGATCGTGTCAGCGGCAGCCACCACATCTATGTCCACCCGGCGGTGAGCCGTCCAATTAGCATTCAGCCCGACGGAAAGGCTGCCAAACGCTATCAAGTCAAACAGCTTCGAGCTATAATCTCGGAGTTTTCGCTGGTTATGGGTTCACAATGAACGAAGACTACGCCATCGCGGTTTTCTGGTCTGAGGCGGATAAGGCGTGGATCGCCGACGTGCCGGACCTGAAGTCATGTTCTGCCCACGGTTCGTCGCCTGAGGCTGCGGTTCGAGAACTACGCATCGCAATGGCGGCTTGGCTGACAGCAGCCTCGGCGAACGGACTGCCGCTGCCGAAGCCGCTTTTCAGGCAGGCTCTACCTGCAGCCGAATAGGCTGCGTCTCAACCTGTTCCCATCGGCAACCCTACGCGCTCTAACCCCCGCCTTACGCCCACTCGCCCTTGCGCATCACCGGCACGCGGGCGCCTTTCGTGTCCAGCCCGTCAATGTCGATTTCGCCCGAGCCGATCATCCAGTCGATGTGGATAAGGCTTTTGTTGCCGCCTTGCGCAGCGATCTGGTCCGGCGTCAGCTTGTCGCCATCGACAAAGCAATCCGAATAGCACTGGCCGAGCGCGATATGGCAGGCGGCGTTCTCGTCGAAGAGCGTGTTGTAGAACAACAGCCCGCTGGCGGAGATAGGCGATGAGTGCGGCACCAGCGCCACCTCGCCGATCCGGCGCGCGCCCTCGTCCGTGTCCAGCACCTTGAGCAGCACGGTTTCGCCCTTCGACGCCCGCGCCTCGATGATCTTGCCTGCTTCGAAGCGCATCTCGATCTCGTCGATCAGCGTGCCTTGATAGGACAGCGGCTTGGTCGAGCGCACATAGCCGTCGACGCGCAGCGCGTGCGGCGTGGTGAACACTTCCTCGGTCGGAATGTTGGGATTGCAAGTGACGCCGTTCTTGGCCGGCGAAGCGCCGCCCTTCCAGGCGTGGCCGTCCGCCAGCCCGACGGTCAGGTCGGTGCCTGGCCCCGTGAAGTGCAGGGCGTGGAATCTCTGCCCGTTGAGCTGCGCGGTGCGCTTGTGAAGATTGGCGTTGTGCGCCTCCCAGGCCGCGACCGGGTCCGGAGTATTGATGCGCGAGGCCGCGAAGATGGCGTCGGCGAGCTTGCCCACCGCGACATCCTCCTCGTCGCCGGGAAACATCTGCCGCGCCCAGCTCGGATTGGGATAGGACAGGATCGACCAGTTGATATCGAAGCCGACGATCTTTTCCAGCGCCGGCTTGTAGGCGATGGAGTTCGCCTTGCTGGCGCGCGCTACCTTGTCCGGGTCCTGGCCCGACAGCATCATCGGATTGTCGCCATAGATGCCGAGCCGCGCGGCGTTGTCGCCAAATGCCTTGGCCATGCCTTCATAGAGCCAGCCGGTGGCGCGGTCGAAGCTGACATCCTGGCCGTGGCGATAGCGCGCCAGCGTCAGTTCCTCGTCGGAGAACAGCGTCGTCACCAGCCCGGCGCCCGCCTTGTAGGCCTGCTCGGCGACCTTGCGGGCCAGCGGTGCGGCGGCAATCGGCGCCGTCATGATCAGGTCCTGCCCCGGCTGGAGCCCGAGCCCGACCTTGACCGCCACTTCGGCCAGTTTCTCAAGTTTTGCCTGATCGATGGGATCGGCGCTGTTGCGGGGATAGGATGTCATGGCTCTTCTCGCTATCGCTTCTCTTTGGACCGGAGTGCGCGCCCCACGCCGCTGGCGCTTCGCCTCCCTGCCTGGCAGGAAAGAAGCTTGCGTCACCGCTGCGAGGCGGGAGCGCGCCGACAGCGGCAGAGGGCGTGCAACCCCACAGGTGATCGCAGTGCTATAGGCGCAGCGCGAGCGCCTGTCACGGTCCGGCGGGTGGTCCAGCCTCCCTCGACACCGCCACTTCGTGCCGCAGCCAGCGGACGAAATTTCGCACCTTGGTGTCCGGCTCCCGCTTCGCCGACGTCACGACATAATAGGAAAGGCCGCTGGCCGCGCGCACGCCAAACGGCGCGACCAGCCGCCCATCCTTCAGCGCCTCGCCGGCGAGCAGGTTCCAGGCCAGCATGATGCCATGCCCGGCCAGAACCGATTCCATGCAGAGCATCGGATCGGAGAAATGCGCGCCCGGCAGCATCTTGACCGGGGCGTTGCCGGCGGCCTTGAACCAATTGTCCCAACCGATCATCGAATTGTCGTCGGTGATGACCCAGGCATGGGCCAGATCGTCGATCACCTTGAGATCGCGAGCCATTTCCGGCGTACAGACGGGAAATTCCAGCACCTCGAACAGCAGTTCCGCCTTCACCCCCGGCCAGGTGCCGTCGCCCAGGCGTATCGCGGCGGACACGTCGGAATGATCCAGATCGACCAGTTTTGGCGAGGCGTCGATGCGCAGCAGCACATCGGGATATTTCATGAAATGACGCGACAGGCGCGGCATCAGCCAGCGCGACGCAAAGGCTGGCGCAACCGAAATCACCAGCGATTTGTTCGCCTCGTCGTCGGCCATCGCCACGGCCGCGGCAAGTTCGTCGAACCCGGTCGTCAGCCGGCGGCCGAAGGCGATGCCGAACGGGGTCACGGCGAGGCCGGACGGCGTGCGATCGAAGAGCGCGCGCCCCAATTGCGCCTCGGCGCGCGACACGTGCTGGCTCACCGCGCTTGGCGACACGCCGAGTTCATCCGCTGCCTTCTGCAGCGAACCGCAGCGCATGACGACTTCAACCGCACGCAAGCCGTTGAGATGAACGCGATTGAGGCCACCCATCCAGTTTTTCTAAACTCTTCGATGTGAAATCTCAATTGAGACCGAAGATTTTTTGACCGAAACTGCTGACAATTGAGAAGAGGAGATATCTGATGCTCAAGTTTCTCTTGTCCAGACTGCCTTTTGACAAGGCTGCCCCCGCTGGCATCGAGCTCGCGTCCCGCCCATGTCAGACACTGAGCCTGCAATGGCTCCGCGACCCCCTCTCCCATCCCGCCCTCGAGGCCATGTCCGAACGGGAATTGGGCGACCTGCCCTTCCGGCGGTGATGCCGGTTCCAGCCGATCCCTGGATCGCGGCGTTCCCGTCCGATGGCTTCTGCCGGCGCCTGGGCCGTATTGTCTCGACGACAAGTTCTTGATGGACAGCGGGCACATGGACGATCAATAACGCTGACCGATAATCCTTCGGAAAACGCTCGCTTGTCCGCCGACACCTTCCTTGCCCTGCTCGTCTACGCCTTTGTGACATCGGTTACGCCGGGACCGAACAACTTCATGCTGCTGGCGTCGGGCGTGAATTTCGGTTTCACCCGCACCCTTCCGCATATGTGCGGCATCGGCTTCGGCTTCTTCACCCTGCTGCTCGGCGTAGGCTTCGGCCTTGGCGCGCTGCTCACGGCGTTTCCGCAATTGCATCTCGCCTTGGAGATCGCCGGCGGGGTCTATCTCCTCTATCTCGCCTGGAAGATCGCTTCGTCTCGCTCCATGGGCAAGGCCGGAGACGCCAAGGCGAGGCCGATGACATTCGTTGAAGCGTCGCTGTTCCAGTGGGTCAATCCCAAGGCCTGGGTCATGGCGATCACCGCCATGGCCGTCTATGCCGATCCCGTCTCGCCCTATTGGTCGGTCCTGATGATCGGACTGGTCTTCGCGCTCACCAATTTCCCCAGCGTCTCGGTCTGGGCGGCCTTCGGCGTCGGGCTGCGCGGCTTCCTGTCCGACCCCACGCGCCTGAAATGGTTCAATATCGGCATGGGCGTGCTGCTGGCGGCAACGCTGTGGCCGATGCTGAAATGACGGCCCCGGCGACCTCTCTGGCCCACCACAGCCGGGACCGCAGCCGCTTGTAGCCTCCGGTCGTGACGGATACGGGCTAGACATGCCTGAAGCTCAACCCTCCCCGCTTCGCCTCGCTGCCGCCGGCATGATCGGCATGGCGGTGGCGATGGGCATCGGCCGCTTCGTCTACACGCCAATCCTTCCGGGAATGATGGACGAACTGGGCCTCTCGCCGGCCGACGCCGGCTGGATCGCATCGGCCAATTATCTCGGATACCTCGTGGGCGCCTTCGCCGCGGCCGGCGGCTGGGCCGCCCGGCGAGAGCGGCTGCTGATGTTGGGCGGGCTTGCCGCCAGCACCGCGCTGGCAGGGCTGATGGGGCTGACCGACAGCCTGGCCGCCTTCCTGATCATTCGATTTCTCGCCGGCGTGGCCAGCGCTTTCGTGATGGTGTTCCTGGCCGCGATCGTCTTCAGCCATCTGGCGGCCCGCAACCGCAACGACCTGCAGGCGCTCCATTTCGCCGGTGTCGGCGTGGGCATCCTCGCATCGTCGCTGATGATGGCGGCGCTGGTCGCTGCCGGCTCCCATTGGCCGAGCGGCTGGTCCTGGGCGGCGGCATTGTCGTCCGCCGGCTTCGCCGCCGTTGCGCTGCTGGTCGACCGGGGGCCGGTCGCGGGCACGGGCAACCCGAAGGAGCCCGCCCTGCCACGCTCCGCCGCCCTGGGACGGCTGATCGTGGCCTATGGCATTTTCGGCTTCGGTTATATCGTCACCGCCACTTTCCTTGTCGCGATCGTCCGGCAAGGGGCAGGCAGCCGCTTGTTCGAAACGGCGGTCTGGCTCGTCACCGGCATCGCCGCCGCGCCATCCGTCTATCTCTGGGCCGGCGTCGCGCGACGGCTGGGACCGACGCGCACCTTCATCATCTGCTGCGTCGTGGAAGCTGTCGGCGTCGCGGCCAGCGTATCGCTCGGCGGGCAGTGGGGACCGCTGCTCGGCGGCGCGCTGCTGGGTGGAACATTCGTGGCGGCAACCGCCTACGGTTTGCAGGCGGCGCGGCTTCTGGCTCCAGCCTCGCCGCGCCGGGCCTTTGCCCTGATGACCGGATCGTTCGGGATCGGCCAGATCGTCGGGCCGATCATTGCGGGTTTCATGGCTCAGAAGACGGGAAACTATTTCGCGCCGTCAATGCTGGCGGCGCTGGCCCTTCTCGTCTCAGCGGCGATTGCCTGGCCGCGCCGGCGCGCGACATGACGATAATGTAACCCGGCCCGCCATTTCTTTGGCGCAAAAACTGTGACTTGATGCGGCCGAATCGAAAAGCAGCCGTCGCTAATCCTCGCTCGGCGGCCCTTCAGGAAGGCTCTTTCCCGTGTTTGTTTCCTTCTTTCCCAAGCCGAAGCTGTTCTTTGCCAGCGCGGCGCTGTGGAGCATCTTCCTCGTCATTGTCTGGATGTTCCTCGGCGGACAAGAGGCCGGCGCCTATCTCGGCATGCCGCCTGCTCCACCCACCGCAACGCCCAACATCTATCCGACCGTCTTCCTGCAGCCGGAATTCCTCTGGTTCTATCTCTACTTTGCCATCGGTGCGCTGCTGTTCTACGCCTTCTGGGCCTGGTATTCCCCACACCCTTGGCAAAATTGGTCGATCCTCGGATCGGCACTGATCCTCTTCACGACCAATTTTTCCGTTCAGGTGTCGGTGGTCCTCAACAATTGGCGGGGGTATTTCTATGACATGGTGCAGCGGGCGCTGACGCCGCCGCCAGGGTCGGTTTCAACCGCCGATCTGTTCGACGGTGTGCTGATCTTCATCGCGCTCGCCGGCGTCTACATGATCATTGCCGTGCTCAACGTGTTCTTTGTCCGCCACTACATCTTTCGCTGGCGCACGGCGATGAACGATTTCTTCGTCGGACACTGGCCCAAGCTCAGGCATATCGAGGGCGCCTCCCAGCGCGTCCAGGACGATACGATGCGCTTCTCCAGCACCATGCAGGGGCTTGGCATCAATCTGGTCGATTCGGTCATGACCCTTATCGCCTTCCTGCCTCTGCTGGCCGGCCTGTCCGTGCACGTCACTGAACTGCCGATCGTCGGCGTGATTCCGTATCCGCTGGTATTTGCAGCGATCGGCTGGGCGCTGTTTGGCACAACGCTGCTGGCGATCGTCGGGATCAAGCTTCCCGGCCTGGAATTCAAGAACCAGCGTGTCGAGGCGGCATACCGGAAGGAACTCGTCCTCGGCGAGGACGACGATCAAAGAGCGAACCCGCCGACACTGTCGGAGCTTTACCGGAACCTGCGCAAAAACTACTTCACGCTTTACGGCCACTACGTCTATTTCGATCTGACCCGGCAGCTCTATCTGCAGACAGACGTCGTTTTCTCGCTCCTTGTCCTGACCCCTACGATTGCCGCAGGCAAAATCACCTTCGGCATTTTCCAGCAGATACGGGAAGCGTTCATCCAGGTCAGTTCGTCGTTCCAGTACCTCGTCAATTCCTGGCCGACGATTGTCGAACTGATCTCCATCTACAAACGCCTGCGCGCCTTCGAAGCCACGCTGGAGGGAGAACCGTTGCCCGACCTTGACCAGCGCTACCTCGCCCGGCAAGCTGCGGGCACGGAGCCTGCATGACGGACATTCCAAAGCCGGCCATCGCGAAAACGCGCATCGCCGTGGTCGGCCTCGGCATGGCGGTGACGCCGCATGCCAAGGGTCTGGTCGACCTCGCCGATCGGGTCGAGGTGGCCTACGCCTTCAGCCCCAGCGAGAAGCGGCGGCGGTCATTCCAGGAGAAATTTCCCTTCCCCGTATGCGATCGCCTGGAAACGATCCTGGACGACCGGACCGTTGAGGCCGTCCTCGTTCTGACCCCGGCAAATACGCATGGCGACATTGCCGCCCGCTGCGCGGCGGCGGGCAAGCATGTGCTTTTGGAAAAGCCGCTCGAAACGACGACGGACCGCGCGTCATCGCTGGTTCGAGCCTGCCGCGAGGCTGGCGTGACGCTCGGCGTGGTGCTGCAGCATCGCTTTCGTCCGGCCGGCATGCGGCTGGCGGAATTGCTGGCCAATGGCGAACTCGGTGCGGTCGTGGGCTGCTCCACGATCATCCGCCTGTGGCGGCCGCAGAGCTATTATGACGAGCCGGGCCGCGGCACGCTGGCGCGCGATGGCGGCGGCGTGCTGATGTCGCAAGGCATCCACACACTCGACCTGATGCTGACCCTTGCCGGGCCGATCGCCGAAGTCGCGGGCTACACCGCCACCACCCCGGTGCACCGGATGGAGACCGAGGACATGGTCTGCGCTGCGGCGCGCTTCGTCAGCGGCGCAATCGGCACGATCGATGCAACCACGGCGGCATTCCCCGGGTTCCTGGAACAGATCATTCTCACCTGTGAAAGAGGCACCGCGATGCTGGCTGGCACCGCCCTCAAGGTGCAGTTCCATGATGGCCGAAGCATCGACATGGCGTCCGACCAGAGCAGCGGTGGCGCGGGCGCCGACCCGATGGCGTTTCCGCACGACTACCATCGCGCCGTCATAGCCGACTTCATCGGGGCGATCCGCACCGGCGGCGTGCCACGCGTGACAGGCGAGGAGGCGCTGAAGGTTCACCGCCTCATCGACGCGCTGATCGAGACGGGCGCAACGGGCAAGGCTGTGCGCCTCTAGTGCATGGCGACAGAGCAGGAAGTGACTGAGGGAGGCATCTAGTGCCTGGTCATAGAACAGGACGTGGTTGAGGGAGGCGGAACCGATGGATGTCACAGCGTTGATCGACACATATTGCCAGGCCTGGAGCGCGCCCGACCACGAGGGACGCGCCACGCTGCTTCGGCAGGTCTGGGCGGACGGCGCGACCTACACCGATCCCACCGCGCATGTGCGGGGCGCGGAGGAATTGCTGGCCCATATCGCCAACGTCCTGACACTGTATCCCGGAGCCAAAATCGCGCGCACCAGTGAGATCGACGCACATCACGGCGTCGCGCGCTTCGCCTGGCGCTTCGTGGAGGCCAATGGCAACGCATTGCCGGAAGGAATCGACATCGCCTTCATCGCAGCCGACGGGTCGAAGATAGATCGAATTATCGGATTCTTCGGCCCGGTGAGGCGGTCCCTATGATCTGCTGGAGCTTGGACCCGACGGTTCCGCCCTCGGAGCGTGCTGTCGATAGTAGTGCATTCTCGAACACGCTCGGATAGGCCTGAATCATTCCCACTCGATCGTCCCGGGCGGTTTGCTCGTCACGTCGTAGACGACGCGGTTGATGCCGCGCACCTCGTTGATGATGCGGGTAGCCGCATTGCCGAGGAAGGCCATGTCGTAGTGGTAGAAGTCGGCCGTCATGCCGTCGACCGAGGTCACCGCGCGCAGCGCGCAGACGAATTCGTAAGTGCGTCCGTCGCCCATCACGCCGACCGTTTGCACCGGAAGCAGGACCGCGAAAGCCTGCCAGATGGCGTCGTAGAGCCCGGCCTTACGGATCTCGTCCAGATAGATCGCATCCGCCTCGCGCAGGATTTCCAGTTTCTCGCGCGTGATCCCGCCGGGGCAGCGGATGGCCAGGCCAGGGCCGGGGAACGGATGGCGGCCGATGAAGCTCTCCGGCAGCCCCAGCTCCTTGCCCAGAGCGCGCACTTCGTCCTTGAACAATTCGCGCAGCGGTTCGACCAGTTGCATCTTCATGCGCTCCGGCAGGCCGCCGACATTGTGATGCGATTTGATGGTGACCGAGGGGCCGCCGCTGAACGAAACGCTCTCGATGACATCGGGATAAAGCGTCCCCTGGGCGAGGAAATCCGCGCCGCCGAGCTTCTTCGCCTCCTCCTCGAACACTTCGATGAACAGCCGCCCGATGGTCTTGCGCTTTGTCTCCGGATCGCTTTCCCCTTCGAGCGCGCCGATGAAGCGGTCTGAGGCGTCGACCAGGATGAGCGGTAGATTGTAATGCTCGCGGAACATGGCGACGACGCCCGCCGCTTCGTCCTTCCGCATCAGGCCGTGATCGACGAGAATGCAGGTCAGCTGGTCCCCGACAGCCTCGTGGATGAGCAGCGCCGCGACGGAGGAATCGACCCCGCCGGAGAGCGCGCAGATCACCTTGCCCTTGCCCACCTGCGTGCGGATCTTCTCGATCGCCTGTTCGCGATAGGCCGCCATCGTCCAGTCGCTCTCCAGCCCGGCGATGCGGTGCACGAAGTTGCGCAGCAGCTTGGCGCCATCGGGCGTGTGCACCACTTCGGGGTGAAACTGCACCGCGTAGTAATCGCGCGCCTCATCGGCAATCGCCGCAAAGGGCGCGCCGGTCGATGTCCCGACCACCTTGAAGCCGGGCGGAATTTCGGTCACGCGATCGCCATGGCTCATCCACACCTGGTGCCGCGTGCCCTTGGCCCAGATGCCGTCGAACAGCTTGCTGTCGTCCTGGATGTCGAGGAAGGCGCGGCCGAACTCGCGGTGGTGGCCGGCCTCGACCCTGCCGCCAAGCTGCGCGCACATCGTCTGCTCGCCATAGCAGATACCCAGCACCGGCACGCCGGCATCGAAAATTTCCGCCGGCGCACGCGGTGACCCGATATCGACCGTCGAGGCAGGGCTGCCGGAAAGAATGACGCCCTTCGGCTTTGTTCGCTGGAAGGCCTCGCCGGCCAGCTGGAACGGAACGATCTCGCAATAGACGCCGGCCTCGCGGACGCGCCGCGCGATCAGCTGCGTAACCTGGCTGCCGAAATCGATGATAAGGATGCTGTCGGGATGAGGGGAGCTCGTCATGGCGGGCGTTTAGAGAAAGAACTGAGTCGGCGCAATGGGTTACGGCGCATGCCTGCGCCCCTGATTCAGCACATTAACCCGACGGGTGAGCCTCGTCCTGTTTTCCGCCATCCGGATCGCCGCCGATCGCCCTCAGCGCCTTCATCAAGGCAGCCAGCCCCTCCGCGCCCAGGCGTCGCTTGTAGCCTTGCTCGATCTGGAACTTTATGGCGTCGCCGTCCTGCAGGGCGGCGAGGCCCTTTGCGGTGTAGCGCACCAGCTTGCCCCGCGCGTCGTGGGGATCGCTCACGCGCTCCACAATGCCCTCCGCTTCAAGGCCGTCCAGCAATTGTTGCACCGCCTGCTTTGAAATGCCCATGCGCTCGATCAGCATCGCCTGCCGGTTGCCGGCGCGCGAGAGATGGCCAAGCAGCGAGGCGCGGGCCTCGGTGAACCAGCCATGGCCGGCGGCGCGCATCCCCCCGGCAAACTCCGCCTGCCAGGCGCGATTGGCGCGCCATAGTCTCCAGCCGACATGGTCGAGGAGAAAGTCCGGATTTTCGTCAAGCTTCTTGACCATTTATTCGATCCAGTTTATAGTCAAGTTTCTTGACCATTCGATACGCGGTTCGAGCCTGCCGCGCAACTCATTCTGCAGAAGGAGCCTATTATGGCGCATCTCGACGCAACGACCCTCTCCATCCTCATCCCGGGACAAACCCATGTTCTCGAGCGCAACGGCAATGAGGCCTATGTCTATTTCAACACGAATGGCGATGCCCATATGCGCCTCGACGATGGCGAGAGCCGCCGCGGCCATTGGCGGCTGCTGGATGGCGGCTACGCCACCGACTGGGAGAATGGGGTGACCGGCTCCTGGCTGATCGATCATGAACCGGGCACAATGAACTACATCAACCGGGACAACGCCGTGCGCTTCAGGATGCTCGGTGTGTTGTTCGGCGATGCGAAGGGCCTGGCCTCTTAAGGAGCGTCGAGCAATCCCTCACGAACCGCCTGCTGGAGCAGCCGCACGGCGTCGGCCAGCTTTTCGTCGATGACGTGAAGATACTCGGTCCAGTCGGTGACATGGCGCAGTTCGGCAGCGCCGTCGGAAATGCCGCGCAGCGCCACCAGGGGAACGCCGAAGCGTTGACAGGCGCGCATCACCGCGAAAGTCTCCATATCGACCATGTCTTCGACGATAGCGTCATAGGCCGCGCCGGAGATGATGGAGGCGCCGGTGGAGAGCGTCGCTTCGGCGACGCCCGGAATGCGCAGAGGCAGCGGCAAGGCTGCCGGCAGGCCGAGAAATGGCGTCTCGCCTTTCGGGAAGCCCAGCGGCGAGGCGTCCATGTCGCGGTAGCATACCGACGCCGCCTGATAGACGCCTGTCTGTTCGAGTACGCGGCTGCCTGCCGAGCCCAGCGACACGACGAGATCCGGCAGGCTGTCCGCGGCGGCGCGCAGCGCAAGCTCCGCGGTCAGCGTCACCGCTGCCTCTACAGGCCCGACACCGGTCATGATCGGCGTGAACAGGGCGCGCAGATGCGGGCCGTATTCAGCTTCCACAGCCATGACGAAGAGCAGGTTTCGGTGCGCGGTCGGTTCAGCCATTCCGCAGGTTTGCTTCGGCCGCTTCACCGTGTCAAATCGGATGCCGCCGCTTTGGGCAAATGCTGCGCTTTCGTAGCGGATGACTGCGCTTCATCCCTGGAGTAAGGACGAGAAGCCCGAGACGGGCAAAAACCCGGACGGCAGAACCTTTAGCGGCCATGACGATTTTCGCCCCCTCCTCTGCTTCGGACCTTGTCGCTGCCGTCTCCTGGGCCGCGGCCGAGGAACGGCCGCTTGAGGTGATCGGCGGCGGTTCAAAGCGAGCGATCGGCCGGCCCGCCCAGACCGAACATACGCTCGACCTGTCGAAACTGACCGGCGTCACTCTCTACGAGCCTGAGGAACTGGTGCTTTCCGCGATGGCCGGCACGCCGCTGGCGGAGATCGAGGCGCTGCTGGCCGAGAAGGGCCAGCAATTCGCCTTCGAGCCTATGGATTACGGGCCACTCTTCAACCAATCGCCGGGGCGGGGAACGCTGGGTGGTATGCTGGCCGCCAATCTGTCGGGACCCCGTCGTCTCAAGGCGGGCGCCGCGCGCGATCACATTCTGGGCATACAGGCCGTTTCCGGCCGGGGCGAGGCGTTCAAGGCCGGCGGGCGCGTGGTCAAGAACGTCACCGGATATGATCTTTCGAAGGCGATGGCAGGGTCATGGGGCACGCTTGCCGTGCTCAGCGAGGTCACCTTCAAGGTGTTGCCGGCTGCCGAGACGGAGATGACGCTGGTGGTGCGCGGCCTGCTCGATGAACAGGCAGCCGCCGCGATGAGCCTTGCGCTGGGGTCGAGCGCCGAGGTTTCCAGCGCCGCCCATCTGCCCGAAGGCGTGGCGGCAAGGGTTTCGGACGGCGCGCTTGGTTCCGAACCGGCGACATTGCTGCGGCTGGAAGGGTTCCCGCCGTCGATCGCCTATCGCCTGAACCTGCTGCAGGACATGCTGCGCAACGCCGGTCCGCTGGAACAATTGAACGGCGAGCGCTCGAAGGCGATATGGCGCGACATCCGCGATTGCATTCCCTTTGCCGACGGCGCCGAGACGCCGGTCTGGCGGGTCTCGATGGCGCCGGCCGCGTCCCACACCATGACACTCGCGCTGCGGCGCGACGTCCCCGCCACATGCTTTTACGATTGGCAGGGTGGCTTGATCTGGCTGCGCATGGAGGACGGCGAGCCGCATGCCGAGCGCCTGCGCGCGCTGGTACGGGCGCACGGCGGCGGTCATGCGACGCTGGTGCGGGCGACGCCGGCGATCCGTGCAGCGACACCGGTTTTCGAATCGCAGCCGCCGGCGCTGGCGGCTTTGTCACAAAGGCTGAAGGCCGAATTCGACCCGAGGGGAATACTCAACCCAGGCAGGATGGGGTAGTGTGGCCAGCGTCTCACACAGTTTGGAGATCATGATGAAGATCACCGACGTATTGAGCTCCGATCCGGAGATCGTTTCGGGCGCCGTGGTGTTCAAGGGGACCCGCGTGCCCGTCGACGCGCTTTTTGAGAATCTGGCGGGGGGATCGTCTCTCGACCAGTTTCTTGACGACTTTCCCACTGTCGAACGTGAACAGGCCGAAGCGGTATTGTCTTTGGCCGGCGACAGTATGAAACGAACTGTCATGCGGGCGGCTGCTTGAAGGCCGTCGTCGATGAAGGTGTACCTCGCCGCCTTGCGCTTCTTCTGCGGGAGCATGACAGGGATGTTTCAAATTTCCCACGCGACTGGCGGGGTCTGACCAACGGCAAATTGCTTCAGCGTATGAAGGATTCCGGTTTCGAATGCCTGTTGACATGCGATCGCAATATTCATCACCAACAGACAATTTCCGCGAAGCAGATTGGACTGATTGTGCTGCCTGCCCAACGGTTCGAAGACATTGAACCCTACGCACCGGCCATCCTGTCGGCTCTGGACTCGATTGAGGCCGGGATGGTGATCGAGATACCGAAAAACGCGACCAGTTCATCTGCGGCAGCGACGAATGCAAACAAGTTTTAGCCCCGCCCAGCTTGCCGATCCGCATGTCGCGGAATCCGAAAAGATCCTGCGCGCCTGCGTGCATTGCGGATTTTGCACGGCGACCTGTCCCACCTATGTCACGCTCGGCAATGAGTTGGACAGCCCGCGCGGGCGCATCTACCTGATCAAGGATATGCTTGAGAACGGCCGGCCTGCCGACGAGCAGATCGTCACCCACATCGACCGTTGCCTGTCCTGTCTTGCCTGTGTGACGACCTGCCCTTCCGGCGTGAATTACATGCACCTGGTCGATCATGCCCGCGCCCATATCGAACAGACCTATGTCAGGCCATTGCCGAACCGCGTCATTCGGGGGCTTCTGGCGGCAGTCCTGCCCTACCCCCAGCGCTTTCGCGCAGCCCTGACGCTGGCCAGGATCGGTCGACCCTTCGCGGCTCTGTTCGACAAAGTGCCCTCCCTGAAACCCGTCGCCGCGATGCTGCGGCTGGCGCCTGCCTCCGTGCCGCCCCGCTCGCCGATGGCCGCGCCCGCGACCTACGCCGCCAAGGTGGTACGGCGCGGACGCGTCGCCATCCTGACCGGCTGCGCGCAGCCGGTGCTCGAGCCCGGCATCAATGAAAGTGCGATCTCGCTGCTGACCCGGCTCGGGGTGGAAGTTGTGGTGCCCGAAGGCGAGGCCTGCTGCGGCGCGCTCGTCCATCATATGGGCCGCGAGGAAGCGGCGCTCGCCGCGGCGCGCAACAATGTCGACGCCTGGACGCGGCAGATAGAGGCCGGCGGGCTGGACGCCATCGTCATCACCGCATCCGGTTGCGGCACGACCATCAAGGATTACGGCTTCATGCTGCGGCTGGACCCTGCCTATGCGCAGAAGGCAGCAAAGGTCTCGGCGCTCGCCAAGGACATCACCGAATATCTGGCGATGCTCGACCTGCCCGAGCCGGCGCAAAGTCCCGGCCTTGCCGTGGCCTATCACTCCGCCTGCTCCATGCAGCATGGGCAGAAGATCAAGACATTGCCGAAAGAGCTGCTGATGCGCGCCGGCTTCTCGGTACGCGAGCCGCGCGAAGGACATTTGTGCTGCGGCTCCGCCGGCACCTACAACATCATGCAGCCTGACATTTCGGTGAGGCTGCGCGACCGCAAGGTGGCGAATCTCAAGGCAACCGGGGCGCAGATCATCGCCACCGGCAACATAGGCTGCATCACGCAGATCGCCGGCCGCGCCGGCATGCCGATCATTCACACGGTGAAACTGCTCGACTGGGCCTATGGCGGCAGCAAGCCCGCCGAGGTGGCATAGCGCCAGCGCTCCTCCCACCTCACTCAATATCGGCAAGCTCAAACAAAAACGGCGCAAGGCCCTCACCTCACGCCGTTCTTGACGGAGCCGGCGTACCGGCGACCCGTCCCCCGAACCAATGTCGGTTACATCACAACCACCTTGGCCCCGACTCTGACCATGTCGTAGAGTTCTATCACGTCCTGATTGCGCATGCGAATGCAGCCGGACGAGGCCTGCGTGCCGATCGTCCAGGGCGCATTGGTTCCATGAATGCGATAGAGCGTCGAACCGAGATAGAGAGCTCGGGCGCCCAGCGGATTTTCCTCGCCGCCCGCCATCACCGCCGGCAAAATGCGCCCCTTCTTTTTTTCGCGGGCAATCATCTCGGCCGGTGGCCGCCATTCCGGCCATTCCGCCTTGCGGCTGACGGTCTGTGTGCCGGTCCAGCCCATATCTTCCTTGCCGACTCCGACGCCGTAGCGGCGGGCGGTGCCGTCCCCGCGAATGTAGTAGAGGAACCTGTTGCGCGAATCGATGACGATCGAACCCGGCTTGAGGTCGGACGGATAGTCCACCTCGCGGGGCAGATACATTGGGCTCATTTGCGGATGAGAGGGCCGGGCGATTGCGGCGGTCTGGATATCGTCGGTCGGCAGCCGCCGGACGACATATGCGCCCTCCGGCTGCACCAGAACGCCGTTGCGCTCGATCGGTTCAAGCTGGCGCGGATCTGGCCTAACCTGCCGGTAGACCCGGCGCGGCGTCAGCCGTCGCACCACGCGGTCCGGCTCGCGGCCCAACTGGATGACCCATGGCGCGCCAAGGTCGGGACTGACGACAACCGGCGGCCTCCTCGCATGATAGTCCTGCCCAGCGGACGGGACGGAACCGAAGGCGAGCAAGGCGGCAGCGCCGGAAAGCAGATGACGCAACTTCATGAACAGAACTCTTCCAACAGAACTCCAACTGCAGCCTACGAGAATCAACCCGAGACGTCGCCCGATAATCCGGTGAGGGACACCAGCGATTGGTGAACGGCGATCGTTAAAATGCCGTGCAACGCGTAAACCTTTCGGTGTGGTTACCGCTTTGTTGAGAAACTTGGTAAAGCGCCGGTGAACTTCATAAGAGGAACGCAATGACCGACCAACCCCCTGCCGCCCCTGCACCGCCAATCCCGGGACTGGTGGATGGCGAAGACGGCAAGCGCCGCTGCGGCTGGCACGGCAATCTGCCGGACTATCAGCTTTACCACGACCGCGAATGGGGACGGCCCGTCTCCGACGACCGCCGGCTGTTCGAGAAGATCTGCCTCGAAGGGTTTCAATCCGGCCTGTCCTGGCTGACCATTTTGCGCAAGCGCGATAACTTCCGCGCCGCCTTCGCCGGTTTCGACTTCGACAGGGTTGCGCAATTCACCGACGAGGATGTGGAGCGCCTGGTGCAGGACGCCGGCATCATCCGCCACCGCGGCAAGATCGTTTCGACCATCAACAACGCCAGGCGCGCACAGGAATTGGTCAAGGAAGCGGGCTCCCTCGCCGCGTTTTTCTGGAGTTTCGAGCCGGGCGCGGCGGATCGACCGGCGCGGGTCGATCGCGACGCTCTCATCGCAAACCCGACCACGCCGGTATCGACGCGCATTTCGAAGGACCTGAAAAAGCGCGGCTGGACATTCGTCGGCCCGACGACCGTCTATGCGTTCATGCAGGCCATGGGGATGGTCAACGACCACATCGAGGGCTGCTATTGCAGGGCGGAAATCGAGGCGGAGCGGGCGCGTTTCAAACGTCCGAAATAACAGCCTTTTCTTATTTGCAAGCGCGCATCTTCAATCCGCGCGTGAAACTCATTAGCTATGTGCTTCGGCGCCGGAGAGGAGACCCCCGCGATGAACCTTTTTGATATGATCAGCCAGGCCCAAGGCGGCAATGGCATCGCGGCGCTGTCGCGCCAGTTCAACCTATCCCAGAAACAGACGGAGTCGGCGGTCGAGGCCCTGCTGCCGGCCTTCAGCCAGGCGTTTCGGCAGAATTCAGCCGATCCCTATGGTTTGGGTTCGCTCCTGACGGCGCTCGGATCCGGCAAGCATGCTCAATATGCCGAGGACGCGACCAAGGCTTTTTCGCCGCAGGGCATGGCCGAAGGCAAGGGCATCCTCGACCACCTCTTTGGCTCGAAAGACCTTTCCCGGGCCGTGGCGGCGCAGGCCAGCCAGGCGACAGGCGTCGGACAGGACACCCTCAAGCAGATGCTGCCGGCGATCGCGACCATGCTGATGGGGTCGCTGTTCAAGCAGACCAACAACAAGGTGCAGGCCGGTGCATTCGGCGCTTCGAATCCGCTCGGCCAGATCATCGAGCAGATGATGAAGGGCCAAGGCGGGGCGGGTCAGGCTCCGCAACAGTCGAACAACCCGCTGGGCGATATACTCGGGCAAATCCTGGGTGGCGCTCAGGGTGGCGGTCAGGCTGCGCCGCAGGGCAACAACCCGCTCGGCGATATTCTGGGACAGATCCTCGGCGGCGGCCAGTCGCCCGCACCCCGCCAGTCCGCCCCGCAAGGCGGCAGCGACAATCCATTGGGCGATATTCTAGGCCAGATCCTTGGCGGGGGTCAGGGCGGCCAGACGCCGGCACCCCGCCAGTCCGCGCCGCAAGGCGGCAGCGACAATCCACTCGGCGACATCCTTGGCCAAATCCTCGGAGGCGGCGGTGCGCAGGGCGCGCCGGACGCGGAACCCGAAGAACAAGCCAGCCTGCCGCCGCAGCGCCGCACCCAGCAGCGTGCGCCTCAACAGGCGCCGTCAAATCCGCTGGAGGACATCTTCGGCAAGATTTTCGCCCCAGGTGGCCAGGCTAGCCAGGGCAACCCTGCCCAGAACGAACAGTACCAGCAGGGCATCGACAATATTTTCGAGCAGTTCCGGCGCGGCGTCGACCGCTACCGCTGAGGCAGGGCGCGTACCCTCCCCCCGATGGGGAGGGTGGCCCGAAGGGCCGGCGGGGGTGTGAGTGCGTCGCTCTGCTGTGACGCGCTCCTTAGCCCTGTCAGGCAAATCGCTTGGCGCCGGCAACGCAAAGCACGACCAGCGCCGTCACCGCTATCATCGACCACGCGACGGGCTCGCCGAGCAGCACGCCGGCCAGCACCAGTCCGAAGAAGGGCTGCAGCAGTTGCAATTGTCCGACGCCGGCGATGCCGCCCAGCGCCAGGCCGCGATACCAGAACACGAAGCCGATCAGCATGCTGAACACCGAGACATAGGCTAGCCCGATCCAGGCGGGCGCGCCAATGCCGCTCCAGATGACCGGCATCGTCGCAAGGACGATGGCCGCCATCACAGGCAGCGCCAGCACCAGCGCCCAGGAGATGACCTGCCTACCGCCGAGCCGCCGCGACAGCGTCGCCCCTTCGGCATAGCCCAGGCCGCACAGCACTATCGCCGCCACCATCAACAGGTCGCCCGCAAGCGAGGCATCGCCGCTCTGCGCCAGGGCGAAGCCCGCCACCGACAGACTTCCAAGTAAAGAAAAGACCCAGAAGACCGGCTTCGGCCGCTCCCCGCCGCGCAGCACGCCAAAGATGGCGGTCGCCAGCGGCAGAAGGCCGATGAAGACAATGGAATGCGCTGAGGTGATGTGCTGAAGCGCGAACGCGGTCAGCAGGGGAAAGCCGACGACGACGCCGAAGGCAACGATCGCCAGAGATGCAAGATCGCTGCGCGACGGCCGCGGCTGCCGAAGCATCAGAAGCAGTGCGGCGGCGAGGACACCCGCGATCACTGCCCGCGCCGATGTCAGGAAAAGCGGCGTGAAGTCTCCGACGGCAATGCGCGTTGCCGGCAATGATCCGCTGAAGATGATCACGCCGAGCAGCCCGCTGCCCCACCCCTCTGTTGTCCGCTGCATCGCGCCCTGCCCTTCAAGTCCCCCAATTTCTATGACGGGAGGACTAGTCAGACCAGCTACGAAACCATACAATTTGATAAAACTGTATTGGTACTGGAGGCAATACACTTATGGCGGCAGGACATATGGGCAGCGAGGCGCTGACCCGCACCGGCGAGGTGATGGAGGCGATCCGCCGCAAGATGGTGAGCCGGGCGTTGGCACCCGGAGAGAAGCTGCCGTCGATCCGCAGCTTCGCCACGACGATGAATGTCTCGCCATCGACCGTGGTCGAAGCCTATGACCGATTGGCCGCCGAAGGCGTGATCCGTTCGCGGCCGGGCTCCGGCTTCTACGCCTGCGGTGTCACGCAACCGCTCGCTCTGGCGGAAGTCGAGCCGCGACTCGACCGGGCGATCGACCCCTTCTGGGTGTCGCGGCAATCGCTCGACGCGGGCGCCGAGATGCTGAAGCCCGGATGCGGGTGGCTTCCCGCCGACTGGATGCCGAACGCTGCGATTCGCCGTGCAATCCGCACTCTCGCCCGTGCCGACGATGCCGTGTTGGCGAATTACGGCAGCACGCGCGGCGCGCCGGCCTTGCGCCGGCTCCTCGCGCGCCATTTCGCAAATGAAGGGATCGCGGCAAGTTCCGACCAGATCCTGCTCACCAATTCGGGAACGCAGGCCGTCGATCTGATCTGCCGCTTCCTGCTGCGCCCTGGCGATACGGTACTCGTTGACGACCCCTGCTATTTCAACTTTCAGGCGCTGCTGCGCGCGCATCAGGTCAAGATCGTCGGCGTGCCCTACACGCCCATCGGACCGGATATGGCATTCTTTGACGCGGCGCTTACGGCGCATAGCCCACGGCTCTACATCACCAATTCCGCGCTCCACAATCCGACCGGCGCGACGATCTCGCCCCCGATCGCCCACAGGCTGCTCAACGCCGCAGCGGCGCACGATGTGACCATCATCGAGGATGACATCTTTGCCGGGTTCGAACCGGAGCCGTCACCGCGCTTCGCCGCCCTCGACGGTCTCGCTCGCGTTATCCGTATCGGCAGCTTCTCCAAGACTCTCTCCGCGTCGATCCGCTGCGGCTACATCGCCGCGCGGCCGGACTGGATCGAGGCGCTGGTAGACCTGCAGGTGGCGACAAATTTTGGCGGCCCAAGCCCAGTGGCCGTGGAACTGGTCTTCGCTGCCTTGAGCGACGCGAGCTATCGCAAGCATATGGATTCCCTGCGCCGGCGTCTGGCGCGGATGCGCCGCGAGACGGCTGCCAAGCTTGCAACGCTCGGCATCCATCCATGGCTGACGCCGCGCGGCGGCTTCTATCTCTGGTGTCGGCTGCCGGCCGGACGGGACGCGGCGGAAGTCGCCCGAACGGCGTTACGGGAGAACGTGGTACTCGCGCCCGGCAATGTCTTCAGCGTCGCGCAATCCTTGCCCGACTTCATGCGCTTCAATGTTTCCCAGATGAGAGACCCGCGCATCTTCGATGTGCTGGCGCGGGCCTTGGCAGGCAGCGCGTAACGGGCGCTAAACCCCGATCTTGCTTGCTGATAAAAATAAGGCCCGGTCCTTGTGGGAACCGGGCCAGGAACGCAAGCATGCCGGCGGGGGGACCGGCTGAGGGGTGGGGGACGCCTGCGTATTCGGCGGATGGCGTGCGGCGGTCAATTGACCTACGCAAGCGTCTCCATGCTATTGATGCGCTGGCGGGCGACCTTGCCGAGATGCGCTGTCGGATCGAAATCGAGCGTGACGTTCATCGGCACGCTGAGGTCGCTGCGAACCAGACCGATATCGCGCAGTTCGACGTCGGTCATCTCCGCAAGCTGATAGAAGGCGCGACGGTTTTTCCAAGTGCGATAGCTATTGGCAATCCAGCCGGCGGTGCGGTTGGCGACGGTAGGACGCGTGCGCGCAAACGGGTCGGAGCGGGAGTAATCGATCGCGGTCATGGCAGTCTTCCCTTGAGGTAGGCGCGCACCTTTCCGCATGGCGCATGGGAGGACGCGCCATTTTCCGAAAGTTTCGCTGCCGGTCTTGAACGATCCTTTTATTCCACGGGGAGATTGATTAATCCAACGAATGTTTTTAATGTTTATCATCAACAATGGTGATGGGTGCCGTCGATGAAACCGCCGCTAGACCTGGATCAGTTGCAGACCTTCATCACCATCGCCGATGTCGGGTCGTTCACGCGGGCAGCCGAAGAAGTCCATCGCACGCAGTCGGCCGTATCGATGCAGATGCGGCGGCTCGAAGACACGATCGGCAAGCCGCTCTTTGAGAAGGAAGGGCGCTCCAACAAGCTGTCCGAGGATGGCGAGAAGCTGCTCGCCTATGCGCGCCGGATGATCCGCCTCAATCGCGAAACGCTGGCCGCTTTCGACGACGCCAGCCTGGAAGGCCATATCCGCATCGGCACGCCGGACGACTATGCCGACCGTTTCCTGCCGGAGATCATGGCGCGGTTCTCGCGCTCCAATCCGCGTGTCGAACTGTCCGTCATCTGCGAACCGACGCCCAGCCTGCGCGAGCACATCAAGCGCGGCAATCTCGACATCGCCATCGTTACCCACAATGACGAGCAGGCGCCGTCGGAAGTGGTTCGCCGCGAGCCGCTTCTGTGGGTCACCTCGGCCAATCATGTCGTGCACGAGCAGACGCCTCTGCCGGTCGCGTTTGGCCGGCCGACCTGCATCTGGCGGCGCGCCGGCACCGATGTCCTCGAACAGATGGGCCGCGAATACCGCGTGCTGTTCACCAGTTTCTCGGCCACCGTCATCACCGCCGCCGTGCTGTCCGGACTTGCCGTATCTGTCATGGCGGAGTGCGCCCTGCGGCCCGGCATGCGCGTGCTGACCGAGGCCGACGGCTTTGGCGACCTGCCTGAGTGCAAGATCGGCATCATGCGCGGCCATTGCGACCAGCCCGCGCTGGTGGAGGCGCTGGCGCGTCACATCAGTGAAAGCCTGGACAACATTTCGGGGCCGCTGGCGGATGATACCGGCGCCATCGACTTTGCCGCCTTCGCGGCAACGCGTGCCAAGCGCATGAAGGCGGGGGTGGTGGCGCAGGGCTGGTAGGCTTGACGCCTCCCGTCCGGCAAAGCTCAATCAAACAATGTCCGATTCCCTGTTTGCAGCCGATTCTTCCGCGACCAACGCAACCGAGTACACCGTCTCGGAAATCTCCGGTGCGCTGAAGCGCGCCGTCGAGGACCAGTTCGGCAATGTGCGGGTGCGCGGCGAAATCTCCGGCTATCGCGGGCCGCATTCCTCGGGGCATGCCTATTTCAGCCTGAAGGACGACAAGGCGAAGATCGACGCGGTTGTGTGGCGGACCACCATGCAGCGGCTGAAATTCCGCCCCGAGGAGGGGATGGAGGTGATCGCCACCGGGCGTCTGACCACCTATCCCGGCAAGTCGAGCTACCAGATCGTCATCGATAATCTGGAGCCCGCGGGCGCCGGTGCGCTGATGGCGCTTCTGGAAGAACGCAAGAAGCGGCTGGCGGCGGAGGGCTTGTTCGACAAGGCGCGCAAACGCCCCCTACCCTATATGCCCAAGGTGATCGGCGTGGTTACCTCGCCGACAGGCGCCGTCATCCGCGATATCATCCACCGCATCAAGGACCGCTTCCCGCTGCATGTGGTCGTGTGGCCGGTGCGCGTGCAGGGCGAGACCTCAGGTGCGGAAGTGGCGGCGGCGGTGACCGGCTTCAACATGTTGCCTGCGGGCGGGCCGGTGTCCACTCCGGACGTGATCATCGTGGCGCGCGGCGGCGGCAGCCTGGAGGACCTCTGGGGTTTCAACGACGAAGCTGTGGCAAGAACCGTGGCGGCCTCGGGCATTCCTGTCATCTCGGCTGTGGGACACGAGA
>DATDBN010000071.1:0-8863 GCA_036524835.1 Mesorhizobium sp. | reverse complement strand
GGCATATCGGGTGCGCGTTCGCGCAAGATAGCCGCCGCGCGCACCAGGGTCATGAACACGACGCCGGCCGCGCAGAGGTGACCCTGCCCCGAAATATCGTCGTCGCGATTGGGATTGACGATGGCCACCGCCGGGGGCAATGGGCCGCCGACCTGATGGTGGTCGAGCACGACCACCTCTGCGCCGGCATCGTTGGCGGCTTCGATCGCCGCGCCGCTGTTGGTGCCGCAATCGACGGTAACGATCAGCGCCGCGCGGCCTGCCAATTCGCGCATGGCATCGGGGTTAGGCCCGTAGCCTTCAAATATCCGGTCCGGAATATAGATTTCAGCTTCCACGCCGTAGTGCGCCAGAAACCGTTTCATCAGCGCCGAGGCACAGGCGCCGTCAACGTCGTAGTCGCCAAAGATCGCGACGCGTTCGCGAAGCATCACCCCGCGGACGATGCGTTCGGCAGCGGCATCCATATCCGTCAGGCTGGAAGGGTCAGGCAGCAGGTCGCGAAGAGCCGGATCCAGAAACTTCTCCGCTCCATCGGGCTGTACGCCGCGCCCCGCGAGAACGCGCGCGACAATGTCGGGCAAACCCGTCGTCTGGGCGATCTGCAGCGCCGCCATATCCTGGCGTTCGCTTAGGCGGTGCTCCCAGGCATGCCCGGTGACGGACCGGCGTACGCCGAGGAACAGGCGCTTTTGCGTGGGGATGGCGAAGGCGACGGACATCGTCAGATAGATACGCTCTGGGCGCCGGGCCGCAAGGCCGCCTCAGAACTTATCCATATCCTGGTGACGGGCTTTGATTTCACGCACAGTGCGCGTCGAGGACCGCAACACCAGCGTGTCGGTGATGATGGAGCCGCGGGCAAACTTTACCCCGGCGAGCAGGTTGCCATCCGTGACGCCTGTCGCGGCAAAGACGACGTCGCCGCGCGCCATATCGTTCACCGCATAGATGCGACCCGGATCCGAAATACCCATCTTTGCGGCGCGCGCAACCTTCTCGGACGTATCGAGGATGAGGCGACCCTGCATCTGGCCGCCGATGCAGCGCAGCGCGGCGGCCGCCAGCACGCCCTCCGGCGCGCCGCCGCTGCCGAGATAGATGTCGATGCCCGTCTCATCCGGATCGCTCGTGTGGATGACGCCGGCTACATCGCCGTCGCCGATCAACCGGATCGCCGCCCCGGTTGCACGCACTGCATCGATCAGTCTGGAATGGCGGGGCCGGTCCAGAATGCAGGCGGTGATCTCCGAAACCGGCACGCGCTTGGCGTCGGCGAGGGCACGAATGTTTTGCTGCGGCGTGGCGTCGATGTCGATCAATCCGTCCGGATAGCCCGGACCGATGGCAATCTTTTCCATGTAGACATCAGGTACGACGAGCAGGCTTCCCTTTTCCGCGACCGCGATGACGGCCAGCGCATTGGGCAGGTTCTTGGCGCAGATCGTGGTTCCTTCCAGCGGGTCTAGCGCGATATCGACCTCCGGCCCTTCGCCAGTCCCGACCCTTTCGCCGATATAGAGCATCGGAGCTTTGTCGCGCTCGCCTTCGCCGATGACGATCGTTCCCCGGATCGGCAGTCGGTTCAGTTCGCTGCGCATCGCCTCGACGGCAACCTGGTCGGCGGCCTTTTCGTCGCCGCGGCCGCGCAAGCGTGCGCCGGCCACTGCCGCGCGTTCGGTGACGCGGACAATTTCCATGGTCAAAAGGCGGTCGAGACCCGCAATCGGCGGTTTCATGGAACGGTAAGCTCCCGAGATTGCGATGCTCGCGCTGCCGGCCGCAGTTGTAAACCGCGGCACGGGTTCAGCCGGCGCGTTCGATGCGGATGACCTGCGGCTTGTCGATCAATATTCCATCCTTCGTTATCCCGTCCACCGCCTTGCGGACCGCCGCTTCGGTGGTCTCATGGGTGACGAGGATGATGGTCTTCTGGTTCTCGCCGACAGCGCCATCGGCATGCTGGACGATCGACTCCAGCGAAATGTCGTTGTCGGCCATGCGTTTGGCGATTGCAGCGAAGACGCCGGTGCGGTCGTGTACCGTCAAGCGGATGAAATAGCCGCCTGCATGGGCGCGCATGGCGGCGCGCTTGTAGGGCCGCAATTCCTTGGCCGGTCGTCCGAAGACAGGCCCGTGCTGAAAGCCTGGCCGGCTTTTCGCAATGTCGGCAATGTCCCCGATGACAGCCGAAGCCGTGGCATTGCCGCCAGCGCCCGGTCCCGACATCAGGAGCTCGCCGAGAATATCGGTCTCGATCGCCACCGCATTTGTAACGCCGTGGACCTGCGCGATAACGGAAGCGGTTGGCACCATGGTGGGATGAACGCGCTGCTCAATGCCGCTGTCGGTCTTCTGCGCAACGCCGAGCAGCTTGATGCGATAGCCCAGTTCGGCCGCTGCTCTGATGTCGGCCTGGGTAATGTTCGAGATACCCTCGAGATAGATATCGTCGGCGGAGATCCGGCAGCCAAACGCAAGGCTGGTAAGGATCGAGAGTTTGTGAGCCGTGTCATTGCCTTCGATATCGAAGGTGGGATCGGCTTCGGCATAGCCAAGGCGTTGCGCGTCCGCGAGGCAAGCCTCAAAGGTCAGGCCCTCCGCTTCCATGCGCGTCAGGATGTAATTGCAAGTGCCGTTGAGAATGCCGAAGACACGATTGACGCTATTGCCGGCCATCGCCTCGCGCATCGTCTTGATCACCGGAATGCCGCCTGCAACCGCGGCTTCATAGTTGAGCAGAACACCCTTCTTCTCAGCGATTTCAGCCAGGGCGACACCATGCTTGGCCAGAAGCGCCTTGTTCGCGGTGACCACATGACGTCCCGCATCCAGCGCCGCCTTCACGGATTGCCGCGCTGCTCCCTCATCTCCGCCGATCAGTTCTACGAAGACATCGATCTCTGCGCTCGCGGCAAGCTCTACCGGATCGTCGAACCATTGCGCAGCGCCAAGCGCAACGCCGCGGTCGCGCTTGCGGTCGCGCGCGGAAACGGCGGTCACGGCAATCTCGCGCCCGCACTGCCGGGTCAGTTCTGCGGCCTTGCCTGTCAGAACCCGGACAACCGAGAGTCCCACGGTGCCCAGACCCGCAATTCCAACGCGCAACGCTTCAGCCATGGTGGCCCCCTCACCTTCGATGCATAACTCAGGAAAAGATCGGCTCAGCGGCGCGCAGCGAGCGGAACCACATTGTTCGGCTGCTTTGCCGACGCCGCCAGGAACTTCTTGATCGACCGCGCCGCCTGGCGGATGCGATGTTCGTTCTCGACGAAGGCGAGCCGCACGAAATCGTCGCCATGTTCGCCAAAGCCGATCCCCGGCGCCACGGCGACGTCGGCGTGTTCGATCAGCAATTTGGAGAATTCCAGCGAACCGAGATGCTTGAACGGCTCCGGAATCGGCGCCCAGGCAAACATCGATGCCGCCGGCGCCGGGATAGCCCAGCCGGCACGCCCGAAGGACTCGACCATCACGTCGCGGCGCTTGTGATAGACATCGCGCACTTCGGCAATGTCCGCGCCGTCGCCGTTGAGGGCTGCAGCCGCCGCGACCTGGATCGGCGTGAAGGCGCCGTAATCCAGGTAGGATTTGACCCGCGCCAGAGCAGCGAGCAGCCGTTCGTTTCCGACCGCAAAGCCCATGCGCCAACCCGGCATGGAGAAGGTTTTGGACATCGAGGTGAACTCGACGGCGACGTCGATGGCGCCCGGCACCTGCAGCACCGAGGGCGGCGGGTCGCCATCGAAGTAGATTTCGGCATAGGCAAGGTCGGACAGGATGATGATGTCGTTCTTCTTCGCGAAGGCAACGACATCCTTGTAGAAATCCAGCGAGGCGACCAGCGCGGTCGGGTTGGACGGATAGTTGAGGATCAGCGCCAGGGGCTTGGGGATCGAGTGGCGGATGCCACGCTCGAGCGCCGGGATGAAGCCCTCGTCGGGTTCGGCCTGCAGAGACCTGATCACACCGCCCGACATGATGAAGCCGAAGGCATGGATGGGATAGGTCGGATTGGGGCACAGGATCACGTCGCCAGGCGCGGTGATTGCCTGCGCCATATTGGCGAAGCCCTCCTTGGACCCCAGCGTCGCCACGACCTGCGTCTCCGGGTTCAGCTTCACGCCGAAGCGGCGTGCATAATATGCCGCCTGCGCACGCCTGAGGCCCGGTATGCCCCGCGAGGAAGAATAGCGGTGGGTGCGTGGATCGCGCACGACCTCGCAGAGTTTGTCGACGATAGCCTTCGGCGTCGGCAGATCGGGATTGCCCATGCCGAGATCGACAATGTCGGCGCCACGCGAGCGGGCGCTGGCCTTCAGCCGGTTAACCTGCTCGAAAACATAGGGCGGAAGCCGCCGGACCTTGTGAAACTCTTCCATTGCGAAACCGGAAAATATGAGTGCGCCGATTGCCGGCGATATACACAGCATTCTCCGTGTGGTCGAGCGCTACGTCATGGCCTGCGGCAAGCTGAACACCTGCCCCGCCGGGAAAAAGCCGCGCTCAATTCGTCGGCTTGGCCTCGATCTCGTCGAGTGCTTCCTTGGCATGGGTTTCCCCAATCTTGCGCAACATCACAACGTCGTTTGGCGCCGTGCCGGCCTGGCTCGCATTGGCCTGCTGGGCGGCGCGCAACTCGCCGGCCTTCGACGCGACCTGATCCGGCGTCAGCTGTTCGGTGGCCTGTCCGGGCTTGATATTGAGGTTCGGATAGGTGCCGGTGTCCTTTGCCCCGGTGCTGGCCGGAGAGCCAGGATCGCTCATGCAGCCTGCCAGCATCACGCCGGCAAAAAGCAGGAGAGCTGTCGCTGCAGCATGCTGCGGCCGGGAGGTTTCAGTGCGAAGTGCCAAAGACTTTCCTCGAAATCCGCCGTTGTGTTTGTTGGACCCATACATCGCTCCCGTGATAGTATGTCAAGAAAGGCTGCAATGGGAGGTGAAATGGCCAAGGAGAGTGACCCGCCGGGCAAGCCGGGCGATTCGGCTACCGCGGCAGAGCAATATGTCGTTAAAGACCCCGAACGGTTCGCGCTGAATGTGGCGCGCACGATCGAGCAGGCAGGCAAGGCAGCCTCCGCCTGGGCGGCGCCGCGCGAGCGCGGCGACGTGCAGGACAGCGTCGCAGAGCCTGTCGCCGACATGGTCAAGACATTCTCGAAGGTCACGGAATATTGGCTATCCGACCCCGGCCGCGCGCTGGAGGCGCAAACACGGCTGTTTTCCGGCTACATGAATGTGTGGGCCAAATCGATCCAGCGCCTGGGCGGCGACGAAAACGTGGAAGACGCCGTCACGCCGGAGCGGGGCGACAAGCGGTTTCTCGACCCGGATTGGGGCAAGAACGCCTTCTTCGACTTTCTCAAGCAAGCCTACCTCGTCACCTCGCGCTGGGCGGGCGACCTTGTCGAGAATGCCGATGGTCTTGATGAGCGCACACGTCACAAGGCCGGCTTCTACGTGAAGCAAATCTCCAACGCGATCTCGCCGTCGAATTTCATTTTCACCAACCCGGAACTGTTCCGCGAAACCATCGCCAACAATGGCGAGAACCTGGTGCGCGGCATGAAAATGCTGGCCGAGGACATCGCCGCCGGCAAGGGCGACCTGAAACTGCGCCAGGCCGACAATTCCCGGTTCGAGATCGGCAAGAACATCGCCGTCACGCCCGGCAAGGTCGTGGCGCGCAGCGACGTCGCCGAAATCATCCAGTACGAGCCGTCGACGCCTGAAGTGCTGAAGCGGCCGCTGCTCATTTGCCCGCCATGGATCAACAAATTCTACATTCTCGACCTCAATCCCGAGAAATCCTTCATCCGCTGGGCCGTCGAGCAGGGACACACGGTGTTCGTGATTTCCTGGGTCAATCCGGACGAGCGGCACGGTGAAAAGGGCTGGGAGGCCTATATTCGCGAGGGCCTGCAGTTCGGCCTCGACACCGTGCAGGAGGCGACCGGCGAGCGCGAAGTCAACGCGATCGGCTATTGCGTCGGCGGCACCCTGCTGGCCGCGGCGTTGGCGCTTCTGGCGCAGGAGGGCGACAACCGGGTTCGTTCGGTCACCTTCTTCACCACGCAAGTCGACTTCACCTATGCCGGCGACCTGAAAGTCTTTGTCGACGAGGACCAGGTGGCTGCCGTCGAGCGCTCGATGAAGGGCAAGGGCTATCTCGACGGCACCAAAATGGCGACCGCCTTCAACATGCTGCGCTCCGGCGACCTGATCTGGCCTTACGTCGTCAACAACTACATGCGCGGCAAGGACCCGATGCCGTTCGACCTGCTCTACTGGAACTCCGATTCCACGCGGATGGCGGCGGCAAACCACTCCTTCTATTTGCGCAACTGCTACCTTGAGAACAATCTGTCGCAAGGTCGCATGGAACTGGCGGGCCGCACTGTTTCGCTGGCCGACATCACAATCCCGGTCTGCAACATCTCGACTCGCGAGGATCATATCGCGCCCGCCCGGTCCGTCTTTCTCGGCTGCAAATATTTCGGCGGCGATGTCGATTTCGTCATGGCCGGCTCGGGCCATATTGCCGGCGTGGTGAACCCTCCGTCGCTGAAGAAATATATGTTCTGGACTGGCGGAAAACCGGTCGGCGACTTTGATGATTGGGTGACGAACGCCACCGAGCATCCCGGCTCGTGGTGGCCCTATTGGCAGCAATGGATCGAGGAAAAAGACAATGCTCGCGTGCCGGCGCGCGCTGCCGGCGGCAAGAAAAAGACATTGGGCGAGGCACCCGGAAGCTATGTCAAAGTAAGGGTCTGATGGGCGTCCCAACAGCGCCAGGTTGCGCGCGGGGGCGGATCCGGGCTAAACAAAGGTAATTATCACGGTGTTGCCGCATTTCCTGAATACGCCCGGCGCCACGAGGGCAGCATCCGAATCGTGAATATCCAAGCGTTCCGCGCGCTCATCCAACCGCGGTTCGCAAAAAAGCAGTAAAGTCCGGACAGATTCGGGCGCTTGGAAGGGGAACGTATTGAGGGATCTGCCGCGCCAGCCTCGAACTATGCGCCGCATTGCGGTCCTGGCGATGCTTTCCGCTTTTCTCGCCTCCTGCACCGCCGTAACCGAGTCTGACATGCAGGCCGGCATGCCCGCCTACAATTCCTCATCCGCGCTCAGCAGCGAAGACCAGGCAGCCATTGAGGCTGCAGCCGAAGCCGGGGCTCCAGTCGTCGGCGATGCCGGCGCGGCAGCGCAAGCGGGCGCTCTGCCGGGTCAAACCGCCGCGGTTCCGAGCGGCAGTCCGGCGGCCGCTGGACAAACGGCTTCCGGCGCGACAACCGCAGCCGGAGCCGAGACCGCTGTCGCTCCCACCGCCGAAGAACGATCCGCTGCCGCGCTGCAGGCTTTTGCCGCGCAGGCCGCCCCGCCTCCTCGTGCGGCGCCCAAGGCCATGACTTCCTCCCGCCGCGATGGTGGCGCACCCGTGGTTGCCAGGCCGTCCGCGCCCAAGGCGCCCGCCCCGGAGGCATTGGCCGACCCGGCCGCTGCCAAACCGAGCGCCGAGGCGACATCGAAGAGCGCGGCCGCGGAAACGGCTGAGCCCGCGCAGACCGCCCAGGGCGATTCTGAGCCCGCAGTGGACCCGGCAACTGCAGGCGACGGTTCCGTCGCGACTGCGGCGCCGGTTGCGGCTGTCAGCCAACCGCCCAAGCGTCAGGGCTTCATGGCCTCCTTCTTCGGCGCGGGCGGCGGGAGTGCGACGTCGGACCGCGACCGCTCATCGCTGGCGAAGGCTCGCCCGGCTGCCAGCGCAGCGAAGGCGGCGCCGAAGACGGAGTCGGAGGGTGACGTGAGAATGGCGTCGATCGACCTCGATGCCGTTCAACCGCAAAAGCGGGCTTCCTTCCAGGGTGGCGACTCCCTGCCGGGCGTCCGTCAGTCCGCCTTGTTCGAGATCAAGCGCCGTTCCGGTCTCGATGACGACGCGGATGTCGATATCTACGAAGAGGCCGACGGCGATGGGCCGTTGCAGATGGCTTCGGCCGCCGGCATGGCGCGTCTGGCGCCGAATGGGCTTCTGAAGCAGACCGAGAGCGTGGACGTTGCCTGCCTCAAGCCGTCGCTGGTGCGCGTGCTGAAGGCGATGGAGCGCCACTACGGCAAGAAGATGGTTGTCACCTCCGGCTACCGCAGCCCTTCGCATAACCGCCGCGCGCGTGGCGCCAAGAATTCGCTGCATATGTATTGCGCCGCGGCGGATGTGCAGATCCCCGGCGTCGGCAAGTGGGAGCTGGCGAGCTACGCCCGCTCGATGGCCGGACGCGGTGGCGTGGGCACCTACTGCCACACCAACTCGGTCCACGTCGATGTCGGACCGGAGCGCGACTGGAACTGGCGCTGCCGCGGCCGCCGCCGGCGGTAAACGGCCAGGCCTTTCCACAGTCAGCAATGCCGGTGCTGGAATCCGCCGACGGCCGATTTCGCCCGGCTAACTCTTCCCGTAGATTTTGCCATGTCTGGACAACTGCTGTCCGGGCACCCTCGCCCCAAGTCGGTTCCAGCGTCTAATAGTGCCTCGCGACAGCCCAAAACTCTCGCGAAAATCCCGTACGACGGGGTTGCCCGTGGTGAGCAAGCTGATTATAAGGCGCTTCGTCTGAGCGCGCCCATCGTCTAGCGGTCAGGACACCGCCCTTTCACGGCGGTAACAGGGGTTCGATTCCCCTTGGGCGTACCAACAAAATCAGACACTTAGCGGTGCTCTTGAGTGACCCTCCGAATATCTGGCGAATAAGGAGTCGCCAACAACCTGCTTTTCCGCCGTTTTCCACCGCTTTCTGCGGCCATACGGTCCCGGCCGATTGTGCGCACAATCATGGCGCGGTCAATTTTGCCGTCGCGT
>DATDBN010000070.1:0-2402 GCA_036524835.1 Mesorhizobium sp. | reverse complement strand
GTAAGCGGAGAATGCTGTAAAGGGAAAGACTGGCGGAGGAGGGGACATTCGACCGGCGTTCCAAAATGGCGCGGAAGTCCACCGGGTTCCGATTTTCAGTAAGGTGCGGGCCAATTCGGGCGCGCCGTTCGTGCCAGCCGCTGCAAAAAAGGCCGCTGCGCCGCCAACGGCTGCGGCTGTCGCGCGTCGATCAAAACCCAAGTGCCTTGTTGTCCTGCCCGTCACGAAGGCGACACTTGTTGTCGGCGAACAATCCGAAGTGAAATTCGAGCCGGGCATCGAGTGCGCCCTCGAACGATACCAGCGTCTGCAGAAGATTCGCGCGGGTCAGGCGTGCCGGCGAACTGTTGACCACCCGAAGGCAATGCGAGAACTGCACCGGGAGGAGGATATGTGCCGGTCCGTCACTGACTGCCCGGATGCGCGTCAAGTTCGACGGTCATCGCGACATTGCGCGCCTTCGCGTTCGTCGGGGGCACATCTTCCGAGACCACCGCGATTTGATCGAGGCGATTCCTGTTGTCCCGGATCCGACTGGCGATTTCATCGGCGGTGGCGGCTTTGACAAACCCGGTGGGGCTGTAGGTCGCCAAATTGGCATCGCTAAGTTCGAACAGGTAGACGCCAGGCGTGTCGGGCGCAGTCACGGCCGCCCGCAGGGCTGCGCGGTCATCGAGCGTTTCGACATTGGTGACGATGTAACGAACACCGAGCAGGCGTAATATGTCCGGGTCAGCCGCGTAAGCGCGCAGGTAGTTGGTGTGCATTTTCGTCCCGGCTGGCGGAGCGAGAAGCCGAATGACGAAGGCATGCGCTTGTGCCGAAGTCCACTCGCCATATTCTTCGAGCGTTGGAACGTCCGACCGCCACAGATGGAACGTCTCGTCGAAGCGTTTGAGGTAATAGCTTAATTCCGCTGAGGTGGCGTCGCCTTCGATCTGCTTGTCTGCGAGCCAGATCGTGGCCGCAAAGCCGCGGAATGGCATTCCGACATCGATCGATGCGTTTGCGCGCAAATAGTTGTGCAGGGACGGGTCGCGGATGGGCGGGGTCCGTTCGCGGACGCCCAGGGACAAGTGCACCAGCGCCAGTATGGGGAATGCGGAGAGAAGCGCAGTCCGGCGCCAGCCATGCATGGATATGGCGTAGACCGATGCGCGCAGCTTTTTGGTGCGAAAAGCCGCAAGCGCCGCAACGACCAGAACCAGTGCTCCAACCGCCACGGCACCGACGGCAAGCTGTGCGGGTCGGTAGTGCTCGCTTCCGTAGGGATGCCGGAGCAGGGTCGCCGCAATGACAAACAGCAGGGCGGCAAAAGCGAAGTTTCCCAGGAACACCAGGTCTTTGCGAAGCAGGGCTCCCGAGTTCGCGGCCGCGCGAATTCTGAAGAGTTGGAACGGCTGGAAGAAGGGAACGACCGCAAACATGCAAGTGAACGACCAGGAGGACAACATCAGAAAATGGCTGGAGAGCACGCCCAGCGGACCGAGCGATATGGTCTGATAGGCGTAGGCATAGACGTGCACGAGAGCGATGTACGCAATGAAGGCCGCGGCGGCGGTGCGGATATCCCCGCGCCGCGTGACGATGGCGAGGACCGCCCCGCAGAGCGCGGCAATCAGCAGCCAGCCTCCACGATCATTGATGCACAGCAGCAGCCGAGAGTCGCTGCATAGTGAGTGATCGCGGAACAGGTGCAGCCATGACTCCGCTGACAGCAGCCGGTCCCATGCGATCGGGGCCGTCGGCGTGCGCCCGGCCGTGGCGATGGTGCCGAGATAATAGTCGAGAAGGCCGGAGGCAAAAATGAAGATCAGGCACAGCGCGAGCGCCGCAATCTTCCACGCCCACTCGGTTCGCGACCGCGGCTTCGTGAGGATCATGGCTGCGCAGATGGCCACATAAGCGGGGGTGGCGAAGACGAAGGTAAAGGGCGCCGAAAGCAGGCCGGATACAAACAGCGCGAAGAACGCGACGGCCAGGAGTGCGTTTGCCCGCCAGTCGGCGAGCCGCCCGCAGACAAGTAGCAGGGCGGCAGCACCATTCAGCGCCGCCTGAAGGTGGGCATAGTACGGCGCAAGCGAATACCAGTCATAAATCCGGAAGACCTCGGAGAAAGGCGGAAACAGAAGATAGAGGTAGAGCTGCGCGGCGACCGTCGACATCAGCCAGGAGAATCCGATCACGCGCGCCAGCGCGACGATGCTGACAGCCAGCTCGGCCGCGTAGATGCCGTAGGACACAATACTCGTGGTCTGACCGTCGAGCGGAAGGCCGAGCGCCAGCGCACCCGGATTGAGCCAAGGCAGGTTCGGGAAATACATCGAGCCCATTCCCGCCAGCATGCTGTAAGGACCGAGGTCGAAAGGCTTGCCAAAATGAAGGATGGCCTCGACGTTCCA
>DATDBN010000069.1:0-13810 GCA_036524835.1 Mesorhizobium sp. | reverse complement strand
TTGGTGATCCCGACAGGAATCGAACCTGTGACCTACAGATTAGGAATCTGCCGCTCTATCCTACTGAGCTACGGGACCACGCCGGCGACACATAGCCGTTTCAGTGCGCTTCGCCAACTGCTTTGAGCGGGGTCGAGGCAGGCATTTGCGAAGTCGCACCCTCAATGCCATTCTTCGCCGCCGTCGATTGGGAGGAACTGCATGGCAAGCGATACATTTGAGGTCCTCGAGCCCCGCTTCGCGCGGCTGTTCAATGGCAGCGCGCGGGTGGAAAAGCTGTTCACCGGTTGCCGCTGGGCGGAAGGCCCGGCCTATTTCGCCGCGGGACGCTATGTCATCTGGTCGGACATCCCCAACGACCGCATGATGCGGTTCGACGAGACCGACGGTTCGGTCAGTGTGTTCCGCCACCCCGCCGGCAATTCGAACGGGAACACGGTCGACAGGCAAGGGCGGCTGGTGAGCTGCGAACACGGCAATCGCCGCGTCAGCCGCACCGAGCATGACGGCAGCGTGATCACCATTGCCGACCGCTGGCAGGGTAAGCGTCTCAATTCGCCCAACGACGTCGTGGTCAAGTCGGACGGCTCGGTCTGGTTCACGGACCCCGCCTACGGCATCGAAAGCGATTACGAGGGCAACAAGGCGGAGAGCGAGATCGGCGCTTGTTATGTCTATCGCGTTGACCCCGCCAGCGGGGCGGTCGATGCCGTGATCACCGATATGGTGCGGCCGAACGGGCTCGCTTTCTCGGCCGACGAGAGCCAGCTCTACGTGGTCGATACCGGCCGCACGCATGGGCTCGACAATCCCGCCCATATGCGCGTTTTCGATGTCGGCGCGGACAACGCCGTTTCTGGCGGACGGGTTTTCGCCGATTGCACGGCCGGCCTGTTCGACGGCTTCCGGCTGGACAGCGAGGGCCGCATCTGGACCAGCGCCGCCGATGGCATCCATTGCTACCACCCGGACGGCACGCTGCTCGGCAAGGTCAAGGTGCCGGAAGGAACCGCCAATTGCGTCTTCGGCGGTCCCAAATTCAATGTGCTCTACATCTGCGGCACGACATCGCTCTATGCGGTGCGGCTGATGGTCAACGGCCTGCGCACCTATTAGAGCCCCTCCAATGGTCGCCAAGGTCAGGCGGTGAGCACCGTCTCGGCCAGCTTGACCCAATAGCTGACGCCGTGGGGGATAGCCTCGTCGTTGAAGTCGTAGGCGGGGTGGTGGAGGCCGGCCGTATCGCCATTGCCGATGAAGATGAAGGCCCCCGGCCGGGCATTCAGCATGTAGGAGAAATCCTCGCCGCCCATCACCGGCGCCATGGCGCGGTCGACGGCCGTTTCGCCCGCTATCGCCGTCGCGATGCCTGCGGCAAATTCGGTTTCCTCCGCGTGGTTGAAGGTGACGGGATAGTTGCGCTGGTAGTGCAGATCGATCGACGAGTCGGTCGCCGCCGCGATGCCGGCGCAGATCTGGCGCAGGCGCTTCTCGGCAAGCGCCGAGACTTCGTCCTTGAGCGTGCGCACCGTGCCCGCAAGTTCCACCGTTTCCGGGATGACATTGTAGGCATCGCCGCCATGAAACTTGGTCACGGTCACCACGATGGATTCGACAGGGTCGACGGTGCGCGAGGCAATGGTCTGGAGAGCGAGCACCAGTTGAGCGCCGATCACGACCGGATCGATCGAGCGGTGCGGCTGCGCCGCGTGGCCGCCGCGACCCTTGATGCGGATGGTGATCTCGGCGGTCGAGGCCATGATCGGGCCTGGCCGGATGGCAAAATGGCCCAGCGGGATGCCCGGCATATTGTGCATCCCATAGACGCTGGCAATGCCGAACCGCTCCATCATGCCGTCCTTCACCATTTCGTTGCCGCCGCCGCCGCCTTCTTCCGCAGGCTGAAAGATCACCGCCACTGACCCCGGGAAATTGCGCGTCTCGGCCAGGTATTTGGCCGCGCCGAGCAGCATCGACGTATGCCCGTCATGGCCGCAGGCGTGCATCTTGCCCGGCGTGCGGGAGGCGTGCGGCTGGCCGCTCGTCTCGGTGATCGGCAAAGCGTCCATGTCGGCGCGCAGGCCGACCGTCTTGCCTTCGCCTTGGCTGCCGCGAATGATGCCGACGACGCCGGTGCGTCCGATCCCGGTCACCACCTCATCACAGCCAAACTCCCTCAGTCGGTCGGCGACAAAGGCCGCCGTTTGGTGAACATCGAACAATATCTCGGGATTCTGGTGCAGATGGCGTCGCCATCCGGCGATTTCCTGCTGCATTTCGGCGGCGCGGTTCAAGATGGGCATGATATGATCTGTCCTGCTCTGGTGCGCATTTGCCGCGTTGCCGGCAATGTGCGTGCTTTGCCATGTTGAGGTCACATAAGCTAAATAGCACGCGAAGCGAAGCGGCCCGCAAGCCGCCGGGCAATTTCTTGCCCGGTTTGCCACCTCCCGGCGGTGGCCTGCGAGGTTCGACGCATCGGCCAACACGAGGTTCTGCATGACAGGCCCCTCCCTTTGGATCAGGCTCGTCGCCCTGGCGTCCGTCGCCGGCGCTGTTCTGGTGTCGCCGGCGCTCGCCAATCCGGTTCTGCTCTTCGACGCGAAGGACGGCCGGGTGATCGAGCATCAGGATGCGTTCCGCCGCTGGTATCCGGCGTCGCTGACCAAGCTGATGACGGCCTATGTGACCTTCCGCGCCATTCAGGGCGGGGAGATGCAACTCGATTCGCCGATCAAGGTCTCGAAGAAGGCTTCGAGGCAGCCGCCGAGCAAGATGGGATATCCTCAAGGGTCGGTGATGGGCGCTGACAATGCGCTCAAGATGATGCTGGTGAAGTCGTCCAACGACATCGCCATGGCGATTGCGGAAAATGTCGGCGGTTCGGAAAAGGCTTTTGTCGCGCGGATGAATGCGGAGGCCGCGCGGCTCGGCATGGCCGACACGCATTACGCCAATCCCAATGGACTATACGCGCCGGACCAGTACACGACCGCGCGCGACCAGGCGCTGCTGGTTTCGGCGATCAAGCGGGAATTTCCGCAGCATGCGGGCTACTTCACCATCGAGGGGATTGTCGCCGGCAAGAAGAGCATCGCCAATCTCAACCTGCTGGTCGGCCGCTACCAGGGGGCGGACGGCATGAAGACGGGTTTCATCTGCCCCTCGGGCTTCAACATGATCGGCTCGGCAACCCGCGACGGGCGGACGCTGGTCGCCGTCGTTCTTGGCGAGGCTTCGCTGGTAAGCCGCGCTGACCGCGTGGCGGGGCTGCTGGACAAGGGCTTCGCCGCCGTTCCGTCTCCCGCAGCGGTCACGATCGCGGCGCTGCCGGTAGCCGCCGATCATGCCGCTGCGCCAGCCGACATGAAGAGCGTCATCTGTCCGACGCCCGTGCCCGGCAAGAAGAAGGCCAAGGCTGAGCCGAGCGAAACCGGCGCGCCTGAAGTCGTTTCGCGCTGGAGACTGCCGCTCGATCATGCACCGACCTATGTACAGGTTGGGTTGGGCGGGGCCGACGGCCCGGTGCCCGCGGGCCGGCTCGACGCCGAGGGGCAAGAATATGCCGATGTGCCGATACCCGGCTGGCGGCCCGACCTTCCCGATCCAACCGTGCCGGGCTCGTCGGTGACCGGCGCGCCGTCGCAAGGCGATGGAACCACGAAGGACGTGCGCAACTGATGTTCGATCCGATACCGGTTACCGTTGTCACCGGCTTCCTTGGCGCCGGCAAGACATCGCTGCTCAACGCCCTGCTGAAGGATCCGGCCCTCACCGACACGGCGGTCATCATCAATGAGTTCGGCGATGTCGCCATCGACCATCTGCTCGTCGAGCAATCCTCCGATGGCGTCATCCAACTGAGCGATGGTTGCCTATGCTGTACGGTGCGCGGCGAACTTGTCGACACGCTGGCCGATCTGGTGGACCGGTTGCAGACCGGCAAGATCGGCGCGCTGAAACGGGTGATCGTGGAGACCACGGGCCTCGCCGATCCTGTCCCCGTCCTCCAATCGATCATGGGGCATCCGGTGCTCATGCAGGCGTACAGGCTGGACGGCGTGGTGACGCTGGTCGACGCCGTGAACGGGCCGGCGACGCTGGATGCGCACGAGGAGGCGGTCAAGCAGGTTGCCGTGGCCGACCGCATCGTTGTCAGCAAGGGCGACCTGGCGGCGGTGGGCGAGAGCCAGGCGTCCGGTTCCCATGACCTTACCGAGCGCCTGCGGCAGCTCAATCCAAACGCGACGCTGCTGTGGGCGCATGAGGGGCAGGCGGTCGCCGATAACCTGTTCGACACAGGCTTGTACGATCCGGCCACGAAGACTGCGGATGTCAGGCGGTGGCTTGGTGAAGCCGGGCATTCGCACGACCATCACGACCACGCGCATCACGCACATGACCACGGTGGCGACCATCACCATCACACGCACCGTCATGACAGCCGGGTGAAGTCCTTCTCACTGGTCTATGACAAGCCTGTGCCCTATGCGGCCATCGAGACGTTCCTGGATCTCCTGCGCTCGGTGCATGGCGATGCGCTGCTGCGCATGAAGGGCATCATCGAACTTGCGGAGCAGCCAAGCCGCCCGCTGGTCATCCACGGCGTCCAGAAATTGCTGCATCCGCCGGCGCGGCTGCCCGCCTGGCCGGACGGCCAGCGCGGCACAAGGCTGGTGATCATCGGCTTCGATCTTGCCGAGGACCATGTCCGCCGGCTTTTCCAGGCGATCACCAACCAGCCGGCGTTGGATCAGCCCGACCGCGCCGCGCTGCAGGACAATCCGCTGGCGATTGCGGGCTTTTAGCGCCGGTGCGCGCTGGCGTAGGCCTTCAGCACGTTTTGCATCTTTGTCAAATGGCCCTTTCCGCCTGTCTGCTTCTGGAAGAAGTCGAACACTTCGGGGTCCAGTTTCAGATGACTGAGCGGGGCTTCCTGGGTCCCATGATTTCCGCCTGGGCCCAAAACTCCGGCCCGAGGCTCTCGCCTTCCGGCGCGTTCGCATCGTGGAGAAGGTCACCCTTCTCTTTCATCCGCTTTATGTCGGCGAGCGATGCCCGCCTGATATTGGGCTCGCTCATTGCGGCCTCCCTTTTATGCTGTAATCAGCCTAGTCGATGCGGTCTTGGCCGTCTCGGACCTGGCTGCAGCCCTGACCCTCTGCGTAGCATAGATAAGGGCCGTGGGCCGCCCAGCGCTCTCAACCGCGCTCGACTAAAAAGCGGTGGCCGCCAGGCCGCGCTTCGGAAGCCACCAGCCGGTGGCCGCTGTCCTGACAAAAAGCTGGAATGTCGATGACCGCCATCGGGTCGGTGGTTTCAAGCCAGAGTCGGACACCGGGCGCCATATCGGCCAGTCGGCGGCGTGCCTTGAGCACGGGCAGGGGGCAGTTCAGGCCTCTGAGGTCGTACACATCGGCATGATCCACTACCGAGGCGGCATCGGCTTCGTTGCCGCTTGCGATAGCGGACGGCATGCGTGTCACGCCTTAGCCGCCAAGCAGGCTGCCGAGCGCGCCGGTAGCCTTCTTTCTGAGATTGTTGAGCATGCCTTCTTCCGGCGGCGGAGGCGGCGGGGGCATCTCGCTGGCGGCGGCGGCTTCCTCGGCCGCTTTTGCCTTGCCCTTGGCCTTGCTTTTCCCTTCCGCTTCGTCGGCGGCTATCGCATCGACGGTTCCCTGTGAACTCGGCTGCGCCTTCGCCTCGGCCAGCGCCTTGCGGGCGGCTTCCTTGGCGTTGCGCTCCTCGGCCAGAGCCAGTTCCTGCGCTGCCTTCTCGGCTTGCTTACGCTCTTTCTCCGCCGTTTCTGCGGCTGCCTTGGCCTCGGCAACGCGTTTCTTTTCCGCTTCGGCCGCCTCGAGCGCAGCCATGCGGCGGCCTGCTTCGGTGTTGGCGCGGCCCATGCGGCCGGTGGCAACCACCTTGCCGTCCGCCGTCAGCGTGGGCGGATCGATCGGAATGCGCTCGCCGCGCGCGCGGCGCTTGGTCCAGTCGGCCACGAGCTTGGCTTCGTCGGCGCCGCGGATCGACGGCTTGGCCGGCGGCGTACCGCTCTTGGTGACGGCCGACTCGAAAGCCGCCTCATAGCCCTTCTGATAGGATTGATATGCAGCGGCGGATGCCGAGGTGTCAGGCGCCGGGCAGGCGCCCGTGGCCGAAAGCGTGGTGCCGTTCGTCAGCCTGCGATTGAAGACGTAGCGCTTTTCGCAGACATCCACGCGCGGCGGCGTCTTGCTGATCTCGAATGCGTCGTAGCCTTCCTTGATCATCTTCCAGAACGGGTAGTTCGGGTCGTTGCGATAGCGCGCCATGTTTTGCGCGGTCATGCGGAACGGAAAGGCCTGGATCTGGAACTCGCGCTGGCCGCCCTTGAAGGCCTCCGCCGCGAAGGCGAAGATTTGCGTCATCTGCGGGTCCGTCATCGAATAGCAGCCCGACGAGGAGCATGCGCCATGCACCATGAGATTGGCGCCGCTACGCCCGTTTGCCCTGTCGTAAGCGTTGGGATAGCCCAGATTGAAGGCCAGAGTGTATCTCGAATTGGGATTCATCTGCGCCGGCCGGACGGTGTAGAAACCCTCCGGCGCCTGGCGGTCGCCCTCGGTGTATTTCGGACCGAGCTTGCCGGAATATTTGCAGATGTCATAGCTGGCGATAATGGCGAACCTGCCGCTGGACGTCTGTTTCCAGATTTCCAGCTTGCCTTCTTCCTTGAAGATACGCCCGAGGATGGGAGATTCGCGGCTCATCTTCTTGCGCGCCATCTCGGCCTGAAGCGCGGGCGAGAAGCTGGTATAGGCGTTGGCCGTGAAATCCTTGACGGTTTGGTCGTTGCACGCCGCTGCGGCCAGCAGCAGCGCCGCAAACATCCCGGTGCGGAAGAACTTCGTCATCATGGCCGAAACGTCTTGTTCCCAATCGAAAAAAACACGCCGCCTAAGGTCTGGCGCTTGAACCCGACCGGACATTAGGTCGGTTAACCTTGAAAGTTTCTTACCGCAAGCGCCGGTCCGTCTCGCTCACGGCAATTTCATTGCTGAGAAGTGGCGGCGAATTTGTGGCGAAGGGGCAGGGCCGATCCCGAAGCTGATCGGTGCAGTTCACGATTCAAGCGATCGTTGAGCGGCTCTTATCATGTTTTGTCGCGTTTCCAACGGCAAAACCGCTACGCATTTTTCCTGGGAACGCTCAGGATTGCCCCCCGGCTTCAGCCTCACAACAAGGCGCGCTATCCGGAGGGGAACCTGCCCAGGCTCGCTTTCAACCGATACACAACGGATGCGGCGATATCAGGCATGAGGACGATGCTACCTCAGGCCGAATCATGACCAGCCCCTATATGCGCCCAGTGCTAATCCACGATCAATTCGGTGACGATCGTCGCGTCATCACGCAGGGCCACGGCTGCTGCGAAATCGCGTAGCGGGGGAAGCGGTAGAATCTTCCAGTCTCGTTCGGACGGTTCCAGGCACGTTTGAACAATCGCGAGGAGGGAACCTCCACAATCGGTGCCGAAGGATATTGTTCGGAGGTCAAGGGACAGGCCGCGTCCGATATCGGCGTCGCCAGTTGCTGTCGGCTGTGGCAGCGCTTTTCCTCATCGGTGGCGCACTCGCGATGCCTGCCTTGGCGGAACGGATCGCGATCCGCCACTTCCAGGGCACGACAGAGCTGGAAGCCAGGCCGTCCAGGATTTTCGTTTATGATCTCGGCATTCTCGACATCCTCGACGCGCTCCGAATTCCGGTCCGTGGCGTGCCTGGCTCCAATGTCCCGCCCTCGCTCGCGAAGTACAAGGCAGACAGCTACGCCAAGATCGGCACGCTTTTCGAGCCGGATTATGAGACGGTCAATGCCGAGAGGCCCGATCTCATCCTGATCGGGCCGCGCACCAGCGAGAAGTATACGCAACTCTCCGCGCTCGCGCCCGTCGTCGACCTGACCGCGGACAGCACGCATTTTCTGGCCGATGTCGAGACCAATGCCCGCACGATCGGCAAGATCTTCGGCAAGGAGGCGGAGGTCGAGGCGCAGATCAGCGCGCTCGGAAGGTCGGTCGATGAACTCCGGCACGAGGCCCGGACGATGGGCAAGGGACTTATCGTGCTTGTCACCGGCGGCAAGATCAGCGCGTACGGCCCGAAGTCGCGCTTCGGCGAACTGCATGACGAATTCGGCATCTCTCCGGCCGATCCCAATCTCGCCATTGCAGTCCACGGACAGGCCATATCCTTCGAGTACATTCTGGACGTCAATCCAGACTGGCTCTTCGTCGTCGATCGCGATGCCGCCGTGACCGGGCATGCCCAGACGGCCGATAGGCTGCTCGACAATGAACTGGTGCGACGCACCCGCGCCTGGTCGACCGGCCGGGTCGTCTATCTCGATCCGGTGAAGATGTACCTGACCAGTTCAAGCCTTCGCGCGCAGCAGGGAATCGTCGACGAACTCATCGGCGCAATCCGCCAGAAGTCCAAGTCCTGAAGGTCGAACGGCTCGCTGGGGCTTTTGAGAGGCATGTCGACGCGGCTGTCACAACCATTCGAACAGATGGTGGAGATTCTCGTCTATTTGCGGAAAAGCCAAGAATTCTGGGGTCCTGTCGCAGGCGCCGTAAAGATGAGCCGCATCTACCCGGCGAAGATCAAAAATAGCTTCTCCAGTGGTGGTGCCTCCGTCGATGCGCGTCGTAGCTGTCAGGTCCTCTTTGCTAATGATCGATCAGGTTGGCGAAGGCGATCTCCCCATCGGTGACATAGTGGTTGACCTTTCCCGTCTGCAAGCGCGAGCCGGATTGGTGGAGTGCGACATCCCCGATCACTCGATTTTCCTTCAGTTGGGCGACTATATAATCTCGTTCGGCATTGGTGTCTGAATCGGTGGCGTGCGTCACCTGAAGCGTCAGTTTGGTCAGCGACAATCCCGTGTCTCTGGTGCCTGCCCCAACCCATAAAACGGGCTGGTCAGTCGTCGGCCTGTCCGTATTCAGCCAGAAGCTTGCGGCGGTGATGTCGTCGCCCGAATGGGCGAGGCTCAACGCCCAGAAACGGATATGATGGCGCTTGCGCGGACTGTTGTTGATGGGCTGCTGAAAACCGATGTCCTGGCTTCGTCCAAAGAGATAGAGCGTGCTGAATGGGGCCGTCGGATACGGCGTGTTGAGCAGAAACGCTCGTGCCATTCGCCACGAACTTGCAACCCCCAGGCCATCAGCTGTTGACCAGCCCGCCGTTGAAAACGCTTCGCGAAGTTGTTGAAGCGAACCAATCAGCACGAGATTCACCGGGTCGCCGGGCAAGCCGTCTCCGGTGATCGCGTATCTGGGAATGAGGCTCCGGTGGAGGATCTTCAAGCCCATCCGGACCACGTTGGGCAAAATGACATAGGCAGCCAACCCATAGGTAAGGCTCACCGCCAGCACCCAGGGGAGTCTGTGGTCCGCGGTATCGAAGACGACAAAGACTATGAGCCAAACGCTGACTATTCCCAGACAGAGGACGAGAAACCTCTGGAAAAGCAGATTGAGCGTTCTCAAGAGTTTCGATCCAGTATCGCGCCAACGACCTCGCAGTCGAATTCAATTTTCGACCCGGATTTCTGTCGGCCGAGCATAGCTGCCATCAAGCCATTGGTAGGTTACATGCAGGTAGCTCGATATTGTACTTTTGGGAAGTGCTATCGGCCAAGTCGTTCAAGGCCAAGCCATACGATTCGATGAGCGAAACGCACCGGTACAAGGAAGGCATGGCCGGCACCATTTATCGAGTGGGTCACCAGAAGCCGCCATTGCTGTCCGCTCCCGGCGCTCTGATCGTCGTCAATGAGGGCCGCATCACGGTTAGACAGAGCGAGCCGGCAAAGTCAGTTACACAGCTTAGCTACACCTGAAGCAGGGTTGTGCCCGCTCTTGCCGGGCAGCGTCCGAGCGAGAACGGTCAACGGCTGATCCGACCGCCACCAAAGGCTGCCGCCACCTCGGCGCTGCCGGTTTGGTTGGGTCCGGTGTGCAAGCAATTTTCTTGGGCCTTGGCGCCAGCCGCCGGCAACTCGCCGGCCGACCCGCCGGCTGGCTATTGGGGTTTTTCCCCTATAGAGCCCTTCCGGCCAGGCTGTAGCCTGCATAGTAATCATCAATTTCGCGTGTCTATTCAAGGTCTTCCCACCGCTCATAGTCGTCATCGGTGTAATGGGGGCCGCCCTTCAAGGTTTCCTCGACGTCATCGACAACATAACCCATTACCCCTGTGTCGTAGCGTAGAGCCGACCATGGGAGCGGGCTGTAATTCTCACCGATACCAAAGAAACCGCCGAACGATACTACCGCATAAGCGACTGCGCCGGAGTGTTTGTCGATCATCACATCGTAGATTGAACCAATGCTATCGCCCCGGCCGTTGTAGACCTTCGTTCCATTCACTTTGCTGGCAGCGATAAGATCGCCGGTTTCATTTACTGCAAGGTTTTCGCTGGCCATTCTCGGGAACTCCTTCAAATAACTTGGACAACAATCGCCGGCGGTAGTGATGGTTTTCCGTTCGGAGAGTTTGTGGAGCTCTACCGTGAGGCCGTCCGTCTCGCGCCACGAAGAGAGTCCGATTTCGTCCTGAACACGGTCATGCCGGCAGGCGCAGGCACCAGGAGCCCTGTGAAAAAGCCGATATAGCTCTCACGCGCATTGGCACCCTGGCCGAGGCAATGATGCCGTTTATGGCGAAGCGGAGCAGCTTTCCGAGCCGACTGATGTCCCCGCTCGATCGCCCGGCGCGGTCGGGCAGGCAGTATACGAGTGTCCACCGAACCGATCTCCGCAACCTCATCACAAGCGCAAGAGAGAGCATTTCCGCGCCGCGCTCTGCCACTCCGACCTACGCTAGAAATTGATCGTCAGCCCCAGGATCGGCCCCTGCTCGACGACGTCGAAGAGAAAGCCGTCGTCGTTATAGTCGACGCCCATCGCGCGATAGCCGACAGTGGCGGAGAAGGTTTCGTTGAAGCGATAACCCAGGCCCGCCGCGACGTCCCAGTCGAGGTCTGCGCCGCCGGCACCGATCAAGCCCCAGCCAGTCGCATAAAAATTCTGGGTGAAGGCGTAGTTGCCGCGCACACCGACCATGGCGTCCACCCAGGTGGCGCCGTCATCGACGGACCGCCCGTCCAGGAGCCCGCCATTGAAGGAGATCTCGGTGTCGACCGACCAAACCCGCACGCCGCCGACGATGTCGAGATGGCCGGCCGGGCCGTCGAGAACCGAATACCCCGCTGCAGCCAGGCCTGCAAATGTCGAGGATGTGACATCTACGCTGTCCGCGAGGATGCCGAACGGCGTTGAACTCGACGCCCCGAGCTTTGTATAGATCAGATCGCCATACACGCTGTAGCGTCCGTAGCGCGCTTCGGCGATCGCCATGGCTGCAAAGTCGAGATTATCCAGGATGTCGCTGAAGTCGGAATCGATGTCTACAACGATTGGCACGCCGAACTGCTGGGTTTCGCCCGATATTCCGGCGGCCCAGAAATAGGGTGTGACGGAAAACGTCCAACCATCTTCCAAAACCGGCGCTGCCTCGGGCGCGGTCGCTGAAATGGCGTCAGCGGCTCCCGCTGGAAGGGCGAGAACACTGCCCCAGACAAGGGCTATTGCTGCAAATCCAGACTTCATGGGAACCGTCTCCAGTCAGTAAGCGAAACTGTGTGTTGGGTCATTATTTGGGAAACAGCAGCGTCACGACACCGCGCACGCCAAAACCATCCGGCCGGCCTTCGGGGCTCGCAGCCCAGTAGCGCGTGCCTGCCCCCACGCTGATCAGCGAGGCGATGGGGTTGGATAGCTTCGTCGCGAGCTCGTCCGCGCTGTCCTTAGCGAAGCCTGGCGTCGTAAAACCGGCGATCAGGGCGGCAGCGGTTAGTGCGAAGCGAACGCAATTCATTCGGCGCCTCAAGATGCATCGTCAGACTAACCCTCGCCCCTTCAACCGAGATAGACAAGTGCATGGGGGCAACAGGTGGCCTGGAAAGCATCGTTCTGTCGAGTGGCAATGTGATCAAGTAACTGCAGGCAATTTCTACCACACGTTGCAGTGAGGACGGGACGATTTTCGTCGTGATTGCTATGCCAAACCGACTGGTTGCTCGTGTCGACGGTCTTGCTAAACTCGAATTTCCGGGAGAGCGAAATCAACCACGGGGCGATCGATTGAGAAGCAGCCACGCGCCGATACCCAGTGCCGGGTCGAGAACCGCAAAGGCCAGGAGAAAATGGGGGAAAACTCCTAAGATAGCCAAGGGTACGAGCACCAAAGGGACGAGCACCACTCTGTCCAATACGCTGGCGGCGACGATCCGCCTGCCACCTGAGAGGCCGCCGAATAGATAGAGCCAGCCAATCACCATCACGGTCATGCCGATGACGCGGATGAGTGCGGCCTCGTTGCCAACGAACGAAGCATCCCTGAAGATCGTCTGCACCATTCCTGGCCAAATGAGGACCAAGGCCCCAACCGCCAAATATAGTAGCCCGTTAACCGTCGTGTATTTCGATGTGATCCTCTGATCGAACGGTTGCTCGAGAAGATCGTTGAAGAGTGACATCTGTAATCCTCGCTATTGATGTTGCCGGCGCCATAGCGACGATGGCTGCTAGACGGAGCGGATTTGAACGCCGCATGCTCCGGCTGGTCGATTTCGAGTGCGCGCACCAGGCAAGTGCGCGCACTCGAATGCCGCCTGCTCAACAGTAGGGGGGATAGGGGGGATAATTGTAGTAGCCGCAGTTCCCGTAGCCGTATGGGTATCCGCCGTAGTTGCGATAGGGGGCCGTTACGGCTGCACCCAGAGCAGCCCCTGCGACGACTCCGGCACCGCCGTACCAGGCGCCGTGATAGACTGGGGCGTGCCAATAGTTTCCGCCGTGATAGACGTTCACGTGGGTATCATCGATTCGATCGCCCCCGGCAAAGCCGCCATGGTAACCGCCGCCTGCGAAGCCTCCGCCGCCGAAGCCGCCGCCATGGAAGCCTCCTCCACCGAAGCCACCCCCACCAAAGCCGCCGCCACCAAAGGCGCCGCCGTGGAAGCCTCCGCCCCCAAAGCCACCGCCACCGAAGCCACCGCCACCGAAACCACCGCGATCGATGAACAGCGCGGCAGGTCCATTACCGCCGGTCAAGCTGCCTTCGAGAACCGCGACTTCAAATGTAAGGTTTCCAGCATCGAGCTTCGGTTTCATCAACGTCACGACGGCGTCCTCGACTTTCGAGCCGTCGCCACCCAGGACAGAGATGGTTCCGTTGGGCGGATCCTTGATGAAGTTGCCCTTGCCTTCGTCCCACTGCATGACGAATTGCTCTGTCGCGACGTGACCCGCCGCCCGCACCGGACGATCGGCAAAGACGATCGAGTTTGGCGATACGCCGGTCATCGTCAAAGTGGTGCCTTCAAGTTTGGCGCCCGTCGAGTTGAGGACGAAAAGAGAAGGAACTGGCCCAGTCGGAGTCTGTTGGCCAATGGTCTTCATGGGTGGTGGGCCATTCGCCGCCTCTTGCGCCATAACGCCAACCGGCGCCGCGCTGAGACAGCCGGCAATCACAATGAGGTATGGGAACTTCTTCGTAGGCATGGCTTGGTCTCCCGTTTGAACATCATGTCGGAATGCAGTGGTGAATGCGCAGGCGTCACACCGGCCTGATGGGGCAGGTCAGCAATAGCCTTCCCCCTGGGCCCTTGGAGAGAGGCAATCGATGGAGTTTGGATTGTAGTAGAGGTCTGTGCTGCTGGTCGCCGGCGCGCGGTGGAACCAGGAGCCGTGATAGGC
>DATDBN010000068.1:0-6781 GCA_036524835.1 Mesorhizobium sp. | reverse complement strand
TGCGGTTCGCTGCGCGAAGCGCTGCAGTCGCTGGACAAGGATCGCGGCTTCCTGAAGGCCGGCGGCGTGTTCGACGACGACCAGATCGATTCGTATATCGAGCTCAAGATGGCCGAGGTGATGCGCTTTGAAATGACCCCGCACCCAGTCGAGTACGACATGTACTATTCCGTCTAAACCAGCCATCAGGTTAGGTTTTCTTGGAGGCCCCGGCTAAACGCCGGGGCCTTTTTTTTGCGCAAATTCGCGCTTCGCATGGACATCTCTGCTGGCGCAAACTTCAGCGCATGTTACATTAGTATTTTGCAAGATTAATGCCGTGAGGGACCGCGCATGATCGGAACGCTACTTAGGCGTAGCTTGCAGGCTGCCGCCCTGGCCGCCGCTGCTCTCGGGCCGTTGCCGGCGCTCGCGGCCGACCCGCTTGCTTCCAACAACGGTCTCTATCCCGGTCCCGGCGAATGGCAGGGACCCTACCGCAGCTTGAACTATGACTATCCGGAGACGGCGGAGAACAAGTGGTTCGCGGTGGCGCCGCGTGCGCCGCTCACTATCGAAAGTGCGGCAGACTATGTCGCCAAGGCGAAGGTGTTTCTCGAGCCGAGCATGCGCGCGATGATCGAAGCGCCCGACAATTGGGACGCGGCGGCAAACAATTGGTACGGCATGATCTGGCAGGGCGACGGACAAAAAGGACCGAACGGCGTGACCGACCCCGAGAGCGGGCAGGAAGCTATTCTGGGGGCATTTTCCGGACAGGTCATCACCAAGGAGACGTTCTCGGATTTCGGCCTGACCACCGACATGCAGAACCACACGGTCATCTACTACGATGCCGTTTCGGCGACGATGCTGAACAAGCTCTGGGCCGATCCGTTCAAGCCGAATCGCGGCGCGGTGTCCTTTCCCGAAGGCGGCATGGTGGTGAAGGCGGCCGGGGTAACACCGACGCCGGACCAGTGGCCGGTCGTCGACGGCTCGTCGATCTGGAACGTCTATCGGCCCACCGTGGATCAGCTCACTGGACCCGACTACAATCCCTACACGAATGCCAAGCCGGTCGTGGTGCCTCTCCGCGTCTTGCAGTTTGACATTATCGTCAAGGACACGATCGCCTCGCCGCAAACGGGTTGGGTCTTCATCACCTATGTCTACGACAAGAACGCGCCCGGCAGCACCACATGGGACAAGCTGGTTCCGCTCGGAGCCATGTGGGGCAACGATCCGGCGTTTGCCCGCAATCCCAACGGGACCGATCCCAACGGCGGACCGCTTCAGGAAACATGGATCAATCCGGCGGCGCCGGCTTACGCCACTTCATCCCTGGGCTGGGGTGGCCGCCTGTCGGGACCGATCGACGTGGCGGAGCGCCACAATGTGGTGTTGAGCGACGGGACGCGCCTGGAAACCTTGCATGCTTCGTCCTGCCTCAGTTGCCACGGCACCGCGCAGTTCCCCTTCGTCTCCAACCTCTACCCTTCGCCCAACAAGACATTCCCCCGCGAGGGTTCGTTGTTTCCAATGTACCCACCGGGCTCGGAGATGTGGTCGCGCTGGTTCCAGAACAGGCCGGGGTCGCTTCCCCAGAACGACAACACCGGCGCCTTCGCGCTCGACTACGACATGCTGGTGATGTTCGCGTTGAGCGCATTCGATGCCGCCGCCGGCAATGACGAGTTCGTGCAGGAACATGTCGACGTCCACTAGGGATCCATCCGTGTTCTACGGTGCGGGCGTTGCGTCCGCATCGGCGGACGTAGCGGCGACATCGGCGGAACATCGTCAGCTGACGGTCATGTTCGCCGATTTGGTGGGTTCGACCGCGCTGCTGGAACAGCATGGCCCGGAGGCCTTCAGCGATCTGCTGCGCGTCTACCACAACCTTTGCACCGAGGCGACGCGCTCGCAGGACGGCACCGTCGCGAACTATCTCGGCGACGGCGTCATCAGCTATTTCGGATATCCGCGCGGCACCGAAGACGATCCGCTGTGCGCGGTGCAGGCGGCATGGACGATCCTGCAAAGCATGGCTCAGCTCAACCGCAAGCTGGCGGGCGCCCCGATGGCGGCGCGGATCGGCATCGCCACCGGCAGGGTTATCATTCACCAGAAACCCGGCGACCATTTCGGCGAAAATGTCGTCGGCGCCTGCCTCAACAAGGCCGCGCGGCTTCAGGCTTTCGCATCGGAGAACGCTGCAATCGTTTGCGCCACCACCCGCAAGCTGGCGGGCAAGGCGTTCGACTTCGAAAATCTAGGCCCGCAGTTGTTGAAAGGCTTCGAGCAGCAGGAGACGGTCTACCAGGTAAAGCCCCGCCGGCGAAAAGGCCTGAGCCGGTTTGAGGCGCTGCGCGGCGGGCTGCGAACGCCGCTGGTCGGGCGCGAGAAAGAGCTGGAGCAACTGGACTCATTGCTCGAGCGGGCATCGGCCGGCGCGGGTGGCGCGGTGGTTCTGGTCGGAGAGCCAGGCATTGGCAAATCGAGGCTCATCGACGCGCTGCGGAACGCGCATGAGGGTGTGCGCTACCTTTCGCTGCAATGCTCGCCAGCACATCAGTTCTCATCTCTGCATCCGGTGAAAGAGTATCTGGACTGGGTGTCCGGGGTGAATGCCGACGATACGCAGGAGGTTCGCCGCGACAAGCTTCGCAGGCTGTTTCAGGTCGCCTGGCAAGCCGATGAGGAGCAGACCGCGGTGCTGATGGATGTGGTGGCGCCGAGCACCGACAACGAACAGGAGGCCAACGCCGATATCGGCATTCTGCTCAAGCGCCGAATGGCGTTTCAGATGTTGTCCAGAAAGGTTTTCAGCACGGCAATGCCGGGCAAGCCGTTTCTCATGGCATTCGAGGATGTTCACTGGATAGACCCGACATCGGGAGAGTTTCTTGAGAACATGGTGCGCAATGCGCCAGAATATGCGTGTGCAGTCATCGCCACGACGCGGCCTGAGGGCGGCTTCGCCGAACGTTTGAGCGCTCACAGTCAAATTATCCGGCTGCAGCGCCTCAGCGACACCCAGTCGCTGGAATTGGCCAAGGCGGCAGGTCAATCGACCGGCATGGACGACGAGACGCTTCAGGCAATCGTCGAGAAATCCGACGGAGTGCCGCTTTTTGTCGAGGAATACGCCTTGATGCTGCGGGAAAACGCTGGCGCCAGGGACCGCGCGGGACGGCCGCACGAGTTGCGAAGCATACCATTGACCCTCAGCGGGCTGGTGCAGAACAAGCTGGATCGATTGGATCCGCATGCACAATTGGTGGCGCGTCTCGGTGCAACTGTCGGGCGCGTGTTCGAACTGCAGCTCGTCCGTACACTCTCCGGCCTCGCCCGGCCGGCCTTCGAAAAGGCCCTGGATACGCTCGAAGCTGCCGACATCGCGCATCGTGACCAGACGCGGGGCGCCAGCCGCACGGCGACCTTCAAGCACGCGCTGGTGAAGGACGCTGTCTACACGGCGCTGAGTACACTGGACCGTCGACGGCTTCACGCATCCGTGGCCGATACGATGCTTGCCGAATCAGAGGACCGGCGGGTCAATCCAGAGGTTCTGGCCGAACATCTGCTGGCGGCTGGCCGTCCGGCCGATTCCGCCACGTGGCGGCTCAAAGCGGCGATGACCGCTGCCGGCGATGGCAGCGCCGCCGAGGCTCTGGCTCATGTCACGCGTGGTCTCGCGGCGATCGAACTCATGCCGCACGGAGGAGACCGCGACAGGCAGGAGCTTCAGCTGCGCGCGATCGAAGGGCCAACTGTCATGGTGACACAAGGTCCGGGAAGTCCCGCCTTTGGCGCCGTGCAGGTGCGCGCGCTGGACTTGCTGCGCGCGCACGGCGAATCGGACAATCTGGTGCCGGTCATCTACAACACCGCCTTGCACCAATGGGCCTGCGGGCAGCTCGCCGAGGCCGACCGCACAGCCGATGAGCTCTTCGAGATCTTGGAAACCGCGCCATCCGATGGCGCCTATCTGGCTGCGCACACCATGCGCGGCCTGGTCGGCTGGCATCGGGGCGACAACCGGCTTGCCTTGAAGCATCTTGGCGCGACGGTGGATCGCTACGATCCGACGCTGCACCGCGACTACTATATGCGCTTCCTGAAGGAGTTCGGCGTCTTCGGCCAGTTCTATCTAGGCCTCACGCAAACCGTCATGGGCAACACAGAAGCCGGCGCAGAGCATGCACGCCAGGCGCTGGAGCTTGCCCGGTTGGTCAAGCGGCCTCACGCTTACGGCTTTGGCCTGCTGGCCAATTTTGTGACCGCAATGCTGCGCGGCGACGTGGCGACCGCCGCGCGCTACAGCGATGAAAGCATCGCCTTCGCAGGCAGCCAGGGTTTCCCCGAATTCCTGGGCATGTCGATGGTGTGCCAGGGCTGGGTCAAAGCCTGGCGCGGCCATGTCGACGAGGGAATCGCCCAGATGGAGGAAGGATCCGGTCTCTGGGCGATGACCGGCTTCCAGAATTGGCAGGCGTTCTTTGCCAGCGCGCTGTCCGACGCCTACGTGTCCGTCGGCCGGCTGGATGACTCCCGCGCCCTGCTCGACCGACACGACGAACGAGTGGCGCGGTTCGGGGAATCTCAGTTCCAGCCATTGCTGGCGCGGTCGCGGGCATGGCTGCTCGAGGCGCAAGGCGATATGGCCGAAGCCGCCGCACTGAACAGACTTAGCCGCAAAATCGCCGAGAGGAATGGCGCAGCGCTGTGGACGCGCGACGGCTGATCTTACGTGCGGTGGCAGCCCGCCTTGCAAGTGTCGGCATAGAAAAAGCCCGGACGTTTCCGCCCGGGCTTCGTTGTCTGTGGTGCGGTGAGCTTACGCCGCCGCCTTTTGCTTCAGCGCCTCGACCGGAACTTCGGCGATTGTCTTCAGAACCTGCGAGGCGATCTGGTAGGGGTCGCCCTGCGAGTTCGGCCGGCGATCCTCGAGATAGCCCTTGTAGTCGTTGCGCACGAAGGAATGCGGCACGCGGATAGAAGCGCCGCGGTCGGCCACGCCATAGCTGAACGTGTCGATCGAGGCGGTCTCGTGCTTACCTGTCAGGCGCATATGGTTGTCGGGTCCGTAGACGGAGATGTGGTCGGCGCGGTTCTTCCCGAAAGCCGTCATCAGCGCCTCGAAATAGTCCTTGCCGCCAACTTCGCGCATATAGGTGGTTGAGAAGTTGCAATGCATGCCCGAGCCGTTCCAGTCCGTATCGCCAAGCGGCTTGCAATGGAACTCGATGTCGATGCCGTATTTCTCGGTGAGGCGCAGCAGGAGGTAGCGGGCCATCCAGATCTGGTCGGCAGCCTTTTTGGACCCCTTGCCGAACACCTGAAACTCCCACTGACCCTTGGCGACCTCAGCGTTGATGCCCTCATGATTGATGCCGGCGGCGAGGCAAAGATCGAGATGCTCTTCGACGATCTGGCGCGCGATATCGCCGACATTCTTGTAGCCAACGCCGGTATAGTACGGCCCCTGCGGCGCGGGGAAGCCATTCTCCGGGAAGCCGAGCGGACGGCCCTCCTTGTAGAAGAAATATTCCTGCTCGAAGCCGAACCACGCGCCCTCATCGTCAAGGATGGTCGCACGCTTGTTGGAATCATGCGGCGTCACGCCGTCCGGCATCATGACTTCGCACATGACCAGCACGCCGTTGGTGCGGACCGGATCGGGATAGAGCGCCACCGGTTTCAGCACGCAATCGGAACTGCGGCCTTCCGCCTGCATGGTCGAGCTTCCGTCGAAACCCCACAGCGGCAGTTCCTCGAGCGTCGGAAACGACTCGAATTCCTTGACTTGCGTCTTGCCACGCAGGTTCGGAACCGGCGTGTAGCCGTCGAGCCAGATATATTCGAGCTTGTATTTCGCCATATTTTGCCTCTCGAAGCAATTTTCGAACCGGGACGGCGGCTACGAACGCCTTGCCATCCCGCCAGGATTCAGGTCCAAATTGTCCCGACATTGATAAAGCAATGACTGTGCCAACCCAGCAAACGCAGGGTTTCCGCCCTGAAAACCGCTTCCTTCGCCTAAGATTTGTGCAATCTCGGCGTGCAGATGCCCGAGGATTAATTCGGAGGCACTTTTGCCGAGGCGTGGGCGCGCTAGTGCAGCATAGATCATATCGCGGCGCACAAGAAATCAGATAATGGATATATGCTTTCAATTTAGGCATAAGTATTAAACGCCTAATTTTTAGCATTTTGGGATATTTCGTAGGATTTGTTGCGCCAGTACTTAAGCTATACTATATGAGATAGTCCCTGCCCCGCTCCGGCGGCACCAAGGACAAGGCACTATGAACGGACATACGCATTTCCCAGCCAGCGCCAAGGTTTTAGCCTTTCCGCGCGGCGGTCGGCTTGGCTTCGCCAAGGAAGACATTTTCACGCAGTCCATGATCGGAAACGACAATCGACCGTCGCGGCAGATCGTTGTCGATGCGTGGTACCATGAGGCGGCGATGGCAGAAGAGTCTGCGAAGAAAGACTCTTAACGCCCTAGATTTACAGACGAAAATTGTCTGAACGCTCCATCGCGCAAGATCGGAACGCCATCGCTTGCGCCCTCCTCCAGAGCAATTTCCACGTCCGATCCAAAGCCGGATTGACAGGCTGAGTCCCCCCGCCGGCTGCCCTTCTCGGCTTGGCAAGGATCGCTCCCAGTTCCGCTGCCGCACGTTCGCCCGCTCATGATCGCCGAAAGGAAACGGGTAGACGCTCGCGCCACGCGATACGACGACATCGACCGCGGTGGAGAACGATAGGACATCAACGATGACGAACA
>DATDBN010000067.1:0-5365 GCA_036524835.1 Mesorhizobium sp. | reverse complement strand
TGGCACCGTGCGCGTCGCGCTCGATCGCGCAACCATCCCGTTTCATGTCATCGTCCGCCCACGCGGCGGCGACTTTCTCTATTCGGACGCCGAGTTTGACTCGATGGTGCAGGATGTGAATGCGCTGCGCGAGATCGGGGTGGCCGGTGTTGTCGTCGGCTGCCTGACGGCGGACGGCGCGATCGACGAGGGCCGCATGCGCACGCTTGTCGACGCCGCCGGCCCCCTCAATGTGACGTGCCACCGCGCCTTCGACATGACCAACGATCCGCTTGCAGCGCTTGAGGCGCTTATTCGCAGCGGCTGCAACCGAGTTTTGACGAGCGGACAGCGCGACAGCGCCGAAGACGGCGCGGCCCTCCTCGGCCAGTTGGTCGCCGCCGCCGGCGACCGGATCATCATCATGGGGTGCGGCGGCCTGACCGAAGAGAATATCGGTGCCGTGAAAGCGCAAGCCGGACTAGGCGAATTGCATTTCGCCGCGCTCAAGGACGTGCCGAGCGGCATGCTCTATCGCAATCCCAATGTGGGGATGGGCGGCACGGACCTCGATCGTGAGTACCGCAATACGCTGACTGACGGGCCGGCGGTTGCGCGGACGATTGCCGCAGCACGTTGCTGATTGGGTTGAACGCTTAAAGCAGCCATCCCCAACCTCGGTTCGGACCGTTCGCTGCAAGCGCCAAACGAGGCAGGTAACGGCGTTGCCGCTCGCCAACCGGCGTGACCACACACGATCTGTCTTCAGGCGATCAATAAAGCCCCGCCGATCCATTCTGGATCGCTTCCTTGACCTTCGGCGCGTTCACAACGCCTCCGCCGCCATCATCCATGCCGATGACCCAATAGCTGTCGGCCGGACCGGTGCCGGGCTTGAAGGCTTCGAGGATCGAGCCCGCGGAGCCGGGATCCGCTTGCATGCCGGTCTTTCGGTTTACCGCGATCAGCTTCATGCCTTCCGGCACCTTGAAGTCGATCGGCGGCACGCCGACCAGTGCTTCAGCCATGAATTGCTTGAAGATCGGCGCGGCGAGGCCACCGCCCGTGACGCCCTTACCCAGGGGCTGCGGCTGGTCGTAGCCGATATAGAGGCCGACGACGAGGTTCGGCGTATAGCCGATGAACCAGGCATCCTTTTCGTCGTTGGTGGTGCCGGTCTTGCCGGCGATCGGACGCTTGAGTTCGAGCAAGGTCGTCGCCGTACCGCGCAGGATCACGCCTTCCATCATCGATGTGATCTGGTAGGCGGTCATCGGGTCGAGCACCTGCTCGGCATTGTCGACCAAATCCGGCTCAGGCTGGTCCTTCCACTCCGTCGCGGCGCAGTCCTTGCAGCCGCGCTCGTCATGCTTGAAGACGGTCTTCCCGTAGCGGTCCTGAATGCGGTCGATCAGTGACGGTTTTATCTGCTTGCCGCCATTTGCCATGACCGAATAGGCCGACACCATTCGCATCACCGTTGTCTCGCCCGAACCCAGCGCCATGGGCAGGTATTGGCCCATCTTGTCGTAGACGCCGAAGCGTTCCGCATATTCGGCGACGGTCTTCATGCCCATGTCGTTGGCCAAGCGAACCGTCATCAGGTTGCGCGAACGCTCGATACCGTTGCGCAGCGTCGACGGGCCTGCGGATCCGCCATCATAGTTCTTCGGTGTCCAGGTCTCATTGCCGACGCGAATCGTGATCGGACCGTCCATGATGACCGAGGCCGGCGTATAGCCGTTGTCGAGCGCCGCGGCGTACACGATGGGCTTGAACGATGAACCTGGCTGGCGCATGGCCTGTGTGGCGCGGTTGAACTCCGACTCCGAATAGGAGAAGCCGCCAACCATGGCCAGCACACGTCCGGTATGCGGATCCATCGCAACCAGGCCGCCCTCGACGCCCGGCGGTTGGCGCAGCAGGTATCTGCCGCTCTGCTCGTCCTTCTGCACATAAATCACGTCGCCCGGCACCAGCACTTCCTCGGGTGACTTTGCCTTGACGATTTTGCCGCCAACCTTGTGGCGCATCGCCCAGCTCATGTCTTCTTTCGAGACGGTGACCTTCTCGCGCTCCGCGACCAACGCACCGGAGGGCAGTTTCTTGGGCTGGAGGCCAACGGTGAGGCCCGCGCTCGAACTGTCGAGCACAACGCCCAGCCGCCATTCAGGCACATCGTCGAGCCCCTTCACTTCGCCCAGCGCCACGCCCCAGTCTCCCGACGCATCGATCTGCTTGACCGGGCCACGATAGCCGCGCAGCGTGTCGAAGCGGATCAATCCGGCCTGCATGACCTTGCGTGCGGTGATCTGCATCTTCGGATCGAGCGTCGTGCGGACCGAAAGGCCACCCTCATAAAGTGCGTCCTCGCCGTAGCGGGAGATGATCTCGCGGCGCACTTCCTCGGTGAAATACTCGCCTGCGAAAAGGTAGTTGCCGCGGCGGCGCGGCGTCACGCCGAGGTCTTCCGTCTTCGCCTTGGCGGCTTCCTCACGGGTGATGTAGCCGTTTTCCGCCATTTGCTCGATGACCCAGTTGCGACGGTCGATGGCGCGCTGGGTGTATTTGAATGGATGGTAATTCGATGGCGCCTTCGGCAAGGCGGCAAGGTAGGCGACTTCCGGAACCGTCAGTTCGCTGACCGACTTGTCGAAATAGGTCAGCGCCGCGCCGGCGATGCCATAGGCGCCAAGCCCGAAATTGATCTCGTTGAGATAAAGTTCGAGGATGCGGTCTTTCGAATAGGCCTGCTCGATGCGGAAGGCCAGGATCATCTCCCGGATCTTGCGCTCATAGGTCTGATCGGCCGTCAGAAGAAAGTTCTTGGCCACCTGTTGGGTGATGGTAGAGGCGCCCTGGCGGCTTCCCGTCTGGAAATTCGTGTAGAGGGCACGGCCAAGTCCGGTGATATCGATACCCGGATGCTTGTAGAAATTCTTGTCCTCGGCGGACAGGAAAGCCACCTTCACGCGGTCCGGTATCGCCTGAATTGGGAGATACAGGCGGCGCTGACGCGCGAACTCGCCCATCAGGGCGCCATCCGAAGCATGCACGCGCGTGGTGACCGGCGGCTCATAATTCGCCAGCAACTCGTAATCAGGCAGGTCCTTGGTCAGGTGACTGACATAAACGGCGGTCCCGCCCGCAACCAGCAACGCCAACGTCGTGGCAATGCCGAAAAAATAGCCGATAAGCCGAATCATGCCCGCTCCAGTTTGCGGTTACTGCATCTCGCGAGGCCGGCCTCAAGCGAACCATCCACGTAGAACCACATCAGTCAGCCATGCCGCTTCGATGTGGGCAAAATACGGCAACGAGTCGCCGCAGAACCGCAATGTCTACATTAAACCATATCTCGTGGCGGGGCTGCAACGGAAGCCAACCCGCGCAACATATTTATCCGCCAGCGCGCAAGGCGCTTGCGGCAAAGCTCTCTACAGCCTCGACGATACTGACGGCTGTCTTTGCCCGCCAATCCGCGCTGCGCAATTGCTCTTCATCCTCGGCATTTGAGAGATAGCCGAGTTCGACCAGCACGGAGGGGATGTCAGGCGCGCGAAGCACGCGGAAGCGTGCGTGCCGGTGCGGGTTGTTGATCAGTTTGACGCTTTGCGCCAGCTGATCCAGGAGCGTGCGCGCGAAGCTGACGGAAAAGCCATGTGTTTCCCGGCGGATCAAATCGACGAGAATGTCAGCTACATCCTGATTCTCCTCCTCGATCTTGATGCCACCCATGGCATCCGCCAGGTTCTCGCGATCGGCCAAAGCGGCAGACTCCGCATCGGATGCTTCGTCGGAAACCGTGTAGACTGTTGCGCCGCGCAGGCCCTTCACACGGATCGTATCCGCATGGATGGAGATGAACAGCTTGGCGTCGTGCTGACGGGCGAACTCGACTCGATCGTTCAGCGGCAGGAACACGTCGCTGTCCCGTGTGAGAAGAACGGTGTAACGTCCAGTATCCTCTAGTTTTTTCTTCAGTTCCAAGCCGAATGCCAGCGTGATTTCCTTCTCCACCGTTCCCGCGGAGCTTTTGGCGCCGCCGTCAATGCCGCCATGGCCGGGATCGATTACAACGGTGAATTTGTCCGCCTGCGCCGAGGCGGCAGTGGCCTCCGGTGTCGCCACTGTCGACCCTGTCGTCTGAGCCTGGTCGGCAAGGGCGGCTGCGAATGCCTGGTGCGTGGCCTCCTCCAGATCCAGCGCGAGCTCGAACCCCCCCTTCTGAAGGGCCGGCTTGATGTCCAGTTTCTCGAGCGTGAACGGCCGTTTGGCGGTGAGGATTATGCGTGACCGGCCTTGATCCATTTCGCCATAGCGAACGCCGGATACGATTCCGTCCGACTTCAGGCTAGCGGGATCGAAGATAAACTCCGTCTTCGGCAGGTCGATCACCAACCGATATGGCGCGCTCAAGAGGAACCAGTTCGCAGCGGGGTCGCGGTCAAAATGAATCTGCACCTGCGTTTGGTTCTGTGTCCCGGAAACCTTATAGGCGCTAGCGCGCAAGGCATCGCCTGCCGAGGCAGAGACGGCAGTGCAAAGGATGACCAGCGAAGCCAGCACCGCCAGCGTGCCGGCAAATACGCCTCTCCCCGCCGAATCTCCGCTTCTGAACCAGCCCATCGATTTAACACCCACGCAACGCAAACCAGTTGCCGCACGTCAGCGCGGCGACCTTAACGAGTGGTAACGGAACAAGGTTAACCAGAGCTTGCGGCGCGGGGTGCGAGGCCCGACCCAGCGTCATCAATTCATGAATTGACTACGCACGCTTGTCGACAAGCGTGCGGCGACTGCCACTCAACCGCCATAAATATCGAAATCGAAATATTTGGCGACGATCTTGCCGTAGGTGCCATTCTTGACGATGGCATCGATTGCGGCGTTGAGCTTTTCACGCAGCGCATTGTCTTCCTGGCGCACGGCAATGCCTGCCTCGGTCTCGGTGCCCTTCACGTCTCCAACCATCTTGCAGCAATCCTTGCCCTCGCCCTTCATCCATTGCACAAGCACGAACTTGTCGGAGACAACCGCATCGAGCCGACCGTTGATCAGGTCGGCCACGGCCTCCTCCTGCGTCGGATAAGTCTTCGCCTCCGCGCCCGCCTTGGCGTAGACATCGTCCGCATAGGTCGCCTGGGTGGTGCCGGCCTGGGCGCCAATGGTTTTTCCCGCCAGGTCGGCCGGCTCAGTCGAGGCCAGGGGCGAGTCCTTCAGCGCCACCACCGCCAGTGGCGTTGTGTAATATTTGTTGGTGAAGGCGACCTGCTTCTTACGCTCCTCGGTGATCGACATCGAGGCGATGAGCGCGTCGAACTTCTTGCCTTGCAGCGCCGGAATAATGCCGTCCCAATCCTGCGTCACCCACTCGCATTCAACC
>DATDBN010000066.1:0-3120 GCA_036524835.1 Mesorhizobium sp. | reverse complement strand
GCGATCTTCTGGTGCGCCAGCGCACCCAGACGATCAATGCGTTGCGCGGTCATCTGGGAGAGTTTGGCGTGGTCGTTGCGCAAGGCGCCCTGCATGTCGGTAAGCTGGCCCGCGCCATTGAAGACGACCCGAACCTTCTTCCGGCCGCGGCTCGATCGGCGCTTGGAGCGCTTGTGCAAACGCTTTGCCAACTCGAAGAGCGGATTAGCGAACTGGATCGGGAGATCGGCTCCCGGCTGAAGGAAGACGAGACGGCGCGCCGACTGATGACGATCCCCGGCATTGGTGCAACAACTTCATAATGCCCGCTATCAGTCGGGCGAGACGATTATCCGTTACCGCTTTCATCCCCGTTACGGAGAAACGGTTGTTGTCGCCGGGCACAATCGCCATGGTGACGAGGTCGCTCTGCTAATCCGCCAGCCTGAAGGCACCTTGGCGCAGCTGCCGATCTGGATGACGGAAAATCAGGCGGAGGCGATGATCGTAACGGAGCATCCCCGTCTGCCACTGGCGTATCTGTTCGAACTTCGCCGGGAGCTTGATGCCTGTCTAAGCTTGTTGCGCGACGATTCCCGTCGCGAAGAAGGAGGCAAGCATGAAGCATCGCCCACACAGTCGCCGCCAATTGGATCTCTTCGTGCCCAAGTCCCCGCCAGTGCCGGAAGTTGCCTCCGAGCAGAGCAAGCTGTTGTCTCTGGTCAGCGCGCTGCTGTCGGAAACTCTCGGCGTCTCCGCAGTGACGGAGGCCGTTGATGAAGATCACAGCTGACCACCTGGCGCGCGGCGCCTATATCTACATCCGCCAATCGACCGTCGATCAGCTTGCCAACAATCATGAGAGCCGGCGGCGCCAATATGGCCTTGCCGAGCGTGCCCGTGCTCTCGGCTGGACGGATGTGACAGTCATCGATGATGACCTTGGCCGCTCGGGTTCGGGTGTCCGTCGTCCGGGTTTCGAGAAGCTGCTGTCAGCGATCTGTGAAGGCTGCGTCGGTGCTGTGTTTGCAATCGAAGTGTCACGGCTGGCGCGCAACGGACGCGACTGGCACACGCTGATCGAATTTTGCGGCCTGGTTGGCGCGGTGATTGTCGATGAGGATGGAGTCTATGAACCACGTCATCCAAACGATCGGTTATTGCTGGGTATGAAAGGGACAATGAGCGAACTCGAACTGTCGCTCCTGCGGGCTCGTTCGATGGAAGCCCTGAAGCAGAAGGCACGACGGGGTGAGCTCTTCTTCAAGGTCGCCGTCGGCTATGTGAAAGTGGGCCGTGACAAAATCGAAATGGATCCCGACCTGCGCGTGCGTGAGGCGATCGGCTTGGTCTTCAGCCGCTTTGCCGAAATGCAAAGCATCCGCCAGGTGTTCTTATCGCTCCGCAGCGACCGGATCGCGCTTCCGTACATCAACCCCAGGATCTCGGGACCGCAGCAGGTGCTGTGGAAGCTCCCGGTCTACACGACGGTGAGCAATCTTCTCACTAATCCTGTTTATGCCGGTGCTTACGCCTTTGGCCGAACCGGAAGTCGGACGATAATCGAAAATGGCCGCAAGCGAATCGTACGCGGCCGTCGCAAGGATCGCTCAGATTGGGCGGTCTTGCTCCCGGATCATCACGAAGGCTATCTGTCCTGGGCAGACTTTGAAAGGAACCAACGGCTGATCGCTGACAATGCCAACGGCAAGGGCATGATGGTGCGCGGGCCGGTGCGCAAGGGCGAGGCTCTGCTCGCCGGTCTACTGCGCTGTGGTCATTGTGGCCGCCGGCTGCTTGTCGGCTACCACGGCGCCAAGGGGGATGTCGGCCGCTATAAATGTGACGCCGCCCGGAGCAATCCTGAAGGTAGTCCTTGTATCTCGTTCGGCGCATTACGCGTCGACGAGGCGGTGGGAGGCGAGATCGTGCGGTTACTGCAGCCGTTCGGCGTTGAGGCTGCCGTCCAGGCAATCACGCAGCGCGAGCACCAGTCTGACGAAAGGCAGCGTCAGATCGAGCTGGCGCTCGAACAGGCGCGATATGAGGCGACCAGGGCGCACCGTCAGTATGACGCCGTCGATCCCGAGAACCGCCTGGTTGCCCACGAACTCGAGCGACGGTGGAATGGAGCCCTTGCGAGCGTGCGCGGGCTCGAGGAAGAACTGGAGGCTGTGCTCCGACAGAGACCGGCAGCTTTGAGCGACGAGGAGCGTCAGCGCCTATTGCAAATGGGTGCCGACCTTGAGGCAGCCTGGCATCATCCGGCGGCTACTGCCTGCACACGTAAACGTATCGTCCGGGTGGTGTTGCGTGAGGTCGTGGCACAGGTCGAGGGCGACCAGATTCATTTGCTGTTGCATTGGCAGGGCGGCGATCATACCCGCCTGACGGTGAGAAAGAACCGACGGGGCCAAACGCGGTGGTCCGTCGATCCTGAGATGGTGGAACTGATCCGTACCTGTGCACGGATGATGCCGGACAAGGCCATTGCTGGCATGCTCAACCGGGTGGGAAAGCGGACAGGTCGATCAAATGGATGGACGCAGGCGCGTGTGCGAGGCTTTCGCAACTCGCACGACATCGCCGTCTACAGAGATGGCGAATTGGCCGAGCGCGGCGAAGTCACATTGACCGATGCCGCCAGGATGCTCAACCTGAGCCCCGCGACGGTCCTTCGCCGAATACGTGCCGGCATCATCCCCGCCGAGCAATATTGCAAAGGCGCGCCATGGATCATCAAACGACACGATATCGAAGATCCGCATCTGATCGAGCAGGCCGACATGCACCCCAACGCGCCGTCATCATCAGATGCTGATCAAAAGACCTTTGCCTTTCAATAACGTAGCGAGATGGGCAGTATGACGTGGGACCAGGCCGAATTGCGGCGACCGCGATGGTGGCGATTGCGCCGGACGCGAAGAGCTTCGCAAGAGGCCGGGACTTCGCCGCATGGCTTGGGCTCACCCCAAGGCAACACTCTACCGGAGGCAAACAGCGGCTGGGGCGAACATCGAAGATGGGCGAACGCAGTTTGAGGCGACTGCTCATCATCGGCGCCAGCGCGGTGCTCAGGTGGGCTGTGCGCCGGAAAGAGCAGGCTGGCCCGTGGCTGAAGCGCATCATGGCGACCAAGCC
>DATDBN010000065.1:0-8622 GCA_036524835.1 Mesorhizobium sp. | reverse complement strand
ATCTGCGTGCCGCAGTCGGCAAGCTACGGCTCAACGACGCCTCCTTCTCCTACGACATGGAGACCAGTGCGGCGCTCGGCTTCGGCTATCGCTGCGGCTTCCTCGGCCTGTTGCACCTCGAAATCATCCAGGAGCGGCTGGAGCGCGAGTTCGACCTCGACCTGATCGCCACGGCGCCCAGCGTCGTCTACCGCATGAACCTGCGCGACGGCTCGACAAAGGAGCTGCACAACCCGGCCGACATGCCCGACGTGATGCAGATCCTAGCCATCGAGGAGCCGTGGATCCGTGCCACCATCCTGACCCCGGACGATTATCTCGGCGGCATCCTGAAGCTCTGCCAGGAGCGCCGTGGCGTTCAGGTCGACCTGTCCTATGTCGGCAAGCGCGCCATGCTGCAATATGACCTGCCGCTGAACGAAGTCGTGTTCGATTTCTACGACCGGCTGAAGTCGATCTCCAAGGGCTACGCCTCGTTCGACTACCATCTGACCGACTACAAGGAAGGCGATCTGGTGAAGATGTCGATCCTGGTCAATGAAGAGCCGGTCGACGCGCTCAGCATGCTGGTGCACCGCACCGCCGCTGAAAAGCGCGGCCGCGTGATGTGCGAGAAGCTGAAGGAGCTGATCCCGCAGCACATGTTCAAGATCCCGATCCAGGCAGCCATCGGCGGCAAGGTCATCGCCCGCGAGACGATCTCGGCCCTGCGCAAGGACGTGACGGCGAAATGCTATGGCGGCGACGTGACCCGCAAGCGCAAGCTGCTCGACAAGCAGAAAGAGGGCAAGAAGCGCATGCGCCAGTTCGGCAAGGTGGATATCCCGCAAGCGGCGTTTATTGAGGCGCTGAAGATGGGTGATAGCTGACGCTTGAGGTCCCTCCCCCTTGAGGGGGTAAGGAGCGGTGGCCGAAGGCCCCGAAAAGCCCCTGAATGGGCTTTTCGAGCGACGAACGCCCGGAGCCATAGCGGAGGGCTGTGGCGCAGCGCGCCGGGTGGGGTCATATCGGCAGTGCGCCTGCGCCTCTATCTCTCCCTTGCGGGAGAGAAAGCGATTTCACCATCTTAGCGAGTTGGCTTGTTCCCGAGCTAAGTGTTAGCAATCGCAAGTGGGCTTTGAAGCGCGCAGCCCTGCAATGCCCTCTTGGATTCTCCCCCGCAAGGGGGGATACCGGCGCCCGTGCAGGCGCCAGCTCGGCAAAGTGGATATTCCCCAGGCCACCCTCATCGACTCGCCGAAGATGGGCTACACCTGACAGAACCTTGGTTCCTCGTCCTCGCGAAGCGGGGGAGAGGTGGCTCGGGCGCAGCCCGAGACGGTGAGGGGTCATTGCGGCAGCGCACGGTGCTTTCCTTTTCTCCGTTTTCGGGGAGAAGGTGCTCGAAAGGCGGATGAGGGGCGGTGGCGCAGAGGTGTTCTAACTTAGAGCACAAGCTTCGCCGCGAGGTTGTCACGGATTCTCTTAGACCCGAGATCAGTGAGCCTATACTGACCACGGCCGATCTGGATGACTTCGCGGACAGATGGAGATTCGAGCTTTTGAAGCGCCCGTGTCACGGTGGATGGTGCACATTGTGCATACCTACCAAGTTCCAATCGAGAAAACCCAGCATCCCCAGCGTAGTGCATCAAGATCAGAATTTCCTCTTCTGCCGTCAAATCTGTTCGTTGGACCACTATGGAACCGCCGAATCGACCCACGGCCGGAACGTCGAAATCCAACAGTTCTCGGACCGCTCTAGCTACAGTCTCTCTGTCTCCGCTCCAGAATATTCTCAGTGTTTCATTCATCAACCAACGGACATTTTCGATTACAAACTTAGCATCCATGTGGTTTGGAGAATACCTAGGAGAGATATGGACTGCACCTCTTTGACTTCTAAATTTATATACTGTTCGCAATACTTTGCTTACGTGAAGGGCATCATGGCGAGGGGATATGGCATGTTGCAATCCGTCGTTCTCAACAAACTTCAAGCAATCATTGAAATCCTTTGCCTGGTTAAGGATTCCACTAACCTGATGATAATAAATGCGGGCACATATTTCGCAAAATTGCCCGCCATCCAACTCAACAGGCTCCCAATCACGTTGTATGAATCGCCGCTCTGCAGAGATGAACTCGTCCACCAACTGGGTTGCTAGAAGTGTATCGAGAGGGGGGCTCATCTGGCTTATCAGTGTCGCTTTATCAATTAGCGGCATTCGGTTGAGTTACCTCTTTGATCGAGTCCTCGGCAAACTGCGTACCAGTATTAGTTAAGAACCATTCAACGACTGCTTTGGAAGTGTCGCCTCCAACCAATGCCGGCGACTTAAGTTTCGCCTTTCCTAGGTCACGTGAAACATTTGTGCTTCTGATGGTCCCAGCTTGCTTGAATTTCTTGTTAAATGTATCGGCTGTCTGCTTTGCTGACACTTGGGAGTAAGCCGTCTCCTTGGACAGCACATATATCATCCAAATAGCTTTCTTGACCACATTCCAGGCTTGTTGCGGGTTGCCGTATTTCGCAGGATCGTGCTGCCATTCAATAGTTGGCGCCTCTCCGTTGCTTGCAGCAGATTCGCTTCCTGCGAATTTGCGCCGTCTCTTGGTTCTAGCTTTATCGGCAGACGAGTGATCAATAGTTAGCGGAAGGGCAACTTCTTCCTCACGCCCTTTGTCATTCGAAGCCATGTCTGCAGCAGGCTGCAAGAGTCCCGTCAGTTGGTTGCCCAGGTTCTGAGCCATCAAAGGTATATCTTCCCTCGCTCCCTCCATTTCGAGCTCTAGACCTTGGAGCTTCAATTTGAACTTAAATTTTGACATTTGACCCTCACGTGTGAATGCGGATACTCCGACGGAAGGGGCCGCACAAATGCGGCCCCTCGTCGTCAGGCTGCGTTCTCCAAGTCTGCGGGATACCATGTAGAACTGCTGTGCGATGCCTTCATGATATCGATACCCCGTTGGGCATCGATACGACGGTTGTAACCTTCGCTACTGACGGCAATAGTCTCACCGTTTTTGGCATCATATGACCAACGCCATTCGCCACGATTGTCCTTGTACAGCCAGTATGAAGGATAGGTACGCTGTGCCATCGGAGTTTCTCCTTAGTTGGCATAAGCGAACGTCAGGCTTGACCATGAGGGATTATTCTGATTCAACATCAGCGTACTAAACGCCTCATTACCTGCGCCCGACGTCCAATCTTGTGCAGGTGTTACTTTGAAACCGTCGCGGCTGGCCAGCTTTGCGGCGGTTTCTCCGTTATGGACAATGCATCTTTTACGGGCAAGTATTTCCAGTAGTCAAGACATGCCAAAACAACGGCCTGCGTTGCACCGGCCGTTTTCAAATACCTATTCACTTTCAAGCGCTTACGACACTCCTCCCAGAGCGGTTCACCGCTGGCCGGCAGTCTCCGGCAGCGCACTATCTACACGAATCAGTTGTACAAAGCAAGTTTACTGCGTCGCACAACGAATCTGCTGCGACGCAATATTGTTAAGGTTACTTCGGGAGATTGAGTCATGCACATCCCTTTATATCGACAGGGTAGGCTATCCTCCGGCACGGTTTTTGTATTGCGTGGAGCAGGGCGCTGTGACGAGCTGCCTCCCGACCGGCGCATTCACGCCGGCCCTCCCCACGGGTGAGGGGCCCATCGACGTTGCGGCGTCATCACAATCAGCCCAGCGAACCTTTTCGTCAAGGCGGTGTCGTCCCTAAACGGGCGCACGAGTCGCGGGCAGCGGTTAGCGTCGTGGGGGAACGGCTAAGCACCTCCAACGTCTCCCCCCCCATCAGCGCCGCAGACCGTGTCGCAACATCCGTTATGCTCATGTCCGGCCAGCGCCTCAATGCCGCACAGTCGAGGATCTTCACCCCGCTACGACGGCCGCCGGGAATCTTACCTCCCCCTAAGGGGGGGTCGCTGCGAAGCAGCGGGGTGGGGTGCTGATAGGACTCCAACCTCACTCACCCCCACCCGCGCCTGCGGCGTGGCCGCCGCCAATCGCCACCCCCAGCGCTGGCTTCGCAGGAGAGAGGGTATGTGAACACAAAAGTCGCCCCCAGGCTCGACTCGAAAAATAATCTCAAACCTTTTCCACTACTTGCGCAATAACCACCCCCTCCCTGCGTCCACACTTTCCCATCCCGCGCGACAATGCGCGGGCCTGATTGGAGTGAGGCGGCATGGACGGAAGCAGACAAACGGAGAGGAGCGGGGTGGCACTGCAGCGCATTGTGGCGCTGCTGTTCGCGCTGGCCGATATGGCCGAGCGCGCCGCCGACGCGCCGCACCGCGTCCGCAGTGTCGTGCTGATGATCCTGCGCACGGCCGAACCCGCCGCGCAGGGGATAGTCTTCGGAACCGGCTACGGCCAGCCCGCACCGGCTTATGAAAGCGACAGTCCGACCGACGCCCTGCGGTTCGCCGCGCGGTTCCGGGCGCTGGCCGCCCTGTTGCTCAGCCTGACGGCGCAGGTCCGAGCGACATGGGGAGACCGGTCCTCCGGCCTTCTGGCCTTCGATCAGCCCGGCACATCGCGTCGTCCGGCATGGCCTGCGCCGGCGTGCGCCTTTCCCGACACGTCCTGATATCTGGCCAATTGGACAGGACAATCGCCTCTGGATTTACCCCCACCCCTACCCCTCCCCTCAAGGGGGAGGGGGACTTTGCTCGTCGCGGTTGGGCGCCAAATTCGATGGTTTGGTGAGTTGTTGCGGGTGAAAAATCCCTTCCCCCTTGAGCGAAGGGGTCAGGGTGGGGTATTCGCGCCAAGGCCCGCTACACCTCGATGGTGCGCAGCTTTTCCGCGATCAGCGCGGCGAGCCGAGCCGCGACCTCTGCCTTGCTCATTTCCGGCCAGGCCTCGATGCCGTCGCGGCTGACGATCTTCACCCGATTGCGATCGCCGCCCATCACCCCGCCGGCAACGGCGTCTGATGAGTCCCCCTCCCCCTTGAGGGGAGGGGTCAGGGGTGGGGGTGGCGTGTCAGAACCCTCATCCGCGCCGCTTTTCGGCGCGGCCTCTCCCGAATCTTGCGCCATCTGGGGGGAGGGTGAAGGTAGGCTCACATCGTTTGCCACGATGAAATCCGCGCCCTTCTTCTTCAGCTTGGCGGCGGCGTTCTCTTCCAGCGCCTGCGTCTCGGCGGCGAAGCCGACCACCAGCCAGGGCCGCTGCCTGTGGTGGCCTATGCCGGCCAGTATGTCCGGGTTCTCCACCATGCGGAGCGCCGGCGGACCCTCGCCGGCGACCTTCTTGATCTTCTCGCCGGCGGAATTTTCCGTGCGCCAGTCGGCGACGGCGGCGACGAACACCGCAGCATCCGCCGGCAGCAGCGCTTCCACCGCGTCCTTCATCTGCCGCGCCGTTTCCACATGCGTTACCTCAACGCCGGCCGGATCGGCGAGCGCCACCGGGCCGGAGACGAGGCGCACATCGGCGCCGAGCTTGGCCAGCGCTGCCGCCAGCGCGTGGCCCTGCTTGCCGCTGGAGCGGTTGGCGATGTAGCGCACCGGGTCGATCGGCTCATGCGTCGGCCCCGAGGTGACGATGATCTTGCGCCCAGCGAGCGGCCCCCTGGCCGGTCCGGCCGCGGCGAAGATCGCCTCGACAGCCGCGACGATCTCCAGCGGCTCGCTCATGCGACCGTCGCCCGCCTCGCCGCTCTCGGCCATCTCGCCGCGCGCCGGGCCGACGAACAGCACGCCGTCCCCGGCCAGCGTCGCGCGGTTGCGCCGGGTCGCCGGGTGCGTCCACATTTTCGGGTTCATCGCCGGCGCCATCAGCACCGGCTTGTCGCTGGCCAGCAGCACCGTCGAGGCGAGATCATTGGCCAGTCCGCCGGCGAGCTTGCCCATCAGGTCGGCCGTGGCGGGTGCGACCACGATCAGGTCCGCCTCGCGCGACAGGCGGATATGGCCGACATCGTGCTCGTCATTGCGGTCGAACAGATCGGTGAAGACATGGTCGGCGCTGAGCGCGCCGACCGACAGCGGCGTGACGAATTCCCGCGCCGCCGCCGTCATCACGCAGCGCACGCCGGCGCCGCGCTCGCGCAGGCGGCGGATCAGGTCGAGCGACTTATAGGCAGCGATGCCGCCGCCGATGATGAGAAGGATACGCTTGGCCTGGAGTGTCATCAGCCGCGCGCCTCCCAAGGATTGACGATCTTGATGCCGCAGTCCTCGAAGTCGCGAACGTTGCGGGTGACGACCGGAAACCCGCAGACCAGCGCCGTGGCGCCTATCTGGGCGTCTAATTGCTTCATGGGCCTTCCAATGCGCTGCCTGTGTGCGCCGATGCGAGCATAGGCAAGCGCCTCGGGGTGACCGAAGGAAAGAACCCGGTCCGGCCCGCCTGCTTCAATGAACGCGCCGGTGAAATCCGCCAGCGCCTTGCGCTTCTTGCCGGGCGGCAGGCGTTCGATGCCGAACACGAGTTCGGCCACGACGACCGATGGCAGGAAGAGTGCATCACGCCGCATAGTGGCAAGCCAGACCATGACTGCCTCGTCAGGCTTTGGCTTTGTGAACTCCGACACGACATTCGTATCGAGAACGAACACCCGCTAGTCCCGCGCCTGCAAGGAGTCGCCAACCATCGCGCTGCGTTCCAGAACCTCCAGTTCATAGGTCCCGTATTTCTCCCGCAGCCGCTGAATGACGTCCCAGGCACTCTCGCCGTCTCCCTCGTCAAGGCGTATGTCGGAGGCAGCGACGATCCTTAGAATCGTGCGGGCCTCCTCTTCCATGGAGACGCCGCGCCGCGCCGCGCGCAAGCGCAGATTGCGCTTCGTCCGCTCATCGACATTCCGGATCGTTACACTTGCCATCGCAAAAAATGTATGCACTGCAATCAATGCTGTCAACGCACTCAGCTGACGGCCCAGGCGATATACACCGCCGCGCCCGCGATCACCCAGAGCGCCAGCCTGCCCCACCGTGTGGCGCGGGCCTCGGCCTTGCCGATGGCGCGGGCGGTGTCGGCGTCGAAGCGCAGGCCGTGTTCGGCCATGGCGTCGATCTCGCGCGACAGGCGCTCGGTGCGGGCGGCGAGGTCCGGCGCCTGGCGGCCCAGCGACAGCAGCGCCTGCACGCCGTCGCGGGCGTCTTCCATCATACCGCGCGGCCCGAGATTGTGGCGGATCCAGTTGCCCACCACCGGCTCGGAGGTCTTCCACATGTTGAAGGCGGGGTCGAGCGTGCGCGCCACGCCTTCCACCACCACCATGGTCTTCTGCAGCAGCACCAGTTCCGGCCGCGTTTCCATGTCGAACAGTTCGGTCACCTCGAACAGCAGCGTCAGCAGCCGCGCCATGGAAATGGTCTCGGCCGGCTGGCCGTGGATCGGCTCGCCGATGGCGCGGATCGCCTGCGCGAACGCGGCGACGCTGTGCGTGCGTGGCACATAGCCGGCCTCGAAATGGACCTCGGCCACGCGGGCGTAGTCGCGCGTGATGAAACCGAACAGGATTTCGGCCAGGAACCGCCGCTCCTTCTTGCCCAGCCGTCCGGTAATGCCGAGATCGACCGCGACGATCGTGCCGTCGGCCTCGACGAACAGATTGCCAGGATGCATGTCGGCATGGAAGAAGCCGTCGCGCAGCGTGTGGCGCAGGAAGCTCTGCACGAGGTTGCGCGCGATGCCGACCAGATCGTGGCCGGCGTCGCGCAAGGCCTCGACATCGTTCATCTTGACGCCGTCGACCCACTCCATGGTCACGACATCGCGGCCGGTGCGTTCCCAATCCACCGCCGGCACGCGAAAGCCGGGATCCTCGGCGGTGTTCTCGGCCAGTTCCGAGAGGGCGGCAGCTTCCAGCCGCAGATCCATCTCGATCTTGGTGGTCTGCGCCAGAGTCCGCGTCACCTCGACCGGCCTCAGCCGGCGCGACGAGGGGAGATATTTTTCCTGCAGTCGCGCGGCGAGGAAATAGCTTTCGAGGTCGCGGAAGAACAGCCTGCGCACGCCGGGCCGGATCACCTTGACCGCAACCTTTCGCGGGCCCGCAGCGGTTGCGACCTCGGCCGGATGCACCTGCGCGATGGACGCGGCGGCGACCGGCTCGGCGAGGCCGATGTAGAGCTCATCGAGCGGACGACCGAGCGAACCCTCGATGGCGGCGACTGAATCGGCGCGCGGAAAGGTCGCCATCTTGTCCTGCAGCCGGGCGAGGTCGCGCGCGATGTCGGCGCCCACTACATCCGGGCGCGTCGCCAGGAACTGGCCGAGCTTGACGTAGGAGGGGCCGAGCCGCGTCACCGCGTCGGCCAGCCGCTCGCTGCGCGCGAGACTGCGCGCCTTTCGCCGGGTGAAAAGCTTGGCGACGCGCCAGCCGAAGCGCGGCAGCGGAGGAAGCTCATCGCCAGGCAGGGCGGCCAGGACGCCCTCGCGCGTCAAGATCCAGCCGGCCCTGATCAGCCGCAACGCCGCGCCGAGATCGCTCATGCTGGCATGACCGGGGTAAATGAATCGCGCTGCAGGCAATCTCTTCGGCGCTTGTGTCTTAAGGACAACGCCCCCTCACCCGGCCTCCGCTCCGCTCGGCCACCCTCTCCCCGCTGGGGAGAGGAGATCTTCGACGGCTTCCCCCAAGCTTGCAGAAAAGCAGCGGCGATTT
>DATDBN010000064.1:0-2424 GCA_036524835.1 Mesorhizobium sp. | reverse complement strand
TAAGGCGCTGCTTGCCGGCGAAACCGTACACACGTCGGGGAAGCATATTCGGCTGGAAGGCGGTCAGCTGCTGTTTCCGCCGATCCAGGCACCGCATCCACCGCTCTATTTCGGCGGGTCGTCGGACGAGGGCATCGATGTAGCAGCCGAAACAGTCGACAAATACCTGACATGGGGCGAGCCGCCGGCGCTGGTTGCCGACAAGATCGCCAAGGTCCGCGCGACGGCGCGCAAGCACGGCCGCAAACTGAGCTTCGGCATCCGCCTGCACGTCATCGTGCGCGAAACGTCCGAAGAGGCCTGGGCGGCAGCCGATCGCCTGATCGCGCATCTCGATGATGAGACGATCGCCAAGGCGCAGTCGGTCTTTTCGCGCATGGACTCTGTCGGACAAAGCCGGATGAGCGCGCTGCACGGTGGCCGTCGCGACAAACTCGTGATCGGCCCGAATCTCTGGGCCGGCGTCGGTCTGGTCCGCGGTGGCGCCGGAACCGCGCTGGTCGGCTCGGCCGAGGAAGTCGCGGAGCGGATGGAGGAATACCGGGCGATCGGCATCGACACTTTCATCCTGTCCGGTTACCCGCATCTCGAAGAAGCTTACCGCTTTGCCGAGCTCGTGTTTCCCCTGCTTCCGCTGGCGCACGCGCCCGAGCGCGCCAACCTGTCGGTCAACACCGGGCCGTTCGGCGAGACCATCGCCAACGAAATCCGACCGACCGCCAGTGCGGCCTCCTGACCGTGGCTAGCCGCTCGCAGCTGCAAAAGGCCGGCGCCACGGCGCTGACGATCCTGGCCTCTTGGGCTTTGCCGATTCTTCTCGTCATTGTCTGGGAGATCGCAGCGCGCAGCGGCGTGCTGTCGGCTCGCCTGCTGCCAGCACCCAGTGCCGTGGCGGCGGCCTTCTGGGAGAGCCTGCGCAATGGCACGCTTGTCACCCACGCCACGATTTCCACGGAGCGTGCGCTGAAGGGGCTGGCCATCGGCGGCGGCCTTGGCTTGGCCCTCGGCATCTTGGCAGGCATTTCACGGCCGGTGGAGACGGTGTTCGACTCCTCGATGCAGATGCTGCGCAACGTGCCGCATCTGGCGATGATACCCCTCGTCATCCTGTGGTTCGGCATTGGCGAAGGTGCAAAGATCTTCCTGGTGGCGATCGGCACCGCATTTCCGCTCTATCTCAATACGTTTTACGGCATCCGCACGATCGACGCCAAATTGATCGAAATGGCGCGCGTCTACGGGCTTGGCCCCTTTACACTGTTCCTTCGCGTCACCCTGCCTGGCGCCTTGCCGTCAATCCTTGTCGGCCTGCGCTTCTCGCTTGGCATCATGTGGCTGACGCTGATTGTCGCCGAGACGATCTCAGCCTCGTCAGGCATCGGCTATATGACCATGAACGCACGCGAATTCCTGCAGACCGATATCGTTCTGCTTGGGATCATCGTCTATGCGCTGCTGGGCAAGCTGGCCGATACCCTCACGCGGCTGATCGAGGCGCGGGCGCTTGCCTGGCACCCCGCCTACCATGTACCAGCCAGCCGGGAGGCGACATCGTGAGACAAGGTGCGACCGCACTCAGGTTGCGCGAGGGCGGCCCGACGCTGTTCGAGACAGCGGATGCGGCACTCGTTCGCGCCGAGTCGTTCCGCGAGTTTGCGGAGCGCAGCCCTGACGTGCCGAAGGCGCGCGGCGCCACTGTCGTGCTCGACGGGCTGCACAAATCATTCGGGCAAAGGCGCGTGCTGTCCGAACTCAACCTGACCATTCCAGCAGGCCAGTTGCTGGCGATCGTTGGGCGCTCGGGCTGCGGGAAGTCGACGCTTCTGCGCCTCATTGCCGGGCTCGACCGGCCGAGCGGCGGCGCGATCTTGATCAACGGCTCTCCGATAAACGACCTTCAGCCAAATGTGCGGCTCCTGTTTCAGGATGCGAGGCTGCTTCCTTGGCATCGGGTGCTTAGCAATGTCGGTATCGCGCGGCAGCGCGGCTGGCGCGAGACTGCCGCTGAAGCGCTCGCGGATGTCGGGCTTTCCGACCGCGCAAGTGACTGGCCAGCGGTGCTGTCGGGTGGCCAGGCCCAGCGCGTCGCGCTGGCGCGCGCCCTGGTGAGCCGCCCCGGCGTTCTTCTTCTTGACGAGCCGTTCGGCGCTCTCGATGCGCTGACGCGTATGGAGATGCACCGCCTGCTCGAGCGCATCTGGCGCGAGCATGGCTTTACCACGGTTCTGATCACCCATGATGTGGCGGAGGCGGTTGCGCTTGCCGACCGGGTGCTCGTCATCCGCGACGGTGGCATAGCGCTCGACATGCCTGTCGATCTCCCCCGCCCTCGGCGGGAGGCCGCGGACCCTTCAGCGGCCGCTTTGCAAGCGCGCATCCTCGACGAGGTCTAATCCAATACAAAGGACGCTTGCCCAGGTAGTG
>DATDBN010000063.1:0-10357 GCA_036524835.1 Mesorhizobium sp. | reverse complement strand
GCGATCTGGCCGAGGAACTGCGAGCGGATGATGCAGCCGGCGCGCCATATCTTCGAAATTGTCGGCAGCGGCAGGTTCCAGCCGAACGTCCTGGACGCTGCGTCCATCACCGCGAAGCCCTGCGCATAGGCGGCGATCTTGCCGGCGAAGAGCGCCAGTTCCAAATCCTTGAGCAACGCGGCCTGGCTGGTATCCAGTTTCACTTTCCTGGCTTTGCCGTACGCCTTCTCCGCAGCTTCGCGTTCACCTTTCAGGGAGGAAATCACGCGCGCCGCCACCGCCGCTTCGATGGCGGTCGCTGGAATACCCAGCTTCTGCGCCTCGATGGCGGACCACTTGCCGGTGCCCTTCTGGCCGGCGCGGTCGAGAATGACATCGACGATCGGCTTCCTCGTCTTCGGATCGTCGACGGCGAGCACCTCGGCGGTGATTTCGATCAGATAAGAGTTGAGCCTGCCCTTGTTCCATTTGGCGAAGACCGGTGCGATCTCCTTTGCCTTCATGCCCAGCCCGTCGCGCAGTACGCCATAAATCTCGGCGATCATCTGCATGTCGGCATATTCGATGCCATTGTGGATCGTCTTGACGAAGTGGCCCGCGCCGTCCGTACCGAGCCAGGCCGCGCAGTCCTCGCCTTCATATTTGGCGGAAATCGCAGTGAGCACGCTCTCGACGCGCTTCCAAGACTGCTCCGTTCCGCCGACCATGATCGACGGACCATGCCGCGCGCCTTCTTCGCCACCCGAGACGCCCATTCCGATAAAGGTCAGGCCCGAGCCCTCCAATTCGGCGAACCGCCGGCGCGTGTCGTTGAAGTCGGCATTGCCGGCATCGATGATGATGTCGTTGGCTGACAACACGGCGCGCAGCGCCGCGATTTGCTCATCGACCGGCTTGCCCGCCACCACCATCAGGATGATGGGTCTCGGCGGACGAATCGCGGCGGCGAGTTCCTCCATCGAATGGCAGGGAACGATGCGATCCGCCAACTGGCCGGCATCTGCCTTGAACGCGTCGACGCGCGAAACGGTGCGGTTGAAGACGGCGATTCGGTGCCCCTTCTCCGCAATATTCAGCGCAAGGTTCGACCCCATCGTGCCAAGGCCGATCAGGCCGATCTCGGCTTGCGCCATATTTATATTCCTTCCCTGGGATTCCGCCGCGGGCGCGGCGTCGAATTTGAAGTTGCAGCCTATTTTGACCCGCCAGGGCGCGGCGTCAACTTTTGCGAACCCCTCACAGGCTAATCGCCTCCCTGCTTTCGCTTGCGCCCGTACAATTCCAGCCGGTGATGTACGATGTCGTAGCCAAGCGAGCGGGCGATCTCATTCTGCAATTGCTCGATCCGGTCGGACTTGAATTCGATGACGTCGCCCGTATCGAGATCGATCAAATGGTCGTGGTGTTCGCCACCGGCCTGCTCGAAGCGGGACGGCCCGCCCTCGAAGGCGTGGCGATGGATCGCGCCGAGCCCTTCGAGAAGCTTCATCGTCCGATAGACTGTCGCCAGCGATATCGTTGCATCGATCGCCGAAGCCCGGCGAAAGATCTCCAGCGCGTCCGGGTGGTCCTCGCTGTCGGTCAAAATGGCGACGATGACTTGCCGCGGCCGCGTGACCCGCACGCCGGCCTTGCGCAGCAGTTTCAGGTAGTCGGGTTTGCGAGTCGGTCCGGCATTCATGGCCGCGACTATGCGTCAGCGCGGAGACGGTTGCAAAGCCGGGATTGCTGCGATCGGCGAACGCCGCAAACCCTTGAACTGGTGCAGACGCCCATTCGGGCCTACCGCGAGGTGGTCCCGGGTTGGACAACTGCTTGATCCTTGCGCGCGCCGCCGGCATTTTCCAGGCGACTCGCCATCACATTGAAAAGACACGGCAAAATCAGCAAATAATACATGTACGAAAAGTTTCAAGCCTGCTCTTGATGGTCCAGACGGAACATTTTTGTGATTGGAAACGCCATCTCCAGGCACCCACATCCTCGTCGTGCCGATCCAGTTGACGCTCCTCCCAAGACGCCGGGACCGGCCGAAGATTATGTCAGGTACAGGAGAAATCCCCATGAAAAACTTTGCTCTCGCCGCAGCCGCTCTGGCTATTGCCACCGGCGCCGCGCTCTCCCAGGAAGCGCCTCTCTCCGCAGGCCCCAATGCGGCCGACCGTCCTACCACCTGGCAGGCGCAGCCGCAGCAAGCGCTTGACCTCAGGGCGACCGCCGGAATTACCGCGCGCGAGCCGGCTCTCAAAAATTCGACCGCTGACACGCCTGTCTACAACGGACTTGGCGCGGGAACCGACAATGGCCAATACATATCGATGCCACCCATCGTTTACGGCAAATAATTGCCTGGGATAATAGGACAGCGCGGCGGATCAAGTCTCGCCGCCGCTGCCTGCATGCTGCAATGTCTTCGGGAAGAGTAGGTAATGGTTTCCGGTTCGGAAACGCGACAAAACTAAAGACATGGAGCGGGTGAGCGGTTCGTGGAGACTTGCTCGGCTCCCGCTCGGTCAAGGAGAACCGCCTTGAAACATGCGCTCGTCGCGGCATTCATTCTGACGGCATCGGCCATGTCGGTGCAGAGCGCGATCGCTGCCCCTCGCGAGCCTGACGCCCCAACCTGGCTCTGGGGACTGCTCGGCCTCAAGGAACCCTCCGGGAAGGGCATTGCGGCACGAAACCGCGGCTATGCGCCCCCGCCGCCGCCCTCGACCAAAACAGAACCGGTTTACAATGGGCTGGGCGCAGGCACCGACAATGGCCAATATATATCCGATCCGCGACCCGGGAAGGACCGGCGATAGCGACGCTCAACGGTGGCCGGCGAACTCCCTCGCCAGAGCAATTTCCCGCCGGCGCTTCGCTATCCGTCGTCCCAACTGCCCAAAATGCGCTTGCCGAATGCGCTGAGCAAATAGCCATAGGCGGTCTCAAGTGCGGCCTTGTCCGGTGTCTCCCCCAGCCCGGCAAGGACGATGGCCCGCAGTTCCTCACTGGCCGCGATGCGCTCCATCACGGCCGAACACTCGCGATAGCTTAGACCAGCCTCGCGCAAATCCGGCTCCATGCCGCGCGCCACCGAGGCATGCAGCACCAATGCAAAGCCGTCGGTTGTCTGCGTAACGCGCTGGATCGCTTTGCGCGCCGCCTCCCGGATACCCACAAGGTCGAGGTCTTCCATTGTCAGCGCCAGGATTTCGCGGTCGCGGATGAAGTGAGCCTGTTCGCGCGTCGCCACGCGCAGACCAAGCAAGGCGGCTGCCTCCGGTTCGTTGACGCGGCCGATATCGCCAGGGTCGGAGTCCATCCACAGAAGGCCTGCCTCGACCGCCACATCGTCGGCGGTCTGCAGCAGGTCGTAAATGCCGTCGCGGCCAGGCACGATCCACAGCGGCAGGTCCGCCGGTTCGGCGAGGCCGTCATGCTTGATGGCGAGGCCGAGTCCCGCAACGCTGGCAAGGAAGGCTTTCGTCTCCGCCCGCCCCTGAATGTCCTCCGACGCGATGAGCCGCAGCGCATTCGGGCGCGGCGCGATCGCTTCGCGGCCAGCCAGACGCTTTTCGATGTAGGGCGACAGCATCGCCTGCACCAGCGCCCCATAGTCCATATCGAAGCGCATCGTATCGCCGACGGCGAATTTCTTCGCCTCGGTGATGTCAACGATGAGATGGTCGCTGGACGCGGTGACGATCTCGACGCTGTGATGGCGCGGCTTAAGCCCTTCCGGCCGTATGTCGACGCGCCCCAGATTGACGATGCCGCGCACCCGTTCCCCGCGATCTTCAAAGACGAGGCGGTTGCCGAAGGCGTCAGGTCCGGTTTCGCCATCCGGCAGGGAATGCTTGGTCTTGATCTCGACCAGCTCGGCCTCAAGCGTGAAGCCGTTGTCGTCATAATCACGCAGCGTACCGCCGGTGATCGAGTTTTCCGCCCGCAGAATGGCCGAACCGACCCGCAGATTGTTGATGCGCGGTGGCATGACGAGGCCGTCCATCTCGATCAGCGCCAGATTTGAGGAATTGCCGCCGGAAACATAATCGAGCGTGACACCGAAGCGCGTCTCCACGTCATCGGCCAGTGCGGACAGGCGTTCGAGCTTGGCAAGCGTCGGCATGACGCCGCTGGCGCACATGAAATTGGCGCCGATGCCGGCAAGCTTGATGGATGGATGGTGCATGGCGAATTCGGCCAGCGGCATCAGTTCTTCGGGCGACACGCCTTCGCGCCGATCCCCCATTTCCAGCATCAGAATAACGTCGTGAGTGACACCTTGCTCCGTCGCCGCCTCAGCCAGTGCACTCAGCGCCGCGCTCTCGGAGTTGAGGCTGATGTCGCAGAGCCGAACCACCTCCGGCGCTTCCGTCACCGAGGGAATGCGCAACATCATCACCGGCGCACTGATGCCGCTGTTGCGCAGCCGCTGGACATTGTCCAAACGGGAATCAGCCAGCCCCTTCGCCCCGCCGCGCAGCATGGCACGCGCGACCAGCGGCGAGCCGCAGGTCGCCTTGACGACGCCGAAGATGCCGACCCCCGCCGGCGTCATAGCATCCACCAACCTCCTGGTGTTGGCGGTGATCACGTCGAGGTCGATGATGACGGAGGGCGCGGGCATGGTCAGGCGGGCTTCGGCGGCAGCAGCGACGCCCGCGCGCACAGATGTTCAAGGATAACCGAAGCCCCGAACAAGGATGTGACTTCAGTTGGATCGTAGGGCGGCGACACCTCGACCAGATCCATGCCCACGATGGCAGGTTTTGTGAGGACGCGGATCGTGTCGAACACTTCGGCCGGCGTCAGCCCGTCGACCACCGGCGTGCCGGTGCCGGGCGCATAGGCGGGATCAACGCAATCTATGTCGAAGGTGAGATAGCACGGCATGCCGGCAGTGACCCGTTCGATCTCCGCAACCAGCGCGGGGACGCCGTTCTGGCGAACCCATGGACGGTGCAGCACCGTGATCGGATCGTCCAGATCGTAATGCGTGCGAACGCCGATCTGGATCGACTTGGCCGGATCGATCAGCCCTTCATTCATGGCGAAACGCACGAAGGAGCCATGGTCGAGGAAGTCAGATTTTGCCGTGTCGCGATGAGCATCGAATTGGATCAGCGCCAGCGGTCCATGCACCTCGGCATGCGCCTTGAGCAGGGGGTAGGAAATCAGATGGTCGCCACCGATGGTGATCAGCCTCGCGCCCGATTTTAGGACGTGCAGCGCCTGGGCATGGGCGTTGCGCAGCATCTCCTGCGGCTGGCCGCGCTGATAGAACACATCGCCATAGTCGATCACGGCCAGCCGGTCGAACGGGTCGAAATTCCACGGCCAGACTTCGCCCCAGGAGAGTTGCGACGTTGCACGCCGCACCGCCTCCGGAGCCAGCCGCGTTCCCGGCCGACCGGAGGTCGACAGATCGTAGGGAATGCCCATCACGGCATAATCGACGCCTGCAAGGTTGCGCGTCAGGCGGCGACGCATGAAGCTGCGCGCACCCGAGAACGGCATCTCCGTCTCGGTGCCGAGCAGGCTGTCATAGTCGAATGCCTGGTCTCCGCGGTGAACGCGCGACATCTGTCTCCCCCAACTCTCCCGGGACTGGACTGCCCCATCCTCCCCGCGAGGGAGGGGAGTGTGACTACTGCCTAAAACAGTGCCTGCAGTTCCGCCAGCTTCTCGTTGACCAGCCAGCCGTAATAATTCTCCTCCGGAAGCTTCGGCGGCTCGCCAGCCGCGCGGCGATTGTCGTTCTCCGCCTTCAGCGCATAGGCGCGGGCCTCTGGATTGCCCAGATTGTAAAGCGTGGCGGTAAGGCCGGGGTTCTGGCTGATGTCGTAGCCGGCGATCGACCGGTAGGACTCGATCGACTTCTTTAGTGTCGCGGCCACATAAGGCAGCGATTTGTCTGGATCCATAATCATCTCATAGACGGCGTTGGGGTCACCCGCGTCCAGCCGCTCGAAGCCCGAAACGCGGCTGACGATGTCGCTCATCTGCAGCGCCGTCAGCGGGTTCAACTGTCCAAGACCGAAGGTCTGGCCGGCATAGAGCGGTTGGAAGAATACCGCGCTGAACCGATTCTTGGGAAACAGCCTACCGTCAACCGTCTTGCCACGGAAATTCTCGTTCCAAACCGTCTCGCGGCAGGTCCAAAGGTCATAGCTGTCGTTCAGGCCGGCGCAGGCCTGGAACTGCGGCCGCTGTACGAACTCCGACACATCCTCGTCCTTGTATTGAAACTTTAGCGAGTTGGAGAGGTAGGCCGCCGCCTTCACATAGTAGGTCTGCAGGCGGTCATAGGCGTCGACATTGTAGGTATGCTCGCCGACGATAGCGCCGACGATATGCATAGGGTCGATGCCGTATTGCGCGGCGGTCTGCTTGATCTTCGAGCGCAGCTTGGCGTCGTTGGCGAGCAGATTGTAGACCTTCTGGTATTTGCCCTCGAAACTCGTCTTCCCGGCCTTGGTGCGCTTCATCGAAGCGCCCGGCACCTGCGGTTGGTCGATGCTGCGATTGCCGGGCGGGACGAGAGTTGCGGCGCTGGCCGACAGGGCCATGGTTGCAGCAACTGCCGTTGCCAATGCCAGAATGCGAAGTTTCATCGTCCCTGCCGCCTAGTTGCGCCATCGCCGCCGCCCCTCACCCTTACCCTCTCCCCGTAAGAACGGGGTGAGGGGTCGCCTGGCTTTGCGCCTGCTCGTCATCGCTTCCGCCTGGCATGAAGCCTGGCGACTGGATGATGCGTGGACGACCACCCCCTCCCTGTCCTTACGGGGAGAGGGTAAGGGTGAGGGGCAGCGCCAACCGCTACCTTCCTGATCGGCTCTTACAGAATAAATCGCGACAAATCTGTGTTCTTCGCCAGATCCCCGACATGCTTGTCGACATAGCCGGCGTCGATTGTCACCGTCGAGCCGGAGCTGTCCGGCGCATTGAACGAAATCTCGTCCAGCACGCGCTCCATAACCGTCTGCAGACGCCGAGCACCGATATTCTCCACGGTCGCGTTCAGATCGACAGCGATGCCGGCCAGCGAATCTATGGCGTCGTCGGTAAAGTCGAGCGCCACGCCCTCCGTCTGCATCAAGGCGATGTACTGCTTGATCAGGCTGGCCTCTGTCTCGGTGAGGATGCGCTTGAAGTCGTCCTTCTCCAGCGCCCGCAACTCCACGCGGATCGGCAGGCGGCCCTGCAACTCCGGCAGCAGGTCGGAAGGCTTCGACACGTGGAAGGCGCCGGAAGCGATGAACAGGATATGATCCGTTTTCACCGGGCCATATTTCGTCGCCACGGTCGTGCCCTCGACCAGCGGCAGCAGGTCGCGTTGAACGCCTTCACGCGAAGGGCCGCCCGAGACGTCGCTGCGGGCGGCGATCTTGTCGATCTCGTCGAGGAAGACGATGCCGTCATTCTCCGCCGATTCCAGCGCGCGGCGCACGACCTCGTCCTGGTCCAACAGCTTGTCGGACTCGTCGTTGATCAGCACGTCGTAGCTTTCCTTGACGGTGGTCTTCCGGGTCTTGGTGCGCCTGCCGCCCATCGCCTTCGACAGCATATCGTTGATGTTCAGCACACCTACGCTGCCGCCGGGCATGCCTGGAATGTCGAAGCTTGGCATGCCGCCAGTGCCGGTATCCTCGACCTCGACCTCGATCTCCTTGTCGTCAAGTTCGCCATCGCGCAGCTTCTTGCGGAAGCTGTCGCGCGTCGCCGGGCTGGCGGTTTTGCCGACCAACGCTTCCAGTACGCGCTCTTCTGCGTTTACATGGGCCCGCGCCTTGACGTCTTCGCGCATCTTCTCTCGGGTCAGGCCGATCGCCGTTTCTACCAGGTCGCGCACGATCTGCTCGACGTCGCGGCCGACATAGCCGACCTCGGTGAACTTCGTCGCCTCGACCTTGATGAAGGGGGCGCCGGCCAGCTTTGCGAGGCGGCGTGAAATCTCGGTCTTGCCAACACCGGTGGGTCCTATCATCAGGATATTCTTCGGCATCACCTCTTCGCGCATCTGGCCCTGCAGTTGCTGGCGCCGCCAGCGGTTGCGCAGCGCGATCGCCACGGCGCGCTTGGCGTCCGTCTGGCCAATGATGAAGCGATCAAGTTCGGAAACGATTTCACGCGGAGAAAAGGTGGTCATTGAAACTACTCAGTTGTCGCTGGTGTGAAGGGATAAGCGTCTCGACAAATGCTCCGGCAGTAAGCCGAGCAGAAACCGGCGCATGCCGTGCCAGCCCGCGCTCAAGATAAGAACGAGTGAGCCGAGAACAAGAAGCGTCAGCGGCACCTGCCCGGAAATGCCAGCTTCTGCGACCAGCGTTCCAAAAGCGATGCCGGCATAGGACAGGCCGGAAACCAACACTGCGCGGCGGTCGACGATCAGCGCGACAATGGCCAGTGCAACGAAGACGGCGAGAATGCCGAGTGCGGCCGTGATGCCGGGAGCGGCGCCGTCGAAGAAATTGCCGATCAGCGTATGCACGATAAGGGGCGCTGCCAGCATGTGCAGCCAGAAGGCGATGTCGGTACGGCGGGTGACTCGGCGAGGATCGCTCAGATCGTAGCGCATGGCGAGCGCGAAGACCGCCACGCCAGTGGCCAGCAGGACGGGGCGCGGTGCCAATGCCATCGCCGAAACGAGACCGGCAACGATCGCCACCAACGCTCCGACGCCGGCCGCGATGGTGATCGGTACGCGAAAACGCCAATAGTGGAGTGCCGCGCCGACCGCCGCCGCGAGCCCGCCGCCAATGAGGATGGTCGGCGGCGCTGACTGGCGGAACCAGATCGAGGCCCATTCGGGAGGGTATCCGCCCAACTGTGCGATGGCCGCGCCTGCGACGCCATAGACGCTGTAGGTAAAGACCAACAGCAGCACGATGCTTGGCAGCGCCATGCGCCGGATGCGGGTGAAATACTCGGCGAGCGCCCAGCTCGCTATTGAGGTTGCGCCAAAGGCGCCGAACGACTCCGCGACGGTGCCGCCGAAATAGCCGACCGCGCCGAGAAAAAGGATAAGGCCGATGGTGACGAAGATGTCGCCGAACCCTCGAATGAAGCGAAACTGTTCATCGTCCCTGCTATCGAAGACGATAGTCGTCGTTTCGCCGCGCTCCAGCGCGTGCAGCGCTGCGAGTTGGTCGCCGGACAGCAGGCCGCTTTCCAGCGCGCGTGTCAGCGTGCGTTCGCTCACCCCGCCTGAGCTTGTGGTCATCGACTCCATCCGCTCAAACGCTGGCCTGCCATCCGCGGTAAACGCGTCGCGCTATCACGGTCTCGCTCACTCACTCTCTTCAGGCGCGTCGCGCGCCATCATCAGCGCCGGACCGTATTCGGACGTCCGCTTGTCGAAGACAATGAAGCCGGCTTTCTCATAGGCGCGAATGGCGCGCGCATTGTCCGGATCGGGATCAATGACGATGCGCGGACAGCCTTCCTCGAAGAGTTCCTCGCAATACTGGCGCAGAATGGCCGAGCCGTGGCCACGACCTATGAGATCCGACGGCCCAATCGAAAGATCGACTCCCAGCGTGCCATGCGGCTGGTCCTGATAGGGATGGTCGTCTTCGAGATGCGGGTCGTAGCTCTGCAGATAGGCAATCGCTCGGCCCGCCAGTTCCACGATCAGCGGCTCGACGGAGATGCTGTCCATGTGGTCGCGGATGTCGGCTATCTCGCTGTCGGGATCGCCCCACCACTCGGCGACATGCGGTTCCGCCAGCCAGCGCGCGATCAGCGGCAGGTCCTCCTCGGTGACCGCGCGAAAGCTGTAGCGGGATGTGGGGTCAGTCCGCGCCATCAGGCTGCGTCGAGCGTTTCGACGACAAAGTTGCTATTCGTGTAAACGCAGATGTCGGCGGCGATCTGCATGGCCTTGCGGGCAATCGTCTCGGCGTCTGCATCCGTATCGATCAGCGCCCGCGCGGCCGCCAGCGCGTAGTTACCGCCCGAGCCGATGGCCATGACGCCATGTTCCGGCTCGAGCACATCGCCAGTTCCGGTCAACGCGAGGGTCACGCTCTTGTCCGCCACCAGCATCATCGCTTCCAGGCGGCGCAGATAGCGGTCGGTGCGCCAGTCTTTGGCGAGTTCGACGCAGGCGCGGGTCAACTGGTCGGGATATTGCTCCAGCTTGGCCTCCAGACGCTCCAGCAAGGTGAAGGCGTCGGCAGTTGCTCCGGCAAAACCGGCAATCACCGAGCCGCCCTTGCCGATGCGGCGCACCTTCTTGGCGTTGCCCTTCATGATGGTCTGGCCGAGGCTCACCTGGCCATCGCCGGCAATGACCACCTTGCCGCCCTTGCGCACCGTAATGATGGTCGTGGCGTGCATGGTCAGATTATCAGACATTTCCTGC
>DATDBN010000062.1:0-3384 GCA_036524835.1 Mesorhizobium sp. | reverse complement strand
CGATCGCTTACCTGCCGATCCAGATGGTCGCCAGTCCGAGTTTCGGACGGATTTCTCCCGACGACGTCAACTTCGCGCTGTACCGCCAGCATCTGCGGCGGACGACGGAGGAACCGTTCGCAATGTTCCTGCCGGGTCGGGAATGAGTCTGGTAGGATGGGTAGAGCGGAAGAGACTGGGAAAGAATTCAGCGGTTAAGCTGCGGTGCTGCATCGGATGCGGATGATCGGTGAGTTTTGGCTCGATTTGGCTGAGAAGCGCCCGATGAAGGCTGTAATGCGGCTCGCAGCCTGGGTGACGGTGCGCAGGACGCACAAAATCGCCTTTTCGGCGGCGCGGCGGGCAAAGAAGGCAACAAAGTCGTCGAAGCCGAGGATGTTAAGCACCCGGGCAAGATTGTAGCAGAGTGCCATCAGGCTCCACTCACCGCGAACCTTGGCAAAGCCGCGGACCAGGAAGTGGCGATAGCCGGCACGACATTTCAGCGTGCCGAATGGGTGTTCGACCAGGCACGCGCGGTTGCGCATCATCGCTCCGGCCTCTTTCATCCGTGCCCGATGACGGTCGATGACATCTTCGTGCTGCCAGCGGTAGATGGTCCGGATGACCGACTTTTGACTGAGGCACTGCGCGCGCAAGGGACACGCCTTGCAGACGGATTTCAGGCTGACATAGCGTTTATCGAGCCGGCCGCCGGGGCTGGTCTTGAAGCCATTCATCGGCTTGAGCTGTGCATCCGCCGGACAGTAGTAAACGTCGGCCTCGGCATCGTAGCGGAACGCTTCGTGCGTGAAGCGGCCCTGCTCCTCCAGGCTCCCCGTTCGCTTGGGCGGCGGGACATAGGCGACAATGCCGCCTTCCTCGCATTCTTTCAGCGCCGCGCCATTGTAATAGCCGGTGTCGGCGGTCGCCTGCAGCGTCTCGGCTTCCAGCGTCTCTTTTGCGGCTTTGGCCATCTCGTAAAGCTGGCCCGTATCGTTGCCGTCGTTGACGACCTCGCTCGCAACGATCAGCTTGTGCTTGTCATCAACCGCGATCTGAACGTTGTAGCCCGCCACCACCTGGCCGTTCTTCGCTAACAAGCGGGCATCCGCATCGGTTCGCGACAACTGCGTCTGACCGCTCTCTTCCAACTGCGCCAGATCCGCCTTCAGAGCTGTGCGCCTGGCCATCAAGGCCGCAACCTTTTGCGCGACGTCCCCGCCGCCTTCGCCTCCGCCACCATCCGGTCCCGCCGGCGCACGCTCCGCCTCCGCGCTGTCATTGGCCTCCAGCGCGGCGCCATAGGCCTCAATCTCCTGCTCGATCTCCGCCAGCCGCTTGGCAAGCCTGCGCTGCGTCTTGATGCTCGCCTTGCTGGCGTCGCCATGGAAGAAGGCGCCGTCGATCGCCACCAACTCGCCGCCAAACAGGTCGAGTTCCCGCAGCAGAAGCACAAATTCCCGGTTCGTCGCCTTCAGCGCCGCCCAGTTTTCCCCGCGGAATTTGGCGATCGTCCGATAACTCGGGGTCAGTCCCTTCAGAAGCCATATCAGCTCCAGATTGCGCTGCGCCTCCTGTTCAAGCCGACGCGACGAGCGAACTCGATGGAGATAGCCATAAAGATAGGCCTTCAAAAGATCCGCCGGGTCGTAGCTCGGCTGGCCCGCCCCGAGACCACCACCGGCATGCCGGAACCCGAGCTTCTCAAGATCGAGCCCGCAGACATAGGCCTCGATCGCTCGGACCGGATTGTCTGGCCTCACGTAATCCTCAACACGAGCCGGTAGAAGGCTCAACTGCTCACGGCTTCGGCCGGTCTTATAGTTGCGATTCGTCATGAAACGAATCGTACAACGAACGAGAATCTAGCAAATCGAATTCCGGGAAAAAATTCTTGCCCAGTCTCGAAGGGAAACCCATCCTCTTTGTTGAATGGAATTTAGATGATGGGTATCGCTTCCCTCCGCCCATCCTGCGTGCCGCCACCTGACAACGGTCGAGTCAGTTCAGAGGATCGCTTCGATGCCTTTGCGTCGGATCACGTCAAGCAAGACCAGCGCCGGGCCGGTTGGACGTTTGACCCCGCGTTCAAGTTGCGAGACGTATCCAACTGTGAGATTGAGGTAGCGCGCAAATACTGCCTGGCTCAAATTTGCCTGCTTGCGCAGCGTTTTGATCTCTCGAGCGGACAGCGAAGCCTTAACGGCAGCCGGAAGATCAGCCTTGTGCCGCATCGTAATCTTCTCATGCGCTGCCCTTGTGAGCAGGCCACTCGTGCGCATGTCACGCGCGGTCTCCAGCAGTTCCTTTGTAAGCCGGCTGCTTCCAGCTTTAGCCTTTTTTGCTTTCGCTGCCATGTTGCACCTCAATCAAAGTTCCGTCTTCGAGAGTTCGCTCGATCTTTTCATCGCTGGCATCCAGGAACGACCCTGCAATCTGCCGCAAGGTGACCAACTCGGCATCACTGATGTTCTCGCGCTCGTTTTTGGCGAACCCGAAAAGGAAGACAGACCGATGGGAGCCGAACCCGACAATCAGGCGAAAGCCACCTCTCTTGCCTTCTCCTGGCCTCGCAACGCGCTGTTTGATAATCCGCCCGCCCAGATCGGCATCCATCAAGCCGCGCTGAGCACGTTCGACAGCTGAAACCAAACTGGAATCCGGGATGCCGTTCTGACGGGTGAATCTCGCAAGCGTCTTGGTCTTGAAGATACGCATCAGTTTTCTATAGTTACATATACTATGATTTATAGAGCGATACTGCAAGGGGCGTTGCGATGGAGGGCGCAGGCGTAGCCCGGATGACCGAAGCGACATCCGGGTCATCCCGCATATCGCTGCGCTCACGCGGGCTACTTGCTAGCTGAAAAAGATCGACTTCAGCGACCGCGCTGCGTTTCCTGATGTTTGTCTGTTACGCCGCCCGCTGCAAGCGGAGATAGTCCGGAAGTCTAACCGTAAAACTACGCTCTGGAGCAAGCTTCACGCATTCGCTATTGCGTTCGCGTTATGGTTGCGCTTGGATGGCGCTGGGTCTTGGGGGACATCATAAAATGCGTATTTTGGGAATCGTGGCGCTGGGCGCTGCGTTAGGCGGTTGTGCGTCGTCCGCGTCGGATATCACACCTGCATACGTTTCGCCGGTAGCGTATCAATCATATACCTGTCAGCAGCTTGCGTTGGAGGCTCAAGCCATCTCGACACGGGCCGCCACGCTGTCGGGGGCGCAAGATAGTCAGCGCACAAAGGACGGCGTCGCCACGGCAGCCGCCATCGTCATCTTCTGGCCGGCGGCGTTCTTCGTCGGCGGCGACAAGCAGACCGCGGCCGAGCTATCCCAGATGAAGGGACAGATGGTTGCCGTTGAGCAGGCCGCGATCGCAAAGAAATGCGGTATTCAAT
>DATDBN010000061.1:0-149893 GCA_036524835.1 Mesorhizobium sp. | reverse complement strand
CCGGGGCGCTTTTCTTTCTGGCCACGCCAAACGGTGCCGCCGCCTACGCGGCAGCAGCGACCGCGCGGGCCGGCACGGGACGGGTCGCGGCCTTCCGGCCCGTCGGCCGGATGACGCCCTGCGCGCCGTCGAGTGCGCCGGGCGAAAGCTCCAGCCCGAGCAGGCGGTGCTTCTCGAAAGGTCCGGGCATTGCGAGATCGCCGGTCTTGTCCTGGGAGAAGCCGAAGCGCTGGTAGTAGGGCGCATCGCCAACCAGGAAGACGGCGCGATGGCCCAGGCGGGCGGCCTCGGCAAGCGCGTGGCGCATCAGCGCCGAACCGATGCCGGCGCTCTTCAGCGAGGGATCGACCGCCAGCGGTCCGAGCAGCAGCGCACCGGTCTCACCCGCGGCGACATCCCACAGCCTGACCGTGCCGACGACGACGCCATCAGCGCCGCGCGCGACGAGAGCCAGCCCCTCCGAGGGCTTGCGGCCGCGGCGGATTTTCTCCGAGGACTTGCGCTTGCGGCCCGGCCCCATGGCGCGGTCGAGCAGCGCTTCACGCGCGGCGACGTCGGCGTCCAGTTCGGCGACGATCGTGTAGGTCCGGGAGTTCAGTTCGACTGCGTTCACGTTGAAAAAATCCTTCACCCGCAGAGGTTGTTCCACAAGCGAACCCCGCAAGCACTTAGGCCGGCGGGGTGGGCTCGGATCAGAAAGGCGGCAGGCCTTGGCGAAAATGGATGATTTCGAGAACCGGAGCGGAGCGTACGTTTGGGTACGTGAGCACCGGAAGCGCAGAAATCGCCATTTGCAGCCAGGCCTCCCGGCCTTTCTGCCCGAGCCCTCAGATGACGTAGGATCGAAGGGGCTCAAAGCCGTTGAAGGCGACCGACGCATAGGTCGTTGTGTAGGCGCCGGTACCCTCGATCAGCACCTCGTCGCCGATGGTCAGCGTGAGCGGCAGGGGGTACGGCGTCTTCTCGTACATCACGTCGGCGGAATCGCAGGTCGGGCCGGCCAGCACGCAAGGCGCCTTGGCGTCCGCGTCGCGGGCCGTGACGATCGGGTAGCGGATCGCCTCGTCCATGGTCTCGGCGAGGCCGCCGAACTTGCCGATGTCGAGGACCACCCAGCGCACATTATCGTTGTCGGCCTTCTTCGAAATCAGCACGACTTCCGACTTGATGACACCGGCATTGCCGACCATGCCGCGGCCCGGCTCGATGATCGTCTCCGGGATGCGGTTCCCGAAATGCTTCGACAGCGCCTCGAAGATCGCCTGGCCGTAGGCCTGCGCCGCCGGGACGTCCTTCAGGTACCGGGTCGGGAAACCGCCGCCCATATTGACCATCTTGAGCACGATGCCCTCGTCGGCCAGCGTCGCGAAGACCTTCTTGGCATCGCCGAGCGCGCGGTCCCAGGCCGACAGGTCGCACTGCTGCGAGCCGACATGGAACGACACGCCATAGGCGTCGAGGCCAAGCTGCCTCGCGCGGCGAAGCACGTCGACCGCCATCGCCGGCACGCAGCCGAACTTGCGCGACAGCGGCCATTCGGCGCCTTCGCCATCGGTCAGCACGCGGCAGAACACGCGGGCCTCGGGGGCTGCGCGGGCGATCTTCTCCACCTCCTCCACGCAGTCGACGGCGAACAGGCGGATGCCGAGTTCATAGGCGCGCGCGATGTCGCGCTCCTTCTTGATGGTGTTGCCGAAGGAGATGCGCTCGGCCGGCGCGCCGGCATCCATCGCCATCTCGACCTCGGAAACTGACGCGGTGTCGAAGGACGAGCCCATCGCAGCGAGCAGGCGCAGGATCTCCGGCGCCGGGTTCGCTTTCACCGCGTAGTAGATCTTGGAGTCCGGCAGCGCCTTCTCGAAGGCGCGGTAATTGTCGCGCACGACGTCGAGGTCGACGACCAGGCAAGGGCCGGACGGACGTCGGGTGGCGAGGAAATCGAGGATGCGCTGGGTAGCGGCCATTTGGTCTCTCCATTCCACGGCTTCACCGTGGCACTCAGGCTGCGGACCGCCCTTGTCGAGCGTTCATCCGCGATGGACAAAGGCGAGACGGCTATCCATGGCGCCAGCCGGTGGAGACCCCGGAGCCATAGTTTGCGCATCGCGCGGCGATGAACCTTCGACCTGCCCGGTCTTCGGTTCGCTTTGTCTGCCTTGGATTGGATGGGAGACCCCAACCGCACTGCTGGCAAAGAAGGTGTGCCTCTTTAGTAATTGCCGGCGAATGGACCGCCGACAGAGACCAGAAAGGCCCTCACCGTCATTGCTTCAAGGCGTCCTCGGATCGGCGGTTGGCCGCTGAACCGACCGGGCTCGTTACTTCCCGGTTACCGTCCCGATTGCCTCGCCATTCGAGGATCGGGGGACGCCCACAGGCATGTGCGACTTTGGGCAGGGGCGCATATAAGGAATGCGCATTTCACAATCAATAAAAATCGGACCTCGGGTTGATATTTTCGCCCGCGCGAACAATCCTCCGCGCATCGTACGATGAAGGTGAACGATGATCCGCCCCGGAGACCCCTACAACGCCTTCCTCGACTATCCGCAAGCCGCTGTTTCCAATGCGCAATCCGGTCCCCTCGCTGGATTGGCCCTGGCCGTGAAGGATATCTTCGATGTTGCGGGCTATCCGAGCGGCTGGGGCAATCCGCAACGCGTCGAGGAGGCGGAGCCGGCGGTGAGAACCGCGCCGGCGGTGCAGGTGCTGCTTGATTCGGGCGCGCGTTTCGCCGGCAAGACGCAAACCGACGAACTTGCCTTCTCCCTGATGGGGCAAAATTCGCATTTCCCCCATCCAATCAACCCCAAATCGCCCGGCCGCATCACCGGCGGCTCCTCGTCCGGCTCGGCGGCTGCGGTAGCAGGCGGTCTTGCCGACATCGCCACCGGCTCGGATACCGGCGGATCGATCCGCGCACCGGCGAGCTTTTGCGCACTGATCGGCCTGCGCACGACCCATGGCGCGATCTCGCTGGAGGGCACGATGCCGCTGGCGCCCAGCTTCGATACCTTCGGCTGGTTCGCACGGGATATCGAGACATATCGGAAGGTTGCGCGGGTGCTGTTGGCTGCCTCCCCCTTGAGGGGAGGGTGGCCAATCGCCAAAGGCGATTGGTCGGGTAGGGCTCCTTCCACCACACCGGCGCACCGAAAAGTTGGAGCACTGCCGCAGGTACCCCACCCGGCCGGCCCTTCGACAAGCTCAGGGCCGGACACCCTCCCCTCAAGGGGGAGGGACCGCTGGCGCCCACTCTCAATCCCCGACCTCGACGCGCTGGTCCTCCCCACCGCTGCGGAAGAATACGCCAGCATCCGCAACCGCGTCGCCGCGATCACCGGCGGACCCGTGGCCGCCCCCTTTCCACGCCACGCCATCGACGACCTCTATTGGTGCTTCCGCAAGCTGCAGGCCTTCGAGGCCTGGCAGTCACATGGGGCGTGGCTGGAGGAAAAGGACCGCAAGCTCGGCATCGGCGTCAAGGAGAGGTTCGACTTCGCCCGCAGCGTCACCGCCCGCACCGCAAAGTCGGAAACGCTGCATCGCAATGACTTCCGCTACGAACTCGCCGACCTGCTGGGCGAGGATGGCGTCTTGATCCTGCTGACCGTGCCCGGCCCCGCGCCGCTTGCCGACGAACCGAATGACTCGCTTCAGGCCTATCGGGAGCAGGCGCTGCGTCTGCTCTGCTGGTCCGGCCTGTCCGGCTTCCCACAGCTCACGCTGCCGCTCGGCATGGTTGACGGTGCGCCGTTCGGCATCTCGCTGCTCGCACCTGCCGGCAGCGATCTCGCTTTGCTGGAGTTGGGAGCGGATATCCTCGCTGTGGAGGCAGCTTGAACCATGGACACGCTAACCCGCATGCGGGCGTTCATCGATGTGGTCGAAGCGGAAGGCTTTTCGGCCGCCGGGCGCAAGATCGGCCGCTCCAAGGCGCTGCTGTCGAAATATGTACGCGAACTGGAGGATGAGCTCGGTGCGCTGCTGCTGAACCGCACGACGCGGCAGTTCTCCCTGACCGAGGCGGGCCACACCTATTTTCGCCGCGCGACCGAGCTGGTGCGCGAGATCGACTCGCTTGCCGATGCGGTGCGCGACTCCGCGGGTGATGTGCGTGGCCGCATCAAGATTTCGGCGCCGCGGACATTTGCCGATGCGGCGATCGGCCAGTCGCTGATCGACTTCGCTCTCGCCCATCCCGATATCGTCCTCGACATCAATCTCGACGACCGCTTCGTCGACCTGGTGGAGGAAGGCTTCGACCTGGCGATCCGTATTTCCCGGCTGGAGAATTCCTCGCTTATCGCGCGCCGCCTGGCGCCCTTCACGATCAAGCTTTGCGCCTCGCCGGCACTGATCGAAAAGCTTGGGTCTCCCGAGCGTCCGCAGAACCTCGCCGCCCTGCCCTGCATTATCGACACCAATGGCCGCTGGCTGTCGAACTGGCCGTTCCAGGGCGAGAACGGCGAGACCTTCACCGTGTCGGTTGGCGGACCGATCGAGATCAACAGTCCGCTGTCGGCGCGCGCTGCCGCGCTGGCGGGCCTTGGCTTCGCCATCATTCCGGATTTCATCGTCGCCGAGGATATCAAAGCCGGTCGTCTGGTGAGCGTCCTCGACGAATGGCTGCCGACCGGCGGCGGCATCTTCGCCGTCTATCCGCACCGGCGCTACCAGCCAGCCAAGGTGCGGGTGTTCATGGATTTCCTCAGCGTCTGGTTCAAGAAGCGCGAGCAGGTTTGAACGGACGGTCCCAATTCCGCCAGCTTTATGATAGCTGTGATTTGCTTTGGACGACGAATGCGAATGTTGGAAACGAACCGCTAGCCCCCATGCGACCATATCGGCATTTAGCCGCCATACTCGCGACGGCCGTTCCGCTGCTTGCCACCGCCCCTGCGAATGCGCATCCGCATATGCTGGCTGACGCGCGCCTGGACGTGAACCTGTCGGCGGACAAGCAGACGATCGTCTCGCTGCGCCACATCTGGCGCTTCGACGAAGTCTCGTCGAGCATGATGCTGGTCGATCTCGACCAGAATGGCGACCTGACGCTGGATGAGGCCGAACTTACCGAGGCGTCGAAGATCATGATGGAGTCGCTCGCCGAGTTCAATTACTTCCAGATCGTTACCGCCGACGGCAAGGACGTTGTCATGAACCCGCCGTCCGAGATCAAGGCCGTGTGGGAAGACAACCTTCTCTATGTGATGCTTGAGACGACGCCGAAGGAGCCGTTCCGGCTGGCCGGGAAGATCGATCTCGGGGTGTACGACCCGACCTTCTACGTCGCCATCGATTTCGCCGAGGATGACAAGATGGTGGTGGCTGGTCTGCCCGATACTTGCGCGCGGCAGGTCATTCGGCCCGACGCCGACGAAGCGCTCGCCCAGAACCAGGCGACCCTCGACCAGGCGTTCAAGGACGACTCCCCCAACACCGACATGTCCAAGATTTTCGCCACCAAGCTGGAGCTGACCTGTCAGGCGAGCGGGTGAGGGGCTGGTCTCGGCTCCGCGCCGAGCCTGAACGCCTGAGCCAGCGGGGAATCATCATCTGTGAGTTCGACCCTATGAGCAAAACCTTCGTGCGCGTCGTTTTCGCCGTTCTTCTCATCACCTATGTGGTGACGCACTTCATCGCCCGCGCGCATGCGCAGAGTTCCCTCGGCATCGGCACCAACGACGCGATCGTTCCTTCTGCGGGCTATTTTGGCGGGCTGATGCAATGGATCAACGCGCATCAGCAGGCGTTCTACCGTTCCCTCACCGGGGCGCTGAAGGCGATGCGCGAGGACGGCTCGAAGCTTTGGCTGCTGGTTGGCCTCTCCTTCGCCTATGGCATCTTCCATGCGGCGGGGCCTGGGCACGGCAAGGCGGTGATCTCGACCTACATGCTGGCCAACGAGGTGGCGCTGCGGCGCGGCGTAATGCTCTCCTTCGTCTCGGCTTTCCTGCAGGCGCTTACCGCGATCTTCCTGATGGGCCTGGTGTTCCTGGTTCTGCGCGGCACCTCGATCCGCATGACCGATGCTGCCTGGTTCCTGGAAATCGTCAGCTATGCGGCGATCACGGCTTTCGGCTTCTGGCTGCTGTGGACGAAGCTGTCCCCGCGCCTTCGTGGCGTGTTCGGCTCGGCCCCGGCACATAGCCTTTCGGCTGCGCATGCCCATCATCATGAGGCCCATGGCCACGCACGGCATGAGGCTGCTCATGGGCACGACCATGGGCATGCTCACTCCCACGTGCATTCGCATGATCACGCGCACGGACCCGGTGAGGTCTGCGAGACGTGTGGCCACTCGCACGCGCCGGACCCGGCACTGCTTTCCGGTGACCGTTTCGACTGGAGGACGGCATGGTCCGCCGTGGCGGCGGTGGGCATCCGCCCCTGCTCCGGCGCGCTGATCGTCCTCACCTTCGCCTTCCTGAACGGGTTGTGGGTCGGCGGCATCCTGTCGGTTCTGGCCATGGCGGTCGGCACGGCGATCACTGTGTCGCTGCTGGCGACGCTGGCGGTGACGGCAAAGAACTGGGCCGTGGCGATGGCCGGCGACGGCAGAACCGGAAACACGATCCACGCCGCCATCGAGATCGGCGGGGCGGCGATGGTTGCGGTGCTGGGCCTGCTGTTGCTGACGGCAAGCCTGACCGCTTGATATCCCGCCATCCTGCTTGTCTTGATCCCCTCTATCCGGCCACGCCGAGGACAACTCCATTGCGCCGTCATCTCATCGCCCTGATGTTGGCAACGACATGCCTGCCGTGGCTGGCCAATTCGAGCGGCGCGGCGCCCGACAGCGACGCGGACACATCCGAGGAGGCCGGCGACCCAGCCGGAGACAATGACGCGACAGCCGAGCCGTGGCTGGAGGCCATCCTTTCCGCCGATCGGCAGGCGATCCACGCCGTTCGCTTCGGCTGGCGCTTCGATGCCGATTTTTCCGCGCAGATGCTGGACTCCTTCGACGACAATGAAGATGGCCGGTTCGAAGCAGCGGAACTGCGCGAGGCATCCCAATCCGTCTACGACACCATCAAAGCCTACCGGTACTTCCTGCTAGTGGACGATAACGGTAGGGATGTCGCGGTGAAGCCCGCGGCGCAACTGGCCGCGACCTTTCAGGAGGGCAGATTATCCGTGACATTCGAGGCGCGTCCGGCATCGCTCCTGGCTCTATCCGGCAAGATCGAACTCGGCGTCTACGACCCGACCTTTTCGATTGATTTCGAAGGCAAAGGCGACATGAAGGCGCAGGACCTCCCGCCAACTTGCTCGAGCGCCCTCGTCCAGCCGGACTTCGATGACGTGCTGGCCAGGCATCCGGACGCACTCGACGATTCGAAGGATCCTCAAGGGGCCAATATCATCCAGTTGTTTGCGACACGGATGGTGCTGACATGCCAGGGCAAGGCGGGCTGAGAGGGTTCCCATGGGCGGCTATTTTTGAGTTGCCCCCTTGGACCTGGTGTGTGTTAATACACACATGAAAAGCAGCGATGTCATCGCTCGGTTTCGATCCGATGGCTGGCAGCAAGTCGCCCAGAGAGGCAGCCAGGTACAGTTCAAACACCAGATCAAGCCAGGTCGCGTAACTGTTCCTCATCCGCAGCGAGACGTCCCGATAGGCTCGCTGAAGAGCATCGAGCGGCAAGCTGGCTTGAAATTGAGGTAGAGAAGATGAACCAGTACATCGGACTGATCCACAAAGACCCTACAAGCGACTACGGCGTATCGTTTCCTGACTTCCCGGGGGTTGTCACCGCTGGCAGGGATCTGGATGAAGCCCGGGAAATGGCCGAGGAGGCGCTAGCCTTTCATATCGAAGGGTTGGTCGAGGACAATGAGGCCGTACCCGAACCCTCGACGCTCGAACATGTCATGGGCGACCCGGAAAACAGGACCGGTGTGGCCATCCTCGTTGCCGTCAAGACGGACGCGCCAAAGACCATGCGTGTGAACGTCACGCTTCCCGAAGATATGCTAATCAAAATTGATGCATTCGCGGAAGCGCATGGCTACACGCGATCGGGATTTCTGGTTCAAGCGGCCAAGTCTATCATCGACAAAGCGGCAGCCTGAGGAACGGGGCGATAGAAGCCTTTCCTACCCGCCGAGTTCATCCTCGATATGCGCGCGGATGATCGCGTCAAAATTTTCCTCCGCCGAGAACCCGAGCGCCCGCGCACGCTTGGCCTCGAAGCGCGTCGGCCAACCCTTGACGATGTTCCAGATCGTCTCGTCTGCCTCCTCGCGGATCAGCTTGACGACATCCGGGCCGGCGACCCGCGCCAGCGCCTCGATCTGCTCGCCCACCGTCACGCCGACACCAGGCATGGTGAGGTTGCGACGGGGGCCGATCTCGGCGCCTTCGATCTCAGCCGCGCGGACAAGAAAATTCACTGCCGAGCGCGGGCTGGCGTGTGTGTGAACCACGGAGCGCGGCACCGGCAGAATTGCTTCCTGCCCCGCGAGCGGTTCGCGGATGATGCCGGAAAAGAAACCTGAGGCCGCCTTGTTCGGCTTGCCCGGACGCACGCAGATCGTCGGCAGCCGGATGCCGACGCCGTCGAAGAATCCGCGCCGCGTATAGTCCGCCAGCAGCGCCTCGCCCATCAGCTTCTGGGTGCCGTAGGAGGTCAGCGGAGTCGGGTGGAACTCATCGGGAATGACATCCGGAAACGGTGCGCCGAAGACCGCGATGGACGACGTGAAGACCAGGCGCGGCCCGTAAGCCGCCTCTCTCACGGCGTCAAACAGGCGGCGTGTGCCGTCCAGATTGACGCGGTAGCCCAGTTCGAAATTCGCTTCCGCCTCTCCGGACACGATGCCGGCCAGGTGGAAGATGATCTCCGGTTTTCGCGACACGAGCGCGACCGCCGCGCCATCGTCGGCGAGGTCGCCGACATGGGCAGCAATGTCGATGCCATTGGCGCTCAAGGCCTGTGCCGGCACGATGTCGTGCAGGTCGAGGGCGGTAATTGCCTTCCCGGCCAGGCGACCGTCGCGCAAAAGCCTGTCGGTGAGTTTGCGGCCGACCATTCCGACCGCCCCGGTTATCAAGATACGCATCGTCACCCCCTCCGCGCGCGACCACGCAGCCAGAATACCAGGAAAAACGCCGCAACGAAGCAGATGGCGATGACGCCCGCAACGGCCGTCGAATATTGGCCGACAGCCAGCATGATCGTGGGCATGAAGTAGGCGGCTAAGCCGAAGCCAAGCATGATGCAAGCGGCGGCGACTGCGGCGTTGCGCGTTTCCTTGTCCATCGGACTAGTCAGCGGCCATGTCAGTGCCGGTGCCCGGAATGAGCGCCGGGCTGTTCGTGCCGGCCACCATGCGCATCGTGGTCGTGATGGTCATGATCGTCCTGCGTGTCGCCTTCGTGGTCATGACCGCTGCGCCCAGACGTGTTGTGGCCATGATCGTCCTGTTCGGCTTTCGTGTCGGCGCAGGCGCCGAATTCAGGTTCCACGGTAGCATGCCTGATACCGTGTTGGCTCGCCAGCCGCTGCTTGATGGAACTCACCGCCGAGTACGGGTCGGCTCCATCGGTCAGGCAGGCGTGCAGCGTCGCCACATTGCGCTCTCCATCCATCGACCAGATGTGCATGTGATGAACCTCGCGCAGATTGGCGACGTTCGCCACAAGATCCGCCGCGACCGCGTCGCGGTCCACGGATTCCGGCACGCCCTCCAGTAGCACCCCTGCGGCGTCGCGCATCAGCGACCAGGCGGTCGACAGGATGAGAACAGCCACCAGCACGGACAGGATCGGGTCGATTGGCGTCCAGCCGGTGAACAGAATCACCACGGCGGCTGCTATTGCGGCGACCGAGCCGAGCAGATCTCCGATCACATGCAGAAGCGCGCCGCGCATGTTCAGGCTGTTGCGGTCGCCGCCGTTCAAGACGAAGAACCCGACGATGTTGACCGCCATGCCCGCCACCGCCACAGCCAGCATCGGCCCGCCCAGGATCGGGCCTGGCTCCAGGAAGCGCCTTACGGCTTCGTAGACAATCCAGGCAGCGACCAGGAAGATCATCACGCCGTTCGTGTATGCGACAAGCGTTTTGACCCGAGACAATCCATAGGTGTGCCGGCTGGTCGCCGGCCGTTCTGCCAGCTTGAACGCGTACCAGGCGAGCCACAACGCCACCGAGTCGGTCAGCATGTGGCCGGCATCGGCGAGCAGCGCCAGCGAACCCGTCAGGAGGCCGCCGATCGCCTCGGCGACCATGAAGCCGCCGGTCAGCACGGCGGCAATCAGGACGCGCGTCTTGTCGGTCGTACCGGCACCGTGCGAATGGCCGGCGTGAGAATGTCCGGCATGGGAATGTCCGGCATGGTGGTGAGCCATCGAAAGCCCTAAGCGGCGAAATCGCGCCGGAAATCTTCAAGCCGGCGATTCTGTTTGCCATCCTTATCGAAATTGGATGGATCGAGCCACGCTTCATACGCCTTTTTGAGCTGCGGCCATTCGCCATCGATAATCGAGAACCAGGCCGTGTCGCGATTCTCGCCCTTGATGACCATAGCTTGCCGGAACAGGCCCTCGAATTTGAAGCCGAACCGTTCGGCAGAGCGTTTCGACGGCTCGTTGCGGTTGTTGCACTTCCACTCCCAGCGGCGGTAGCCGAGATCGTCGAAGATGTATTTCATGAAGAGGTAGTGCGCCTCGGTGGCCGATGCCTGGCGCTGCATCAGCGGTCCCCAATGGATGTGGCCGATCTCGGCAACGCCATTGGCCGGATCGATGCGCATCAGCGTCTGCCGGCCGGCGATCCTGCCGGTCGCCTTGTCGACACACACGAAGTACATCGGATCGGGACTTGCCTCGACCCTTTCAAGCCACGGCTGAAAGGCCTCCCGGCTTTCCGGCGTCACTTCGCTCAACCAGCGGAAGCGCTCATCCGAATCGCCTTCGGTAGCTGCTGCAAAGAGCCCATCGCCGTGCTTTGCCGCGCTGAGCGGTTCCAGGCGCACATAGCGGCCCTCCATGGCGATGCGTTCCGGTTTCGGACGGGCGGTCCAATTGGTGAGGTCTGCGGACATTCTCAATTCCTGGTTTGACTTTTGCCGGCGGACGCTCACAAAACCATGCTCGGCGATAAAGAACCAGTTGGCCAATAAAATGATCCACACAGTCTCCGCTTTTGACCGTCTCGGTGAAGAGAACGCCTTTGCCGTTCTCGCCCGCGCCACAACCCTGGCCGGCCAGGGTAAGGACATCATCAATCTCGGCATCGGCCAACCGGATTTCCGTACGCCACAGCACATCGTGGAGGCTGCTATCAAGGCGCTGCGTGACGGCCATCACGGCTATACGCCCGCGACGGGATTGCTGGCGACGCGCGAGGCGGTGGTGCGGCGCACGCTGACGACCACCGGCGTCGAAGTCTCGCCCGAGAATGTGATGATCCTGCCCGGCGGGAAGCCGACCATGTATGCGGCGATTATCATGTTCGGCGAGCCAGGCGCCGAGATTCTCTATCCCGATCCCGGCTTTCCCATCTATCGTTCGATGATCGAGTTTACCGGGGCAACGCCCATTCCGGTGCCGATCCGCGAAGAGAACGGCTTTGCATTCTCAGCCGAAGAGACACTGGCGCTGATCACGCCGAACACAAGGCTGCTGATCCTCAACTCGCCCGCCAACCCGACGGGCGGCGTCACGCCGCGCGCCGAAATCGAGAAGCTGGCCAAGGGGCTTGAGGCCCACCCTAACGTCGCGATCCTCTCCGACGAAATCTACGACGTCATGACCTATGACGGCGAGACGCACACGTCCCTGCTGCAATTTCCGGAGCTGCGCGACCGCCTGATCGTGCTCAACGGATGGTCCAAGACCTGGGCGATGACGGGGTGGCGCATGGGCTGGTCGATCTGGCCGAATGGCGACAAGGGCGCCAACCTCTACGACAAGGTGCGCAAGCTGGCCGTCAACTGCTGGTCCTGCGTCAACGCGCCCTCGCAATTTGCCGGCATCGCCGCGATCGATGGCCCGCAGGACGACGTCGCCAAGATGATGCGCGCCTTCGACAATCGGAGGAAAATCGTCGTCGAAGGCCTCAACAGCTTGCCGGGCGTATCCTGCATCACGCCGAAGGGCGCTTTCTATGCCTTTCCGAATATCGCCGAGACCGGCCGCAAGGCAAAGCCGCTGGCATCGGCGCTCTTGGAAGACACCGGCGTGGCGCTGATTGGAGGCCCGGATTTCGGCATTCTGGGCGAGGGCTACATCAGGCTCTCCTACGCCAATTCGGAGGAGAATATCCTGCGGGCCATCGAGCGGATCGGCGCCTATCTGGGAAGGTAAGGCCGGCCTTACAGCCGTTTCTCGAACCAGTGGTGGGCGTAAGGGTTGTCGTTGTAGGGCGGGATCTCGTGGTAGCCGAGCTTGCGATACAGCGCGTGCGCCTCGGTGAGCGCCTTGTTGGTGTCCAGCCGCAATGTGCCAAGACCGGCGTCGCGCGCAATCTCCTCCAGCCGCTGCATGATCTTGCCGGCAACGCCCTGTCCGCGTGCGGCTGGCGCGATCCAAACCCGCTTGACCTCGCCCAACTCGGGCGCAAGGAGCTTGAGCGCCCCGCAGCCGACCGCTTTGCCGCGCATGCGCGCGATCACGAAATAGCCGTTGGGCGGGATCATCTCGGCCGGATCGAAAGTGTTGCCGGCTTGCGGGTCGAAGCCGGCCTCGAAGCGTGTCGCCAGCTCGGCGTAGTATTGCTCCAGGCACCACCCGGCTTCGGCACTGTCCGGCGCTTCGAGTGCGATATCGACGGCAGCCATCGCCCCGGCCCGTTGCGCCTAGCCCCGGCCGACGAACGGCATTTTCGTCGCCATGACATTCATGAACAGGATGTTGGCGTTGAGCGGCAGGCCGGCCATGTAGACCACCGCCTCGGCGACGCGCTGAACGTCCATCACCGGCTCCGCCGCAATCGTGCCATTGGCCTGCGGCACGCCGACCGTCATCGCCTGCGCCATATCGGTTAGGGCGTTGCCGATGTCGATCTGGCCGCACGCGATATCGAAAGGCCGGCCATCCAGCGCCAGCGTCTTCGTCAGCCCGGTGATCGCATGCTTGGTTGCGGTATAGGGCACGGAGCCAGGGCGCGGCGCATAAGCGGAGACCGATCCATTGTTGATGATCCGCCCGCCCTGGGGATTTTGAGTGCGCATCGCGCGAAAGGCCGCGCGCGCACAAAGGAACGAGCCAGTCAGATTGACTGCTACGATCTCATTCCACAATTCGACGGGGATTTCATCGATGAGCTTCGAGGGATTGCCTTTGCCGGCGTTGTTGAACAGCAGGTCAACCCGGCCAAATGTAGCGACGACCTCATCGAACAGCGTATCGACTTCATCCGGCTTCGTAACGTCGCAGGCAATGGCGATTGCTTTTGCCTGGGTACTGTTGGCCGCGGCGACCGACTCATCGAGCCTGTCCTTGCGCCTGCCGACGAAAACCGTGTTCCAGCCCGCTTGCAGAAGCGCTGTCGCGACCGCCCGGCCGATGCCCGTGCCAGCCCCCGTAACGATCGCCGTTTTACCGTCAGCCATGCCAGTTCCTCCCTGCGTTCAGGGTGGAATGCCGCCATTGCATGGAGAGGTCAAACAAAAACGGGCAAGGAAGGCCCGACAAAAAGGGCGGTCATTGGCGACCGCCCCAGTTTGGAACCGGGCTTGGGAGGAAAGACCCGATCCGAATCTACAAATGATGCGCGCGATTGGTAAACGAGAGGTTAACGCATTCGCTTCCAGCGCGGTGTCATTCCGCAGTTGATCGAAAGCGCGGAACCCTACCCGGCTACAAGGGCGACTTCTGCTCTGCCGCGACAGGCGCTGCCGAAGCTGTGTCGACCCGCGCCACCGTCACCTGCGCCACCGTCGCTTCGATGTGGTTGACCAAATTTTCGGGTAGGTTGAGCCGTCCCGCCAGCAGATCGAGATAGCCGCGTTCGGCGCGGGTATCGGTCGTCACCGCCAAGCGCGAGGCGGTGTAGAGCTCGACCTTCTGCGCATCGGTCTTCGCGGCGGCGACCAGTTCGTCAATGTCCGCCGATTTTGCAAGCTCCGCGTTGACGAACCGCCCGGCCTCGGCATCCATTCCCGACAAGGCCAGTCTGTCGCCGATCTTCCGACGCTCCTCGTCGTCGAGATGACCGTCCGCCTTGGCGGCAGCGATCATCGCGCGGATCAGCGTCAGTGCAAACTCGGTTTCGCCTTCCGGCATTTGCGAGGGATGGAAGCTCGTATCAGCCGGCGGCGGCAGCAACTCCTGCGGCTTCTCCTCCGTAACCTCGGGCGACTTGCCGTTCTGATAATTCTGATAGGCCTTGTAGGCGAGCCCGCCGATCGCCGCCAAACCGCCGATCTTCAAGACCGATCCTGTGAGCCCCCGACCGGTGCCGGTCCCCAGCAGGACGGCTGCAATCGCGCCGGCGGCAAGCGGATTATCCTTGGCCATCTGCACGGCCTGACCCGCCTTGTCGCGTACAGTGCCCGTCGTGCCTGGAACGTTGGAGCCCAGCAAATCGTCGAGCAGCTTCTTGGGATCGAACATCAATTCCTCCGGTTAGAGCGGCGCCGCGCGGGGTCACCAGTCATCCCGAGAGTTAGGCAGCGGTACCCGGCAATACAATGTCGAAGCGGAAATTCCCCTATCGGCCCGCTCAGCTGCCGATATGCTTGCGCCTGCCATGCTGCAGCGCAAGCTCGACCTGCTTGTGGCGCTCGGCATAGCGCTGACGGTCCGCTTCGCTGCGTTGATCGGCGCAATAATCGCAGGAGATGCCAAGGACATAGCGCGGCGACTGCCGGTCAGCGGCGGTCAGCGGACGCCGGCAGGCGCGGCAGAGTTCCGCATCGCCTTCTTCGAGACCGTGAGCGACAGACACGCGTTCGTCAAAGACAAAGCATTCGCCCTCCCACAGGGACTCGCCGGCCGGCACCTCTTCCAGATATTTCAGGATGCCGCCCTTGAGATGAAAGACATCGTCGAAGCCGACGGATTTGAGATAGGCGGTGGCCTTCTCGCAGCGGATGCCGCCGGTGCAGAACATGGCGACCTTGCGGCCTTCAAGTTCGTCGCGATGCCGCTCGGCCCACGCCGGAAACTCGCGAAAGCTCTTGGTCGCCGGGTCGAGCGCGCCGCGAAAGGTGCCCAGCGCCACCTCATAATCATTGCGCGTGTCGACGACGATCGTCTCGGGATCGGCGATCAAGGCATTCCAGTCGCGCGGCGCTACATAGGTTCCCGCATCACGGGCCGGATCCAGGTTCTCGACGCCCATGGTCACGATCTCGCGTTTCAGGCGCACCTTCATGCGATGAAACGGCATCTCGCTTGCAGTGCTGAGCTTGACCTCAAGACCCACGAACTCCGGCGTTGCCTGGAGATGGCCTATCAGCTCCGCAATCGCCTGCTCGCTGCCAGCGACCGTGCCATTGATGCCTTCAGGCGCAATCAGCAGCGTCCCCTTGATGCCGCGCGCGCAACAGAAGGCAGCCAGGGGTGCCTTGAGCTCGGCGAAGTGCGGCAGAGCGCAGAATCGGTAGAGCGCTGCCACATGCACAGATGCCGGGGGTGTGGATGAGTTCATGCCGATTTCGCTACGACAGCGAAAAATTTCGTGCAAGCCCGGACGAAAACATCAGCGAAAACAAGGAGCGGATAGCGCAGCGAACCCTCCGTCGGCGCTAAAAATGTGACGCATCATCCACCTCTCCCTCTCTGCGCGGACAATCGGCCACCGCAACCGGAGGATTAAGTCACAATGTTCAGCAAGCAGACCGTGCAGGAAATCACAGCCATTGCGGACGAGTTCGGCCTCGACCCCGCGGCGCTGCTGGCGGTGGCCGAAGTTGAGAGCGGCGGCCAGGTGTTTGCGGTAGTCAATGACAAGCCTGCGCCGCTGGTCCGCTTCGAAGGGCATTATTTCGATGCGCGGCTGACGCCCGAGAAAAAGCTGAAGGCGCGTGCCGCCGGCATCGCCTCGCCGGTGGTCGGCAAGATTGCCAATCCGAGCACGCAGGCCGGACGCTGGCGCCTCATCGAGAAGGCAGCCGCCATCGACGCGGCAGCAGCCTATGAATCCGTGTCCTGGGGGCTCGGCCAGGTCATGGGTGCGCATTGGTCAGAACTCGGTTACGAAAGCGTGCAGGAGTTGGTCAACGGAGCGCGCAGCGGCGCCGCAGGCCAGGCGCGGCTGATGGCCCGCTACATCGTGCAGGCGAAGCTCGCCGACGCGCTCACGCGAACCGACTGGCATGCTTTCGCGCGCGGCTATAACGGCCCCGATTATCGCCGCTACCGCTACCATTCCAAGATCGCGACCGCGTATGAGAAGTACCGCGCGGATGCCGCCGCTGACATGCGCCCGTTCGTCCTGCGCCTTGGCTCGACGGGGCTAAGCGTCCGAAAGCTGCAGTTGGAACTGGTGACGCGCGGCTTGCTGGTCGAGGCGGACGGCTTGTTCGGGCGCAGGACCGAACGCGCGGTGCGCGAATTCCAACTAAAAAACGGGCTGGTCGCCGACGGCATCGCCGGTCCTCGGACGCAGGCGAAATTATACGCCAGGCCGGCGAAGCCTCTCGCGCCGCCATCGAAAGCTGGCGCCATGGCTGCGCTGGCCAAGCTGTTTCGTGCGACTTGACGCGCGAGGGATCCGGTGGTCCGGTCATCACGCCGCGTAGACTTGGCCGGCGACGTTTGTTAAATCGGTTGAATTGCGAGCGTTTCCAGGAAAAGTGCACGGTGATTTCCGGTGCGGAAACGCGCTAAAAGAAAGACCCAAAGCGGCTCCGCGATTCCATGGGACCGCGAACCGCCTTGGACGCGGCGGACAGGATCGGAGCAGCAATCGTGGCAAGCAAGACGGAACAACTTCTCTCTTTGCTCGGCGGTCAGCCGGTCATTCCTGTGCTGAAGATCGACCGTGTCGCGGATGCCGTGCCGCTTGCCCGGGCGCTTGCCGCCGGCGGATTGCGCGTGATCGAAATCACGCTGCGCACCCCCGATGCGCTGGAGTCCATCCGGCGCGCCGCAGCCGAAGTGCCGGAGGCGGTGGTGGGTGCGGGGACGATCCTCAACCCGCAGCAATTCGAGGAGGCCGCCAGGGCCGGCTCGCAATTCATCGTCAGCCCTGGCCTCACCCCGGCGCTGGTCAAGGCAGCGGCCGACAGCCCGGTGCCTTTGCTGCCCGGCTGTATAACGCCTGGCGAAATCATGTCGGCGCGCGACGCCGGCATCGATTTCCTCAAATTCTTCCCAGCCGAACAGGCAGGCGGCGTATCCTTCCTGAAAGCGCTGGCATCGCCCATCGCCGACGTCCGCTTCTGCCCCACCGGCGGCGTGACGGCGAAGTCCGCGCTTGATTATCTGGCGCTGCCAAACGTGATCTGCGTCGGCGGCTCGTGGGTCGCGCCGGATGCGATGGTGAAAGAGGGCCGCTGGGCGGAGATCGAAGCGCTGGCCCGAGAAGCAAGCAAGCTGCGCAAGGGATAAGCCCCCGCCTCACAGTTCGCCCTGCGCCGCGATCTGTGGTCTGGCGCAGGCAGGACGGGCAAAGTGCGCTTCACTACGCAGCGCTGCCATTGCTCTCAAGCCTCCGCGCTTTCTAACCCGAAGCGAGCGGCTCCTGAGGGCGCCGAAGCGGCCGTGCATGGCGCGAAGCGCCGGTGGTTACGAGCGCCGCGACCGCTCGAACGAAATGGGCCGCCTTGCGGCGACCCATCGACAATTCTCGAACCCAAGAGCCCGCGTCTATTTCGACTGGAAGCGGGCCACTTGCAGGAATTTCACGGCCTTCCCGCTGAACCGGTTGATGTCGCCCTCGTCGCCGCCGGTCTGGAACCCGGCAGTATAGACCTCCAACGGCGCGGTGCGAACGATGTTGTGCGCATAGGACGGCGCCTTGGTGCCGGCGGCGGACTTGGTCACGTAGTTCTTGTCGATTGCCCAGCGCGCGTCCTGCGGCTCGGCGGCTACCACGACCGGCTTCGGATCGGGCTTGCTGTCGAGGCGGCTCGGCCGCGCCGACTTGCGTGTGGTCTTGACTGGGGCAGCCACGGCAACGCGGGCCTGCTTGGCCTGCGTCTGCACCGGAATCGCACCCGTCATCTCGGCCGTCGTCGTGCCGGCAATGGCATCGGGCCGCGAGGTCGGAACAATCGCTCCGGCGATCACGTCAGAGGCTGCGTTGCCCTGATCAGGCAGCGAGGCCAGCGCGAGCAGCGCGGTCGCATCCTCCTGCTCCGGTTGATGCTGCGGGCGCCATGTCGGCAGCGGAATCCCCAACGCAACCTCGGTCGGCTTCGATTCGGGGACGACCGAGACCTTCTGGTCAGTCGGTATTTCATCGCCGGCGGCGTCGACCTGCCGGGGCAACGGGGCGTCACCCTTCGCCGGCAAGGCCGTCTCAGGCTGCTCGATCAGTTCGGCGACCTGCGTTGCAGAGGCCGTTTCGGCTTCGACCGGAGCGACATCCGCCTGCGGACGCGGCGCAAACATTGGTTTCGGCACCTTGCGCGCCGGCAATGCCGCGATGATCGTCTCGGGCGTTTCCACCACCTCCTCCGGCTCGGGCGGAACCGCGTCGGCCGGAGCTGTCTGGAACGGAATCTGCGCCGGTGTCGCCTGATCCGGTGGGACGATCTTGATTCTCGGCTTCGCCGGTGCTGCCACCTCGACCTCGGCCGGCCTTACAGGCGCGGCCACCACAGGCGGCTTCGGCTCAACCTTGGCCGGCCTGGTGGCGACCACCGGAGCCGACGAACGCGTTCCGCTTTCGGCGTTATCCTCTTCCTCGTCCGCTCCGCCGCCAAACAGGCGCGCGAGCAGGCCAGGGCTACGCTTGGTATCGTCGGCAAAGGCGGCCATCGATACGCCGCTCTTGCCCATCCGCTTGCCGGTGCGCAGGGCAGCCACAACCTCGGAATCCGAAATCGGGCCCCAGTGGCGAACGCGGCCGACATCCATATGGACGAAGGGCGAACCGGAGGACGGGTAATAGCCCACGCCGCCGGCCTGGAGTGCGAGGCCGGTATTGCGCAGCGTCTTCAGCTTCACGCCCGGAATGTAGTAGTCGATGGCGTTGCCCAGCATGTGCTGGCTCTTCTTCGCCACGCCTTTGGAGCGGCTGCGCAGCATCGAGTTGGTGCCAGGCGAGCGATAGCCGCAGATGACGTGAATGTAACCGGAGGCGCCGGTGTTGCGGTACACCTCCCACAGGACGTCGAGAACCTTGGGGTTCATCTTGGTGGGTTGGTTCTTGCGCCAGTCGCGCAGAATGTAATTGGCCTTCTTCAGGCCGGCCGTGTCGTAGCTGCTGCCACGGCGGTACACGATCTCGGCCTTTTCGCCGGTGTGCACGTTCATGAGTCGCAGTGTGCGGGTCTGCGCATCGGCTGCCGTGGCGCCAGCCACAAGCCCAACCGCACAAAGTGCGCCCGCGAGCCACTTTTTCCAGCCAACGATTTCATCAGTTCGGCCGACGGTCTGTCTGTCGATGCTTATCAAATCAAAAGGCCCTGTACGCTGCCGTTGTCCCCGGATTTGACCCCGGATGCAGAAATAGACACATCCAGACTATCCATCCTATTGGTTAACCGTCGCTTATTGAAGCCCTCTTGGACAGCCAACCACAGCTTAGTGAAGCCGAAATGCGGTAACACCATGGCGGCAATCCGTCAAAAAGTCGCAATGTCCGATGTAGTGAATCTTCGGTTTACACGGAAATCCTGGTGAGGCGTCGGCGTTCAACCAGCCAATTGATCGGGGACCGGATCCTCCGCGTCGAGGCCGTATTCCTTGAGCTTGCGGTAGAGCGTCGACCGGCCGATGCCCAGGCGGCGGGCCACCTCGCTCATCTGCCCTTCATAATGATGGATCGCGAACTGGATCATCTCAAGCTCGACCTCGGCGAGGGACCGTACATTGCCGCGTGCGTCCAGGACCCGCAGCGTGCCGTCGTCGCCTGCACCCTGCTGGCGGGAGTCCGCTTCCGCGACCGGCTGCGCGGCTAACGCGGTGGTCGAGTTCACATGCGCAAGCGACTGTAATTCGTAGAGTCTGTCATCGGCGTCGCGCACAAGCTCGGCGAAACCGTCGACCTGTGCGCGTATATGCGGAAACTCCTCTTCGCTGAGAATGTCACCATCGCAAAGCACGCAGGCCCGGAAGATCGCATTCTCCAGCTGGCGGATGTTGCCTGGCCAGTCATAGGCGCTCAGCATGGCCAGCGCGGACTCGGAAATGCCGCGCACGTTACCAACGCCGGAGTTGCCGAATCGCGCGATGAACGCGTCGACCAATCGCGGGATGTCTTGGCGGCGTTCGCGCAGCGGCGGCACGACGATCGGATAGACGTTCAGGCGGTAGAAGAGGTCCTCGCGGAACTTGCCTTCCTTCACCTGCTGCAAAAGGTCGCGGTGGGTGGCGGAAATGAGGCGAATATCGACCTTGACCGTTGCCTTGCCCCCGACTGGGTCCACTTCGCCGTCCTGGACGGCGCGCAGCAGCTTCACCTGTACAGGAAGCGGCAAGTCACCGATTTCATCGAGAAATAGCGTGCCGCCATCCGCCTCGACGAACTTTCCCGCATGCTTTTCGGTCGCCCCGGTGAACGATCCCTTTTCATGTCCGAACAGGATGCTCTCGACCAGACTATCGGGAATCGCGCCGCAATTGACGGTGACGAAGGGTTTGCCGCGGCGGTCGCTGGCGCCCTGGATGGCGCGCGCCACATATTCCTTGCCGGCCCCCGACTCACCCTCGATCAGAATGGGAATGTTCGATGCCGCCGCTTTTTCGGCGAGACGCAGCGCCCGCGCCATCGCCTGGCTGTTGGTCGAAAAATCCTTGAAGCTCGGCAGAGCCGCGCGCCGGCCCGGCTTGCGCGAAACCTCCTCGCCGACGGCGCCTACCTTCATGGCGTTGCCGATGGCCTTGGCGAGGCGCTCGGGCGATGCGGGCTTGACGACAAAGTCGAATGCCCCGTGGCGCATGGCGGTGACGACGGTCTCCACGCCACCTTGAGCGGTCTGCACGATGACAGGGGCGTCAAAGTCGCGCTCGCGCATCTTCTTCAGCACCGTCAACCCGTCGGTGCCAGGCATAACCAGATCCAGGATGACAACGGCGACATCCTTGCCGTGGCTTTCGAGGGCGGCAAGCCCGGCATCGCCGCCATCGGCAACCATCGCCGAATGGCCGAATCGCGTTACAGCCGCCTCCAACAGGCGGCGCTGCACGGGATCGTCATCGACAATGAGTACGGAACGCGTCATGGATTGGCAGAACCGAGTTCGGGCGAAGGCCGTGCAATCTTTGCATGCCCCACGTCAAGAAGCTTGTAAGAATCCGAGTAAACGAAACCTTTCGACATGCTCGCGGTTCCAGCACGTGAAACGCAGATACACCCTTTGACACGGAATATGACAATGGCAAGGACAACGAGCAAGCAGGCGGCGGCGGGCGTTGATGCTGCGGCGAGGCTTGGAGTGCTGCCGGAGTGGAATCTCTCCGACCTCTACCCCTCGATGGACTCGCCCCAACTGGTCCGCGATCTCGCGGAGGCCGCGACACTTTCGGAGCAATTCGAACGGCAGTGGAGGGGCGTCCTTGCCGCCGAAGCGGCGAAGGGCGCCGAAGGCGGACTTGGCCGGGCGGTGCGTGAATACGAGAAGCTCGAAGAACTGATGGGGCGCATCGTCTCCTATGCGGGACTGGTCTATGCCGGCGACACCTCCGACCCGGCCCGCGCCAAACTCTATGGCGACATCCAGGAAAAGATGACGGATGCCAGCACGCATCTCCTCTTCTTCTCGCTGGAACTCAACCTGCTCGACGACGCGCTGATCGATCGCGCCCTCGACGAAGATGTGTTGCTCAGCCGCTATCGTCCGTGGGTGCTCGACCTGCGCAAGGAGAAACCCTACCAGTTGGAAGATCGGCTCGAGCAGCTTTTCCATGAGAAGTCGATTACCGGACGCGGCGCCTGGAACCGCCTGTTCGATGAGACGATGAGCGCTCTGCGCTTCGACATCGATGGCGAAAGGCTCACGCTGGAGCCCACTCTCAACAAATTGCAGGACGCCGATGGCGCCGTGCGCGAGCGCGCCGCGACTGCCCTTGCAACGACATTTCGCGAAAACCTGCGGACCTTCACGCTGATTACCAACACGCTGGCGAAGGATCTGGACATTTCAAATCGCTGGCGCGGCTATGGCGACATCGCCGATTTCCGCCATTTGTCGAACCGCGTCGAGCCGGAGGTGGTCGAGGCGCTGACTTCGGCGGTCCAGGAGGCTTATCCGCGCCTTTCCCATCGCTACTACGCCATGAAAGCGCGCTGGCTCGGCATGGACCAGATGAACCATTGGGACCGGAATGCGCCGCTACCTGAAACGCCGACGGCGGCGATCGCCTGGGATGAGGCCCAGCATACGGTGCTCTCCGCCTATCACGCGTTTTCGCCGGAAATGGCGGAGATCGCCCGCACCTTCTTCGATCGAAACTGGATCGACGCCCCGGTGCGGCCTGGCAAATCGCCCGGCGCCTTCGCCCATCCCACCGTGCCGTCGGTGCACCCCTATGTGATGCTGAATTATCTCGGCAAGCCGCGCGATGTCATGACGCTGGCGCATGAGCTTGGCCACGGCGTGCACCAGGTGCTGGCGGGCGGACAGGGCGCGCTGATGGCCTCGACCCCGTTGACGCTCGCGGAAACGGCGTCCGTTTTCGGAGAAATGCTGACGTTCCGCTCCCTGCTCGACCAGACGCGGGGTCGCCGCGAACGCAAGGCGATGCTGGCGCAGAAGGTCGAGGACATGATCAATACGGTCGTGCGCCAGATCGCCTTCTACCAGTTCGAGCGCAGGCTGCACATGGAGCGCCGCAATGGCGAACTGACATCCGACAAGATCGGTCAATTGTGGCTCGATGTGCAATCCGAGAGCCTCGGGCCGGCGATCCGGCTCCGCGAGGGCTATGAGACATTCTGGAGCTACATCCCGCATTTCATTCATTCGCCGTTCTATGTCTACGCTTACGCGTTCGGCGACTGCCTGGTGAACTCGCTCTACGCCGTCTACCAGAATGCCGAACGCGGCTTTCAGGAGAAGTATTTCGACATGCTTCGCGCCGGGGGCAGCAAGCACCATTCCGAACTGCTGAAGCCTTTTGGACTGGATGCCACGGACCCCGGATTCTGGAAGCGCGGTTTGGCGGTGATCGGCGATCTGATCGACGAACTGGATCAGCTGGACCAGACGTCATGACGATACGGCTTCGCCCGCATCTGCCGGCGCAGCCGCGGCTTCGAGAGAGATTTCAAGCCTAACAGGCTGGAATTTCTTTGTTTTCCTGAATCGATTTTCATTGGCGTCGCGCCTCGCCTATAGTGGCCTCTCTTGGTTCCAACGCGCAGTGGGGAATCTATGAGACGGCTGTCGGCCATCGCGTGGGTCATCCTGTTGGCGCTGCTGGTGTGGTACACCGCTTTCCATGCAGCGCCCCGGATCGAGCAAGATATCCTGTCCCGCAGCATCTCGGCGGTGAAGCCGCTCGCCGGAGCTATCGAAACCGTTGCTGGCGGCCGGTCGGTTGCGCTGCGTGGGGCGATACCCAGCGAGGACGCAAAGGCGAAGATGCTGGCCGCGGCGCGCAGCGTCTACGGTGCGCTTGAGCCGATCGATCAACTGATCGTTACGGCAGTGGCCGGAGCCGGGTCGGCCGCAGCCGCGCCGGAGCCTCTCTCGGCTCTGCCGGCGCGGCTCAGCGTCGTGAAATCCCCGGACGGATCGATATCCGCATCGGGCGATATCCCCTCCGAGGATGCCCGCGTGAAGCTGATGGAGATGTTCACGCGAGGCGACGCTCAAAGCCGCATCCTCGACCGTCTCACCGTTCGCGCCGGCGGCCTGCCAGAGGATTGGACCCCGCGCGCGCTGGCCGGCACAAGGGAGTTGGCAAAGCTCGACTGGGGTTCGCTGCTGCTGCAAGGGACGAAATCCTATCTGAGCGGCATGGCGGATTCCGACGGGATCGGGGCGATGGGCGATGCCCTGGGTGCGGCTTTCACGGTCGAGCTGAGCCCAAGACCGGCCGACCTGCGCAAGAACCGGGTCGCGGCGCTTGTCGGCGGCACATCTACAAACGCTGGAGCGGCGGCGAACACCAGGGCCGCGACCGATGAACGGCTTGCGCGGGCTGAGGCGGACGCAGAGACGGCGCGCCTCAGGATCGCCGAACTGGAGGCATCGCAAGCAAAGATCCAGTCCGACCTCGCGGCGCGGGACGCAACTGCAACCCAATCGAAGCTGGAACTCGACGCGGCCAAGGCACGGATCGCCGTGCTGACACAGCAATTGGCGGCAATTCCCGGCCAGCCGCCTCCACAAGCCGAGCCGCAATCTCCGACCGGGCAACCTCCCTCCCCTGAAATGGCTGCCGCTCAGGCGCCTGCGCAACCGGCGACCCCACCGAAATCGACACATCCGGTGTCGACGCAGATCGAGGCGGTCGCAGCGTGCAATCACGCGATTGGCGCGCTGCTGAAGACGGCGTCGATCTCCTTCGAGTCCGGTGAGGCGCGCATCACCCGCCAGGGCAACGACGTGCTCGACCGGATCGTCAATGTCGCGCAGCCTTGCATCGGCGATCCCGGCTTACGCGTGACTGTGGGCGGGCACACGGACGGACGCGGCCGCGAGGCCGACAATCTGTCCCTCAGCCAGGCGCGTGCCGACGCGGTGAAAGAGGCGCTGATTTTCCGAAGCGTGCTGCCTGAGGCCGTCAACGCAATCGGCTATGGCGAGGCCCAGCCGATCGCAAACGACCGCACCTTCGCCGGCCGTCAGCGGAACCGGCGCATCACCATCGACTGGTCGCTCCGCTGAGCGCCCGACACCGCTACGCCAAGTCACGCCTGGAGCATCCTGATGGCCTATCTGCTTTCGCAAATGTTTCTTTTGCTGCTGGTGGCACTTCTGCTCGGGCTCCTGCTCGGCTGGATCCTGTGGGGGAGGTTGCGCGGCGGTCGGTCCAATCTGCAAGGCGAGATCGCAAGGCTGCGCAGCGAGGCCGACGGCCTGAAGGCTGAACTCCACGCCTGCTGGCGCGGACGCGAGAAGCTGGAGCAAGACCTTGTGAGGGCGCAAGCCGCATTCACCGCCGAGCCCACGCGCCGGCCAATAGCCGCCGCGGAAACAACGCGGGTGCCCACCGCGCAGGCGGTGGAGATCGCCATGCTCCGACAGGCTGGCGAGGTAACCGTGGCCACGCCGCCGGCAGACGCGATACCCGCGCCCACTCCCAAGGCGGCGCCGCGCAAGGCGGCCTCTGCAAGAGCGGCAGCGGCGAGGAAGGCGGCGGCACCCCAGCCCGTCGCCTGGCCCGACGATCTGCGGCGCATCATTGGAATAGGACCGGTGAACGAGCGCCTGCTGCATGGCGAGGAGGTGCGGACCTTCGCCCAGATCGCGCGCTGGTCCGACGCCGAGGTCAAGCGCATCGAAGAGGTGCTGAAGTTCGATGGCCGCATCGAACGGGAACACTGGATCGAGCAGGCCAAGCTTCTGGCGGCCGGCGACGAGGTAGAGTTTGCGCGGCGATTCCCGACGGCGAATACGGACCGCAACAACTGACGCCGACCGGCCATGTCTCATGTGGACCGCCTTCGACAGCGGACTGGCGCATTGAAGCGGCATCGCTGGTGCTGACAATTCGCCCGCGACGTGACATGGGACCGGCATGCGTCACACCCCTTATGACGGCAGTTCGACGCCGTTCACCATCGGCCTGAAACCGCTTTCGATCAGCGAATGGATCGAGGTTGACGAAACCTTTGATGCGCAGATGTGCGAGAAGCGGCGTCTCTACGCGTCGATCCCCGACAAGGTGTTCGTCTCGGAACCGGACACCGAAGCGTCGCAGATCGAGGTTCTCGACCTGGTGCGCGAGCATGTGCTCGCGCATTTTCCGGAGCGGTTTCGCGCCGAGGACGGTGCCATCGCGATCACCGGCTGCCCTGCCCTTTCGGCGCAGGAACTGGCGTCGCTGCCGCCGCTGCGCGCCGCTTCCCTTCTGGTGCAGGAAGACCTGATCCTGATGCGCAAGGGGGAGAACGGATGGAGGTTGGCGGCGGGATCGCTGTGTTTTCCCTCATCATGGATGCTGGGCGAAAAGTTCGGCAAGCCTCTCAGCGAGATCCACAAACCGGTGCCGAATTTTGCCGCCGGCTCGCGGAACGACGAATTGATCAGCCGCATGTTCGACAAGCTGCACCAGCCGGTGCAACGCCTCAACTGGTCGATCCAGGCCGGAGACGCCCTCTACCATCCCCTCTCAAATATCGGGCGCGTCGAACGCGCCGAACTGCGGCCTTCGAAATTCGGCGATAGCGATCTCAATGCCTCTGCGTTCATCCGCGTGGAACGTCAGACGCTCCGGAAGCTGCCGCAAAGCCGCGACATCCTTTTCACCATTCGCATCTATCTCGACCCGCTTGGGGCGCTGGCCCGTCACCCGGAGCGAAGCCGGCTGGCGTCGGGTTTCGCCACGAGCTTGAGGGAGCTCGATCAGGAACAGCTGGACTATAAGGGTCTGACCGCCGACCGCGACCGGCTTGCCGCTGCGCTCGATGCTATGACGGCGTAGCTCTTCTGAGAACAGGTACTTCCGTTTCGCGCATCTCGATAAACTCTGGACGATATACATAACATGTTATATAACACGGCATTGATTACGCGGGAGCAGCGCCATGGTCGACGATATCGTGCGGAATTTCGGCTTTCTCACATTGGGGACGCGCCTCAAGCGGATAGGGGAGGCCCTGCAATCCGACACGCAGCGTATTGTCGACGCCTTCGGGCTCAAGGTTCAGCCCAGCCAGTATCCGCTTCTTGCGGCCATCGACCGCGAGGGACCCTTGACCATCGGCGAACTCTCCGCGGCGATCGGCATCAGCCAGCCCGGCGTCACGAGAGCCGCGGGCTTGTTGGCCGGCCAGGGACTGGTGCGCATTGGACCCAGCCCGAATGACCAGCGCCAGCGGATTGCCACATTGACGGATGAAGGGCGTTCGCTCGTCGAATTCTCGAAGCGGAACGTCTGGCCACGCATCGAGGCTGCGGTGCGCGATTTGTGTTCCGGTCTGTCAGGCCCGTTGCTGGATCAACTGACGCGCATCGAGCAGGGTCTCGTCGCTGCCCCCCTCAGTTCCCGGGTGGACATGAACGCGCTGAACGAAATTGCGGCGCATCCGCTCGACCGGCCGTTCTGGTCTGCCCTTACGTCAAGCCAGGCGCGGCTCTCGCTCGGCGGCGCCCTCGCCCGCCGCTACGCGCCGGGACTGATCCCGTTTGTCGCCAGCGGCAAGGACGATCCCGAAAGCCTCGAGGCGATGGTGTCGCTGATGGAGGGTGGCGAAACGCTCTATGTGGTGCAGCACGACACGGTGCCTGACATTCTTGGAACCGAGCGGATCGCCAGCGCGCGCGTGGTGCAGATGCTGTGCGAGCAACCCATCGAACCCGCCGATGCGCAAGGTATCCAGCGCCTCAATGAGAGTGATGCAGATGAGATGCTAGTGCTGGCGACACTGACGAAGCCGGGACCCTTCTGCCGGCGTGCAGGCGAACTGGGCGAATTCTGGGGCGTCAAGATCGACGGCAGGCTGGCCGGGATGGCCGGCACACGCATGGTGCTGCCGGGCTATACCGAACTCAGCGGCGTGTGCACGCATCCGGATTTCCAGGGCCACGGCTTGGGTCGGCGGCTCTCCGTCTTTGTCGCGCGGCGCTTCATCGAACGTGGGGAAGTGCCGTTCCTGCACGCCTTCGACACGAATCTTCGGGCGATCGGTCTTTATGAATCGATCGGATTTCGCATCCGTACGACGTTGAACGTAGCCATCGTCAGACGGGTCTAAAGCCGCAGCGCACTTCGGGCGAGATGTCTAGCGCGTCGACGCCAGCACCACTCCACGCTTGGGACGCGCGTCATTGCGGGCAACGTTGACCGAGGCGCCCCATCCCCCGCCGGGAACGACAACGAGTTGCCTGACCTTGCCTTGCTTGTAGGCGGTGAGGAACTTCTTGTAGTCCTTGAAGGCGACGCAGCCATGCGACTCCGCACGCCCGCCGCGCAGCAGATAGCTGTGCGTCAGAAAGCCATCGCGGCCAAACTTGTTCCTCCCATCCACCGGCAGCATGCGTATCGCCTCGACGCCGTGGAAGCGTGTCTCGCGCATCTTCAGATTGTAGGTATGCGCCGGCGTCGGCCCGTTCATTCGCACATGGGTGTAGCGCGGATTGTCGGCCATCTTGCCGATGCCCGAATGCGCCTCCAGCACGCTGCCATCCGGCATATAAACCTTTGCGGCGCTGATGTCGTAGACGGCCACCCCATTGCCGGCGCGGCGCGCGCCGAACATGTCCTTGAAGGCGCGACCGATGCCGGCCTTTTCCGCTTGGCCGGCCGGACTGTCGGGCTTGGCAAAGGCGAGCCTCTGCTCGGGTGGACGGGTACGCTCCACCTGCCCGTTCGAACGCTCCGGAGTGGCGATGCCGGGACGCTGGCCGGGCAGCGGGATCGCCGCCGGAAGCACGTCCTGCTCCAGCGAGGCGGCATCATCTTCGCTCGCCTCGAGGTCCTCCAAGCCGACGACATCGCTCTCTTCGGTTTCGGCCAAAGCGGAAATCGCGGCAAGCGCGCCGCCCTCGGCGGTAGGCAAATGAGCCGCATAAGCCATGACCGGATTGCCGGCCGGCGCCTCCACATCGGCAAATCGCGCCGCCAGCGGATCCGCCGAAGCCACTGCTTGGTCAACGGGGGCTGACGGCGTTTGCGGCTGCGCGAAAGCCGCGGCAAGTTTCGCTGGCGAGAGGGCAGCCAGTTGCGCGACATCATCGAAGCGGCTGGTGAAACGGGCTTGTTGGGCAGCTTGCCCCTTGCGCGGCGCGAACTGATTGTACCACTGGCGCTCGAAAGTCTCGGTTGCGCCGAAAGTGGGCTGAGGTGCGGCAACGATCCGGACGTCCGGCTCGGCCCAGGCAAGGCGCGGCATTGCGACAATGCCGGCTCTTACTGGCTTTGGACGGACGATCCGCTCGACCTCGGGCAGCCGGGGCTTCGGAGCCGGCGCGATGGCGCTTGTCAGCCGCGTGAAATCCTTTGCAACGATTGTGGATCGTGGCGGCAACGAGAAGAGCGCGGCGCAAGCAGTCAGCGCGGAGAGCGCAAGCAAGCTCTTGCCGATGAATGCAATTGGAGAACGCCGCCCACGTTGGGGGGCGTGATGCCGGACCGACTGACTCACGAACGCTACCCACTCATCTCTCAGGAACTGGTCCGGCTGTACGCCCGTGACCAGATCGGTGCGGCGTCTCAGCGCATCACCGATCCTCCAAAAGATGAATCATTAGGGTTAACGTTTTCTTCCCGCCGGCTCAGTCTTCCGGAAGGGATCGAGATAATTGAAGGCGAGGTTTGCCTGCGCGGCGTGAACTCTGGCAAGCTGCGCCGATATTCGGCGAGGCGGCATGATTTCAATTCGCAACGAGCGACCTGAGGACGATCAGGCTATCCATGCCCTGACTTTGGCGGCTTTTGAGCCAATGTCGTTCAGCGACGGAACCGAAGCCCCCATCATTCGAGCCTTGCGGCAGGCTGGCGAGCTGTGTCTCTCGCTGGTCGCGGAAGAGGATGGCGAGATTGTAGGCCACGTCGCATTCTCAGCGGTTACGATCGATGGCGCTCACAACAACTGGGTCGGCCTTGGTCCGATTTCGGTGCGCATCGACCGGCAGAGACAGGGCATTGGAAAGGCCCTGATCCGGGAAGGCTTGAGCCTGCTGAAAGCGCGTGGCGCCGCCGGTTGCGCGCTGATCGGCGACCCAAATATCTACGGGCGAGCGGGCTTCGAGAGCGACGGCCGTCTGACTTATCGGGGCTTGGACAGGAGCCTCGTGCAACGTGTCGTCTTCTTTGGGTCCGGCCCCGCACGGCGAATTGAGATTCGCGCCGACGTTCGAAACCGGCGAGCACCCGTAGACGCATACCGGCTCTCAGTCTTCCGGAACTTCCCGCACGGCGCCACGGTCGGCGCTGGTGGCAAAGGCAGCGTAAGCCCGCAAGGCGGTCGTCACCTTGCGCTTGCGCTTTTCGACCGGCTTCCAGCCATTGGCGTCCTGTGCAGCGCGGCGGGCAGCCAGTTCATCGTCCCCGACGAGAAGATCGATCGTCCTGCCGGGAATGTCGATGGCGATCGGGTCACCGTTGCGCACCAGGCCGATTGTGCCGCCAAGTGCCGCTTCCGGCGAAACATGGCCAATGGACAGGCCGGACGTGCCGCCGGAGAAGCGCCCGTCGGTGAGCAAGGCGCAGGCTTTGCCGAGACCCTTCGATTTGAGGTAGCTGGTCGGATAGAGCATTTCCTGCATGCCCGGTCCGCCGCGCGGGCCTTCATAGCGGATCACGACTACATCCCCGGCCTTCACCTCGTTGCCGAGAATGCCCTTCACGGCGGCGTCCTGGCTCTCGAACACCACAGCCGGCCCGGTAAACTTGAGGATCGTCTCGTCGACGCCGGCGGTCTTCACCACGCAGCCATCCAGCGCCAGATTGCCCTTGAGCACCGCCAGCCCGCCGTCCCTTGAGAACGGATGCTTGGCGGAACGGATTACACCGTTTTCACGGTCCAGATCCAGATCGTCCCATCGTGCCTCCTGGCTGAAGGCAATTTGGGTCGGCACGCCGCCGGGCGCCGCCTGAAAGAACTTGTGCACGGCGCCATTGTGCGTCTGGCTGATGTCCCAGCGCTCGATGGCCTCGCCGAGGGTGGCGGTATGGACCGTCGGCAGATCGCGGTTGAGCAGCCCCGCCCGATCCAATTCGCCCAGAATGGCCATGATGCCACCCGCGCGGTGCACGTCTTCCATGTGCACGTCGCTCTTGGCCGGCGCGACCTTGCACAACACGGGCACCTTGCGCGACAGCGCGTCGATATCGTCCATGGTGAAGTCGATGCCGCCCTCATGGGCGGCGGCGAGGATGTGCAGCACGGTGTTGGTCGACCCGCCCATGGCGATGTCCAGCGACATGGCGTTTTCGAACGCACCCTTCGCGGCGATGATGCGCGGCAGCGCGGTTTCGTCGTCCTGCTCGTAATAGCGGCGCGCCAGGTCGACCACCAGATGGCCGGCTTCCACGAACAGGCGCTTGCGGTCGGCGTGGGTGGCGAGGGTCGATCCGTTGCCCGGCAGCGACAGGCCAAGCGCCTCGGTCAGGCAGTTCATCGAATTGGCGGTGAACATGCCGGAGCACGAACCGCAGGTCGGACAGGCGGAGCGCTCGATGATCTTCACGTCTTCGTCGGGGATCTTGTCGTCGGCGGCGGCAACCATCGCATCGACAAGGTCGAGCGCAACCTGCTTGCCCTTGAGCACGACCTTGCCGGCTTCCATCGGACCGCCGGACACGAACACCGCAGGAATGTTCAACCGGAGTGCCGCCATCAGCATGCCGGGCGTGATCTTGTCGCAATTGGAGATGCACACCATGGCGTCGGCGCAATGGGCGTTGACCATATATTCCACCGAGTCGGCGATCAGTTCGCGCGAGGGCAGCGAGTAGAGCATGCCGTCATGGCCCATCGCGATGCCGTCGTCGACAGCGATGGTGTTGAATTCCTTGGCGACGCCGCCGGCGCTTTCGATCTCGCGCGCCACCAGCTGGCCGAGGTCCTTCAAATGGACGTGGCCGGGCACGAATTGTGTGAAGGAGTTGACCACAGCGATGATCGGCTTGCCGAAATCGGCGTCCTTCATGCCAGTCGCGCGCCACAGGCCGCGCGCGCCGGCCATGTTGCGGCCATGGGTGGTTGTGCGGGAACGATAGGCGGGCATCTGGCTGGCTCTCGAGAGATTAGCTTGGGAAGTCGACCGTCCATAACCTCGAATTGGCGCGTCGTGAAGCGCCAACAGGCAGGATCCGGGGCGTGTGGGTGTTGGGATTCGGGAATTGAGTAGGGCCAGATGCCGCTTACACGGCAAATAGCTCGACCGGATTCTCCAGGCCCTTGAGGCGGAATTCTCTTCCGTGAGCGGCGGGAGGTACCTGCCGGGAGGCGCGGTCGTACACAGCCCTGGTGACCAGCACTTCTCCGCCCACTGCGGCGGACTGCGCCCGCGACGCCGTGTTGACCACCGTGCCTATGGCGGTGAGATCCCGGTGCGCGCGGCCGAATTCGCCAAAGCTGGCATTGCCGCTGTCAATACCGATCCCCACGCCGAGGTCGACCTTCTCGCCCGCCGGGCCGTTCGACCGCAAGGTTCGCCGTGCCTCGAACCGGCTCTGGATGGCACGCGCGGCAAGCACAGCGCACTCCGGATGGTCGGGCCTGGCGATCGGAAAATTGAAGATCGCCATGACTGCATCGCCAATCGTCTTGTTCAGCAGGCCGTCGAACTCCCAGATCGCCGAGGCGCAATCGTCGTAAAAATCGTCCAGGACAGACGACATGACCTCGTCGGACTGGGATTCCGTTTCCCTGGTATAGCCGCGCAGGTCGGCGAACAGGACGGAGACATCGACCGTGATCTTGCGCGCCTTCATCACCCGCGTGAACATGAGCTCGCAGATGGTGCAGGTGTTGGGGTTCATGCGGCTGGGCCGAATGCCGAAGGCGCGGAACGGCAGGGAAGCCGGCCCGCGCAAGGGCACCGGCACCCGCATCTGCTGCCAACAGCCAATGCAAATTCTGGACTGACGCAAAGCCACCGCGCACCGCCCTCTCAGGATTCGGGCCTGTCATATCATGACTCTCGCAAACTAGAGGGTCCTGAATTGCGCTTCAACCCGATATGGAGAGATGACGCCGGCTAACGACGGATGTTTCGGCCCAGCGCCCTTTATTATGACGGTCCGATGTGGTTTGACCCTTGGTCAGGTCCAACGGCAATGGAGTGCCGCCCCAAATGGCGAAAGAAAAGAACGTGAAATGGCCAGTCTATGGTGAGGTTACCGGCCCGATCGTGATGATCGGCTTCGGTTCGATCGGCCGTGGCACGCTTCCCCTGATCGAGCGCCATTTCAAGTTCGACACGTCTCGCATGGTGGTGGTCGACCCAAGCGACAATAACCGCAAGTTGCTGGACGAGCGCGGCATCAAATTCGTTCAGAAGGCAGTCACCAAGGACAATTACGAGGAACTGCTGACGCCGCTTTTGACGGCAGGGGGAGGTCAGGGATTCTGCGTCAACCTGTCCGTCGACACGGGTTCGGTGGAATTGATGCACCTGTGCCGCAAGCTCGGGGCGCTCTATGTGGATACGGTCATCGAGCCGTGGCTTGGCTTTTATTTCGACACCGAAGCCGGCAATGACGAGCGCACCAATTACGCATTGCGCGAGACGCTGCTGGCCGAGCGGCGCAAGCATCCGGGCGGCGCCACCGCCGTCTCGACCTGCGGTGCCAATCCCGGCATGGTCTCCTGGTTCGTGAAGCAGGCGCTGGTCAATCTGGCCACGGATCTCGGCATCGATTTCCAGGAACCGGGCATGAACGACCGCGAAGGCTGGGCCAAGCTGATGCGAAAGGCCGGCGTCAAGGGTATCCACATCGCCGAGCGCGACACCCAGCGCGCCAAGAAGCCCAAGCCGATGAATGTCTTCTGGAACACCTGGTCGGTGGAAGGTTTCATCTCAGAGGGCCTGCAGCCTGCCGAACTCGGCTGGGGCACGCATGAAAAATGGATGCCGAAGAACGCCAAGACGTTCAAGCAAGGCACCAAGGCTGCAATTTATCTCGAACAGCCCGGCGCCAACACGCGGGTGCGCAGTTGGTGCCCGACGCCCGGCCCCCAATACGGCTTCCTTGTCACGCACAATGAGGCGATCTCCATCGCCGACTACTTCACCGTGCACAAGAAGAAGGGCGGCGCGAAATATCGTCCGACCTGCCACTACGCCTATCATCCGGCCAATGACGCGGTTCTGTCGCTGCACGAGATGTTCGGCGCCGCCGGCAAGTCGCAGCCTGTCCACCACGTGCTGGATGAGAACGAACTGGTCGACGGCAAGGATGAGCTTGGCGTGCTGCTCTACGGGCACGCGCGCAACGCCTATTGGTTCGGCTCGCAATTGACCTTGGAAGACGCGCGCAAACTTGCTCCCTACCAGAACGCGACGGGCCTGCAGGTGACGTCGGCGGTTCTGGCCGGCATGGTCTGGGCGCTTGAAAACCCCACCGCCGGGATCGTCGAGGCGGACGAGATGGACTACAAGCGCTGCCTTGAGGTTCAGAAGCCATATCTCGGGCCTGTAAAAGGCCATTACACGGACTGGACGCCGCTAGATGGCCGTCCCGGCCTGTTCGCGGAAGACATCGATACCAAGGACCCTTGGCAATTTCGCAACATCCTGGTCCGTTAAGGCACTGACCAGACATCGCAATTGCCTCATCGCCTTGCAATCGCCCAGGATTCGCGGCATGGAATCGCCTGCGGACTGACGAGAAGGTGCAACTGATGGCTATCACGAAGAGATGGATTTCCCTGGCGGGACTGGCGGCTTTCACGGCATTGGCCGCCGGCTGCACGACCAGCGGGCCATCCGGGCCTTCTGCGAACGCGCCGAAGCCAACGGCGTTCGACGGAGCCTGGGTCAGTGCTGACGGTATTGCCGAATCCCGCTTTGCGGGTGGCGTTTTCTCGACCACGGCGACGGAAAACGGTACGAGGCTGGCTGACGGGAGCTACGTTCTGGCCGATCAGCGCACCGCCAACATCACGGTGAAGTCGCTCATCCGCGGTACGACTTCGAACGTGACCTGCCTGCTGGCCACCGAGACCCAGCTGAACTGCACGAGCTCATCGGGCCAAACCTTCATCCTGAATCGCAAGCCGGTCGGCGCCGCTTAGCGCGGTCGGCGGCGGTTCTGGCGGGGGTCTGGATCGCATCCTATATCTCGGCAATGGGAGCGAGAATTCCTTTCATGGACGTACGCGCGGGAGCCGGTTGAATGGCGGCTCTTGTTGTCATCGTCGTGCTTGCGGCGGTGGTTTTGCCGCAGCTTTGGGTTCAGTACACCTTGCAGCGTCACGCACGGGATCGTCCCGACCTGCCCGGCACCGGCGGCGAGTTGGCGCGTCATTTGCTCAACCGGTTCGATCTGCCGAACGTCAAGATCGAAATCACCGACAAGGGGGATCACTACGATCCCGCGTCGAAAACCGTTCGCCTTCTGAAGGCTCATCATGACGGCCGGTCGCTCTCCGCAGTGGCAGTCGCGGCGCATGAGGTGTCGCACGCCATTCAGGATGCAGGCGGGGATCGCATGCTGGCGCTGCGCCAGCAATTGGCGGGTATGGCGCAGTGGACCGATCGGGCTGCCGGCCTCTTCTTCATTGCCGCGCCTCTTTTTGCCATCGTTGCCCGCACCCCGCTTGCGCTCGCGCTGCTGATTGGAATTGGCCTCGCGCTGCTTGCAGTGCGCGTCGTGGCGACGCTGATCACCTTGCCGGTGGAGTTCGACGCGAGCTTTTCGAAGGCGCTGCCGATCCTGAAGGATGGCGAGTATCTGGGTGTCGATGACATGCCCGCCGCGCGCAGCGTTCTGCGCGCCGCCGCACTGACCTATCTCGCCGGCGCGCTGATCTCGCTGGTCAACCTCGCGCGCTGGGTGCGTCTGCTGCGCTAACCCAAGCAGACCGGCGGTAGGCGCGACACCAGTTTCATAGAATCTGTATAGAAACTCGAAAGGAATGGTCCGATGCCGCAGCTCTTAGTCCGGTGCTTCTCGATCTCGCTTGACGGCTACGGCGCCGGCCCGGACCAAAGCATCGATCATCCGCTCGGCCTGAAGGGCGAGACGCTGCACACATGGATGTTCGCCACACGCACCTTTCACACGATGGTCGGCAAGGAAGGCGGGGCGACCGGAACCGACGAGGATTTCGCCGCGCGCGGCTTCGAAAATATCGGCGCCTGGATCCTTGGCCGCAATATGTTCGGCCCCGTTCGCGGGACCTGGCCCGATCATTTGTGGAAGGGCTGGTGGGGCGACACGCCGCCCTATCACACGCCGGTCTTCGTGCTGACGAATCACGCCCGTCCGCCGCTGGAGATGAAAGGCGGGACGACATTCCATTTCGTTACGGAAGGCATCGAGGCGGCTCTCGCTCAGGCAAAGGAGGCGGCCGGACCGCTGGACGTGCGGCTCGGCGGCGGCGTCTCGACGATCCGGCAATATCTGCGCGCCGGCCTTCTCGACGAGTTGCACATCGCCCAATCGCCGGTGTTTCTCGGCGCGGGCGAAAACCTCTTTGCCGGCCTCGATCTTCCCGCACTCGGCTATGACATCACGGACCGCGTTCCCACAGACGCGACGACACATCTGACCATCAAGAAGCAACGCTGATCGATCCTGCAGCCTGCCGAACTGCTGTGAAGTCACGGTCGCATGCCTTGCACCCTCCCCGCGCGGTTGCCATAGTGCCACTGCTACGAGGGGGGCACGATGGGCCAATATTTCGACAGTCTTGAAACCCTCCCCGCCACCGAGCGCGAAGCGGCACTGTTCGCCGCTCTCCCCGACTTTCTCTCCGAGGATACCGCCGCAGTACCCAGCCTCGCTCAATGGTTGACGGGCATCGACGTGCGCCAAATCTCGTCGCGCGAGGCGCTGGCCGGGCTTCCTGTCTTGCGCAAGCCCGAACTGATGGAATTCCAGGCTGCAAATCCGCCCTTCGGCGGGTTCGCCAATCCGACCGCGCTCAAGCATGGGCGGGTGTTTCTCTCGCCAGGTCCCGTTTGGGAGCCGCAAGGGCTTGGCGCAGATCCGTGGGGGTGCGCCCGCGCGCTGTTCGCCGCCGGTGTGCGCCCCGGCGACATCGTGCAGAACTGCTTTTCCTATCACCAGACGCCCGGAGGCTTTCTTGTCGACGAAGGCGCGCGCGCGCTCGGGTGCCTGGTCTTTCCCGCTGGCACCGGCAATACAGAGATGCAGGTGGATGCCGCGGCGGCGTTGAAACCCAAGGTCTATTGCGGCACGCCGGATTTTCTCAAGCTCATCCTCGACCGCGCTGCGGAAATGGGCAAGGACCTGTCCTCCTTCACGCTGGCGCTGGTGTCGGGCGGGGCGCTGTTTCCATCGCTGCGCGCCGAATACCGATCGCGCGGGGTCGATGTTCTGCAAAGCTACGCCACTGCCGATCTGGGCGTCATCGCATATGAGAGCGCGGATGCGGACGGCCAGCCGCATCCTGGCATGGTGGTCAACGAGAACATCATCGTCGAGATCGTGCGTCCCGGCACGGGCGACCCGGTGCCGGACGGGGAGGTCGGCGAACTCGTGGTCACCTCGTTCAACCCCGCCTATCCGCTGATCCGATTCGGCACTGGGGATCTGTCGGCCATCCTGTCGGGTCAGTCTCCGTGCGGGCGCACCAACAGGCGAATCAAGGGATGGATGGGCCGCGCCGACCAGCGCACCAAGGTGAAGGGTATGTTCGTCGATCCCAAGCAGATCGCGGCCATCCTGAAGCGCCATCCGGATATCGCGCGGGCGCGGCTGGTCGTGTCCCGGGACGGCGAACGCGACGTCATGAAACTGCTCATGAGCCCGGTCGATGGCGCTGCGCCCGATCTCGCTGCCGTCGGAACCACGCTTCGCGAGATCACCAAGCTTGGCGGCGTGGTCCAGCTTGTCGAGGCATCCGCCTTACCCAATGACGGCAAGGTGATTGCCGACGAGCGCGACTACTCCGCGTAACCCCTTGCGGCACCTGATTCCGCTTGCAACCGGGTTGGCGCGGTGAAAACATGCCCGGCGAGACAGGCGTCGCGAGACCGACATCAAAGAGCGGTAGACGCCGCGAGCCATCTATTGGGGAGAATGATCGAATGAAGAAGCTTGCCGCGATCGCAGCCTTGTCGACGTCGGTGCTTGGCCTTTCGGCTGGCGCATCCTTTGCCGACTACACGTTGAACATCCTGCATATCAACGATTGGCATAGCCGCATCGAATCGAACAACAAGTTCGAATCGACCTGCTCGGCCGAGGAAGAAGGCAAGGGCGAATGCATCGGCGGCGCAGCGCGGCTGATCACGGCCATCAAGCAGGAACGTGACAAGCTGAAGGACCAGAACGTCGTGCTGCTGTCGGCCGGCGACAACTTCCAGGGCTCGCTGTTCTACACCACCTACAAGGGCAAGGCCGAAGGCGAGTTCCTCAACCAGATGGGCTTCGACGCGATGGCGTTGGGCAACCACGAATTCGACGATGGCGAAGACGCGCTGGTGCCGTTCATCGACCAGGCGAAGTTTCCCATCCTGGGCGTGAATATCAAGCCGAACAACCAGTCGAAGGCCAACGGCAAGATCAAGCCATCGGTCGTGCTCGACATTGGCGGCCAGAAGATCGGCGTCATCGGCGCGGTGACCACCGAGACCCCGGAAATCGCCTCGCCCGGCCCGAACATCCAGATTGAGGACGACGTCGCCAACATTGCCGCGGAAGTGAAGAAGCTTGAGGCCGAGGGCGTCAACAAGATCATCGCGCTGACCCATATCGGCTATCCGCGCGAGATGGAGATGATTGCCAAAATCCCCGGCGTCGATGTTGTGGTTGGCGGCCACACTCATACGCTGCTGTCAAACACCGATCCGAAGGCAGCCGGACCATATCCTACGATGGTCGACAACCCCGGCGGCTACAAGGTGCCGGTCGTCCAGGCAGCGTCCTATTCCAAGGTTCTCGGCGAACTGAATGTCGTCTTTGACGACAGCGGCAAGGTGAAGGAGGCCAAGGGCGATCCGATTCCGCTCGATAAATCGGTGACGCCGGATCCCGATGTGCTGAAGCGCATCGCCGAACTCGGCGCGCCCATCGAAGACCTGAAGAAGAAGGAAGTCGGCGAGACGGCAGCTTCGATCGACGGCAGCCGCGACACTTGCCGCGCCAAGGAATGCGAGATGGGCAATCTCGTCTCCGACGCGGTGCTCGACCGCACCAAGGACCAGGGCGTCAGCATCGTCATCACCAATGGCGGTGGCCTGCGCGCCTCGATCGACCAGGGCGTCGTGACAATGGGCGAGGTGCTGACCGTCCTGCCGTTCCAGAACACGGTGGCGACGTTCAAGATTGCCGGCGCCGATCTGGTTGCCGCCTTGGAGAGCGGACTCAGCCAGCTTGAGGATGGCGCCGGCCGCTTCCCGCAGGTGGCGGGCCTCAAATATTCCTTCGACAAATCGGTCAAGCCGAATGAGGGTCGCGTCAAGGACGTGCAGGTGATGGATGGCGGTACCTGGAAGCCGATCGACCCCGCCAAGGAATACACCGTCGCCACCAACAATTATGTGCGCGGCGGCGGCGACGGCTACAAGGTGTTCGCCGAAAAGGCCAAGAACGCCTATGATTTCGGACCGGGCCTTGAGCAGGTCGTCGCCGATTATCTTGGCGCGCATCGGCCCTATACGCCGAAGCTTGAGGGCCGCATCACCGAGATAGCCGCTGCGGCACCGGCGGCTCCCGCTGAGCCGGCAAAGCCCGCCGAACCTGCAGCCGCAGCACCTGCACCTGCAGCAACTGCCGAGCCGGCCACGCCGCCTCCGCCGGCCGGCTCCAACGACATCGCCACCACGCCGCCGCCCATCGCACCCGGCGCGGATGTCGCAGCCGCGCCTGCTCCAGCTGAACCCGCAAAGCCGGCCGCCGAGCCCGCTCCGGCCACCACGACGGCGGCTCCGGCGACAACGGAACCCGCACCGGCACAGGCGGCCGCCCCTTCTGCGGGTGACTACATCATCAAACGCGGCGACACCTATTGGTGGCTGGCCAAGAAGCTGCTCGGCAAGCATTCGCGCTGGCAGGAGCTTGAAGCCGCCAATCCGGGATACAAGGTGGAAGACCTGCCTATCGGTAGCCCGTTGAAGGTCCCGGCAGCCTAAGCGCTCCTCCCGATTGGAAAGCAAACCCGCCCGGCGACGCCGGGCGGGTTTTTCTTTGTCCGACGCGGTGGCGGTTCCTGCCGGTCTGGCATGCGACCTTGCTTCTCTTGCCGTTGCCCCCTGCCGGGTGCAAAACCATTCCATGGACCAAAAGACCCAGCCCGAAGCCCGGCCATCTCCCCTCCCCGCCGGCCATCCGCACGTCCCTTCCCGAAAGATCGGTGTGTTGCTCGTCAATCTGGGCACGCCCGACGGTACGGACTTCTGGCCGATGTGGCGCTATCTGCGGGAATTCCTGTCCGATCCGCGCGTCATCGAACTGAACAGGGCGATCTGGTATCCCATCCTTTACGGGCTGGTGCTGACCACCCGGCCGAAGAAGTCCGGCGCCAACTACGCCAAGATCTGGAACCGGGAGAAGAACGAGTCGCCCTTGCGCACCTTCACCCGCGCGCAGGCCGAGAAGCTTGCTGCAATTTTCGCCGACGAGCCGGGCATCGTCGTCGACTGGGGCATGCGCTACGGCAGTCCATCGATCAAGAGCGTGGTCGAGCGCATGGAAGCGCAGGGCGTGGACCGGATTCTGACCGTGCCGCTCTATCCGCAATATTCAGCCACCACGACCGCCACAGCCAACGACAAATTGTTCCGTGCGCTGATGGAGATGCGCCGCGCGCCGGCGGTGCGGTCTGTGCCGCCCTACTACGATGATCCGGTCTATATCGACGCGCTTGCTGCTTCGGTCCAGAAGCATCTGGCCACGCTCGACTTCGAGCCGGAGGTGGTGATCGCCTCATTCCACGGCATTCCGAAACCCTATTTCGAGCGCGGCGATCCCTATCACTGCCATTGCCAGAAGACGACGCGGCTGCTGCGCGAAAAGCTTGGCTGGAGCGAGCAGAAGCTAATCACCTGCTTCCAGTCGCGCTTCGGCGCACAGGAATGGCTGCAGCCCTACACCGACAAGACCGTGGAAAGGCTGGCCAAGGAAGGCGTCAAGTCGATCGCAGTGGTCAATCCCGGGTTCTCCTCCGACTGCATAGAGACGCTGGAGGAAATCGCCGGCGAGGCGGGCGAGATTTTCCATCACAATGGCGGCAAGAATTTCGCGCATATCCCCTGCCTTAACGACAGCCCCGAAGGCATGCGGGTCATCGAGACGCTGGTGCGGCGTGAATTGATGGGTTGGGTGTGAGAGGTGCGCGAGGTCGTCCGCGAGGGTCTACGCTTGGTCGAAGAACACGAAACAAACCTGAAGGCGCTGCGGGAGACGCTGAACGCGGCAATCGAAGAAGGCGGTGACCATACCAGCAGTGACGTGGATAACAGCGTGCGCGGTGCGCTTGACCTGTGGGTAGAAACCCAGACAAAAGGCAAGTAGTGGCAAAACTTCGTTTTACCGACGCCGCCCGCCGAAGTATCTGCCGGACAAGTTCCTTAATCGCCTGCCCTGCGGAACCGATCACCCCCGCCTTCATTAACCCCGTCTGAGAGGGGTCCCATGCAGCGCAAACTTGATCTTCGCACCGGTCGCACGGTGTGGCAGGCCTATCGCGCTGCGAAGGTTCCCACGCAGGCCCTGACGCGCGACATCAAGACCGATGTTCTGATCGTGGGCATGGGCATCTCCGGCGCGATGATCGCAGAGGCGCTGACGGCCGCCGGCAGGCAGGTGGTTCTCATCGACAGGCGGGGACCGCTGCTTGGGTCCACGGCGGCGACGACCGCGCTGGTGCAGTTCGAGATCGACCAACCGCTGACCAAGCTCTCGGCGATGATCGGCAGGCAAAAGGCCGAGCAAGCCTGGCGGCGATCGCGTCTGGCCGTAGGCAATCTGACGGCGTCGATTGAGGAACTCGGCATCCGCTGCGATATGGTGCGGCGGCCGTCGCTCTATCTCGCAGGGAATGAGCTGAATGCCGGCGATTTGCGTGAGGAAGCCGAATTGCGACGACGCGCCGGCCTTCATGCGCGCTACCTCACACACTCCGAGCTCGCCGAACAATTCGGGATCGACCGCGACGGCGCGATACAGAGCCATGACAATCTGTCCCTTGATCCACGCAAGCTGACCGCCGGACTGCTGTTGAAGGCAGCGGAGCGAAAGGCGCGCTTCTACGCGCCCGTGGAAGCGACAAGCTTCGAGGACGGCAAGGATGATGTCGTCGTGCAGACGCGCGAGGGCCCGACGATCACCGCCGGCCATGTCGTGCTTGCGACGGGCTATGAACTATCCGACCGGGTTCCGGCGTCCACGCATCAAGTGATCTCCACCTGGGCCATCGCCACCAAGCCGCAACCGCGGGCCATCTGGCCGCAGGCCGCGCTGATTTGGGAAGCGTCCGACCCGTATCTCTACATGCGCGCCACGGCTGACGGACGCGTGATTTGCGGCGGCGAGGACGAGGAATTTACCGACGAAGCGAAGCGCGATGCCCTGATCGGCGAGAAAACAGCTCGCATCGCAGCGAAACTGGGCGCGCTTTTTCCCCACATCGATACCAATCCGGAATTTGCCTGGACGGGTTCCTTCGGCACGACGACCACCGGCCTGCCGATCATCGGCGCCGTGCCTCGCCATCCCCGCCTGCTCGCGATCATGGGCTATGGCGGCAACGGCATTACCTTCTCGCGCATCGCCGCCGAAATAATTGCCACCGCCCTTGATGGCCAAACCGATTGCGACGCGGATCTCTTCGCTTTCTGAAGCGAATCGCGGTCTATACGGTAGAGTTGCGTTGTTGGCCGTTGGACGGGCATGAGTCCCGCACGCGCATTGCAGCGGTGCGATACACTTCCTACGTCATGTCAGCTGGTTATGGCGCGCCTGCGTCGCCAAGAGGGAGCTAAGAAACATGTTCGGTGGCCTCGACGTCACGATTCTCGTCCTTGTAGCCTTTGTCCTGTTCCTGCTGTTCGCTGGCATCAAGACGGTGCCGCAGGGCTACAACTATACCGTCGAGCGTTTCGGCCGTTACACCAAGACGCTGACGCCTGGCCTCAATCTTATCATTCCGTTCATCGACCGTGTCGGCGCCAGAATGAACATGATGGAGCAGGTGCTTGATGTTCCTACGCAGGAGATCATCACCAAGGACAACGCGATGGTGGCGGTCGATGGCGTCGCCTTCTATCAGGTGCTGAACGCACCGCAGGCAGCCTACCAGGTGGCCGGGTTGCAGAACGCCATCCTCAACCTCACCATGACCAATATCCGCACCGTCATGGGGTCGATGGATCTGGACGAACTCCTGTCCAACCGTGACGCGATCAACGAACGCCTGCTGCGCGTCGTCGATGAAGCGGCGCATCCATGGGGCATCAAGATCACCCGGGTCGAAATCAAGGACATCAACCCGCCCGCCAATCTGATCGAGTCCATGGGTCGCCAGATGATGGCGGAACGCAACAAGCGGGCGCAGATCCTTGAGGCGGAAGGCCTGAAGGCCGCTCAGGTGCTAGAAGCCGAGGGTCGCAAGGAAGCCGCCTTCCGTGACGCCGAGGCACGCGAACGCTCCGCCGAAGCGGAAGCCAAGGCGACACAGGTGGTGTCCGAAGCCATCGCCAAGGGCGATGTTCAGGCGATAAACTATTTCGTTGCGCAGAAATACACCGAGGCGCTCGGTAAAATCGGCTCGGCTCCGAACAGCAAGATCGTGCTGATGCCGATGGAAGCCTCCTCGCTGATCGGCTCGCTGGGCGGCATCGGCGCCATCGCCAAGGAGGTGTTTGGCGACGGATCGAACCAAGCCCGCGCCGCCTCGCGCCCGCCGCGCACCGGTCAATCACAGGGGTAGCTCCCGTTTGCGAATGGTACGCCTCTCGTTGTTTTTATCTCACCGGCCAGAGCCGCGGGTGGCAAGCAAGGCGAACCCAGTTGAGATCCGTCCGGTTGCTACGAGGTAGTTTCCCATGCTCGAACGCATCTTTGCTGAACTTGGTCCGTGGAACTGGATGGTCCTCGGCCTCGTGCTGCTGACGCTGGAGATTCTCGCGCCCGGCGTATTCCTGCTTTGGATCGGCATCGCCGCGCTGCTTGTCGGAGCGGCGTCGCTGGCGTTGTGGAGCGCGGCGTTCTGGGTCTGGCAGGTCCAGGTGGTGGCATTCCTTATCCTGGCGCTGATCTCCGCCTATCTCGGCAAGCGGATCATGGCAGGGCGCGGCAATGACAGCGACCAGCCGCTGCTCAATCGGCGCGGCGACCAGTTGATCGGCCGCACGGCGACGCTGTCCGAACCGATCCGCGAGGGCCGCGGCCGCATCCAGCTTGGCGACACGCTTTGGCGGATCAGCGGTCCAGACCTGCCGGTCGGCGCGCGGGTGCGCGTGGTCCGCGCAGGCGACTCCGATTTGGAACTGGTTGTCGAGGCGGTGTGACGGATATCGTCTAAGCAGTTTAGCGCGGCCAGCCTGTCCCTGCGGAAAATCGCGTTCCACAATCGTCGCGGAACGACCGGCCGCAAGCATTTGCTAATGAGAGAAGCGTGACCGCCCATCACGTAATTTTCTTGCGCGGTTTCCCTCGAAAAATACCTTTTCGGTCTTGTGCGGGCGGAATAATTCTGCAATATGAAATTAGGACAGCATTGCTGTCTTAATTCCGATTGTGCAGGCTGGATATGGCTGCTTCATAGCGCCGTCCGGCCTTTCGCGCGGAGTGGCCCAAGCGTTGATGCCAGGGTGCGCGCAAATGCGCGCTGCTGACCGCGCTTCCGGGTATCATCGAGGTCGCCAAGAGGGTATCTGCTACAGCTGGATTGCCCGCATCAGGAGGAAGGACGATGACGGACGTGACGCCATCTGCACCGACGGAGCTTGAGCTCGCCGCGCAGACCAATGCGGCAGCCGTCAAAAACCGTCCACGCTCCACTCTCGCCGGCCTGCCGGACCGCCAGGGCCTCTACGATCCGCGCAACGAGCACGATTCCTGCGGAGTCGGCTTCATCGCGCAGATGAAGGGCATCAAGTCGCATCAGATCGTCAAGGACGGCCTGTCGATGCTCGAAAACCTGACGCATCGCGGCGCGGTGGGCGCCGACCCGCTGATGGGCGACGGCGCCGGCGTTCTGGTGCAGATCCCCGACGGTTTCTTCCGCGAAGAGATGGCACGGCAGAACATCGATCTTCCGCCGGCCGGCCAATACGGCATCGGCCACTGGTTCATGCCGCGGGACGCCGCCTTGTGCGCCCATATCGATGAAATCATCCGCGAGTCGGCACATTCCGAAGGACTGCCGCTGATCGGCTTCCGCGACGTGCCGGTGGATAATTCCTCGCTGTCCAAGGCGCCGGACATCGCCGCCGCCGAGCCCTTTCACCGCCAGGTCTTTATCGGCCGCACACCCGATATCGACAATGACGAGGAGTATGAAGCGCGGCTTTACCTGCTGCGCAAGGTCATCTCCGGCCGCATCTACGCCGAGAACAACAACCGTGACATCGGTGCCTATTGCGTGTCGCTGTCGGCGCGGACGATCGTCTACAAGGGAATGTTCCTCGCCTACCAGGTCGGCGCCTACTACAAGGATCTGTCCGATCCGCGCTTCGAAACGGCGCTGATCCTGGTCCACCAGCGCTTCTCGACCAACACCTTCCCGTCGTGGAAGCTGGCGCACCCCTATCGCATGGTCGCCCACAACGGCGAGATCAACACCGTGCGCGGCAACAACAACTGGATGGCTGCGCGCCAGGCCTCGGTCGATTCGGAACTGTTCGGCAACGACATCTCGAAGCTGTGGCCGATTTCCTATGAGGGACAATCGGACACCGCCTGCTTCGACAATGCTCTCGAGTTCCTGTTCCAGGGCGGCTACCGGCTCAGCCACGCGATGATGATGCTGATCCCGGAAGCCTGGGCCGGCAACAAGTCGATGGATGCCGACCGCAAGGCCTTCTACGAATACCACGCCGCGCTGATGGAGCCGTGGGACGGGCCTGCGGCGGTTGCCTTCACCGATGGCCGCCAGATCGGCGCGACGCTGGACCGCAACGGCCTGCGTCCGGCCCGCTATGTCGTCACCGACGACGACCGGGTTATCCTCGCCTCCGAAGCCGGCGCTTTCACCGTGCCGGAAAAGAACATCGTCAAGAAGTGGCGCTTGCAGCCGGGGAAGATGCTACTCATCGACTTGGCCAAGGGCCGCATCATCTCGGATGAAGAGATCAAGGCCGAGATCGCGGCGAAGCATCCCTACAAGGACTGGCTGGCCCGCACCCAGCTTATCCTCGAGGAGTTGAAGCCGGTCGAGCCGCGTGCGCTACGCAAGGACGTGTCGCTTCTGGATCGCCAGCAGGCGTTTGGCTACACGCAGGAGGACACCAAGCTTCTGATGTCTCCCATGGCTACAACGGGTCAGGAAGCCGTCGGCTCGATGGGCACAGACACGCCGATTTCGGCGATGTCGGACAAGTCGAAGCTGCTCTACACCTATTTCAAGCAGAACTTCGCGCAGGTCACCAACCCGCCGATCGACCCGATCCGCGAAGAGCTGGTGATGAGCCTGGTGTCCTTCATCGGACCCCGGCCGAACATTCTCGATCTCGTCGGCACCTCGCGGCGCAAGCGTCTTGAGGTACGTCAGCCGATCCTTACCAATGGCGATCTGGAGAAGATCCGCTCCATCGGGCATACGGAAGAGAGCTTCGACACCAAGACGATCGACATCACCTACTCCGCCACGGAGGGCGCTGCCGGCATGGCCGGCGCGTTGGAGCGGCTGTGCGACCGCGCCGAGGCGGCGGTTGCGGGACGCTACAACATCATCATCCTGTCGGACCGCCAGATTGGCCCCGACCGCATCGCCATTCCCGCGCTGCTGGCGACGGCAGCGGTGCATCATCATCTGGTACGCAAGGGTCTGCGCACGTCGGTGGGTCTCGTGGTGGAGTCCGGCGAGCCGCGCGAAGTGCATCATTTCTGCTGCCTCGCCGGGTTTGGCGCCGAAGCGATCAACCCCTATCTCGCCTTCGATACGCTGCTCGACATGCATGCGCGCGGCGAAATGCCGAAGGAGGTCGACGCCTACGAGGTGGTCTCGCGCTACATCAAGTCGATCGGCAAGGGCATCCTGAAGGTCATGTCCAAGATGGGCATCTCGACCTACCAGTCCTATTGCGGCGCGCAGATATTCGACGCGATCGGTCTCTCGACGCCGTTTATCGAGCAGTATTTCACCGGCACGGCGTCGACCATCGAGGGCGTCGGGATGGACGAGGTGGCCGCCGAGACGACATCGCGCCATACCGATGCGTTCGGCAACGACCCTGTGCTGCTGCACAATCTCGAAGTCGGCGGCGAGTATATGTACCGCATGCGCGGCGAGGCGCATATGTGGTCGCCGGATGCGGTGGCCACCCTACAGCATGCCGTGCGGCAGGGCTCCTGGGAGACCTTCCAGCAATATTCGCGTGAAATCGACAGCGTCACCGCGCGGGCGCAGACCATCCGCGGCATGTTCAAGATCAAGCTTGCCGAGGAGACCGGGCGAGCGAGGGTGCCGCTGGACGAGGTGATGTCGGCGGCCGATATCGTCAAGCGCTTTTCGACGGGCGCGATGTCGTTCGGCTCCATTTCGCGAGAAGCCCACACCACATTGGCGATCGCCATGAACCGGATCGGCGGCAAGTCGAACACCGGCGAGGGCGGGGAGGAGCCGGACCGCTACTTCCCGCTGCCTGACGGCAAGCCAAACCCAGAGCGCTCGGCCATCAAGCAGGTGGCGTCCGGCCGATTCGGCGTTACGGCGGAATATCTCGTCAACTCCGACATGATGCAGATCAAGGTCGCGCAGGGCGCCAAGCCCGGCGAAGGCGGACAGTTGCCCGGCCACAAGGTCGACGCGACCATCGCCAAGGTTCGCCATTCGACGCAGGGCGTGGGCCTGATTTCGCCGCCGCCGCACCATGACATCTATTCGATCGAGGATCTGGCGCAGCTCATCTACGATTTGAAGAACGTGAATCCGGCGGCCGACGTCTCGGTCAAGCTTGTGTCGGAGGTCGGCGTCGGCACGGTTGCGGCGGGCGTCGCCAAGGCGCGCGCCGATCACATCACGGTTTCGGGCTATGATGGCGGCACCGGCGCTTCGCCGCTGACGTCGCTCAAGCATGCCGGTTCTCCATGGGAAATGGGCCTTGCCGAAACCCACCAAACGCTGGTGCTGAACGGCCTGCGCAGCCGCGTTGCCTTGCAGGTCGATGGCGGCCTTCGCACCGGGCGTGACGTGATCATCGGCGCGCTGCTTGGCGCAGATGAGTTCGGCTTCTCGACCGCACCGCTGATCGCCGCCGGCTGCATCATGATGCGCAAGTGCCATCTCAACACCTGCCCCGTCGGCGTGGCCACGCAGGATCCCGTCCTGCGCAAGCGCTTCAAGGGCCAGCCGGAGCATGTCATCAACTTCTTCTTCTACGTGGCGGACGAGGTGCGTGCCCTCCTGGCCGAGATGGGCTTCCGCAACATCGATGAGATCATCGGCGACACCGACCTGCTCGAAAAGCGCGAACTGGTGAACCATTGGAAGGCCAGGGGTCTCGACTTCTCCAAGCTGTTCCACAAGCCGGACGCGCCGCGTGAAGCCACGCATTGGACCGAGCGCCAGAAGCATCCGATCGATGACGTGCTGGACCGCAAGCTGATCGAGATGGCGAAGCCCGCGCTGGAATCCCGCCAGCCGGTCAAGATCGATGTCGAGATCCGCAACGTCGACCGATCCGCCGGTGCGATGCTGTCGGGTGAAGTGGCCAAGCGCTTCAAGCACAAGGGTCTGCGCGAGGACACGATTGCAGTCACCCTGCGCGGCACGGCGGGCCAATCCTTCGGCGCCTTCCTGGCGCGCGGCATCTCGTTCGAGCTGATCGGCGATGGCAACGACTACGTCGCCAAGGGGCTGTCGGGCGGCCGCATCGTCATCCGCCCGGCCGATGACGCCAGGATCGTCGCGGATGAGTCGATCATCGTCGGCAACACGGTGCTTTACGGAGCCACCGAAGGCGAGTGCTACTTCGCCGGCGTGGCAGGCGAACGCTTCGCGGTGCGCAATTCCGGCGCGGCTGCTGTCGTCGAGGGCGTCGGCGACCATGGCTGCGAATATATGACCGGCGGCATCGTCGTCGTCATCGGCAAGACGGGCCGCAATTTCGCCGCCGGCATGTCTGGCGGCGTCGCCTATGTGCTGGACGAGGAAGGCGACTTCGCCGAACGCTGCAACATGGCGATGGTCGAACTGGAGCCGGTGCCGGAAGAAGACGAGTTGATGGAGAAACTCCACCATCATGGCGGCGATATCGACTTCAAGGGCCGCGTCGATGTGTCGGGCGATATGACGAGCCATGACGAGGAGCGGCTGTTCCAGTTGATCTCGAACCATGTGCACTTCACCGGCTCGGCGAAGGGCAAGCGCATTCTCGAGAATTGGACCGACTACCGGCCGAAATTCCGCAAGATCATGCCTGTGGAATACAAGCGCGCGCTGGAGGAAATGGCGCGGGCGCGCATGAGCGTGGCGGCGGAGTAGGACGGGTCGAGCATGATGATCTCCGTCGAAAGAGGCGCGTTCGTTCGCTCCTTCGGCACAGGGCGGACGATCCTGTGCCTGCACGGTTTCGGTGACAATGGTTCGATGTTCTTGCCGCTTGAGGACACCGACACCGCAAAGGCATTCTCGTTCGTTTGCCCCGATATTCCGGGTATGGGCGCTTCGCCACTGGACAACGATTTGGTCTCTGTTGACGACTATGCGAAGTGGTTGATCCGGGTTACCCGAGAAATCAGCATCTTCGGTCCCGTTGGTTTGGTCGCCCATTCGGCTGCCTCGCCAGTCGCAGTTCGGGCGATCGAACTGGAGCCGGACCTCTTCTGCGGATTGTTCTCGATCGAAGGTAACCTGACTGAGAACGATGCGTTCTTCTCAGGCAAGGCGGCAGACTACGATGATCCTGAACTGTTCAAGGCAGCTCTGCTCAAAACCATCTGGCGAGACGGCGAAAAGGACAAGAACGCAGGACGGTTCTATTCGACCATCGCACAGTGTGACGCTCAGGCGCTTTGGCGATTTGGGCGATTGATCAAATCTATCGGCGCCGGAGCTGGTCGCGCTTTTGTCAGCTTGGCCGTTCCTAGGGTCTACTATTGGTCACGAACCAGCACGAATGGAGACACGCGAGCGTTTATTGAGAGCCATCGGTTTGATTCTGTGACGTATGATGGTGGGCACATGCCGACATTGGAATCTCCGGATGAAACCGCCAATGCAATTGCAAAGTTCTTCGAGCCTGCTTTTGAAGCCTGTGAGGCGGCTGCAGCTTGACGCATGCGGATCGAGTATTGAATTGGAACTGACATGGGCAAGGTAACAGGTTTTCTCGAAATCGACCGGCAGGTGCATAAGTACCAGCCGGCATCCGATCGCATCCGGCATTTTCGCGAATTCACCCTGCCGATGTCGGACCCGGAGGTCGTCAAGCAGGCCGCGCGCTGCATGGATTGCGGCATTCCATTCTGTCACGGACCGACCGGCTGCCCGATCCATAACCAGATCCCGGACTGGAACGACCTCGTCTACAATGGCGATTGGGAGAGCGCGATCCGCAACCTCCACTCAACCAACAACTTCCCGGAATTCACCGGCCGCATCTGCCCCGCGCCCTGCGAGGAAGCCTGCACGCTGAACCTCGAGGATATTCCGGTCGCCATCAAGACGGTCGAGCAGGCGCTGGCTGACAAGGCTTACGAAACTGGTTTCGTGCGGCCCTATCCGCCGGAGAAGAAGACGGGCAAGCGCGTTGCGGTCATCGGCTCCGGTCCAGCGGGCATGGCGGCGGCGCAGCAGTTGGGCCGCGCCGGTCACGACGTGCACGTCTATGAGCGGGAGAGCCGGCCCGGCGGGCTGATGCGATACGGCATTCCCGACTTCAAGATGGAGAAGCACTATATCGACCGCCGCGTCCTCCAGATGGCGGGCGAAGGCGTGACCTTCCACTGCAATGTCGATGTCGGCGTCGACAAGAGCGTCGCCGAACTTCTCGATACGTTCGACTCGGTGCTTTACTGCGGCGGCTCCGAGACGCCCCGGCCTGCCGGCATTCCCGGCGACGACCTGCAGGGCGTGCACGATGCAATGCCTTATCTCGTCCAGCAGAACCGCCGCGTTGGCGGGGAAAACATCCAGTCCTCGGCTTGGCCATCCGAACCGATCGTTGCAGGCGGCAAGCATGTCGTGGTGGTTGGCGGCGGCGACACGGCATCCGACTGCGTCGGGACCGCATTTCGCCAGGGGGCGGTGCGCGTGACCCAGCTCGACATCCGCCCGCAGCCGCCGGAGAAGGAAGACAAGCTGTCGGTCTGGCCCTATTGGGCGACGAAGATGCGCACATCCTCCTCGCAGGCGGAGGGCGCGCAACGCGAGTTCCAGGTCGCAACGCTGGAATTCATCGGCGAAGACGGCGAACTCACCGGCGTGAAGTGCTGCGAGGTGGACGAGAGGCGCAAGCCCATCGCCGGCAGCGAATTCGTCATCCGCGCAGATCTGGCCTTCATCGCCATCGGCTTCGCCGGCCCCATGAAGGGCGGACTGCTGGCCGAGATGGACAACAAGATGAAGCTTTCCACCGACGCGCGACGCTCCATCAACGTTGCAGCCAATGATGACGATTACCGCACCACCGTCGACCGGCTCTATGCCGCCGGCGATGTGAGGCGCGGTCAGTCGCTGGTCGTCTGGGCTATTCGCGAGGGCCGTCAGGCCGCCCGTTCGATCGACGAAGCGCTGATGGGCTCTAGCGTCCTGCCGCGTTAAGCCTCGCAAGCACTGATGTATGCGGGAGTGCCAACCAGGCTATTCCCGCATCGTCTCCTTGGCCAATCGCGGCCCCCTGCCCCGCTTCAGGCTGGGCAGCGCCAGCATCGCCAGCACGAAGAGCCCCGTCGCCAGTTTCAGATCGGGCGGCGGCATGCCTGCGGCGAGGCACAGCGACACGAGCTGGTAGTAAGCGACCGCGCCGACAAAGGGGGCGAGGAGTTGGCGCAGCACGGTTTGCTTGCCGGTGATGGCTTCGCCGATCATCAGCGCCGCCAGCCCGTTGATCAGTATGCCGAGGCCCATATTGACGTCGGCGAAGCCTTGGCTCTGCACCATCAGCGCACCGGAAAGCGCGGAAAACGCGCTGGCTGCGCCGACGCCTCCGACGGTCGCCCGCCAGACATTGATGCCTTGCGCCTCAGCCATGTCGGGATTGGCGCCTACGGCGCGCACCGCCGTTCCCCGCTCGGTGTTGAAATAGGCGTAGAGCCCCAGGAACACGACAATCACCAAAAGTCCCGCGACCGCGATCTTTGCGGCCGGAAAGCCGGCGGGGAAAGGCGTCCAGTCGAATACAGCCGGTGTGCCGAACACCGACAGGTTCGACTTTCCCATGATGCGCAGATTGATCGAATAGAGCATCGTCGTCATCAGAATGCCGGCGAGCAGCGTGTGGATGCGAAAGCGCAAATGGATATAGGCCGTGCAGAAACCTGCCGCGAAACCCACCACGATCGCCGCCAGGATCGCCGGCAGCGGGCCGACACCGGCGGCCAAAAGCACGCCGCACACGCAACCACCCAGCGGAAACGCGCCTTCGCTGGTCAAGTCCGGAAAGCTCAGCATGCGAAAGGGGATCATGATGCCGAGCACGACGAAGGCGAGGATCAGGCTCTGCGCCAATGTGACGGGAATGAGCGTCAGGAAACTTGAGAGGATGGCCTGCAGTGCGTCCATGGCCCTCACCCTGCCAGCAGCATGCGGTCTGACTTCACCGCGAAATGGTCGATCAGATCGGGAACGGTGATCTTCTTCTTTTCGTCTCCGTCGATCCGCAGCCGCACCTTGCCGGCGTCCAGCATGATGACGCTGTCGCCGAAATCCACCGCATGCTGCATGTTGTGGGTGACCATCAAGGTCGTCAGCTTCAGCGTCTCCACCGCCTTGACCGTGGCCTTCATGACGATATCCGCCGTGCGCGGGTCGAGCGCTGCGGTATGCTCATCCAGCAGCAAGAGATCGGGCTTGCCGCCGACCGCCATGATCAGCGACAGCGACTGGCGCTGGCCGCCGGACAGGAGCTCGACGCGAGTGTCCAGCCGGTTTTCCAGCCCAAGACCCAGGATGGCCAGCCGCTCGCGATAATCTGCCAGCCGCGTGGCGTTCAGCCCCTTGCGGAGCCGGCGTGACTTGCTGCGCAGATCGGCCAGCAGCATGTTTTCGGCGACGGTCATCGAAGCAGCCGTTCCCTTCATCGGGTCCTGGAAGACCCGCGCCAGCCGCATCGCGCGCTTGTGCACCGGCACTGCGGTCACGTCGGCGCCGCCGATGACAATCTTTCCACTGTCCAGCGCCATCGCTCCGGAGATTGCGTTGAGCATGCTGGACTTGCCCGCCCCGTTGGAGCCGATCACGATGCCGAACTGGCCATCGACGAGGGTCAGGTCGAGCCCGTTCAGCGCGACCTTTTCGTCAGGCATTCCCTTGTAGAAGGTCTTCGTCGCCGCCCGAATCTCGAGCATGGGTCCCCCCTCCTTGGCAGCAGGGCAATCGCGTCTACGTGCAGCACGGCGGCGAAGCCGCAATCCCCATTGTGGGCAGGGGGATCGCAAGCGCAGCGCGCCCTATCACCCCGAGCTTGGCGAAAGCGGCCGTAACCGCTCTCGCCCGGCTGTATCAGTCCACGAGGCAGCCGCAGCTCGCCATATCCGCCGGAATCTCGACACCGAACGCCGCCATCGCCTTTTTGGAGATCACCGGCGCATGATCCGAATAAGCCGGCTTCCACGGCGCAATCGTCTTCGGGTCCTTGCCGTTGAGAATTTCCGCGGCGATCTTGCCGGCAGCGACGCCCACCTGCTCGTAATTGACCGAGAAGGCGGCCGGGACGGTTCCATTGCGCACGGCGCTGTCGTCAGAATTAATGATCGGTATCCCGGCCTGGCGGGCCGCCGCGGCAACTGCCGGCACGGCCGGCTGGATAAGGTTGGAGGCCGGCACATAGATCAGATCCGCCTTGCCGGTGAGCGAGGCAATCCGTTGCTGGATGTCGTTGACGTTATCGACGCCGACGGGAACGATCTCGATACCGGCGGTGGCGCCGGCAGCCTTGATCGCCTCGACGATCGCGGCATCGTTGGCCTCGCCCGGATTGTAGGGCACGCCGAGACGCTTCGCATTCGGAAACAGCTTCTTGGCGAATTCGAGAATCGCCGCGATGTCCTGCAGATCGCTGGCTCCGGTCATTCCTTCATCGCCAGTTTCCCACGACGGGACGAGCTTTGCGGCAACCGGATCGGTGACCGCCGCAAAAACGATCGGGATACCGGAACCGGCGAGCGCCTTCTTGGCAATCTGCGAAACCGGCGTGGTGATGGTGTACATCAGTTTCGGCTGCTCGGATTGCAGCTTGGTGATCATCTGCGGCACCAGCGATGCATCGAAATTGGTGTGGCTCTCCGAAAACGTGACGCCCGTGCCCTCGGCAAATCCGCCTTCGGCCAGACCCTTCTTGAAGCCGACAATCGACGCCGCGAGTTGCGGGTGTTCGCCGAAATTGGCGATACCGATCTTGACCGGATCGGCCAGGGCAGAGCCCAGGCTGACGGCGAGAACGGCAGAAACGAACAAGCCCGACGCGATGCGGGACAACGAGCGACGCATGAAAACCTCCCCAGGAATGGTTGCCGCCGAGAGTTCTCCCCGGCCTTGGTTCAGCATTAGCGATTGGCCTGGCGAAGGCAATATGGTCGAGTTGAGAACGGCGCGTCAGCGCCCCACCGCGGACGTCGCCTCGTCGGCCGGAACAACGGCGGTGGCAGGCGCACCAACCATGAAATTGTCCGCCCGACCGACCGGCGTGGCGGTTTCCAACTGCGGCAGCCTGTCGGCCGGCTTCCGGTCGATCGAGGCGCCCAGCAATTCGGTGGCCCCGTCCAAGGCAGGATCGCTCAGCGCAATGGGTTCGGTGCGATTCGTCACGCCCGGCATCACGGGAACATTTGGCGATAAAGGCACCGCCAGGGCGGGCGGGCCGTCTTCCGCGGGTAGGCCGAGGAGCTTGCGTAGAGGCTTTTCCGCAAAGAAGGCGATCTTCACCTTTCCGGCGGATGTAAAATTGATTCCGTCACCAGCCCTCAGCCGCGCCGGTTGACCGTTGACATCGGGGCCAGTCGAAACAAAGACGCCATTCTCATCGGCAAAGCCGTCCCAGATGTCGACGAACTGGCCGCCGCCGCCCTCGGCGGCAATCTTGTAGACATCGTTCAGGGCCAACATGTCCGAAGACATCTTCGTCGATTTGAAGGGCGGCATCGAGACCCAGACGAGGGGTATTTTCTTCGTCTCAATCGCCTCGGCCAGAGCCACGGTGCGCTCACCGTAGGCTTTGGTCCAGCCATCCGACCGGGCCGCCTCGCGCTTGTCGGCAACCTGCATCTGCTGCCGATCGTTGGAGCCCATCATGACGACGATTGCGGCCGGCTTTTCGACGTCGATCATCGATGCGATTTCGCCCGGCCAGTCGAACACGTCATCGCGGACGAAACCGGAAGACCCCTTTGCGCGGTCGAGGATGCGGATGCCCGCATTCTGCGCAAAGCGTACTTCCAGCCCCTCCGCCAGCCCGCTTGCAAGGAAATCGCCGATCACCATCACCGTGCGGGCGTCGGGCCTCTTTTCCACGGGTACGATTTCCGGTTCGGTTGCCGCAGCGGCCCTGACGAGCCGTGTTTTCGGTTTGCGCGGCTTGCTGACCACCTTTCGCGGGCGAGTTGTGGGCGCAAGGTCGTTGCGGCCGTCATAGCGGGGGCTGAGACGGCGCGGCACGAAAAAATCGAACAGGGACAAGCGCCGGACAACGCGATCCTGCGCATTGGCAAGCGAAGGCGCCACCACCTCAGCGCCAACCGTCACCGTTGCCAGAATGAGAAGCAGCGCGGCAAAACGCGAGATAAGGGTCGTGCCTTGCCGCCTCAACGCCCTATCTGCCTCTCAGCTTGCGCAGGACTTCGAGCGACGGATGACCATCCGGCTGCAGACCGGCCTTCGCCTGAAACGCCTTGATGGCGTCGATCGAGCCCTTGCCGATCTTGCCGTCGAACTTGCCCTCATAATAGCCGTTGTCGGAGAGCCGCTGCTGCAACTCCTGCCGCTGCTCGAACGACAGCTTCGTGAACGGCCGCTTCCAATCCTGCGCCAGTCCATCAGAACCGCCGATCTGGTCTGCGAGCAGTCCGACCGCCAAGGCATATTTGTCCGAATTGTTATAGCGTTTGATGACGGAGAAATTCTTGGTCATCAGGAAAGCCGGCCCGCCGCGCCCGTCCGGCACCTTCAGCGTCGCTTTCTCCGAACCGTTGCGAAAGCTGCGGCCATTGGCGCGTTGAACGCCAAGCGACGCCCATTTCTCAAGCGACATGGTCCCGCCTGGCAGCTTGCCGCTCGGCAGGACCACCTCATAGCCCCAGGTCCTGCCGGCTTGCCATCCATTCTTGCGCAGCAGGTTCGCCGCGGTCGCCAGCGCATCCGGCACCGAGTTCCAGATGTCGCGGCGGCCATTGCCGTCGATGTCGACGGCATAGGCCTGGTAGCTGGTCGGGATGAACTGAGTGTGGCCCATCGCGCCGGCCCAGGAACCGGTAAGGTGGCTCTCGTCGATATCGCCGCGCTGCAGGATCTTCAGCGCAGCGAGCAACTGCGTGCGCGCGAATTTCGCGCGGCGCTGGTCGGCATAGGCCAAAGTCGCCAGCGAGCGCACCACATTGCGCATCACGCCTTCGTTCTTGAGGATCTCGCCATAGTTCGATTCCATCGACCAGATGGCCAGCAGGATGTTGCGGTCGACGCCATATCTTGCTTCGATCTTGTCCAGCCATGGCTTGTATTTGCGCGCCATCGCACGGCCGGTGCCGACTGAATTCTCATGGACGCGATTGTCGAAATAATCCCACGCGGGAGCGGTGAACTCCGGCTGGTAGCGTGCTTTTTCAAGCACCTCCGCGTCGATTTCGTTTACATTGGCAAAGGCCCGGTCGAAGGTCGATCCGGAAATGCCGCTCTTCATCGCTGTCTTCTTGAACGAGACAACCCAGTTGTGGAAACCATCTGCCGATGCAGGCGTTACGCCAACGAGCAACGCCAACGAAGCCGCCGCCAGGAGGGAAACCCCAATTCTCTTCGCCGCATAAAGACCGAGCATCTAATTCTCCATATGCTCTCGGAAAAGAACAACATGTACACAGCCGGTTAGGAATTGGTTTACCAAGGAGCGGCCTGCCACGAAAAGCGCAGAAATGCTTGCCAAGGCGATTTCCGCCAAATTAGGGAAATGCCGGTACAACGAGATTCCGGCGCGATGATGACTAATATAACCATGCAGCATATTCGGAGTAAGAATGAGAAGAGTTCGCAAGGCGGTTTTTCCGGTGGCTGGTCTGGGCACACGTTTTCTGCCCGCAACCAAAGCGGTTCCCAAGGAGATGCTAACGGTCGTCGACAAGCCGGTTATCCAATACGTTGTCGATGAAGCGCGTGAGGCGGGAATAGAACATTTCATCTTCGTCACCGGCCGCAACAAGGCGGTCATCGAAGATCACTTCGATCTGCAGTTCGAGTTGAACGACACGCTGACCCAGCGCGGCAAGACCGAGCAGATCGAGCGCCTGCGCCGCCATCAGCCCGATCCCGGCCAGACCAGCTTCACCCGGCAGCAAGCGCCGCTCGGCCTCGGTCATGCCGTCTGGTGTGCGCGCGACCTGGTCGGCAACGAGCCCTTCGCGCTGCTGCTGCCGGACATGATCATGCAGTCCGACAAGAGCTGCATGCATTCGATGGTCGATCTCTATTCCAAGACCGGCGGCAACATCATCGGTGTGCAGGAATGCGATCCGGCGGAAGCTCACAAATATGGCATCGTCGGCGTTGGCGACGCCGTCGATACGGGCTTCGAACTCACCAGCATGGTGGAGAAGCCGAAAGCGGGAACCGCTCCGTCCAACCTCTACATCAACGGCCGCTACATCCTGCAGCCGGAGATCTTCAACATTCTGGCGAACCAGGAGCGCGGCGCGGGCAACGAGATCCAGCTCACCGACGGCATGCTGCGGTTGAAGGAGCGGCAGACGTTCTACGGCTTCCACTTCGAGGGCAAAACCTTCGATTGCGGTTCGCCGGAAGGCTTCGTCGAAGCGAATGTCGCATTCGCGCTCGCCCGCGACGATCTGCGCGACGGCGTGATAGAGTTCATGCGCAAATCGCTGGAGGAGGCGAAAGCCTGACGCGCGCCGCCTGCTGAACCCCAGCAAGGGCACAGCGGGATATGCGGCGAAAGGCCGATTCCCTACGCGTAGACTCCGTTTGGCTGTTGCGATAATCGCAACAGCCATGTCACAGCCCACAAACCATGCCGACGCGATTGCGTCGGCGCTGCGCACCATCGCCACCGAACAGGCCGGCGTTGCAGCATTGGGCGCCGCCTTCGATGCCGGTCTTGCAGCGCCGTTCGCGAAGGCCGTCGATCTGCTGCGGCATGCCAAAGGCCGCGTCATCGTCACGGGTGTCGGCAAGAGCGGCCACATCGGCGCAAAGATCGCCGCAACGATGGCCTCCACGGGAACGCCCGCCTTTTTCGTGCATGCCGCCGAAGCCAATCACGGCGATCTCGGCATGATCGGCGCCGACGACGCTATTCTGGCCATGTCGTGGTCCGGCGAAAGCCAGGAGTTGAAGGCCATCATCGCCTATTCGCGGCGCTTTTCCATTCCGCTCATCGCGCTAACCTCCGGCGACGCCTCGACCTTGGCGCGCGAGGCCGACGTCGTGCTGGCATTGCCGAAGGCGGCGGAAGCCTGTCCACACGGCCTTGCCCCGACGACGTCGACGATGATGCAGCTTGTCATCGGCGATGCGCTGGCGATCGCGCTCCTCGAGGCGCGCGGCTTCACCCCGGGCGACTTCCACGCTTTCCATCCCGGCGGGCGGCTCGGCGCCAGCCTCACCCAGGTGTCAGCCATCATGCGCACGGGCGACCAGATCCCGCTGGTTCCCCTTGGCACCAAGATGCCCGAAGCGGTCCAGATGCTGTCGAAGAAGCATATCGGCTGTGTCTGCATCGTCGATGGCGAAGGCCGGCTGGCCGGGATCATCACCGATGGCGACCTGTCGCGGACCCTGCATCGCAACCTTTCGGACGCCGCGGTGGAAGAGGTGATGACACGGTCGCCGAAGACGATCGATCCGGGCATGCTGGCCGGCGAGGCAATCGCCTTCCTCAACCAGAACAGCATCAGCGCCCTGATCGTGGTCGAGGCGGAAAAGCCTGTCGGTGTCGTCCACTTCCACGATCTGCTGCGGCTGGGCGTCGCGTAGGCACCAGTCGCCTGCCCCCTCCATGTACCGACCGGCGCATCTCCACTATGGACCATCGGCACGTCATGACTAGCGCTTGCATTGCCGGCCTGCCCCTGCAATCTGCCGCCACGCAGCGTCTTTAGGGTCCAGCACATGATCTTTGCTTCCGACAATTGGGCCGGCGCCCATCCGGCCATCTCGTCCGCGCTTGCCGACGCCGCCGGCGGCTACGATCCGGCCTACGGCACAGGCGAACTGGACAGGAAAGTCGCCGCGCGTTTCAACGAGATCTTCGAGCGCGAGGTTGCGGTATTCTTCGTCGCCACCGGAACGGCGGCGAATTCGCTGGCGCTTGCTTCCACCACGAAACCCGGCGCGATCTCCTTCTGCCACCGCGAGGCGCATGTCATCGAGGATGAATGCGGTGCGCCCGAATACCTGTCGGGCGGCGCCCGCCTGCGCCCGGTGGATGGACGCCTTAGCAAGATCGATCCCGGGCTGCTGGCGGACGAGATTGCGCGGCTCCAGCCTGACAATGTGCATGGAGGCCAGGCATCGGCCATAACAATCACCCAGGCGACCGAGGTGGGCACGGTCTATTCCCTGCAGGAGATCGATGCGATTTCATCCATCGCCAGGCGTCACGCCGTATCCCTGCATATGGATGGCGCGCGCTTTGCCAATGCGCTGGTCTCGCTCGGCGTCACGCCAGCCGAGATGACGTGGCGGCGCGGCGTCGACATGCTGTCCTTCGGCGGCACGAAGAATGGCTGCTGGTGCGCCGAAGCGGTGGTGCTGTTCGATCCCGCGGCGGCAAAAGACTTCGCGTTCTACCGCAAGCGCGCAGCACAGCTGTTTTCGAAGTCGCGCTTCGTGGCCGCCCAATTCGATGCCTATCTGCGCGACGATGTGTGGCTCGACACCGCGCGCCACGCCAACGCCATGGCGCAGAACCTGGCCGCTGCCTTCGCCGCATCGGCCGAGGCACGCCTGGCATGGACGCCGCAGGCGAACGAGGTCTTCGCCATTATGCCGGCCGCGACAATCGGGCGGATCAAGGCGGCGGGCGCGGTGTTCTACGACTGGCGCCGGCCGCAGAGTTTCGATGACATCCTTGCCCCCGACGAGACGCTCTGCCGCTTCGTCACCAGCTTTGCGACAAAGCCGGACGATGTGCAGCGCTTCAGCGCTTTGCTTTCGCAGTCCAACTGACTGCCATCCAGCCGCCCGGATAGCTGCTGAGAAGCTGCACAGACCCGTCCCGCTGTCGGCGCGCTTTCGGGGAAAAGATGCCGCGTGTTGTGAGCCGCGGCGCGGCCAAGGGACGGTTCGATATGAAAAGAGTGCGCGTGGCGGTGTTGTTCGGCGGACGCTCGGCAGAACATGAGGTTTCCATTCTATCCGCCAGAAACGTATTCGGGGCGATCGACCGCAGCCGCTACGATGTTGTTGCCATCGGCATCTCGCGCGATGGACGTTGGCGGCTGGTTTCCGAAAGCAGCGATGCGCAGGCGACGGTGCCGGCATCCGGTGCGGAGATCATGCTGGTGCCGGGCGGACGCGGGCAGGCCGCGATCATCGGCGCCGCCGCAGCGTCAGACATAGAGCCGATCGATGTGCTGTTCCCGGTCCTGCATGGCCCGGGGGGCGAGGATGGGTCGGTGCAAGGCTATGCGGAGGTTGCGGACGTCGCCTATGTCGGCTGCCCGATCTTCGCGTCGGCGGCGGCGATGGACAAGGACATGACGAAGCGGCTGCTTGCGGCCGCCGGACTGCCGGTCGCACGCTCACGCATGCTGCACAAGGACGACGCGGCTTCCTTCGACGAACTCACGGGCGCGCTTGGCTCGCCTCTCTTTGTCAAGCCGGCCGGCCAGGGATCGTCCGTCGGGGTGAGCAGGGTCGGCGGCAACGGCCAGACGCTGGCGACCGCGCTGGAATCGGCCTTCGCCCATGACGAGAAAGTGCTGGTGGAGGAATTCATCGCTGGACGGGAGATCGAATGCGCTGTGCTGGAACGCGCCGATGGATCGCTGTTCGTCTCCGAGCCGGGTGAGATCGTCACCGCAGGGCACCACGACTTCTATTCCTATGACGCCAAATACGTCGACGCGAACGGAGCGGTGGTGAAGGCGCCCGCCGACGTGCCCCGCCCGAGTGCCCAACAGGCGAAAGTCATGGCCGAACAGGGGTTTCGCGCGCTGGGATGCGCCGGCATGGCGCGCATCGATTTCTTTCTGAAGCCGGACGGCGGGCTGGTCATCAATGAAGTTAACACCATCCCCGGCTTCACCAATATCAGCATGTACGCCAAGGCAATGGCTGCAAGTGGCATTGCCTATACCGATCTGATCACGGCGCTGATCGATCATGCTCTGGCACGACATCAACGCGGCGAGAGTGCTTTTGGATAAATACTACCCGAGGCGTCGTAGCCTCCGCGTCACCCTCATCGGCGCATCGCGCCACCTCCCACATCAACGGCGAGAGGCCGACCGTAGCGCCTTTACCCTCCCCTCGATGGGGAGGGGCCGACCGAAGGTCGGGGGATGGGGTGCCTTTCCGACAGTCAACCTAGTGGCAGTAGACAAAAAGGGCGGCACCTCGCGACGCCGCCCCGAATTCCATAACCCCCAGCCGGTTAGTTGGCTTTGGTCTCGATCTGCTTGGCTTTCGCGACCGGGGCGCTGATCGCGATCTTGCGCGGCTTCATCTCTTCCGGAATGTTGCGCTTCAGGTCGATATGCAGCAGGCCGTTCTTGAGAGCGGCGCCGTTGACCTCGACGTGATCGGCAAGCTGGAAGCGGCGCTCGAACGAGCGAGCCGCGATGCCGCGATAGAGCACTTCAGAGCCCTCGCCATTCTGTTCGCTGGCGCGCTCGCCCTTGACGGTCAGCACATTGCGGTGAGCCTCGATCGAAATCTCATCTTCCGAGAAACCGGCCACCGCCATTGAGATGCGATAGGCGTCTTCGCCGGTACGCTCGATGTTGTAGGGCGGATAGGTCTGCCCGCTATCGGGCTGAGCCAGGGTATCGAGCATGGTGAACAGCCGGTCGAAACCGACAGTCGAACGATAGAGGGGTGAAAAATCGACGTGACGCATGGTGCGTTCTCCTTGTGAGCAACAAGCTTTGCGTGTGATCCGTGCGAGACCCTGATTGGCGTCCCGAGGGGATCAGCGGTCCCATCTTGGCGACCGCATCGTTGATTTGGGTTCCGGCTCCGCCGATTTCAAGGTTTGGGCGACTTCACTTTTTGGGGCTGCGCGCCCCGCACAACATGAACGCCAGATGAACGAAAACTTCCGCTATCGTTCATATCGGCTGGACTATCGTCAGCTTAATCGGCTTGGGGTGCAACGTCCCTTCCACCCACGGTCGCTACTTGGCCGGAAGTCTGCAGGGCGGGCTTCCGGCCTTGATTTTTGTCGTGCTTTGCAGGCACTAGTAGAGCGAATTTCACATCTGATTTCGACATTTGCCCGGAAGCCTGCTCCGTGGGATAGGAATGTCGGAATTCGACCATCAGGTTGAACGAGACCCCTCCTTGCTCGGCGACACCACTGCAATCCACATGACAGCATCAGGCGCCGACACCGGCATCCTCAAGGCGACGCCGGACAATCCCGTTCCGCAGCACGCGCGGCCTGGCTTCTTCGACGGGTATCGCGGACGCAAGATCCGCTACGCCGTGTTCGGGGCGTCCAGCCGACCCCTGAAGGGCACGGTGATCCTGCTGACCGGCCGCAACGAGTGCATTGAGAAATATTATGAGACGGTGACGGACCTGTCGGCACGCGGCTTCGGCGTGGCGATTTTCGACTGGCGCGGTCAGGGCGGCTCACAGCGGTTGCGCAAGGATGGCCATCGCGGCTATGTCGAGCGCTTCTCCAGCTATCTCCATGATATCGATCGGTTTTTCTCCGAGATTGTGCTGCCGGACTGCCGCGGCCCCTATTATGTGCTTGCCCATTCGACAGGCGGCCTTGCGGCGCTGGCGGCGCTACCGTCGCTGGTCAACCGCGTGCGCCGCATCGTTCTGGTCGCGCCGTTTCTCACCCTCGACGACCTGCCATTCTCCGTGAAGACCAGCCGGCGCATCGCCGGTGTGCTCCGCGCCCTCGGGCTGGGCTGGATGTATATGTCGGGCGGGCCATGGAAGCCGACGCCGTTCGACGGCAACGTCGTCACCTCCGATCCCGCACGCTACCGGCGCAACGTCGCGATCTACGAAACCTATCCGGAATTGGCGACCGGCAGCCCGACGATCGCCTGGGCGCACGCTGTCGCAACGGCATCGGAGATGGTGCACGCTCGGGATTTCTGCGCCCGCGTGCAAATACCCATCCTGTTTGTCGCGGCAGGAGCCGACACCGTTGTCTCGACCCGCGCGATCGAACGCTACGCCCGCGGCATCCGCTCCGGCTCGCTCATCACCATCGACGGGGCGCGACACGAAATCCTGCATGAACGCGACTATTTCCGCGAGCAGTTCTTTGCCGCGTTCGACGCCTTCATTCCCGGCTCCGGCGCCGACGACTGACTGCCGTTATCTCAGGCGTGCAGGATGTCCATCGCCTCTGCATGGAGGCGCGGGTTGGCCGCCGCCACGATACCGCCGCCCTGCTCCGCCGCGCCGCCCTCCCAGCTCGTGATCGTGCCGCCGGCCTGCTCGATGATGGGAATGAGCGCGACGATGTCGTAGGTTTGCAGCCCGATCTCCACCACCAGATCGACATGGCCGGCAGCCAGCATGCAGTAGGCGTAGCAGTCCGTGCCATAGCGCGAGAGGCGGCACGCCGCTTCAAGCCTGTCGAATGAATCGCGTTGCGCATCTTTGAACAGCAGCGGCGTGGTGGTGCAGAGCGTCGCGTCGGAGACGCGTTCGGTCGCACGCGTCTCCAGGCGCAGGCTGGAGCCTCGTCCTTCATAGTGGGCGCCGCTGGCATTGGCGTAAAACAGCTCACCGGTGAAGGGCTGCGACATCATACCGGCGATGGCGTCGCCATTGCGCGTCAGCCCGACCAGGGTTCCCCACAACGGCACGCCCGAAATGAACGACCGCGTGCCGTCGATCGGATCGATGACCCAGACATGCTCGGCGTCGGTGTTCTCGGCCCCGAATTCCTCGCCCAGAATTCCATGGCCGGGGAATTCCGCATTGATCAGCGCACGGATCGCCACTTCCGCCTCACGGTCGGCTTCGGTTACCGGATCGAAGCCGGCGCTCAGCTTGTTGGTGATTGCGCCCTTCTGCCTGAAGCGCGGCAGCGTCTGCTCCGCGGCCGCGGCAGCGAGTCGGCGCATGAATTCTGCTGAAACTGTCACGAATTGCCCTTCTGATGAGGTCGATTGAACGGAAGTCACTACAAGCAGCGTGCCTGAAATGCCACACAAACAGGCAGCGGTGGAAAAATGTGCAAATATTGGACTTTGGGATAAGTCAGTCTTCTTGACATATGTCCAGTCAGGCATACCATCGCTCTCGGACAGTTTGTTCTGTCTATGCCCTCCTTGGGCGTTTCCTCCCTAGACTTCGACCGCATCGGCAACGATGCGGTCCTTTTTTCACCCAGCCGCCTGTCGTCAGGAAACGTGGCGCTACTCAGCCGCGAGCGGATAGCGCTGGAAATAATGATCCGGGATCGCCATCAGATCCGCGCTGAAGCGCGCAAGATCCTCGGCCAGGGCAGCAAAGCCGGCTGATTTCTCCAGGGTCGCCTCGTTCATATAGAGCGCGCGATTGACCTCGATCTGCAGCGCATGCACCGACTGAGCGGGCCGGCCGTAATGCTCGGTGATGAAGCCGCCGGCATAGGGCTTGTTGTGCGCCACCGTGTAGCCCATCGCGGTGAGCAGGCCGATCGCGGCCTCCGACAGGGCGGCCGACGCCGAAGTGCCGAACCGATCGCCGATGATGAAATCCGGACGGACGCCAGTTTCGCCGATCTTGATGGAGCCGGGCATCGAATGACAGTCGATCAGAACCGCGTAGCCGAAACTGCGCTTGGTGCCGAGGATCAGGCCGCGCAGGGCGTCATGGTAAGGCTTGTACACGGTCTCGATGCGCATGACCGCCTCGCGCAGCGGCAGCCTTCCCCTATAAATCTCCAACCCCTCCCCGACCAGGCGGGGGATTGTGCCGAGCCCGCCGGCAACCCGCGCGGAGCGGATGTTGGCGAATGACGGCACCGCCTCGGAAAACATGCGCGGATCCAGTTCCCAAGCCTCGCGATTCGCATCGAGATACGCGCGCGGGAAATGCGCGACGAGGATCGGCGCGCCGAGCGGAACAGAGCAGCCGAACAATTCGTCGACATAGCAATCCTCCGAGCGGCGGATTGCCGCGCGGTCGAGTCGGCTCATCGCCAGAAATCGGGAGGGATAGTGCTTGCCGCTGTGCGGCGAGTTGAAAACGAAGGGAACGCGCTGTTCCACCGCGGCCCTGATCTCGAAGGCGGAGCCGGGATGAAAGTCGTCCACCGCGCTCATGCGCGTGCCACCGAAATGATAGGCATTTTCGCTCATGGGCAAGACCGTGCCATGTGCCGGAGCGGCTGTCCAGATACGAGATTTTTCGTGAAGCCGGCCGTCCCATTGGCGGGGCCTTCACCGGATGTTTACCCTCTTTTCCGCATATGGGATCATGGTTCGCGGCATGGTTGGCCAGACCGCGGGCTACACGATCGAAATTCGGCGAGTGACACATGGCACGCATTCTGTTGGCTGAAGACGACGAGGATATGCGTCGCTTCCTGGTCAAGGCGCTCGAACGGGCCGGCTATGACGTCAGCGATTTCGACAATGGCGCCAGCGCCTTCGAGCGGCTGCGCGAGGAACCCTTCTCGCTGCTTTTGACCGATATCGTGATGCCGGAAATGGACGGTATCGAACTCGCCCGCCGCGCCACCGAAATCGACCCGGACCTCAAGGTGATGTTCATCACCGGCTTCGCCGCCGTTGCTCTGAACCCCGATTCGCGCGCGCCGAAAGATGCCAAGGTGCTGTCCAAGCCCTTCCACCTGAAGGACCTCGTCAACGAGGTCGGCAAGATGCTGAAAGCGGCGTAAGGACCGATTTAAGGGAATGCGGCAGTATTCGCCTAGTTTTGGGATCGAATGGTGGGCGTGACAGGGATTGAACCTGTGACCCCTGCAATGTCAATGCAGTGCTCTCCCGCTGAGCTACACGCCCATTCGAGCCGCGCATACACCACTTTTGGTGCGATGCGTCAATAGCGGCAAAACACGCCTTTCACCGCTTGCTGATCTACCCGTTGAAGCTCCATCCTGCGCCCTGAGCCCCGCACTATGCAGCCGCGCGCACCTGAATCTGGCTGCTCTCCAGCAATTGCGTCACCCGCGCCTTCACCGTCTTCACCGCGGCGTCCTTCACCGGACCGTAGCCGCGAATATCCATCGGCGCCTTGGCGAGGTCGACCAACGCCGCGGGCCCTTGCGTCGGCAGCATTGTCAGCATCGTCTCGACGATGCCCTCGTACCAGCCGATCAGTTCGCGTTCCATGCGCCGCTCCTCGGTGTAGCCGAACAGGTCGAAGGCGGTGCCGCGCAGGCGCTTGAAGCGCGCCAGCAGCCGAAGCGGGGTCTGCATCCATTGACCGAACTGGCGCTTCAGCGGCCGTCCGCGCGCATCCTTCGCGCCGCCCAGCATCGGCGGGGCGAAGTGATAGTTCACTTTGAAATCGCCCTCGAACTGGCGGTTGATCTCGTCGAGGAAGCCGGTCGACATGTGCAGCCGCGCCACCTCATATTCGTCCTTGTAGGACATCAACTTGAACAGCGAACGCGCCACGGCATCGGTCAGCGCTTCGGGGCCGAAGCCCTTTTCGGCCGCGCGCACGCGCTCGATCGTGTCGCGGTAGCGCTCGGCCCAGGCCGCATCCTGGTAATCGGTCAGGAAACTCACCCGCCGTGCGATGACCTCATCCAGTGTTTCCGGCCTGGCCTCCTCGGCTGTCCCGAGCTTCGACAGAAACGCCGGCTCGTCCGCTGCCAGCCGTCCGGCGGCAAAGGCCTGCTTGTTCTTGTCGACCGCAACGCCGTTCAGTTCGATGGCGCGCTGCAGCGAGGCCAGGGACACCGGCACAAGGCCTTGCTGCCAGGCGTGGCCCAACATGACGATGTTGGCGAAAACGCTATCGCCGAACAGCTTTTCGGCCAGCGCGTTGGCGTCCAGCGCCCGCACATTGGCAACACCGGCGACGCGTTCGATTTCCTTCAGGCGGCGGTGGGTCGCAAGGTCGGCGTCGCGCAGCCGGACGATGTCTCCGGTCGGCATTTCGGCCATGTTGACCACCGCCTTCATGCCGGCGCGGTAGGTTGCCGACGCCTTGGGCGACGACGACACCACGATGTCGCAGCCGATCAGCGCGTCGGATGCGGCATTGTCGATGCGCACCTGATTGATCACTTCGGGTTGCCGCGCCAGCCGGACGAAGGACAGCACCGGTCCGAATTTCTGCGCGAAGCCGGTAAAATCGAGCACCGAGACGCCCTTGCCTTCGAGATGGGCCGCCATGGCGATCAGCGCGCCGACCGTGACCACGCCCGTGCCACCGACTCCGGTCACCAGCAGATCATAAGCCGTCTCCAGCGCGGGCATGCTGGGCGACGGCAGCAATGCCGCGCGCGCCGCGAAATCCTCGCCGCTTGTCTTCTTCTTCGCGCGCACCGCGCCTTCCACCGTCACAAAGCTTGGGCAGAAGCCGTTGAGGCAGGAAAAATCCTTATTGCAGTTGGACAGATTGATCTGCCGCTTGCGTCCGAACGGCGTTTCCTTCGGCTCGACGCTCAAGCAGTTGGATTCGACCGAGCAATCGCCGCAGCCCTCGCAGACAAGATCGTTGATGACGGCAAAGCGCTTCGGATCGTCCAGCGTGCCGCGCTTGCGCCGGCGTCGCTTTTCGGTTGCGCAGGCCTGCTCGTAAATGAGCACCGACACGCCCTTTATCTCGCGCAGCTCGCGCTGCACCGTGTCGAGCGCGCTGCGGTGGTGCAGCGTCACCCCGCGCGGAAAATCACCGAGGTTGAATTTATCCGGTTGGTCGGAGACCAGCGCGATGCGCGCGACACCCTCGGCCCGAACCTCCTGGGCAATCGCCTGTACGCTGATCGGCCCGTCCACCGGCTGTCCGCCGGTCATCGCGACGGCGTCGTTGTAGAGGATCTTGTAGGTGATGTTGGCCTTGGCCGCGATCGCCTGGCGGATCGCCATCGACCCCGAATGGTAATAGGTGCCTTCGCCGAGGTTCTGGAAAATATGGCCCTTGCCGGTAAACAGCGACGAGGCCGCCCAGTTCACCCCCTCCCCGCCCATCTGGATGAGCGAGGTCGTTTCGCGGTCCATCCAGCTTGCCATGAAATGGCAGCCAATGCCGGCCAGCGCCTTGGATCCCTCCGGCACCTTGGTGGAGGAATTGTGCGGGCAGCCCGAGCAGAAATAGGGTGTGCGGGTGGCGCCGGCCACCTGGATGATGCGCTCGGCTTCCGGAACAAGCGACCGCGCGCGGTCGAGCAGGCGAAGGTTGGGGAACAGCGCATCCAGCCGCCTGGCCACGATGGGCGCCAGCATTTTCGGCGAAAGCTCGCCGGTCCAGGAGACGAGGCGATTGCCGTCCTCGTCGCGCTTGCCAACCATGGCGTGCGGCTTGTCGCCGGGATAGTCGTAGAAATATTCCTTGAGCTGGCTCTCGATGATGCCACGCTTCTCCTCGACCACGAGGATTTCGCTTTTGCCGCGCACGAATTCCAGCGCCGCGCGCCGCGCCAGCGGCCACACCATGCCAACCTTGTATATATCGATGCCGATCTTGCGGCAGGCCGCCTCGTCCAGCCTCAGCAGCTTCAGCGCCTCCATGAGGTCGAGATGCGCCTTGCCCGTGGTGACGATGCCGAAGCTCGCGTCGGGATTGTCGTAGATGCGCCGGTCAATCGGGTTCGCGTCGGCGAAGGCGAACACCGCCATTTTCTTCGCCTCCATGCGCTCTTCGATCTGCGGTCCAGGCAGATCGGGCCAGCGATAGTGCAGACCACCGGGCGGCGGCGTAAAATCCGGCTCGTTGAACACCCGATCCGGCATCACCTCGATCGACTGCCCGGACTCGACCGTCTCGGAGATCGCCTTGAAGCCGACCCACATGCCGGAATAGCGCGACAGCGCGTAGCCATACTCGCCGAACGCCAGATATTCGCCGACCGACGCTGGATTAAGCGTCGGCATGAACCACGCCATGAAGGCGACATCGGATTGATGCGGCATGGACGACGAGACGCAGCCATGGTCGTCTCCGGCGACCACCAGCACGCCGCCATGCGGCGACGAACCATAGGCGTTGCCATGCTTCAGCGCGTCACCGGCGCGGTCGACGCCGGGGCCTTTGCCATACCAAAGACCGAACACGCCCTGCACGGTCTTGTCCGGATTGCTCTCGACCTGCTGTGAGCCGAGGACGGCAGTGGCGGCCAGATCCTCGTTCACCGCCGGCAAGAACTCGATGCCGCACTGCTTGACGAGATCCCTTGCGCGCCACAGCTCAAGGTCGACGCTCCCCAGCGGCGACCCGCGATAGCCGGAAATGAAGCCTGCCGTGGAGAGGCCATTCGCCTTGTCGCGCCGGGCTTGGTCCAGCGCGATTCGCACCAAAGCCTGCGTGCCGGTCAGGAAGACGCGACCGTCAGCCTTGGTGTAGCGGTCGTTCAGGGAATAATCGGCAAGGAAGGACGACGCGTCGGCCATGGCCGGATCTCCCGAAGAGGTAACATCGCGGGAAGTTTAACCGACCCCGCCCGGCAGGTTCTGCCTTCTTTGCGCGATGCGTCGACCAACTTGGTAATATTTGCCGAAAATGCTAGATCTGCAGAACAATCCTACCGCCGGAAAAAATGCCGATGGACTTGAACGATCAGGATCGCCGTATCCTGCGGCTGCTGCAAACCGACGCGCGCATGTCCAATCAGGAACTTGCGGAGAAAGTCGGCATGTCCGCCTCCGCCTGCTGGCGCCGCGTGAAATCGCTGGAAGATGCGGGCATCATCGAGGCCTATGCGGCCATTGTCGATCCGGCCAAAGCAGGCCTGCGTTTCAGCGCCATCGTGCATGTGACGCTGGTGCGCCACGAGTCGGACCACGTCACCACCTTCATCAGCCGCGTCACAGACCGTCCGGAAGTGCTGGAGTGCTTCTCCACCACCGGCGAGGCCGATTATCATTTGCACGTCGTCTGCCGCGACAAGGAGGCCTACAACGAATTCCTCGAACACTTCCTCTTCCGCCTGCCGGGCATCGCGCATGTGCGCACCAATCTGGTGCTGAAGGAAATCAAGGTGCATGGGCAGGTGCCGCTGTGACCGGCGGCAGGAAGGCGGCGTGATGCAGGCAAAGCCTGCGCGTTCAGGCCACGAAGTCGAATTTGTCGACGTCGAACAAGCCGCGGTCGGTCATCTTGAGATGCGGGATGACCGGCAATGCGAGGAAGGCGACCTGCAGGAACGGTTCCGGCAAGACGCAGCCAAGCGCCTTGGCGGCCTCGCGCAATCCTTCCAGAGCGTGCGACACCTCTTCAAACGGCAGCAGGCTCATCAGGCCGGCCACCGGCAGCGCCAGTTCGGCGGTGATCCTGCCCCCATCCGCTACCGCGAAGCCGCCGCCCATCGCGATCAGCCGGTTGACGGCGAGCGCCATGTCGTCGTCATTCGCCCCGACAACGGTGATGTTGTGGCTGTCATGGCCGACCGATGAGGCGATTGCGCCGCGCTTCAATCCAAAGCCGGTCACGAAGCCGCGGCCGATATTGCCGTTCTTGCCGTGACGTTCCACCACAGCGACCTTGATCACATCGCCGGCAAGGTCGGGCAGCAAGCCGCGTAAGCCGCGTTCCAGCATCGCCTCTGCGCGGAAAGTCAGAATGAGGCCGGGTTTCACGCCGATCACGGCGGTTCGGTTCTGGCCGGCCTTCGGCTCCGTGATGAAGGCGTCGGCGGTGACAGGCTTCGCTTTCATCGAAGAAAGGCCAACCGGAGCGACCTCCTCTCGCGCGGCAAACAGGGCGGGGGTCACCAGCCGTCCGCCACAGACCACATCGCTGACTTCGCAGGCGTCCAGATCGTCAAGCAGCACGATGTCGGCGCGCCAGCCCGGCGCCAGCAAGCCACGGTCCCGCAGCCCGAAGATGCGCGCCGCCGAATGCGAAGCCGCGCGGTAGACATGATGGCGCGGCCTGCCCTTGGCGATCAGCCGGCGGATCAGCGCGTCGAGGTGTCCCTCCTCCGCGATGTCGAGCGGGTTGCGGTCGTCGGTGCAGAGCGCAACGAAACTCGAACTGTTCTCGTCGAGAATTTCGGCCAGCGCGTTCAGGTCCTTCGATACCGATCCTTCGCGGATGAGGATCGCCATGCCTTTCAGCAGCTTCTCGCGCGCTTCCGCTGCACTCGTCGCTTCATGGTCGGTGCGGATGCCGGAGGCGAGATAGCCGTTCAGCGCCTTGCCGAGGAGCAAGGGCGCATGCCCGTCCATATGCCCGTCCTGGAAGGCCTCCAGCTTTGCGAGAATTCCAGGGTCGAGGTTGAGTACACCGGGGTAGTTCATCACCTCGGCCAGGCCGAGCGCCTTCGGGTGCGCGCGGAACGGCGCCAGGTCGGCAATCTCCAGCGCCGCGCCCGATGTCTCGAAGGGCGTCGCCGGCACGCAGGACGACAGATTGACGCGAATGTCCATCACCGAGCGTTCGGCGCAGTTCAAGAAATAGCGTATGCCGTCCGCGCCGAGCACGTTGGCGATCTCGTGCGGGTCGCACAAAGCGGTCGTCACGCCATGCGGCAGCACACAGCGGTCGAACTCCAGCGGCGTCACCAGCGAGGATTCGATGTGCAGATGCGTATCGATGAAGCCCGGCACGGCGAAGCGGCCGCCGCCGTCGATGACTGTCTCGCCATCATAGTCGTGCTGCGTTCCGACAATGCGGTCGCCGACGATCGCAATGTCGGTTCGGTTGATCCCGCCGGAGATGACGTCGAGCAATTGCACGTCGCGGATAACGATTTCGGCCGGCACCTTGCCCTGCCCGGCAAGGATGCAGCGTTCGAGTGTGCCTGGAGATTGCGCGGTCAACTGCCGATCCCCGAAGCGGGAATTACAGGAGCCACGCCCTCTTTCACCGATCGAATCACGCCGGTTGCGCCTTGCCATCCGGTTGTTGATCCACGACCGGCTCAGCCTCCGGCGATGGTTCCTTGATGCGGAACCAGGCGATGTAGAGCGCCGGCAGGAAGAGCAATGTGATTGCCGTTCCGGCGATGATCCCGCCCATCATGGCATAGGCCATCGGTCCCCAGAACACTTCGCGCGCAATCGGGATCAGCGCCAGTGACGCCGCCGCAGCGGTCAGTGCGATCGGCCGCATGCGGTGCTCCGACGCCTCGATGACGGCGTTCCATGGCGGCACTCCCTCCGAAATCAGATGCTCGATCTGCACGATCAGGATCACCGAATTGCGGATCAGGATGCCTATCAGCGCCAGCACGCCGAGGATCGCCACGAAGCCGAGCGGCGCGCCGCTTGGCAAGAGCGCTGCAACGACGCCGATCAGTCCGAGCGGCGCAACCGCCACCACCAGGAACAGCCGCTGGAAACTCTGCAGCTGGATCATCAGGATCGTCGCCATGACAAATAGCATCAGCGGCACGACGGCGGCGATGGGGCCCTGCGCCTTGGCGCTCGACTCAACCGTGCCGGCCACCTCGATATTGTAGCCCACCGGCAGCTTCTGGCGGAAAGCCTCCACGGAGGGCTCCAGTTGAGTCGCCACCGTGGCAGGCTGCAATGAGCCGACAATATCCGCCTTCAGCGTGATGGTCGGCATGCGGCTGCGCCGCATCACGGTCGTCTGCTCAAGGTCGTAGCGGAGCGTCGCAACTGCGGCGAGCGGAATCGCCTGGCCATTGCCGGCCGGGATTTGCAGGTTCTGCACCGTCTCGATCGACCCGCGCTCGCCGTCCATCGAACGGCTGATGACGTTGACGAGATAAGTCTGATCGCGGACCTGTGTGACCGTCACGCCGCCGACAATGCTGTTCAGCGCCTGGGCGATATCCTGCGATGTGACGCCGAGCTGCCGCGCCTTGTCCTGCATCACATCGACCTTGAGCACCCGCGACGGTTCGTTCCAATCATAGGTCACGGCTGCGACGTTGGGGTTCACGTCGATGACGCCGGCAAAGTCGAGCGCCAGCATGCGAAGCGTCTGGATGTCCGGACCGCTGAAGCGATACTGGATCGGCCGGCCGACGGGCGGCCCCAGTTCCAGCGACTTGACCAGCGTGTCGGTACCGACGAATTCTTCGCGCAGGATTTTCTCCAGCTTCTCCTGCACGCGGTGGCGGATTTCGTAGCTCTTCGTCACGATGACGATCTGGCCGAAATAGGGGTTCGCCGGCTGCACGTCGAAGGACAGCACGAAGCGCCCGGCGCCCTGGCCGATATAGGTGCTCCAATGCTCGATATCGTCATCGCCGCGCAAGGCGATGTCCTCGAAGCGCTCCATCTGGGCGCGGGTTTCCTCGATGGAGCTGTTCTGCGGCAGGTTCCAGTCGACGATCAGTTCCGGCCGGTCGGAACCCGGGAAGAACTGTTGCTGCACGAAGCGCATGCCGAAGAGCGAGACGGCAAACAGAAGCACTGTCGCAATGATGGTAATCCAATGGTGCCGAACCGCCTGGAAGAGCACGGCATTGAACATGCTCGTGAAACGTCCCGGTTTCTCGCTGTGCTTCCTCATCGTGGCGGGCAGGATGGTGACGCCAAGCAGCGGCGTGAACAGCACCGCGACGATCCAGGAGACGAGCAGCGACACGGCGATGACGACGAACAGCGTGAAGGTATATTCGCCCGCCGAGCTGGAATTCAGTCCGATCGGGATGAAGCCGGCGACTGTCACCAGCGTCCCGGTCAGCATCGAGGCAGCCGTGGAGGTATAGACATAGGTCGCAGCCTTGCGCAGCGTATCGCCCACCTCCAGCCGCGCCACCATCATCTCCACCGCAATCATTGCGTCATCGACGAGCAGGCCAAGCGCTATGATCAGCGCGCCCAGCGAAATGCGCTGCAGCGTGATGCCGAGATAGGCCATGAACAGAAAGGTGATTGCCAGCACCAGCGGGATCGCCAGCGCGACGACGAGCCCCGCGCGCATGCCCAGCGACACGAAGCTGACGGCGAGAACGATGGCCACGGCTTCGAACAAGGCGCGGGTGAAGCCGGAGACAGCCTCTTCGACGACGAGCGGCTGATCGGCGACAAGGTGCACGCCGACGCCCACAGGCAGATCGGCGGTGATGCGGGTTATCTCCTCGGCGAGATTGTCGCCGAACTCCAGCAAATTCGCGCCGGGCTTCATGCCGATGGCAAGGCCGATGGCGTTCTCGCCGTTGAAGCGGAACAGCGAGGTCGGCGGGTCGACATAGCCGCGCCGGATGGTGCCTATATCGGAGAGACGGAAGAAGCGGTCGTTGACCCGCAGATTAATGTCCCGCAGGCTTTCCTCCGAGGAAAAGGCGCCCGTCACCCTGACGCTGACACGCTCGGGTCCGGCCTCGATGACACCTGACGGCGTGATCGCATTCTGCGCCTGGAGGCTGGCGATGACCGCCTGCTGGTTGATGCCCAGCGCGGCGATCTGGCGGGTGGAGAATTCGAAATAGATCGCCTCGTCCTGCGCGCCGATGAGATCGACCTTGCCGGCATTCGGCACCGTCAGAATACGGGTGCGGGCGATTTCGACATAGTCGCGCAACTGGCGCTGGGTCAGGCCGTCGGAGGTGAACGCGTAGATATTGCCGTAGACGTCGCCGAACCGGTCGTTGAAGAACGGTCCAAGCACCCCGTCCGGAAAGTTCTGGCGAATGTCGTTCATCATGTTGCGGACCTGGTTCCAGGTCGGCACCACGTCGCGGGCGCGCGTCGTCTCCTTGAGATTGACGAAAATCACCGCCTTGCCGGGCGTTGTGATCGAACGCGTATAGTCGAGCGAGTCCAACTCCTCGAGCTTCTTTTCGATGCGGTCGGTGACCTGGGTGATGGTCTCGTTGACCGAAGCGCCCGGCCAGTTGGCCTGGATGAGCATCGTCTTGATGGTGAAAGCCGGGTCTTCCTCGCGGCCGAGGCTGAGATAGGAGAACACGCCGGCGATCATGAAGACGATCATGAAGTACCAGACCAGCGAACGATGGTCGAGCGCCCAGTCGGAGAGGTTGAAGTCCTTCACTGGGGCAGCTCCTCGACGTCGACCTTCACCTTCTGGCCTTGCGTCAGGCTGTGCACGCCCGCGGTCACGACCCGTGCTCCGGGTTCGAGACCGCCGACGACGCTGAAGAAGCCCGGCCCCCGTCCACCGAGCGTGACCGGCCTGAGGCCGACGGTGCCGCCCGTGTCGACCACCCATACCGCCGTCCTGCCGCCGTCATCGAGCAGGGCCGATTGCGGCAGGATGATCTGCGGCCTCACCTCCTCCTGGCGGGTCACCGTGACCGTCGACCCCAGCCGGAACGACGGTGACGGGTCCAGCAAGGACAGCTTCATCCGGCGGGTGCGGGTGGCGGCGTCGGCCTGGGGGGAGACTTCGCGCAACTTGCCCTGGGCGATGATGCTGGGCGCCGACTGCAGCGCGACGCCGAACACCGACCCCAGTGGGATTGCAACCGCGATCTGGTCTGGAATATCCACAACGGCATCGCGCGCATCGGAGCGCGCCACCGTCACCACCATCTGTCCCGGCGAGACAACCTGGCCGACCTCCGCTCCGGTCTCGGTGACAATGCCGTCGAAATCGGAAAACAGCTGGGTGTAGCCCGACTGCTCCTGCGCCTTGGCAAGCGCTGCCTTCGCCTGTTCCACGCTGGCTTGTGCGGCGTCGCGCGCCTGCACTGCCGTGTCGTAAACCGATTGCGGGGTGTTTTTCGATTGAAGCAGCGCCCTCTGGCGCTCTTCGCTGGCGGCGGCATTGGCGAATTGCGCCTCCGCGCTGGAGAGATCGGCGCGGGCTGCCTGCACCTGCAATTGCAGCGCGGAAGAGTCGAGCGTCGCAATCGTTGCGCCCTTCTTGACCAGATCGCCCACGTCCACATCCCGGGCAATCACGCGGCCCAGCAGCCGGAAGGAAAGCTCGGCGCTGACCCTTGGTTCGATTGACCCGGCGAAACCGAAGGGGGTCTCGTCGCGCTCTGCCACGACGGTGGATAGCACCGGGCGGATGATCTGCGGCGCCTCCCCCGTTTCCTCGCTGCAGGACGCCAGCAGCGGGAGCGCGAGCGCGAAAGCCGCGATGGAGATGCCGGGCGCTCTCATTTGGCCGGCTCCGCCGCGATTTCGACCACTTGACCTGGGCGCAGCAATTGCACCCCGGCCGTCACCACCTGCTGGCCCTCGGAAAGACCCTTGCTGATGGCAACCGTGCCCGACGTGAAGCTCAACACGGTTACGCGAGAGAGCGAGACAGCGTTTGTGACGCGATCCACGATCCACACCGCCGGCAAGCCAGCATCGGAAAACAGCGCCCGCCATGGAAGAAGGATCGACTCCACAGGCTGCACCTGGACCGAACCTGTGATGGCAGCGCCGAGCGCCATCTCCGCAGGCGTGTTGGGTATGCTCACCTTTGCCCGAATGGTTCCGGAGGCGGGGTCGATGACCGGCGACAGTTCTCGCCCGATTCCGGGGGCCGTGATGCTGGGATTGCTGATCAGGGTGATCTTGACCGGGGGATTGACCGGCATGTTCACAAGCGCCGCCTCGTTCAGATAGAAAACCGCGTCGCGGTCGCCGTCTTCGGCGATGGTGTATATGGTCTGGGCCGCCTGCACGACCTGTCCCGCCTCGATATTGCGCTGCGTGATAAGACCGGGCCTCGCGGCGCTCAGTTCAGTATACCCCAGTCCTTCCTTGGCATTTTGGAGCTGGCTCTGCGCCGCCCCCAGCGAGCCTTGCGCAACCTGCATCGCCTGTTGCGCCTGGTCGTAATCGCGCCGCGTGGTGAAGCCCTGCTTGAGCAGCGCATCCTGGCGCTGGAACGCCGCCGTGGTCTGCGTCAGATTGGCGGTGGCGGCATCGACCGCGGCCTGCGCGGAACGCACATCGGATTGCTGCTCCTGCGGATCGAGCCGCGCCAGAACCGTCCCGGCGTCGACATGGTCGCCCACGTCCACCAGCCGTTCCGCAACGCGGCCTCCGATGCGGAAGGACACGTTGGTTTCGGTGCGCGCCGCGATAATCCCCGTCAATGCGTAGACAGGCGAATACTTCTCCAGCGCGGCCTCAGCGACCCTCACGCGGACCGGCTGCTTTTGCGGAGCAGCCTGGCGCTGCTCGCAGCCGCTCAACGCGGCCATGCCAGGCACAAGGAGAAGGGCCGTCGCGGCACGCATCAGCGCCGACCTCCGCCGGCCGGCCTTCTCGTCCGCTGTCGCGGCTGCGGCTTTTCCCCTCATAGCGCACATCGCTGTCATTCGCTCGCGACATCGTTGCCGCTCACCTTTGTAGAAAACATTGCAGCTTTGGGAAAGCGCGGAAAAGCGCCTCTTGCAACCACAGGGATTTTCGCGCAAGCGGGAGTAGACGGGCCTCTCTGGTCTGACCAACCTGTCACGGATATAAGCGGCAGCAAATTTCACACTATTTCATAACTTACTGATATAAATGAATTTCTCTACAGCGTCGCCCCTCGCATCCTAACGGCACGTCAGGCTGTCTGTCCGAGCGAGCGAAATATCCATCTAGAATTGGTAGAACCAGATTGCATGTGGTTGGCCAGATGACTAAAGTCGTCACCAGACCTTGAAATCAATGATCTTTCGGGAGGAAGGACGCCAATGCATCTTTCGACACACAATTGGATGCGCGCCGAGCCGCTGGACACGACCCTGCGCCGGATCAAGAAATTCGGCTACGAAAGCATCGAGATTTCCGGCGAGCCGGAGCAGTACAAGACCACGGAAACCCGCGCCTCGCTGAAGGAACACGGCATTCGCTGCTGGGGTTCCGTGACGCTGATGCTGGGCGAGCGCAATCTGGCCGCCAAGGATCAGGGCCAGCGCGAGCGCTCGGTTAAATATGTCAAGGACGTGCTGACCATGGTCAGCGAGTTGGACGGCGAGATCATAACGCTGGTGCCGGCCACCGTCGGCAAGGTGGTGCCGGACGCCACGGAAGACGAAGAGTGGACATGGGTGGTCGACGCGACGCGCGAGTGCTTCACCCACGCCAAGAAGGTGGGCGTCAGGATCGCGGTCGAGCCTCTCAACCGCTTCGAGACCTATCTGTTCAACCGGGGATCGCAGGCGCTGGCGCTGGCCGATGCGGTAAGCCCTGAATGCGGCATCTGCCTGGATGCCTACCATATCCACATGGAAGAATTTAACGTCTACGACGCGATCCGCAACGCTGGCAAAAGGCTGTTCGATTTCCACGTCGCCGACAACAACCGCTTTGCCGCCGGGCTCGGCCAGATCGATTGGCCGAAGATCGTCGGGACCTTGCGTGAGATCGGATACGACGGCGCGCTGACCAACGAATTCGTGGCGCCGGTCGACCGCACGCCGGCAGCGCCCTATCCCGACATGGTGGAGCGCAATCCCGTCGATATTTCGCCGGAGCAGTTGAAGTTCATCCAGGATCACGGTTCGAGCGTGCTGACGGAGACGTTCTACACCGACCAGATGCGCATCACGGCGGACACCCTTCTGCCGTTGATCAAGTAGCTCCCGCACGGCTAACACCCTGCCCGGCGCCGGCCGGGCGGGCTGGAGACGAAGATGCGCATTGCAAAAGTAGAAGCGTGGTGGATCCGCATACCCATCGAAACGGCGCGCCAGCACCGCAGCGACTTCGGTCAGCTGACCACCTTCGACGCCGCCATTCTGCGCATCGAAACGGATGACGGCATTGTCGGATGGGGTGAAGGCAAGAACGCCGCCGGCAGCGCCGGGACCTATAGCGGGCTGGTGCATCTCCTCAACAGCGAGGTTGCGCCGCGCCTGATCGGCCTCGATCCGCGCAACATCTCGGCAATCTGGGAAATGCTGTACAATGGCGTGCGTCACCAGAGTGCGGCAAGCCAAGGCCACGCCATGCCCGATCTATCGCGCCGCGGCCTGAGCGTCGCTGCCATCAGCGCGGTTGACATCGCCCTGTGGGACATTCTGGGCAAGTCGCTTGGGCAACCGGTGTGGCGGCTGCTCGGCGGCAAGAAGGCAGACAGCCTGCCCGCCTATGCCTCCGGCGGTTGGGCCGATGCCGAACAGATCGGCGACCAGTTGCTATCCTATATCGACCAGGGCGGGTTCAAGGCAGTCAAGATGCGCGTCGGCGCGATGGACGCCACGCCGCATGCTTCGGCGGCGCGCGTGCGCGCGGCACGCAAGGCGATCGGTCCGGATATCGATCTGATGGTCGACGCGCATGGCACCTACACGGTCGCCGGCGCCAAGCGCTTCGCCGGCATGGTGGCGGAGTGCGATCTCGCCTGGTTCGAGGAGCCGGTCATCGGCGACGACAAGGCAGGCATGGCGGAGGTGCGGGCCGCTGGCAATGTCCCGATCGCCGCCGGCGAAAGCGAGGCGACACGTTTCGCCTTTCGCGACCTCATCGTGGCAAGGGCCGTCGACGTGCTCCAGCCGGATCCGGCATTTTGCGGCGGCATCAGCGAGGCCATGAAGATCGCGGCTCTTGCCAGCGCCTTCAACCTGCGCTTCGCGCCGCATCTCTGGGCCGGCGCGCCCTGCTTCTTCTCAGGCCTGCACATCTGCGCGGCCGCGCCGTCGAGCTTCATCATCGAATATTCGCTCGGAGCGAATCCGATGATACACCGGTTGGTTGAAGAGACGGTCGAGGCTAAAGATGGGATGGTTGCGATTCCCGACCGGCCGGGCCTCGGATTTACGATCGACGAAGACTTCATGAAGGCTCACATTCACAGCGGCGGACGATGAAAGAGAAAAACCTGCTCGCCGACCTTGCCGCCTATCTCTTCTCCAAATCGGAGGCGGAGACAGGCAGGACGCCGTCCGAGCGGGAACTGGCCGAATATTTCAGCGTCAGCCGTGGTCAGGTGCGCGAGGCGCTGGCCATTCTCGAGGCGATGCGCATCGTTGAGCGGCGGGCGAAATCCGGCATCTATCTCACCACGCGGGAAGCCAGCGTCGAGGCGCTTGCCCTGTTTGCGAAAGCAGGCGTTCCGCTCGATCCGATCCAGATTTACGAAACGGTCGAGATCCGGAAGATACACGAGATCAAGGCGGCCGAGCTTGCCTGCACGCGCGCCACCGAGGAGAACTACGAGCGGCTTCGCGAAATCTTAAGCGAATCCGAGGAGCAATTGGCGCGCGGCGAAGGCCTTGCCCGCCAGGATCGCGATTTCCACCTGGAGATTGTGCGCGCGACGCAGAACAGCGTGTTTCACAAGGTCTGCAGCGTCTACTACCTGCTGGGCGAACACCGCCTGCCGATCTATTTCAGCGACCCCGACCGCGGCCGCCGCTCGCATGCTGAGCATCTGCAGATTTTCGACGCGCTCTTGAAGCGCGATGGAAACCTGGCGCAGGCGCTGATGAGCGCTCATCTGCAGGGCGCCGAGAGCTACTGGAAGGGGCTGCTTGGCGACACCACGCCGCAGATCGCCGGACGCACGCTGGAGAAGGCCTAGTCTGAAGAGCATGCGGCCGATCGTCTATTCCACACATCGGCTGCACCCGCGCGCCGAGGCGATCATCCCCGAAGCGGGCGAATTGCAGGTCGCGTCCGCGCTCGATGATGCCACGCTGATCCGCGAGGCAAGCGAGGCAAGCGTCGTCATCGTGCGCGCGCCCATCCCGGCCGCGCTGTTCGATACCGCGCCGGCCCTGCGGGCCGCGATCCGCCATGGCGCCGGCCTCGACATGATCCCTATCGAAGCCGCCACCAAGGCCGGCGTGCTAGTTGCCAATGTGCCCGGCGTCAACGCGCCGACCGTCGCCGAGCATGTCTTCATGATGGCGCTGGCGCTGCTGCGGGGCTTTCGCCGCGTCAACCGCGATTTGCGTGGCACAGGCTGGAACGCCGGGCGCGACCACGCCTACGCCGCCCATGATCTCGGCGGACGGAAGATCGGCATTGTCGGTCTCGGCAATGTCGGCACGGAGATCGCCCGCATCGCCGTGCATGGATTTCGCCTTGAGGTCCTGGCGCACAGCCGAACGCCGAAGCCGATCGGCGGCGTGCGGTTTGTCGCGCTTGACGCATTGCTCGGCGCTGCCGACATCGTCGTTCTGTGCTGCCCGCTGACTTCTGAAACCCGCGGGCTGATGAATGCCGAGCGCATTGGGCGGATGCGGCATGGCGCGCTGCTGATCAACGTTTCGCGTGGGCCGGTGATCGTCGACGCCGCGCTTATCGCAGCGCTCCGCGAAGGGCGGATCGCCGGCGCTGCACTCGACGTCTTCGCCGAACAGCCGCTGCCGGCGGATCACCCCTATCTCGGCTTCGACAATGTGATCGTCACGCCCCATCTGGCCGGCATCACCGAGGAAAGCATGATGCGAATGGGCGTCGGCGCAGCCGAACAGGCACTGCAGGTTCTACGCGGCGAACAGCCGACCAACCTGCGCAATCCGGAGGTGCTGGACGAGTTTCGCCGACGGTTTGGCTGATCAGCTTCCGCCGATACGACAGCCCGCGTCGCGCCGCCTGTCCTCACACATATTTCCGCCAGTCATGCTCTTCCTTGAAGCCCAGAACTTCGCGTATCTTGCGGTTGGACAGCGGCGCCTCGAAGCCTTGCAGCGCCCGCCTGTGTGGCGTGTTTGGCGCCCATCTCTTCAAGAATGACTCCGTCGGTTCATTGGCCGTGATTGTGTCGTTCGTGGCATTGAAGACCTGAAATCCCAGCCCGTCCTTCTCGATGCACAGATGCACGATCTGGCCGAGATCGCGGGCGTCGATATAGCTCCACGCATTGCGTTTGCGCATTGGCGGGTTCTCCGCATACGTCTTGAACGGCGCATATTCGTGCGGCTCGATCACATTGCCGATGCGCAAGGCATAGATGTCGGCGCCATAGCGCGCCGCGAAGGCGCGCGCCGTCTTTTCGTTGACCTCCTTGGACAGGCCGTAGCTGTCCATGGGATCAATCGGATAATCCTCCTCCAGCGGGAAATGCGCGAAATCCTTTTCGCCTTCCGCGAAGCAGACCCCGTATGTGGTCTCGCTGGAAGCGACGACGACCTTGCGGATGCCAAGCTTCACCGCCGCCTCGATCACGTTATAGGTGCTGATCACATTGGCGCTGAAGGTCACATTGTCCGGCTCGATCAGCACCCTCGGTATGGCGGCGAAATGCACCACGGCATCGACCTTCCTCGGCCCGCCGGGGGACTCATAGCCATCGAAGCCGAAATGCATGGAGAGCGCGTTGAACACCTGCCCGCTGTCGGTCACGTCGGTGATCAGCGTGTTCACGCCCGGACAATCGAGCGGCTTAAGGTCGAGGTTGAAGACCTCGTGGCCCTTGGCTTTCAGCCACGGCACGACATGCTTGCCTGCCTTGCCCGACCCGCCGGTAAAGACGATGCGTTTTGGCATGAGTGTTCCTCCTGACGGGTAGTCGGAGCAGAGTGGCTCTACCGCTCCGCATACAGTCTACAATATGGCGAACCGCCTCAAGGCGTGTCAGCCGGCGTGGCGCAGGCTGACACCGCTGGCCTTGTCGAACAAAGCCACCTTCTTCGGATTCCAGGCGAAGCGCACATCCTGGTCGATCTCAAGTTCGGTGCGGGCAGGAACGGTGGCGCGCAGCGTCGTGTCGCCTACACGAAGCGTGACGATCTTTTCTACACCATGGTTCTCGACATCGTGCACCTTGGCGTGCACGGGGCCATCGCTTTCCAGCGACACGTCCTCCGGCCGGATGCCGAAGGTCAGCGCGCGATCGTCGCCGATGCCGCCTGACTTCGCGCCGCCGTCATAGGGCAGCTCAAACGTCTTCGGCGCGACGATCGCCCGGCCGCCGGCGAGCCTGCCTTCCATCAGGTTCATCGGCGGCGAGCCGACGAAGCTGGCAACGAATGTATCGTGCGGATTGTCGTAAATATCCTTCGGCGTACCGGTCTGGATCAGCTTGCCGTGATTGAGCACGCCGACCTTGTCGCCCATCGACATGGCTTCGATCTGATCGTGCGTGACGAACAGGAACGTCGCGCCGAGCCGCCGCTGCAGATCCTTGAGTTCCGTGCGCAATGCCTCGCGCAGCTTGGCGTCCAGCGCGGACAGCGGCTCGTCCATCAGAAACACGCGCGGCTTGCGCACGATCGCGCGGCCGATGGAAACACGCTGCATTTCGCCGCCCGAGAGCCGGTCGGTCTTGCGCTCCATCAGATGCTCGATGCGCAAGGTCTTGGCGGCGCGCGCAACGCGCTCCCTGATCTCCTCGTCGCCCACGCGGCGTATCTTCGATTTCAGCGGAAATTCGAGATTCTCGCGCACCGTGTAGCGCGGGTAGAGCGAATATTGTTGCAGCACCAGCGCGACGTCGCGCTCCGCCGCGCCCCAATCCGCGACATCGACGCCATCGATGAAAACTTGCCCCGCGGTCGGCTTTTCCAGCCCGGCGATCAGGCGCAATGTGGTCGTCTTGCCGGCTCCCGTCTCGCCCAGCAGGACGAAGAACTCGCCATCCGCGATGTCGAGGTCGAGGTTCTTCAACGCGACATGGTTGCCGAAGGTCTTGGTGATGTTGCGAAGTTCGATATGGGCCACTTATGCTGCCTCTGATGACGGCTGCAAGGACAGAGGGGGGCGCTGTCCCGCCAAGCTTTCCGATAAAAACCTCACAACCTCACCCCCAGGCTCTTGCCGCTGACCGTATCGAAGAAGTGCGCCTGAGACGGATCGATCCTGGCCCAAACTCTCTCGCCGGGGCCGGAGACATAACCGCTGCGCGTGCGGGCGCGCAGGAGCTGCTTCCCAACCATCAGGTCGACAATGTCATAGGAGCCGAGCGGCTCGATGATATGCGCTTCGACGGGAAGATAGCCTTCCCGGGATTCGCGCGCCACCAGCACGCCCTCAGGCCGGATCCCCATCGCCAGCGAACCGTTCTCGCCCTTGGCCGCGTCGAGCTGGCCCGTCAGGGCAGCCGGAAACTGAAAGGCATGGCCTTCTCCGCCGACCGCCACCTGCGTGGCGCTGGTGACCATGCTCACGGCGGCCGTGGCGATGTTCATGACCGGACTGCCGACGAACTGCGCCACGAAAAGATTGGCCGGATGCGCATACACCTCCTGCGGTGAGCCGACCTGCTGCAGCACGCCCTCATGCATGATGACGATGCGGTCGGCCAGGCTCATCGCCTCGATCTGGTCGTGCGTGACATAGATGGTGGTCGAGCCTTGCTTGAGATGCAGGCGCTTGATCTCGGCGCGCATCTCTTCGCGCAGTTTGGCGTCGAGCGCGCCGATCGGCTCGTCCATCAGCATCGCCTTCGGCCGTCGAACCAGCGCCCGGCCGATCGCAACGCGCTGCATGTCGCCGCCCGACAGCGCCGACGGCCTCTTGTTGAGCAGATGCGTGATCTGCAGCACCTTCGCCACCGCGCGCACTTCGGTGTCCACATCCGCCTTGCTCATGCGCGTGGCGCGTAGCGGAAAGGCGACATTCTCGAACACCGTCATGTGCGGGTAGAGCGAGAATGACTGGAACACCATGGCGATGTCGCGGTCGGCCGCCTTCAGATGCTGCACTGGCTGGCCGTCGATCAGGATGTCGCCCTCGTCGATGGTCTCCAGGCCGGCGATGGCGCGCAGCGTCGTGGTCTTGCCGCAACCGGACTGGCCGAGCAGGACGATGAACTCGTTGGTGTCGATCTTGAGGTTCAGGTCCTTGATGACCTGGACCGCACCGAAGAATTTCTGAACGCCGCGCAGTTCGATCTGGGTCATGATTGACCCTCTTCCTTGGATGCGTCGGCATCGCGCTCGGGCTCCGGCGCACCGAACCAGCCGGTGAACATGAAGGTGAGCAGCCCGACGATCACCACGGTCAGCCCGTAGCGGTGAAGGAACAGGTTCCACGGCTGGCACAGGCAGATGATGCCCACCACCATCACGATCTCGGCGATACGCTGGAGTTTATACGCCGGGATCATTTGCGGATCGCTCCGAACGACATGCCGCGCAGCAGATGGTTGCGCAGGAAGAAGGTGAAGATCGCCACCGGCAGCAGGAACAGCAGCGTGCCGGCCGCGATGACGGTCCAGTCCGGCAGGCCGGAGCCGACCTGGCTCGGAATGAAGGGCGGCGCCGTCTGCGCGCGGCGATTGGTCATGATCAGCGCGAAGGCATATTCGTTCCACGCGGTGATGAAGCAGAACACCGCAGTCGCCGCGATGCCGGTCGCCGCCTCCGGCAGCACCACCTTGAAGAAGGCCTGCATGCGCGTATAGCCATCCACAAGTGCGGCCTCCTCATATTCCTTCGGGATCTCGTCCATGAAGCCCTTCATGAGCCAGACCGAGAAGCTGAGATTGAAGGCGGTGTAGAGGATGATGAGGCCCCAATGCGTGTCGTTGAGGCCGACCGCGCGATACATCAGGAACATCGGGATCGCCACCACGACGGGCGGCAGCATGCGCGTCGACAGGATGAAGAAGAGCAGATCCCCCTCCCCCTTAACCTTGAAGCGGGAAAAGCCGTAGGCGGTGAGAGTGCCCATGCCGACGGCAAGGATGGTCGACACGATGGCGACGATCAGCGAATTCATGAAGCGGTTCGGGTAGCCCGACCACTGAACCTCGCCGCGCCCTGAGCGCACGACCTTCTCGCCGCCGTCGAACACCATCCGCTCCCACCAGGGCGCGGCTTCGTATTCCTCGGGACTTGGCGCCGTGCGCAATTGCGAGCGCTTGGTGAACAGCTTGACGAAGGGCGACACTTCGGGCGTGAAGACGATCGTCGGCGGCACCGTTGTCGACAGATTGCGCGGCTTGAACGCCGTCGAGGCAATCCAGTAGATCGGCGCCAGGAAGATCAGCGTGACGATGAGGACGCTGACAATCGCGAGGCGGTTGAGATTGCGTTCGGTCGAGGTGGTGACGGCGGCCATGGGTTACGGCCTTTCGTGCCGGGCAGTGGGCAGTAGGCAGTAGGCAGTATATCTGCACAACCATGGTGTGGTGCCATTCCCGCCAGGCGTTCGCGGCATACTGCCTATTGCCCACTGCCTACTGCCGGGGGAGCGGAGCGAAACGATCATTATCACCGCTCCTTCACCTTGTTCAGATACTTGACGTAGATGTTGGTGATCGCCAGCACCATGATCAGCACGATGTAGGCCAGCGCGCAGGACCGGCCTGTCTGCCACTCCTGGAACGCCATCTTATAGAGGCGGATGGAGATCACCTCCGTGGTCGGCTGGCTGGTCAGGACATAAGCGAGATCGAACGTCTTGAACGCTTCCATCGTGCGGAAGATGATTGCGATCATCAGGATCGGCGCGACCAGCGGCAGCGTGATGCGGAAGAAAGTGTAGAACGGGCCGGCGCGGTCGATGGCCGCCGCCTCATAGAGATGCTTGGGCACTGCGGACAGGCCGGCCAGCGAGAGCAGCATGACGAAAGGCGACCACATCCAGATGTCGGTCAGCGCCACCGCATAGAGCGCCATTTTGGGGTTGGCCAGCCATTCGAAGGTGCCAAGCCCAAGCGCATAGTTGATGATGCCGAACGACGGATCGTAGAGCAGCTTCCAGAACAGCCCGACAACCGCCATGGACAGCATCATCGGCAGCAGGAGCAGCGTGGTGAGCAGGCCTTTCAGCGGAATGTCGCGGTTCAGCAGCATCGCGGTGCCAAACCCGACCAGCACCTGGCCGACCACCGATACGATCACATATTGCGCGGTGATCGCGAAATTGTTCCAGATGAAGGGGTCGTTGAGCAATTCGCGATAGTTCTGCAGGCCGACGAAATTCGCCGGCGCATTCGTCGAGGCGCGGAAATCCGTGAACGAATAGCCCAGCGAATAGATCAACGGGAAGACATTGAAGACGATCAGGAAGAGGATCGTCGGAATGATGAAGAGATTGCGGATCGAGAGGTCGCTCATGCCGCGGGAGGCGGCGCGCGATGCCGGATCGAGCCTTGTCACAACGGCAGTGACCAAATCCAAATTCCTTCTGCGATCCAAAGTGCGAGGGGGGCGGGGGCACGTCCCCCCTCGCGAGAGGCCCTCAGCTTACTTGAGGCGTCCGTACTTCTTGAACGTTGCCGTCCAATCAGCCGCCAGCGCGTCGAGGGTTTCCTTTGACGTACCTTCCCCGCCGACAACGGCCGGATAGACACGCTGATTGAGAGCCGTCAGAAGTTCGGCATATTCCGGCACCGCCCAGAAGTCCTTGACCTTGAACATGGTGTCGTAGAACGCCTTGTTATACGGGGTGGCGTTCTGGAATTCGGCGGATTCGAGCACCGCCTTGTTGCAGGTGTAGCCGCCAAGCTCGGCCCACTTCTTCTGGGTCTCGTCCTTGATGAACCACTGCAGGAACTTGAACGCCTCTTCCTGGTTTTCCGAGTAGGAGACGATCGAGATTCCCTGTCCGCCAAGCGCGGCAAACTGGTCGCCGCCAGGTCCGGGCGGGTTCGCGAAGAAGCCGGTGTTCTTGGCGTTCGGGTTTGTCGCTTCGTTGATGAGCGCCGGGAAGAAGGCGAAGTAGTTCATGCTCATCGCCGCCAGGTTTTCGGTGATCGCCTGGTTGTTTTCGACGAAGAAGGTCTTGGCCCAGCCCGGAGGGGTAAATTTGTAAAGCTCTTTGTAGGCGTCGAGTGCAGCGATAGCCTTGTCGGAGTTGATGATACCCTCGACCTGGTAGGTCACCGGATCGCCAAGCTCGCCGCCGAAGGAGAACAGCGCGTTCTCGAAGCCCATGGCCATCGCGTCGTAGGAGTTGTCGGTGTAGATGGCGATGCCGTAGCGCTTCTCGTCCGGCCGATGGAAGAACTCAGCGATGTCGCGCAGCGCCTTCCAGTCTTTCGGCGGGGCAAGATCGTAGCCATACTTCGCCTTGAACGCTTCCATCTCCTTCGGGTCTTCGAACCAGTCCTTGCGGTAGGACCAGCCGACCGCGTCGCCTTCCGCCGGGATCGACCAGTACTTGCCGCTCTTGCCCGGATATTCCGAGTAGAACTGCACGGTGGCCGGCGCCATCGTATCAAGCACCTTGTTGTCCTGCACAAACTTGGTGAGGTCGACATAGTGACCGGCTTCCGACGCCGCGCCCAGCCATTGCGAGTCGCCGACGATCATGTCGTAGGCGCTGCCCTTGGCGTTGAATTCGGTGAAGGCCTTGGTCTGGAAGTCGGACCACGGCGTGGTCTCGACAGTGACCTTTACGCCGGTTTCCTTCTCATATTCGTTGACGAGTTCCTGCAGATAATTCGCCGGATCCCACTCCGCCCAAAAAATCGTGAGTTCCTGTGCGAAGGCCGATGTCGAATAGGCAAGTGATAGTGCAACGCCGGCAATCAAGCCGGTAAGTTTCTTGCGCATTGTGGTTCCTCCCTGGTGCGCCTTTTTGCCTGTCTGTCCGGTCGCAGGCTGCCGACCGTTGGCTATTTTCCTTATCGCTGAGCTGTTGTCGCGACCCTCCCCCGGCCGACTAGAACGGGACCCTCGCAAGACGCGTTTCGGGCCATTCTGGTTCAATCTGGTAGTACCAAAACTCTCGGTTTGTCAAGCGTTTCCCCGGATCGCCTTCGATGGCCGCGAATCTGGTCCAACCAGTTATGCATCCCCCTCTTGTTGCAAGGCAGCGCGGACAAGCGCCCCCGAGGCCCACCGGCCGACGCTGAGAGCTTCCTTCACGTCCAGACCCCAAATATCCTTGAGCACGATCAGCACTTCTACCCCGAAGACCAGGGAAAGCGCCTGTGCAAGGCGATCAAATTTTCGTTTTGTCAGCGTGCTGCGCAGGGGTTCGAGCGCCGACTTCAACAATTCGACGCGATGACCGCGCTTGAACTCCGGTTCCTCGCCGAGAGTGCCGGCCTGGCGTTTCGCCCATTGCTCCAGCGACAGCCGCAGCGCGGCCTTAAAGGTCGCTTCGAACGCATCGATTCGCGGGATGGACGTTTCCACCAGATTGACCACACGCCGCTCGGCGTCGGCCGATTTCGAAGACCATTTGAGGATCGGCCCGAGGCCGGCATTGACGACCGCCTGCACCATCGCGGCCTGGCTGGGGAAATAGCGGTAGGCCGTTGCGCGCGACACGCCCGCCGCCTCCGCGACCTCGCTCACCGAAGGGGTCAACCCGCGCTGCATCAACTCCGTCGCCGTGCGCAGCATCAGCGTGCCGGTTCGCGCCCGAGGACCACGCTCCCGATCTCCACCCGCCACCGTCGATTGACGCGAGACTTCCATGTCAATACGATACGACCGTCTCAAAACTTTGCAATGCAATTCTGCCCGAGGCGCAAAATTAGAGGAGCCGCCCGGCGGTGGCAGGAGGGGGTCGTTGAAACGCGTTTACGTCGTCGGCACTGCCGACACCAAAGGCGAGGAATTGGCCTTCCTGGCTGATCAGGTCGCCGCGACGGGCCTGCCCGTCATGCGCGTGGACGTAGGGACGCGGACGCCGGCACTCGCAATGGACATCGGCGCCCGCCAGGTCGCGCAGTTTCATCCGCAGGGCGCCAGTGCGGTGCTTGGGACCGACGATCGCGGCGCGGCGGTCACGGCGATGGGCGCGGCTTTCACGGCATTCATCGGCGCACGGGACGACATCGCCGGCATTGTCGGCATAGGCGGCGGCGGTGGCACCTCGATCATTACCGCAGGCATGCGCGCACTGCCGCTCGGCGTCCCGAAGGTGATGGTGTCGACGCTCGCCTCAGGCGATGTCGCGCCCTTTGTCGATGTTTCCGATATCGTCATGATGCCGTCGATTACCGATTTTGCCGGCCTCAACCGGGTGAGCCGCGTCGTCCTCCACAACGCCGCGCAGGCTATCGCCGGCATGGCGAAAGCTCCCGTCACGTTCGGGGACGGCAAGCCGGCGATCGGGCTGACGATGTTCGGCGTCACCACACCCTGCGTGATGGCGATTTCCGATCGTCTGCGCGAGCGCTTCGACTGCATGGTTTTCCACGCCACCGGCACGGGCGGCCGCTCGATGGAGAAGCTGGTGGACAGCGGTCTGCTGGAGGGCGTGATCGACATCACCACCACCGAGGTCTGCGACCTCCTGTTCGGCGGCGTTCTCGCGGCAACCGAAGACCGTTTCGGGGCGATCGCCCGTACGAAGCTGCCCTATGTCGGCTCCGTGGGCGCGCTGGATATGGTCAATTTCTGGGCGCCGTCGACGATCCCGGAGCGCTATCGCGGCCGGCGCTTCTACGAGCACAATCCGAATGTCACCCTGATGCGCACCACCGCTGCGGAGTGCAGCGAGATCGGCCATTGGATCGGCGAGAAGCTGAACGCCTGCGACGGCGAAGTGCGCTTCCTGATCCCGGAAAACGGTGTGTCGGCAATCGACATCGAGGGCGGGCCGTTTTTCGATCCCGACGCCGATGCAGCCCTGTTCGCGGCAATTGAAGCGACCGTCAAACAGACCGCCAAACGCAGGATTAGCCGCCTCCCGCTGCACATCAACGATCCCGTTTTCGCAGATGCGGCGGTGCAGATGTTTGAAGAGATTTGCCGTTCTTAGATTGGAATCGACAATGCCTTATGTTGCCCCGCCAGCCCGTCAATCTATTTCTGCGCCGGGAGAACGTTGATGCCCCTGATCCCCCGCGCCAAAATCCTCGAAAAATTCCGCGGCATGGTCGAGCGCCGCATACCGATCGTCGGCGGCGGCGCCGGCACCGGCCTGTCCGCCAAGGGCGAAGAGGCAGGCGGCATTGACCTGATCATCATCTACAATTCGGGGCGCTACCGCATGGCCGGACGCGGCTCGGCGGCCGGCTTGCTCGCCTATGGCAACGCCAATGAAATCGTCAAGGAAATGGCGGTCGAAGTTCTGCCCGTGGTGAAACACACGCCCGTGCTTGCCGGCGTCAACGGCACCGACCCCTTTATCCTGATGCCGCGCTTCCTGGCTGAACTGAAGGATATGGGCTTTTCCGGCGTGCAGAACTTTCCAACCGTTGGGCTGTTCGACGGCGTCATGCGCGTCAGCTTCGAGGAGACCGGCATGGGCTTTGGCCTCGAAGTCGACATGATCGCGCAGGCGCACGCGATCGATCTTCTCACCACGCCCTATGTCTTCAATCCCGACGAGGCGCGCGCCATGACGAAGGCCGGCGCCGATATTGTCGTGGCGCATATGGGCGTCACGACGGGAGGGTCGATCGGCGCAACCAGCGCCAAGACGCTGGACAACTGCGTCGCCGAGATCGACGCCATCGCCGAAGCCGCCCGTGGCGTGCGCGAGGATGTCATCGTGCTTTGCCACGGAGGTCCGATCGCCATGCCCGCCGACGCCGACTATGTGCTGAAACATGCGCGCCATTGCCACGGCTTTTATGGCGCGAGTTCCATGGAGCGCCTGCCGGTCGAAGGAGCGCTGGCCGAGCAGACGAGGAAGTTCAAGGCGATTTCGTTTTAAAAGCAGGTCGAGCTTGCCGCTCGTACCCCACCCGGCCGCGACGCGGCCACCCTCCCCTGAAGGGGGAAAAAGGAGGATTGCATGCCCGCACCGGACAAGATGTTTCTCTACCCTGGAGATGTCGACAGCTTTGCCTTTGACTGGGGGCGGCTGGCGCTTACCACCGCGCCGGAAGTGAACGGCACAACACAGTTCTCGGCCGGCGTGGTGGACCTGCCATCCGGCCAGGGCCACACCCGCCACAACCATCCGGGATCGGAGGAGATCATTTTCGTCATCTCCGGCAATGGCGAGCAGATGGTCGAAGATGACGATGGCAATCCGGTCGTCCGTAAGGTCGGTCCCGGCTGCACGATCTTCGTGCCGGAAAGCCGTTTCCACTCCACGCTGAACACCGGCGATGCGCCGATGCAGTTGTTTGTGGTCTATTCGCCCGCCGGACCGGAACTGGCGCTCCGCGACCTGCCGGATTTTCGGCTGGTGAAGGCCGGATGACCGCATTTAACCTCCCCTTGTGGAGAGGGTCGACCCTGAGCTTGCCAAGGATCGGGGTGGTGGTGCTGGTCAGAATCCCCCCGCCCCGGCCTCGCAATCCTCGCTTCGCTATGATCGCTGGATGCGACGGCCACAATATCTCTGCGAGCGTTCAATGGCCCCACATGGCATCGATCTCGTCCTTGCTCATATCGCGGCCGCTTTCACCGCCCTTCTTACGCAAGTCACCACCCAGTGCGGCAAGACGCTCGGCAAGGCCGCTGCCACGGCGAAGTTCCCTCTCCAGAGCCTCAATCACCGCATCGGTCAGGGATAGATTGCGCCGGGCAGCCAGTTCCTTAGCCAATTCGTGGGCGCGCGGGTTTCGGATCCGAAGGTTCATCTGCCCAACTCAATGAGGTCGACACAACTAGACGTTGGGTAAACTCATAGAGTATTACTCCGCCACGTTCCAGCCGCGGGCGCGTTCGCCGAACATTTCGTAGCCGTAGTTGGTAATCGCCACAGTGTCTTCCAGCTTGATGAAGCCGCGCGTCGGGTGGATCATCGTGGTCTCGACCGACAGAACCATACCAGCCTCCAGTGGCTCGGTCGCATCGACGCCCTCATAGGTGACCGGATGGTTCGTCATCAGGAATGGCACCTCATGCGTGATGACGCCCATGCCATGCGCGAAGAAATCGGTGAAGGGCGCAACCTTGGATGCCTTCAGCACTTTCTCAGCGGCCGCAATCATGTCGCCGCCCTGCACACGTGGCCGGCACATCGCGAACGCCGCCTGCTGCACGGTCTCGATCTCGGCCAGCAGGTCAACCAGTTCGGCGACCGGCTCGCCGCGCACGCCCATGCGGCAGAGGTCGCCTATATAACCGTGAAAATTGCCGCCTGAATCGAGCGACATGATCTCGCCCTTTCCCCACGCCTGAGGCGAGACCGCGCGGTTGTGGCTGCTGCCCATGGTGATCAGGCAATATTCGAAGTGCAGGCCGCGATTGGTTTCCTCGCGCCGCAGCGCCTCCACCACTTCGGCCTTGGTGGCGCCCTCCGGCTGGCCCTTGAACACCGCCAGCATGGAATCGGTGATCAGTTCCGACGCCTGGCGCAGCTTGTCCAATTCCGCAGGCGTCTTGAGCGACCGCAATCGTTCCAGCACGCCGGTGGCGTCCAAAAACGTCGCCGCTTCAAGATTCTCTTCCAGGATCTGATAGGCGTCCAGCGGCAGGAAACCCGGCTCGATTCCGATGCGGGCGCCGGTCGCTTCGATCTTCTTCAGGTGCTCGAGCGCCACGCGCGCAGCATCGAAAGACCCCCATGCGGCCGGATAGATGGTCGGCGTCCAGAACGGGTTGTTGGCATGCTCGGCCGCCTCCATGCGGTTGGCGACATAGCCGGCGCGATCCGGCCGGCCCTTCTGGTAGATCAGCACTGGCAGATAGCGGCTGTGGCCGATCGCATCCATGGCGGCGAAGAAGATGAATTTGTAGCCGCCGAGCAGGTACTGGACATTGTGCTTCGACGTGGCGAGCAGAACATCGATGCCGGCGTCATCCATCAGACGGTCGAGGCGGCCATAGTCGAAGGGAACGCTGCTCAGATCATGGGCTGGCTCAGTCATGGAAAATCTCCGGATATGGCGCGGGGCGGACCCTCTGGTCCTACCAGAATTGCCTGGGCAAAGCAGCAGCAATTGTGAGGCGGACGCAGGCAAGTAAACGAAGGGCGGCGAACTGGCCCATTCTAAAAACGCGGTCTCCCGGCTGGAGACGAAGCGGGACTTGGCGTAGAAGCCGGGATCGATCCAAGCCGAGCCATCATGAACGATACCTCAGCGTCCCCTGCCCCTGCCGCGCGCCGACCGTCACACCTGTTCTATCAGTCCCGGCTGCGCCGGCCGCTGGTCGACCGGGCGGAAGGCATCTACCTCTGGGACCAGGCCGGCCGGCGCATGATCGATGGGTCGTCGGGCGCGATGGTGGTCAATATCGGCCATTCCAATCGCCATGTCCTCGACGCGATGAAGCGGCAGATGGACCGCGTTACCTTCGCCTATCGTCTGCATTTCGAGAACGAACCGGCGGAAGAGCTGGCGCAGCGGGTTGCGGAAAAACTGCCTGCGGGACTGGACCGCATCTTCTTCGTCTCGGGCGGCTCCGAGGCGGTGGAGTCCTGCCTCAAGCTTGCGCGGCAATGGGCGGTGGCGACCAACCAACCCAAGCGCTGGAAGGTGATTTCGCGCTTTCCCTCCTACCATGGCGGCACGCTCGGCGCGCTTGCCGTCACCGGCTATGACGCCTTGACCGCGCCATTCTCCCCGATGATGCGCGAGATGCCCAAGATCGCCGCGCCGACGGCCTATCTCGACCGCGACAATCTCTCGATGGAAGAGCGCGGGCTGAAATATGCCGACCTGCTGGAGGAAAAGATCCTCGAGGAAGGTCCGGAGAGCGTGCTGGCCTTCATCATGGAGCCGCTCGGCGGCGCCTCTACCGGCGCGCTGGTCGCGCCTGACAGCTATTACCCGCGCATTCGCGAGATCTGCGACCGGCATGGCATCCTGCTGATCCACGACGAAGTCATGAGCGGGGCCGGGCGGACGGGAAAATTCCTCGGCGGCGACCACTGGAATTGCCGGCCCGACCTTATCGCTCTGTCGAAGGGTTTCGCCTCGGGCTACTGCCCGCTGGGCGCCATGGCCGCGCCCGACCGGCTGGTGCAACCGGTCCTCGATGCCGGCGGCTTCCAGCATGGCTTCACCTATGCCGGCAATCCACTGGCCTGCGCGGCGGGGCTGGCGGTGCTGGACGAGATCGACCGTCTCGGGCTGATCGACAACGCCGCGCGCATGGGCGAGTTGCTTACCGCGGAACTGTGGGCGCTGGCGGAGCGCTTCCCCTTCATCGGCGATGTCCGCGGCAAGGGCCTGTTGCTCGCCGCGGAATTCGTTTCCGACCGCGAGACCATGACGCCGTTGCCGAAAGCGTTGAACGCCCACCAGCGCATGGTGGATCTGGCTTACGAGCGCGGGCTGATCATCTATTCGCGGCGCACGCGCGGCGGCGTCGAGGGCGACCACTTCCTGGTCTGCCCGCCCATGATCGTGACGCCGGCCGAGATTGCCGAAATCGTTGGCATCCTGGGCGATACGCTGACGGCGCTGGCCGCCGAGCTGAAGCTGCCGGTGAATGAGTAACATGGACATAATCATCCGCACCGGCACTATCGATGATGCACAGGCGATTCACTCCGCCATTCTTGGCATCGGTGAAGCGATTGGCGAGGCGGACAAGGTCGCCAGCACGGTAGACGATATCCGTCGCCATGGCTTTGGCGGCAAGCCAGCTTTTGAGACATTGATCGCCGAAGTGGATGGACGCTTCGCGGGACTGAGCCTGTTCTTTCCGAGCTTCTCGACCTTTTACGGAAAGCCTGGCATCTATGTGCAGGATCTCTACGTGGCTCCTGAGTTTCGCGGGCGCGGGGTCGCGGAACAGCTGATGCGCGAAACGGCGCAGCTGACGCGCCAGCGCGGCGGAACCTATATTCGCCTGTCGGCCGATGCCATCAACCAAACCGCACAGAAATTTTACAAGCGTATCGGCATGCGCTGGGCCGAAGAGGAGTGCATTTTCGTTGCGCACCACGCGGCATTCGATGCGCTTTGCGAACTCAATCGCGAGGGCTCTGAATGAAAGCCTTCTTCGCCAAGGAGCAAATGCGCCACGATCCGAAGGCGTTTCTGTCGAGCGGCGCGCCGCAGCCGAACCCGGAGCAGCCGGAACGAGCGGAGCGCCTGCTGGCCGGCGCGAAAGCTGCTGGCTGCACGATCCAGCGGCCGCGCGACTTCGGGCTGGGTCCGATCTCCGCCATCCACACGCCCGAATATATCGAGTTCCTGCAGCATATATTCGAGCGCTGGCAGCGCATCGAGGGGGCCTCTGCGGAAGTGATCCCCAACATCCATCCCCTCGCCCGCGATGGCGCATACCCGGCATCGGCAGTCGGCCAGGCCGGCTATCACATGGCCGACACGGCTTGCCCGATCTCGGCGGAGACATTCGACAGCGCCTGTTGGAGCGCGTGGAGCGCCGTCGCAGCGGCGGATGCAGTCATGGCGGGAGAGGCCAGCGCCTATGCGCTCTGCAGGCCGCCCGGCCATCACGCCTTTGCGGATGTCGCAGGCGGCTTCTGCTTCTTCAACAATTCGGCCATTGCGGCGCAACGGCTTCGCGGCCGGGCTTCACGGGTCGCGATCCTCGACGTCGACCTGCACCACGGCAACGGCACACAGGGCATATTCTATGCGCGGTCCGATGTGCTCACCGTATCGATCCATGCCGACCCGGTGCGCTTCTACCCGTTTTTCTGGGGTCATGCCGGCGAGCGCGGCGAAGGGGCCGGTCTCGGCTACAATTTGAACCTGCCGCTGGAGCGCAAATCGGGCGATGCGGCCTTCATCGATGCGCTGGAAGCGGCGAAAAAGCGCATAACTGCCTTCGCCCCGGAGGTGCTGGTGGTGGCGCTCGGCCTCGACGCCTTCGAAGGTGATCCCTTCGGCGGCCTGTCCGTGACGACACCCGGCTTTGCCCGCATCGGCCAAGCGATAGCGGCGCTGAAACTGCCGACGGTGATCGTGCAGGAAGGCGGCTATCTCTGCGATGCGCTGGGCGACAATCTGACGAGTTTTCTCAATGGGTTTGGGCAGGCGGGCTGATCGCGCTATCCATTCGCAACCTTGCGCGGCCGGCCGCCCTTGCGCCCATTCTCGCGCGCGGCTGCAGCCTTGGCCTGTGAGCGAACGCGCCCACCGGTCGCGCCCAGTTGTGCCGCCATCCACCGTTTCGAACCGAATACGCCCTGCAAAACGGCTGGAACATAGACATCCGCGTCGAGCCTTGGCCAATGCAGACCAAGCCCCGTAGGGCTCACTTCAATCTCCGCAAGATCCACCGCCGACGCTCCCGCAAGTCCTTCAGCTAGATCCGTCGGAAAGGCTATCTGCACGCCTGTATTGAGATTGACAAACACACGCCGCGATCGACGGTCGTAGCGCGCCGAGAGGGCATGCCCGGCCTTGCGCAGCGCGGCCATCCGCTTTTCCGCGTGTTCAAATTCCTTCTCAGTGATTTCCATGGATCGCCCTCCAATCTGCGCACAAGACGGCCAGAACTTCGGATAGTTCCTCCTTAAGTCGGTTCAGATCGGACCTCTTGAAACCGAAAGCCTCTCGCAGTTCCGGCGGCCCTTCCGGACAATTCAGAACGAAAACCGCCTCGCCGGCCGGCCCCTTTACATGAACATGCGCTGGTCGATGATCGTTTGGGTAGATGACCACCCTCACGTCAGCGAGACGAAGAACGGTCGGCATTCGCAGAGAATATCAAAACCCAAGCGCTTGGGAAAGAGGTGCGGAAAAAATTCTGGCAACGAGGCGGAGCGCGCCCCGCTGCCCTACAGCGCCCGCACCGCCACCTTTACCTCATCTTCCACCTTCAGAGGATTGCGCAGAGGCAGACCGAAGTCGGCGGACTCGATCTCGAACACATCGCCATCCTGCGTCTTGATTCCGTCGGCAAAGGACAGCGTGGCGGTTCCGAACATGTGGACATGGATATCGCCGGGCCGGCGGAACACCGGATATTTGAAGTGGTGGTGTTCGAGATTGGCGATGGAGTGGGACATGTTGGATTCGCCGGAGAGAAACGGCTTCTCCCACAGCGGCTTGCCGCCGCGCAGGATGCGCGACTTGCCGCGCAGGTCGGGCGGCAGATCGCCAACCAGGATTTCCGGTCCGAACGAGGCGTTGCGCAGTTTGGAATGGGCCAGCCAGAGATAGTTCACGCGCTCGGTGACATGGTCGGAGAACTCATTGGCGAGGGCAAAGCCAAGGCGGAAGGGCGTGCCGTCGTCGCCGATCACGTAGATGCCGGCAACCTCCGGTTCCTCCCCGCCATCCTCGGCAAAATGCGGCGAGGAGAGCGGAGCGCCGGGCGCCACGGTCATGAACCCGTTGCCCTTGTAGAACCACTCCGGTTGCGCGCCTACCGTGCCGGGCTCGGGCTTGCCGCCATCGATGCCCATGCGAAACATCTTCATGGAATCCGTCAGCGTCTCGTCACCGTCCGGTTTCTTGTGCATCGCGTCGCGCGTCGCCGCCGATCCGAGATGGGTAAGGCCGGTTCCCGTGAGATGCAGATGCGCCGGGTCCGGATGACTGATCGGCGCGGCGATGCGTCCTTCCTTATACGCGGCGTCGAGGTCGACGGCCCGGCCGAGCCCGATGGCATCGATCAGTTCGCCGAGGCGCTGGCCGTTGCGGGCCGCTTCCAGCGCAAGCGAATAGACGGTTCGCTCGCCATTCAAGACACGCGCCTTGCCGTTCGACCGCACGGCCACCAGCAGCGTATCGCCTTCTATAATTTGTGAGACGAGCACTGTTCATCCTCCTCGCTGCAATTCAAATGCGGGCAAAACTCTTCCGGCACGGCAACCCTGGCCGTGTCGCGCCCTCGTATGTCCGGTGCCGGCCGCCGCGCTCCTCCATGGAATTTCTCGCGGCAGCCGTTTGGGCCTTGCTCCGATCTCTTCTCCCGGAGCCTAGGCCTTCTTCTTGTTGTAGAGGTCGAAGGCCACAGCGCCCAGCAGCACCATGCCCTTGATGACCTGCTGCCAATCGATGTTGATGCCCATGATCGACATGCCGTTGTTCATCACGCCCATGATGAAGGCGCCGATCACGGCACCGGTCACCTGGCCGATGCCGCCCATTGCCGACGCGCCGCCGATGAACACCGCCGCTATGACGTCGAGCTCCATGCCTGCGCCCGCCTTCGGCGTCGCCATGTTGAGGCGCGCCGCGAAGATCAGCCCGGCCAGCGCCGCCAGCGCGCCCATGATCATGAAGATGTAGAAAGTCAGCCGCTCGGTGTGGATGCCGGACAGCGCCGCCGCCTTCACATTGCCGCCCATGGCGTAGATGCGCCGGCCAAAGGTCATGCGCTTGGTCACGAAGACGAACAGCGCAATCAGGATGCCCATGACGATCAGCACGTTGGGCAGGCCGCGATAGGAGGCCAGCATGTACATGAAGAACATGACGATCCCAGCCATGACGAGATTCTTGGCGACAAAGAAGCCATAGGGCTCGGCGTCGTAGCCATGGCTCTCGCGTTCCCTGCGGCTCTTCAGCGCGAAATAGAGCATCGCGGCGACGATGATCAGCCCGATGACGATCGTCGTGGCGTGCAGAACAATGCCTGTGCCGGGGGTAGGCCCGCCGGCAGCGTTCAGCGTCGGGGCAACCAGCGTCCAGGGCCCGATGAAGTCCGGGATGAACCCCGCCGACAGCATCTGGAATTCGGTGGAGAACGGGCCGACCGACCGCCCCGCCAGCATCCAGAGGGCCAATCCCTTGAAGATCAGCATGCCCGCCAGCGTCACGATGAAGGACGGGATTTTCATATAGGCGACGAAATAGCCCTGGCAGCCGCCGATAATGGCGCCGACGCCGATGCACAGCAGCCCCGCGAGCAGCGGATTGATATGGTAGTCGACCATCAGCACGGCCGCGACCGCGCCGATGAAGCCGGCGACGGAGCCGACGGACAGGTCGATATGCCCGGCCACGATGACCAGCAGCATACCGAGCGCCATGACGATGATGTAGGAGTTCTGCAGGATCAGATTGGTCAGGTTCACCGGGCGAAACAGCACGCCGCTGGTGGTGAACTGAAAGAACAGCATGATCGCAATCAGGGCGATGATCAGGCCGTATTCGCGCAGATTTTCCTTGATCGCGTCCTGTGTGCTGGCCTTTGCCGCGCTGACCGCCGGTGCTGCGGTTTCGGTGCTCATGACGCTGCCCTTTCCAATTTTTCTTCCATTACCTCGCCGCGCACGATGGCGCGCATGATCTTTTCCTGGCTGGCGTCGGAAGCCTTCATCTCGCCGACGATACGGCCTTCGTTGAGCACATAGATCCGGTCACAGATGCCCAGCAGTTCCGGCATCTCGGACGAAATGACCAGGATGCCCTTACCCTCGTCGGCCAGCTTGTTGATGATCGTGTAGATCTCGTATTTCGCGCCGACGTCGATGCCGCGCGTCGGCTCGTCCAGCACCAGCACGTCCGGGTTGGAAAAGAGCCACTTCGACAAGACAACCTTCTGCTGGTTGCCGCCGGAAAGGTTTCCGGTGATCTGGTAGACCGAGGATGAACGGATATTGGTCTTCTTGCGGTACTCGTTGGCGACCTTCAGCTCGCCCATGTCGTCGATGACGCCCGAATTGGAGACACCGGGCAGATTGGCGATCGTCACATTGTGCTTGATGTGGTCTATGAGGTTGAGGCCATAGACCTTGCGGTCCTCGGTCGCGTAGGCAAGACCGGCCTTGACCGCCTTGCCCACCGTCGAGGTGTCGGCCTTCTTTCCGTGCAGATAGACCTCGCCGGTAATGTTAGTGCCATAGGTCTTGCCGAACACGCTCATGGCCAGTTCGGTGCGCCCGGCGCCCATCAGGCCGGCGATGCCGACGACTTCGCCCTTCTTCACATGCAGGTTCACGTTCTTGATGATCTGCCGCTCGGGATGGAGCGGGTGATACACCGACCAGTTCTTCACCTCGAAAATCGTCTCGCCGACCTTCGGCGTCCGGTGCGGATAGCGGTTTTCCAGCGTGCGTCCCACCATCGTGGTGACGATGCGGTCTTCCGTGATGTCGGCCTTGTCCATCGTCTCGATCGACTGGCCATCGCGGATGACGGTGATCTGGTCGGCGATGCGTTTGATCTCGTTCAGCTTGTGCGAGATCATGATCGAGGTCATGCCCTGCGCCTTGAACTCGAGCAGCAGGTCGAGCAGCGACTGGCTGTCCTTTTCCGACAAGGAGGCGGTCGGCTCGTCCAGGATGAGCAGCTTGACGTCCTTGGCCAGGGCCTTGGCGATCTCGACGAGCTGCTGCTTGCCAGTGCCGATATTGGTGATGAGCGTATCCGGGTCCTCGCGCAGCCCCACCTTGCGCAGCAGTTCCGCCGACCGGCGGCGCACCCTGTTCCAGTCGATGACGCCGGCATTGGCCTGCTCGTTGCCGAGAAACATGTTTTCGCCGATCGACAGCATCGGCACCAGCGCCAGTTCCTGGTGGATGATGACGATGCCCAGTTTCTCGGAATCATGGATGCCGGTGAAGCGGCACTCCTTGCCCTCATAGTGGATGTCGCCGTCATAGGTGCCGATCGGGTAGACGCCCGAGAGCACCTTCATCAGCGTCGATTTGCCGGCGCCGTTTTCCCCGCAGATTGCGTGGATATCGCCACGGCGAACCTTGAGATTGACGTTCTCCAGCGCCTTGACGCCGGGAAATGTCTTGGTGATGCCGCGCATCTCCAGAATTATGTCGCTCATGGTCTCCTCGCTCGACGCTTCATGCTTCTCCACGCTTGCGGGGAGAAGATGCCGGCAGGCGAATGAGGGGCAGCGCGACGCTTCAAACGCTGGCTCCGCCCCTCATCCGTCACTTCGTGATACCCTCTACCGCTAACGGGAAAGGTAGAGGCCCTACCTTACTTCAGTTCGTCAGCCTTTATATAGCCGGAGTCGACGAGCACCGGCTGGTAGTTCGATTTGTCGACCGCAATCGGCGTCAACAGGATCGACGGAACGACCTTCACGCCATTGTTGTAGGTCTTTTCATCGAGACCATCCGGCTTTCCGCCCGACAGCACCTTGTCGACGAGTTCGGCGGTGACCTTGGCCAGTTCGCGCGTGTCCTTGTAGACGGTCGAATATTGCTCGCCGGCAATAATGCCCTTCACCGACGGTACTTCGGCATCCTGGCCGGAGATGATCGGCCATGGCAGATCGGCAGAGCCGTAGCCGACGCCGCGCAACGACGAAACCACGCCACGGGCGAGGTTGTCGTTCGGCGCCAGAACCGCATCGACGCGGGTGCCGTCCGAATAGAAGGCCGACAGGAGGTTATCCATGCGGGCTTGCGCGGTTGCGCCGTCCCATTTGGGCGTGCCGACCTTCTCGATCCCGGCTTGGCCCGACTTCAGGTTCAGCACCTTCTTGTCGATGAGCGGCTGCAGGACCGACAGCGCACCGTCGTAGAAGAAGAAGGCATTGTTGTCGTCGGGCGAGCCGCCGAAGAGCTCGATGTTCCAGGGCCCCTGCTTTTCCGGATAGCCGAGACCCTTCAGCAGGGATTCGGCCTGCAGCACGCCGACTTTGAAATTGTCGAACGTGGTGTAGTAGTCGACATTCGGGCTTTCGCGGATAAGGCGGTCGTAAGCAACAACCTTGACGCCCTTTTCGGCAGCCTGCTGGAGCACGGCGGAGAGCGTCGTACCGTCCAGCGCAGCAACCACCAGCGCCTTGGCGTCCTTGGTCACCATGTTTTCGATCTGGGCAAGCTGGTTCGGGATATCGTCGCCGGCATATTGCAGGTCGACCGTGTAGCCCTTGGCCTCCAGCGCGGCCTTCAGTTCATTGCCGTCGTTGATCCAGCGAAGGGTTGTCTTCTCCGGCATGGAGATGCCGACCAACCCTTTGTCCTGCGCGGCCACCGGCATGGCGAACGCCATGCTCAACGCGGTAGCTGCAAGAAATAGTCTCCTTGAAAGCATTTCCGTCTCCTGTAGGGCCGGCCTTCCGGCCGGTTCTGCGTGATTGATACGCCGGAGGGTTGTGTACCCTCCGGCGTGCAATCCTTACTTGATATCTTCGGCTTTGATATAGCCACTATCGACAAGCGACTTCTGGATATCGTCCTTGTAGACGACGACCGGCGTCAGCAGATAGGACGGCACGACCTTCACGCCATTGTTGTAGGTCTTCTCGTCATTCACCTCTGGCTTGCCGCCTGAAATGATGGCGTCGACCATGTCGCCGGTCACCTTGGCGAGTTCGCGGGTGTCCTTGAAGATGGTCGAATACTGCTCGCCGGAGATCATCGCCTTTACCGAAGGAACTTCGGCGTCCTGGCCGGAGATGACCGGCCACGGCTGCTCTGCGCTGCCGTAACCCACGCCGCGCAGCGACGAGATGATGCCGCGCGAGAGGCCGTCATACGGCGCCAGCACAGCGTCGACGCGGGTGCCGTCCGAGTAGGCGGCGGACAGGATGTTGTCCATGCGGGCCTGGGCGACCGCCGCATCCCAACGCAGCGTACCGACCTTCTCCATGCCCATCTGGCCGGACTTGACCACGAGGACACCCTTGTCGATCAGCGGCTGCAGGACCGACATCGCGCCGTCATAGAAGAAGAAGGCGTTGTTGTCGTCCGGAGAGCCGCCAAACAGCTCGATGTTGAACGGGCCGGTCTTTTCCGGGTAGCCGAGACCCTTCAGGATCGATTCGGCCTGCAGGACGCCGACCTTGAAGTTGTCGAAGGTGGTGTAATAGTCGACATTGGCGCTGTCGCGGATGAGCCGGTCATAGGCGATGACCTTGACGCCCTTGTCAGCCGCCTGCTGCAGCACGGCTGACAGCGTCGTGCCGTCGATCGATGCGATGACCAGAACCTTGGCGTCCTTGGTCACCATGTTCTCGATCTGCGCGAGCTGGTTGGGAATGTCGTCTTCGGCATATTGCAGGTCGACGGTGTAGCCCTTGCCTTCAAGCGCAGCCTTCAGCGAGTCGCCGTCGCTGATCCAGCGCAGCGAAGATTTGGTCGGCATGGCGATGCCTACCAAACCCTTGTCCTGTGCGAAGGCCGGCATGGACAGCGCGGAGCAGGCGGCGAAGCCCGCCGCCGCGACGGCAAGAATGGTTCTTCTGGTAAAAGTCACAATAGTTCTCCCTGACGATTTGTGCGGAAACAGCCGTGCCTTCGATCGGCGATCGCCGGCGCAACTGAAGTGTTGATGTGTTTGGACAAAGCCCGGCGCCTTTGATCCTCCCGGCGGCGCATGGCACGCAACGGAAAGCTCCTCCCCCGTTGCTGGCGAAAGTTGCGCGGAGCGGAGCGTCTAAGTCAAATGCAAAGTTTTGCCTTAGCTATATCACTTCAGTTATAGCTAATCGATTTGATGCACCGGAGCAGTAATCGCATGGATCGGACGCGCAGCACGTCGAACGGCAGCTCGGCAGAGATCCCCCACAATGCGCTCGGCGGCTCATTCAAATTCAGTCACATGCGCATGATTGCGGCGCTGGAGCAGCATGGCAGCGTCAGCGCCGCAGCGGCCACGCTCAATATTTCCCAGCCCGCCGCGTCACGCATGGTCGCCGAGATGGAAGCCGCGGTGGGCGCGAAATTGCTGGAGCGCATGCCGCGCGGGGTCACGCTGACCGCCTACGGTCAGGCGCTGGCGCGCCGCGCCCGTACGATCCTGGCCGAGATTCGCGAAGCCGACCGTGAGATTCGCGACCTGCGCGATGGACGGGGCGGCACGGTCAATCTGGGCGCCGTCACCGCGCCCGCGGTGGATTTGGCGGTGCCCGCGATCCAGGAGATGCGGCAGCGTTTTCCCAGCCTTGTGGTCAATGTGCAGGTCGAGACGAGCAATGTGCTGGCTCGCGAACTTGTCGCCTCGCGGCACGACTTCATCATTGCGCGCATTCCGGAGGACCTCAACCCGCGCCTGTTTGAAAGCCGCGTTATCGGCATCGAGAAGGCGTGCCTCATCGTCCGGCGCGGCCACCCGTTGCTGAGCCGCGGCAAGGTCGGTCTTTCGGTGATGACAGATTTCGACTGGGTGATGCAGCCGGAGGGGTCGCTGCTGCGCCGCACGCTGGAGCAGCAGTTTCGGCGGCGCGACATTCCCCTGCCCGAACGCGTGCTCAACACCAGTTCGCTGCTTCTCACACTGGTGATGGTGACGCGCTCCGACGCCATCGCCGCTGTCTCCGTGGAGGTCGCCCGCTTCATCAGCGGCAAGCGGGGCCTTGGCGGTGCGATCGACGTTTTGCCGGTCGACTTCGACATCGAGGTGCAGCCCTTCAGCCTGATCACGACGCGCGGCCGTGTCCTGGCTCCAGCCGCGCAGACTCTCTACGACGCTATCCTGCAGCGGGCGCGCTGACGCCGCCCGGACGGCAAGCGCATGCGTGGAGCACCGCCCCTATGTCGGAAGCTATTGACCCATGCGGCCAAAACGTCCGACCATTGGCCGCATGGGTACAACGTCACGTCTGGAAGAAACCGGCGTAGCGGTGCGGCTTGGGGATTCTCCCATCGTCGGCACGGCCATCCACAACGGCACGACAGTCCGCGACGATCTGAAACCGGCCATGGCGCTCAGCGATCCGGACCGCCAGCGCGAGGAAGACCCCTTTACCGCCTGTTTCATCAGCAATTTTCCAAACCAGATTGTTGTCGACCATTCCCGCTTCGAGGTGGACCTCAACCGGGCGCGCGAGGCAGCGGTGTATCTGTCGCCGGCCCAGTCATGGGGCCTGAAGGTCTGGCGCACGCGCCCGAGCGCCGAACAGGTCGCGGCATCGCTGGTGCGCCACGACGCCTATTACGCGTTGCTGCGGCGGATCCTCGGTGACATCGAGGCGCGGCATGGCCCTTTCGTGGTCATCGACGTGCACAGCTACAATCACCGGCGGGACGGAGCCAACAGTGCTCCCACGCCCGGCGAAGACGCGCCTGACATCAATATCGGCACCTTCTCGATGGATCGCCGGCGCTGGGCGCATGTCGTCGATCCCTTCCTGGAGGCGCTGCGGGCCTCGCGCTTCAAGGGTGCGCCCATGGACGTCCGCGAGAACATCGCCTTCCAGGGCAAGGGCGAGCAGACCCGCTTCATCCACGAGGCCTTTCCGAAGACGGGCTGCGCGATTGCCGTGGAGTTCAAGAAGATTTTCATGGACGAGTGGTCCGGCGAACCCGACCGCGCGGCGATCGATGAGTTGAGGGCCGCGCTGACCGCCACTCTGCCCGTGCTCGAAAGCGCATTGCGGAACGCGCCATGAAAAGCCGCCGCGCCCCGGCAAACGCCAACCGTGCGCCTTCGCGGCCGCACGCGCCAGGACAGATTCCGGCGCCGGACGATGTGAAGGACATCCTGGCCGCGCTCGATGCGGGAAAGCCCATCCGCCGCGACATGCCCGGCGGCAGCCGTCTGCATATCGACCGTCCGCTGCCCTTCCTCTGCCTGCATGTGCTTGAGGGTGGAGACCAGATAGCCGCGCGTGACGCCGCCGCTGCCAACGCCTCCTATCTTCTGGCCAGCGACCGGCGTGCTGCCGGCGAGATCGTTGCTGCGCTGGCGCCGACCATGGAAAAACGGCTGGGCGCATTCCTCCTGCTTGAGTTTGGCGAGCTGGAGCAGGACAGCGTCAGCAAGGACTCGCCCTATCTGCCGCCCTTCGATATCGTGCTCACATCAGGGCCGAGCGACGCCGAGCAAGCCGCGCTGGAAGCCTTTGCCACAGCAGCCGAGAGCCGCGAAGCCAAATATCGCACGCCCCGCGTGGTGCGCCGCAAGACGGAAGCGGGCGGGACCGGCGACAGCATGCAGGGCGTGGCGGGAGCGCCCCACCTGACCGTGCGCTTTGCCCCGATCTACCGCGTGCCCGATTCCGATCGCACCTACCCCGAGCTTCAGGAAGGCGTCGTCGCAAACATGGTGGACGCAGGCTTGCAGGCTGTCGCCGCGTTCCTGCAAGCGAAGGCCCTCGAGACGCCGCAAACCCACCGTGCTTATGGCCGCCGGGTCTTTGTCGATGCCGTCAGCCGGACCGACCGCGCCTTGGACGATGTCGCCGCGGCTTTCGATTTCCTGCTGGTGGTGACGCCGATCAATGCCGACATGGCCTGGCGCGACTTCGCCGCCGGGGGCTTTGAGCGCGCGCCGCGCCTGCTCTACCGCCCGCTCACTTTTCGGGTCGACGACGAGAAAAGGAAGCTGTTCTCGATCTCTTTCGAACAGTTGGAGGATCCCGTTCTCTCGACCCTTTTCCGGGGCAAGCAGCAGGAACTAGACCTGCAATTGTCGATGATCGCCGCCCGCGAAACCAAGGCGTTCGTAGAACTCGGACGCGCCCTTTACGGCAAGGTCGAGCCGGACCTGCTGGTGCAGGCGCAGGCCATTCTCGCCGAGACCGCCGCCCGATCCGCCGTGACGCCGGAAAGCGACTTCCTCAACTGCCACGGCGTGCATGACGCGGCGGCGACGATGATCCGGGCCTATCGGACGACGAACCCGCTTTTCGACGCGCGGATCGAAATCCGCAACGATGTGCCGGCGGGCCTGATGGTCGTCGGCGACCGCCTGCTGATCGCGCGCGACACACGCGTGTCGCGGGCCAGGCTGCCGGCCTTGCTCAATCACGAAATCGGCGTTCACCTCCTGACCTATTTCAACGGATCGGCGCAGGGCTTGCGCATCTTCCGATCCGGCCTTGCAGGCTATGAGGGCATGCAGGAAGGCCTTGCTGTCCTGGCCGAATACCTGTCAGGCGGCCTCACGCTCGCGCGGCTGAGGCTGATTGCGGCGCGGGTAGTTGCCTGCGATGCAATGCTGGCGGGGGCAAGCTTTGTGGAGACCTTCCGTCTCCTGGTCCGCGATCACGCTTTCGCGGAAGCGGCCGCGTTCAATCTCGTGCTGCGGGTCTATCGCGGCGGCGGCCTGCCCAAGGACGCGATCTATCTGAAGGGACTGCTGAGTGTTCTGCGGCACCTGCGGGATGGCGGCAGCCTGACCCCGTTCTGGATGGGCAAGATTTCCGCCGCGGATTTCAGCGTCATGCAGGAGCTCAATGCGCGCGGCCTGCTCCGCCTTCCGGAAATTGAGCCGGCGTTTTTGAACTATCCGCAGGCGGCAGAACGGCTGGAAACCGCCCGGGGCGCGATCACCCCTCTCGCCATGATCTCGGATTAGGAGGACACGTGCGCATCGCATTCTTCGTCAACTCGATCGACAGTGAGACCCCGTCATTCACCACGACGGTTCTGGCCATGGCGGCGATGGCGCGCGGCCACGATGTCGTCTATGTCGAGCCCGGCGATTTCGTCCTGCGGCCCGACAACAGCTTGCTTGTCCGCTCGGTCGCAATGCCGTCCGCCACCTACAAGAAGGCGGAAACCTTCTATGCGGAGCTGCAGAAGGCCGCCGCCAATCCGAAAATCATCGATACGCGCAAGATCAACGCCGTTCTGTTGCGCAACGACCCGTCGCTCGACTGGGCCGACAGACCATGGGCCGCACATGCCGGGATGATGTTCGGCCGTCTCGCGGCAGAGCAGAACGTGCTCGTGCTCAATGACCCGAGCGGCCTCGCCATCGCGCAGAACAAGCTTTACCTGCAGGACTTTCCCGAAGCGGTGCGGCCGGCGACACTGATCTCGCGCGGCATCGAGGAAATCCGGGCGTTCATCGAAGGCCAGCCCAAGGGCGCGATCGTCAAGCCGCTGCAAGGGTCGGGCGGCAAGAACGTCTTCAAGATCGAATCGGCCAGCGATTCGAATCTCAACCAGATCTTCGAGGCGGCAAGCGGCGAAGGCTATCTTATCGCCCAGGCTTTCGTTCCCGAAGCAAAGGCCGGCGACGTGCGCCTGTTCCTGATGAATGGCGAGCCGCTGATGTGCGACGGCAAATATGCGGCGTTCCGCCGTGTTCCGGCCAAGGGCGACGTACGCTCCAATATTCACGCCGCCGGCACCGCCACCAAGGTCAAGGTCACCGAAGTCATGCGCTCCATCGCAGAACTGGTGAGGCCGAAGCTCATCCAGGACGGCATGTTCCTTGTCGGCCTCGACATCGTGGGCGACAAGCTTCTGGAGATCAATGTCTTCACGCCCGGTGGGCTGACGCGTCTGGCGCAGATGTACAAGGTTGACTTCGCCGACAGCGTCATCGCGTCGATCGAGCACAAGGTCGCCATGCGCAAGGCCTATCCGAACTCGATCTCAAACCGGCAATTGGCGACTATGTAAGGCAGCGCGACCCGGCGGCGGGCACCGAAGCCGCACTATGTCTCGTCGCTGTCGTCGTTGGTCCTGCGCCTCTCTTCCCGGCGTTCCTCTTTGGCTGCAGCGCGGTCTTCCTCGACCAACAGGCTCTCCAGAACGTCCAGCCGCTGCTGCCAGAACGTCACGTAGTGCCGGATCCATTCCATGCCGGCATGCAGCGGCCGCGCGTCGAGATGGCAGACATGCTTGCGCCCTTCGATGCTGCGCTGGACAAGCCCTGCCCTCTCCAGCACCTTGATGTGCTTCGAGGTTGCGTTCAGCGAAATCGCAAAGGGAGCGGCAAGCTCGCCGACCGTCAGCGGCGCACGCGCGAGCGTCGACAGCATCGCCCGGCGCGTCGGGTCGGCAAGCGCGTGGAACACGTCGTCCAGCGGATAGGTGGAATCATCAACCATGCAGTTGAATATATTTCGGCCGCTCGATATTGTCAACCTACTGGTTGAATAAACCGCCTTTAGCCGGGGTGGCCGAATTCGGCAAGTTCGGGATCGAGCGTAAAGAGTTCGTTCGCCCGGCCGACGCCACGCAAGGCAAAGCGTCCCACCGAGACCATGTTTCCCCGATCAACCTCGGGCAGCAGGGAGGCGAACTCCTCCGAGCACAGCATGGCGCGCCCTGCCGACTGGCACATCGCGGAGATGCGGCTGACCTCGTTTACCGCCTGCCCGACCACGGTGAAATCGAGCCGATCCGGGCTGCCTATATTGCCGTAGAACACATCGCCGACATGCAAGCCGAGGTGAATATCCGCCACCGGCAGGCCATAGGTCAGGCGGCGGTCGGCAAGGTCGGCCAGCCGCCCGCGCATGTCGCGTTCGGCCCGCATTGCGGCCTCGCACGCATGCGCCGCCTGGGCGCCGGCGAAGATGGCCAGCACACCATCGCCAACCAGCTTCAGCACGTCGCCGCCGGCCTGCTGCACGGCGCAGATGACGACCTCCGCATAATCATTGAGCAGCGGAATGAGATGATCCGTGCGGACGGTCTCCGAAAGCCGCGTGTAGCCGGTCATGTCCGAGAACCACAGCACGGCGTTGATTTTCTCCACCTCGCCGCGCCGGATGCTGCCGCGCAGGACCCGTCGCCCGGCATCCCTTCCGAGATAGGCTTCCACCAGGGTCTTGGCCAACCGGGCCTGGCTGGCCGATCGGATGGCGAGCCCGAGGAACGGAGTGAGCGTCTTCAGGTTCTCGATCTCTTCCTCCGTGAAGCCGCCGGGCCGCGCCGTCGACCAGCGCGCGTAGAAGGCGTCGACATCCTCGACTTTGACGGCCTGGCGCGTTCGATAGACGATCGCCAGATAGTCCGTCTGCCCGGCGTCGCGCAGCTCCTCCAGCGCCGGAAAACCGTGTATCTCACCTGCTTCAAGCCTGCAGCGCATGGTCGTCTCATGTCGCCTGAGCAGATGCAGGAAAGGGCTGCGACCCCACTGCTCGGCGCCCTCGCGGTCACGCGATGGCTCATACTCCTCCTGCCGGAAGTCCACCGCCGGGTCTTCGTCCCAATAGTAGGCCCGCGATTCATGCAAGGGGTGCAGCGTGTCGATCATCACCAGCGCCTTGCTGAGTTGCAGGCCGGAAGCCGCGCAGCGTTCGCAGAAAGTCTGCGCCAGCGACGCTTCGCTGCGCACCCCCAACAATCCCGCTTCGGCAAGCCATGCGGCGATGGATTCGACGTCGGAAGTCTTCATCGTGGAGATCTAATGCATTCGGCTTGAAGTGCCCGTCAAGCGGCTAGAGGCTGTCGCCCATGGCAGGCGTGTTGTCGTGGATTGCGTTGGCGAGAGGCACCGTCAATGTCCATTGAACACGCCCCTGCTCGTGGCTGAGGGTGGACGATCCGCCCAAAGCCTGCGGTGTCACGCGCAGCAGGACAACGCTGCCGAAGCCGCGCCGCGTGCCCGGTTCCGCGGGTTCGGTGCGATGACGTGAATTCTCCAGCCAATGCAATGTAAGCTGATCGTTGTCGGCGTGCCACTCGACCAGCACGCGGCCGTCATCGGCCAGCGCACCGTATTTCGACGAATTGGTCGCCAGTTCGTGCAGCGCCATGCCGATATGCTGCACCGCATTGGGCTTCAGCATCAGCTCAGGCCCCGACAGCGTGATGCGGTCTTCATGCGCGAAGGGGGTGAGATGCTCGCGGATCAGTTCCGCCAGGCCGGCGCCTGACCATTCCGATGTCACCAGAAGGTCATGCGAGCGGGACAACGCCATGATGCGCTCGCGGATCTTCTCCTCGACGCTGCGCGGATCTTCCGATCGCTTTACGGTTTCCCGGATCATCGAGAGGATCACCGCGAACTGGTTCTTCACGCGATGGTTGACCTCGCGCAGCAGCAGCCTGATGCGCCGCTCGCTCTCCTTGCTGGCGCTGATGTCGCGTGCAATCTTCGACGCGCCGACAATGCGGCCGCGACGGTTCCTGACCGGTGAAACGGTCAGCGAGACGGCGACCAGCGACCCGTCCTTGCGCTGCCTGATCGTTTCATAGCTCTGCACCCGCTGGCCGTTGCGCACACGGCTGATGATCTCGGCTTCTTCCGCGTGAAGATGATCTGGAATGAGGATCAGTACCGACTTGCCGACCGCCTCGTCTTCCGAATAGCCGAAGAGGTCGGTGGCTGCGGGATTCCAGCTTGTGATGATGCTGTTCAGATCCTTGCTGATGATCGCATCGTGCGAGGACTCGATGATCGCGGCGAGCCGCGCCTGAGCATAAGGGTCAGGTCGGGGTCGGTTGCCTTCGCCGTTGGCCATCAGTTCAGAGTATCAGCGATAACTGAACGAACAAAGAGAAGATCGGCCCGCCTCAATGCAGCACCAGCACATCGCGCGAAGTGAATGTGATCGAAGCCGGCTCGCCCACCTGCGGCGGAGGCGTGGTCGACTTGTTGAACGTATCCATGGACACGATGGCCTTGCCCACCGCGACCTTGACGCGGATGACCGAGCCGAGGAAATTCACGTCGGCGATCTTCCCAGGCAATTTCTGGTCATGGCCCGGATACTCTCCAAGCGCGATGGCCTCCGGACGCAGCGCCAAAGTCACCGCATCGCCGGCCTTTGCGCCATTCAGGGAGCTTTTCACCGTGATCATGTCATCGGCCACTTTCACAGTCCCCTTGGCCGGGTCGGAGACGGTACCTTCCAGCACATTCAGCGTCCCGACAAAATTGGCGACGAACTTGGTCGACGGGCGATTGTAGATCTCGAAGGGCGTGCCCATCTGCTCGGCGACGCCCTGATACATCACCACGATGCGATCGGAGATCGACAGCGCCTCTTCCTGATCATGCGTGACGAAAACCGTGGTGATACCGAGCCGCTTCTGGATCGAGCGGATCTCATCGCGCAGCGACACGCGAACTTTGGCATCCAGCGCCGACAGCGGCTCATCGAGCAGCAGAAGTTTAGGGCTCGGCGCCAGCGCGCGGGCGAGCGCAATACGCTGCTGCTGGCCACCCGACAGCTGGTAGGGATAGCGGTCCCCCATCTGCGGCAGCTTGATGATGTTCAGCATCTCGGCGACGCGCTTGCCCTGGTCTGCCTTGGGCATGCCGGCGACCCGCAGGCCAAAGGCGATATTCTGCGCCACGGTGAGATTGGGGAACAGCGCATAGGCCTGGAACACCATGCCGATGTTGCGCTGGTTCGGCTTCAGCCGCGTCACGTCCTTGCCGGCGATGACAATCTTGCCGGCGGTCGGCTCCTCGAAACCGGCGACCATGCGCAGGACCGTCGTCTTGCCGCAGCCCGAGGGGCCGAGAAAGGAGACGAACTCGCCCGGCGCCACGTCCAGGTTGAAGTCCTGCACGACTGTGACCTCGCCGAAGGACTTCTTCACATGCTGGATCGAGAGGAAGGAGTCGGCCATGGGTTTCTCTCTGATCAATTGGGACGGTTGGCGGATTTCGGCGCATAGCGCGCCAGGAACTGGATCGCGGTCATGCAGCCCCAAGTCAGGAGGAAGGCTATGATCGCCAACGCTGCAGGTTCATATGCGCGGTTGGCGCCGAGGTTCTGCATGTAGGGACCGAAGGCCGGCCGATTGAGCAATGAGGCGATGGTAAACTCGCCCAGCACGATGGCAAAGGTCAGAAAGGCGCCCGAGAGCACAGCGATCAGAACATTCGGCAGGATGACGCGGCCGATGATCGTGGTCCAGCCGGCGCCCATGATCTGTGCGGCTTCGGTCAGCGTCTTCACATCGATCGTGCGCAGGCCCGTGTCGACCGCCCGGTACATATAGGGCAGTGCCAGAACCACATAACCTATGACCAGAAGGACGTTGGTGCCGGTGATCGTGCCAAGGAACGGCAGCCAGGAATTCGTGCCGTACATGCGGATATAGCCGAACACGATGACGATCGCCGGGATAACCAGCGGCAGAAGCGTGATGAATTCAATGACCGGCCGCAGTTGCGGCATGCGCAGGCGAACCCAATAGGCGGTCGGCACGACGATGAGGACGCCGAGTATGATGGTGCAAATCGCTGCGACGACGGAAAAGGTGAAGGTCTCCTGGAACTGCGAGCTGGAAAACACGACCCGATAGGCCTCGAAGGAAAGTCCTTCACGCTTCATCTTCAGCGAAAAGTGAAACGTCGCGATGAGCGGCACGATGAAATAGAGCATGCCGATGAAGAAGATGAGCCAGGCCCACCAGGCGCCGCCGCGTTTCATATCCGTGCACCTCTCTCCCCGCCCATGGGGGAGTCGCCGAGTGAAGCGAGGCGGAGGGGGTAGCGTTGTTCGCCCCACCCGGCCCTTCGGGCCAGCCTCTTCGACGGCATAGCGAGAAGCACCGAAGCGCCCGTCATTTCAGCCACCGCTCACTTCTGGTGCGGAACCAGATGTAGAAGATATTAGCGAGACCAGTGATGAAGATCATGCCGAATGCCAGCGCATAGCCAAGATTTGGATCGCCCAGCACGTCGCCGCGGATCTGCGCATACAGCTTGATCGGTACGATATTCAGCGACGACCCGGTGAAGGCGTAGGCGGTGGCGATTGCGCCAAAGGCATTTGCGAAGAGCAGGATCACCGTGCCCAGGAAACTCGGCCACAGCACGGGAATGACCACCATGCGCCAATATTGGAATGTGGTCGCTCCCAGCGTTGCCGCGGCCTCGCCCCACTCCTTCTTGATGCCGTCTAGCGCCGGCGTGATGATGACGATCATCAGCGGTACCTGGAAGTAGAGATATACGGCGATCAGGCCCCACGAAGAGAGCAGATTGAAGCCGGTCGCGTAGAGATTGAAACCGAACAGTTCGCGCAGGATGATCGTGACAAGTCCCAGTCGCCCCAGCGTCGCCAGGAAGGCGAAGGCCAGCGGTACGCCGGCGAAATTGGAGGCCACCCCCGAGAACGTCATGGTCGACGACCGCACCCACTCCGGCAGGCCGCCACGCACGATGGCCATGGCGATGGCGAGGCCCGCCAAAGCGCCAAGCACTGCCGACCAGAAGCTGATCTTCATCGAAATCCAATAGGATTGCCGGATGGAGGGATCTTCGAACAGCTTCGCCACATTCTGGAGCGTAAAGCTGCCATCCCGATCCTGAAACGCGCCGATGATCAGATACATCGTCGGCAGGAGCAGAAAGAGCACGGCAAAGATGAAGAACGGCGCGACGCCCAGCCATTGCGTCGGCAGACGCATAGGGCGCGCGGTGGCGGGCGGTGCGGAATTAGTAACTACAGCGTCGGTCATGCGCTCAAGGCGTCTCGGGGGTGAGATAAAGGTCGGGCGGCTCAAGGCCGCCCGACTTATAGGCTTTACTGAACGTTGGCGCCGACAACCTTATCCCAGTTGCCGGTGATCGCCGCCTTCATCTTGTCCTGATCCTCGAGGGTCGGGAACACAGCAGCTTCGTAAGAGGCAGCCGGCGGCATCTTGTCGAGCATCGCCTGCGGGATCTTGCCGTTCTTGGCGAGATCGTTGAAGCGGATCGGATGGCAATAGCCGGACAGCCAGCCGAGCTGGCCTTCGTCCGAGTAGAGATGCTCCATCCACAGCTTCGCGGCGTTCGGATGCGGCGCGAAGGCGCTGATCGCCTGCACGTAGACACCGGCGACGACACCGGTCTTCGGCACAACAACGTCGACCGGCGGGTTGCCGTTCAGCGTATCGCGGCCACCGAGGGCATTGTAGTCCCAGGTGACGAGGATCGGCGTCTGGCCCTGCGCCAGCGTGGCCGACTTGCCGATCACCGGCACGAAGTTGCCCTTGGCGTTCAGTTCCTTGAAGAACTCAAGGCCGGCCGTGCCGGCGGCTTCGCCTGCTGCTGCGCCCTTGGACAGGCCGGCGGCATAGACGCCGAGAATGGCCTGGTTCGAAGCGCGCGGATCGCCGGCGAGAGCGACCATGTTCTTGTACTCGTCCTTGAGCAGATCAGCCCAGTCCGCCGGTGCGTTCGGAACGAGATCCTTGTTCACCTGGAAAGACAGCACGCCGTAATAGTCGCCGTACCAGAAGCCTTCCGCGTCCTTGGCGGTTTCCGGGATCGAATCCCAGGTCGAGACCTTGTAGGGCTGGATCAGGCCGTCGGCCTTCGCCTGCGGTCCGAAGGAGAGGCCGACGTCGATGACGTCAGGCGCCTGCGGGCCCTTATTGTCCTTGTTGGCCTTGATCGCCTCGATCTCGTCGCCGGAGCCGGCATCGGGATTGAGTTCGTTGACCGTGATTTCGGGATACTTCTTCTTGAACGCGTCGATGACCGCGCCATAGCCGCACCAGTCATGCGGCAGGGCGATGGTGGTCAGCTGGCCCTCCGCCTTCGCGGCGGCGACAAGCTCGTCCAGGCTCTGCGCAGACGCGATGGCCGACGTGACCATCAAGGTCGCGGCCGAAAGGGAAAGGATTTTCCCCGTGATTTTCAACATGAGTGTTCTCCGTTTGAGTTGGCGTCGTAAGCCGCCTGCTTCTTGTCGTTATGCGTCGTGTGTGACAGTTCAATGAAGTGTCAGGCTGGCCTCCTCCCGCCCTGAAGATCTAACAACTTTTGCTTCGTGCCCGCAATCGCTGCACATTGTTTGCCCGGCTAATTATTTCGGCGGTCCCGCCGTTCTGTTCCCCCTCGCATCTGTGTGCGAGCCATCGAAGCCTTGCATTGATGCGACCTTCCGCTCACACCAACGCCGACATTTCATGGCCTAAAAGCGACATCCCCCTATGCGCTCGATCGAACCCGCCGTGGCTCCATCGTCAGCCTCAGGAATTTCCCGCCAGCGCATTCTCCAGCAATGCCAGCGCGCCCTTCTTGGTCAGCTTCACCGGGTTGCCGCCTGCCGTTGGGTCAACCACAGCCATGTCGGCGATCAGGCCCTTGCGCTTCTTATCCATGTCGAGGCCTTTGATGAGGCCGGGCAGCGCATGCGGAACCTTGAGTTCCTTGCGCAGCTTCAGAACCGCCTTGGCGAAGCCGTCAAAGCCGCCCTTGATGCCGCAATAGGCGGCGAGCCGCGCGATCCTGTCTTCGATGGCGTCGCGGTTGAATGCCAGCACATAGGGCATGAAGACGGCGTTGGTCATGCCGTGATGGGTGTCGTACAGCGCGCCGATCGGATGCGAGAGGGAATGGATCGCGCCAAGCCCCTTCTGGAAGGCGGTCGCGCCCATGGCCGCAGCCGACATCATATTGGCGCGGGCAGTGATGTCCTTGCCGTCGGCGTAGGCCTTCGGCAGGTTTTCGAAAACCAGGCGGACGCCTTCCACCGCAATGCCATCGGCCATCGGATGATAGCCCGGCGCGCAATAGGCTTCGAGACAGTGCGCTAGCGCGTCCATGCCTGTGCCGGCGGTGATGAAAGGCGGCATGCCGACCGACAATTCCGGGTCGGCGATGACAATGCCCGGCAGCATCTTCGGGTGGAAGATCACCTTCTTGGTATGGCTTGCCTCATGCGTGATCACGCCGGCGCGGCCGACTTCGGAACCGGTTCCGGCCGTCGTCGGCACCGCGACGATCGGGGCGATCTTCTTCGCGTCGGCGCGCGTCCACCAATCGCCGATCTCCTCGACCTCCCAAACCGGCAGCGACTGCTCCGCCTGGAAAGCGATCAGCTTGCCGAGATCCAGCGCCGAGCCGCCGCCGAAGGCGATGACGCCGTCATGCTTGCCCTTCCTGAACACCTCGACACCGGCGGTCAGGTTGGATTCGACCGGGTTGGGCCTGACATCGGAGAAGACGCCGTATTTGATGCCGGCATCGTCAAGCAGCTTGAGCGTTTTCGGCACGATGGGCAGCTTCGCCAGGCCCGGATCGGTGACGAAGAGCGGCCGCTTGATGCCGGTGGCCGAGAGTGCATCGGCCAGTTCGGAAATGCGGCCCGCGCCGAAGCGCACGGTGGTGGGGTAGTTCCATTTGGAGACGAGTTTGGACATGGATTGCCTTGACGTTACTAGTAGTAGTGGGAGCTATGAGGAACTGGCTGAATGCAGCAAGAAGTTGGGCGCGCACAATCAAGCGCGACGTCGTTGCGCTGTGGATCGCGGCACGCGACCCCCGCACGCCGCCGCTGGCAAAGATCGCTGCGGCGGCTGTAGCCGCCTATGCGTTGTCTCCCATCGACCTGATACCCGACTTTGTACCGATACTCGGCTACCTTGACGACCTGGTGATCGTGCCGCTGGGAATTCTGCTGGTGCTGAAGCTGATCCCGGCAGCGTTGATGGGAGAGTTCCGCGCCAAGGCCGAACGGACGGAACAACCGCAAAGCCGGGCGGGCCTGACAGTCATCATTGCGATATGGGTCGCTTGCGCCGCCGCGTTTGGTTGGCTGGCGATGCGTTGGGTTTGGCAGGGTTGACACGCGAGCTCTAGACCACCTCGCGCAGATGATAGCTCTTCGGCCGGGTCAGATTGTCGAAGCCGATCTGCGAGAGCGCAGCGCCCTTGCCGGTGTCCTTGACGCCCGTCCACACCAGCGCCGGATCCAGATAGTCGCAGCGGTTCATGAACAGCGTGCCGGTCTCGACCCGGTCGCCGACCTTCACCGCATGCTCGATATCCCGCGTCCAGAGAGACGCCGTCAGCCCATAGGGGCTGTCATTCATCAGCGCGATCGCCTCTTCGTCGTTGCGCACCTTCATGATGCCGACGATCGGGCCGAAACTTTCTTCGCGCATCACGCTCATCTGGTGATCGACATTGGTCAGCACCTCCGCCGGCAGATAGGGCGAGCCATCCTTGTCGGCGGCGTCCCTGGTGTTCATGTGCGCGGTCGCGCCCTTGCGCAACGCTTCGGCCTTCTGCTCGCGGATGAAATCGGCGAAGCGTGCCTGCGCCATTGGCCCCATCGTAGTGTCCTGCTCCAGCGGATTGCCCAGCTTGTAGGCCTTCGTCTCCTCAATGAAGCCTTCGACGAAATCGTCATAGACCTTCCCGTGGACATAGACGCGTTCGATGCCGCAGCAGCACTGGCCGGAATTGAAGAACGCGCCCTCGACCAGATTGGGGATCGCGTGGTCCAGCTTCGCGTCGGCCAGCACATAGGCCGGGTCCTTGCCGCCGAGCTCGAGCCCCATGGTCATGAAGGTGCCGGCAGCAGCCTTCTCGATGGCGCGCCCGCCCGCCACCGAGCCGGTGAAATTGACGTGGTCGATCTTGCCGGAGCCGAGCAGCCTTTCCGTCTGCGCGTGGTTCAGAACGACGTTCTGGAACACGCCCTTCGGCAACCCGGCCTGCTCGAACGCCTTGGCGAACCGCTCGCCGACCAACAGCGTCTGCGCCGCATGTTTCAGGATCACAGTCGAGCCGGCAATCAGCGCGGGGACGATCGTGTTGACGGCGGTGAGATAGGGATAATTCCATGGCGCGACGACCATCACCACGCCAAGCGGATCCTTCTTCACATAGCGGCGGAAACCGTCCTTCGGGTTCGACGCCATGACAGGCTTCAGCGCCTGCTCGGCGATCTCGACCATATAGGTCGTGCGTTCCTTCACGCCGCCGAACTCGCCGCCATAGCGCACCGGCCGCCCCATCATATGGGCGAGTTCCGGCACGATCTCGTCGGTCATGCCAACCAGGTTTTCCAGCATCGACAGCATGTATTTGCAGCGCTCGGAAACAGGCAGCGCCGCCCATGCCGGCTGCGCCGCGCGCGCCTGCTCGACCGCCTTGCCGACCTGCGCATCGCTCGCCACCTGCCGCTCGACATAGATCGAGCCGTCGATGGGCGATTTCAGTTTGATGCTTTCCAAAATTTAGTCTCCGGTCGTTCTGGTCTTGTCTTGTCACGCGTCCTTGGAGGTCCGCCGGATCAAGAATCAGTTGCGTTTTTCGTCGCGATAGCCGCGCCCCTTGGGGCGAGAAATTCGCACGGATCGCCCCGGTTTCGGAGACGGCTCCGACACCAGCGGATCGAGATCGCCCGTGGCGCTATCCAATTCCGCCACGCTGACATGCAGCCACCGCATCGACGAGCGGGCGCAGCGAATACGGTCCTCGCCTTTCGGTGCGATCCCTCCAGAAACGGCGTAGCGCAGGACCGTTCCGTGGGAAGGCGCGCCTCGAAGAATGCACAGCATCGTCAATACCTCTCAAAGCCGCGGTGCAGTTCCCAATCCGTAATACGGCGGTCGTATTCGAACTGCTCCCAGCGGGCGGTGTGCACATAATGCTCCACGACATCGACTCCCAACGCCTCCTTGAGCATCTTCGACTTGCCCAGCGTCTCTGTCGCCTCGCGCAAGGTCTTGGGGATCTCCGGCAGGCGGGAAGCCTGGTAGGCGTCGCCGACAAAGGGCTCCTGCAGCGAAAGCTTCTCATCGATGCCGGCAAGTCCGGCGGCGATCAGCGCCGCAAAGGCAAGATACGGGTTCAGATCCGCTCCGCCAATGCGGCATTCCATGCGGATCGCCTTGGTTCCCTCGCCGCAAAGGCGGAAGCCGGCGGTACGATTATCTTCCGACCACATGATCTTGGTCGGCGCGAAGGTGCCGGACTGGAACCGCTTGTAGGAATTGATATAGGGCGCCAGGAACCAGGTGAACTCCTTGGCATATTTGAGTTGGCCGGCGGACCATTGCTGACCGAGCTCCGACAGCGTCCACTTCGCCGATTTGTCGAAGAACAGCGGCGTCTTGCCGTCGGCGCTCCACAGCGAATTGTGGATATGGCTGGAATTGCCGGCGAGACCGTAATTGTATTTGGCCATGAAGGTGATCGCCTTGCCTTCCTGCTCGGCGATCTCCTTGGCGCCATTCTTCAGGATCACGTGCCGGTCGGCCATGTCGAGCGCCTCGGCATAGCGCACATTGATCTCTTCCTGGCCCGGACCCCATTCGCCCTTGGAGTTTTCAATCGGAATGCCGGCGGCGTGCATGTCGTTGCGCAGCCGGCGCATCACGCCCTCTTCCTTGGTTGTGATGCCGATCTGGTAGTCGCCGATATAGGGGGAGGCGGTGGCGAGGTTCTGCCAGTGCTTGCCCCGCGCCGAATCATAGCTCTCGTTGAGCAGATAGAATTCCAGCTCCGAGGCGAAGTAGCCGATATAGCCGCGCTCGGCCAGGCGAGCCACCTGCCGGCGCAGGATGGCGCGCGGCGAATGCGGAAGATCCTTGTGCGTGTGATGGTCCTGGATATCGCACAGAACGAGCGCGGTCTTTTCGAGCCACGGAATGCGCCGCAGCGTGGTGAGGTCGATCTTCAGAACGAAGTCGCCATAGCCCTTGCTCCAGCTCGCGGCCTTGTAGCCCGGCACCGGTTCCATATCGATGTCGAGCGCCAGCAGATAGTTGCAGCCATGCGTCTCGTCATGCGCCGACTCGGCGAAGAAGGAGGCAAGGAACCGCTTGCCGAAAAGCCGGCCCTGCATGTCGACGCCGCAGGCAAGCACGGTGTCGATCTCGCCGCCGGCAATCGCCTTCTTCAATTCGTCGAACGACAGGTTTCCGGCCATTCAGGATCACTCCACCAAGATTAGCTGAGAGGGCGCCCGCGGCCGCAACGGCCGCAGGCGCCCTGAGGATTATCGCCCGGTTTCACCCACGGCTTTTTCGGCTGCGGCAATTTCGGCCGCGCGGCGTTTCACCTCTTCACCGATGGGCGGACCGCGAAAGCGGCTGCGCTCAAAAACGAACCAGACGATGCCGGTCAATATCAAGAAGCCAACCGTGACATAGAGGGCCATGGCATTTGGCGGTTGGATACCGAGGATGAAGATTAACACCATGGCGACGATCGACAAGACCGCGAACAGCTTGAACGTGCCCTCGCCCAAGTCGAACGGACCCATCTTGTCCCACTTGGACGTTCCCCATGCCAACAGGCCCAAGGTGATAGGAATGGCGAAGGAGAAGAACAGGAAGATGACCGTACAGGAGACAACGATCGTATAGACCGGCGTATCGCCAATCTTGAACACTTCAAGCGATGTCAGCCAAACAAACAGCACCGCCAGGATCGAGCCCGTCCAGATTGCCGCCACCGGTGTACGGTAGGTCGGGCTGACCTTGGCCAAGGCCTTCGAGCCGGGCAGACCCTTGTCGCGCGAGAACGCAAAGATCATGCGCGAGACCGACGTGACCGTCGCCAGCCCGCACAGCCACTGGGCGACGAAGATTGCCAGGTAGAGCAGGTCTTTGAGAACCGGATTGACCTGCTGGTCCATGCCCCAGAAGAACACGTTCCAGCCCTGCTTCGCCGCCTCATCCATATTGGGCAGCATCAGCACGAAGGAGCACAGCATGATGTAGCCGAACAGGGCCGACCACAGCACCGAGCCGATCATGGCGCGCGGCACGGAATGCGCCGCCTTCAGCGTTTCCTCCGAAGTGTGCGCCGACGCATCGTACCCGGTGATCGTGTAGATTGGCAAAAGCAGGCCGAGCAAGAAAACCCATGTCGAGGAATTAACCGGCCAGACATTTGCGCCCGCCTCACCGGAATAGTTGGCGAAGGTGAACAGGCGGCCGATCTCATAGCTGTCGGCCGAAGCGAGACAGACGAGCGCCAGGAGAATGGAGGTTGCAAAGATCAGATATCCGGAGAAGTCGGTCAATTTGGCCGTCAATCCGATACCCATATGGTTCACCAGCGCCTGCAGCCCGGTGATGATCGCCAGGAAGATGATGCGAACGGTGGTGGAATCCTCCAGGCCGAAATAGGGCGTGCCGAATGCGCCCATGAAGAAATAGTAGGTGCCGACATTGATGGCGCCGAGCACCGTGACGAGACCCAGCAGGTTGAACCACGCGGTCAGCCAGCCGGTGAAGGTGTTTCCGAGGATGGATCCCCAGTGATAGAGGCCGCCGGCCGTGGGATATGCGGAGCTGATCTGCGCCATCGCAACGGCGAAGACCAGCGACACGAAGCAGCCAAGCGGCCAGCCGATGCCGATTGCGGCGCCGCCCGCGCCCGATGTCGCCTGGGCGAGCGAATTAATGCCGCCCGACAAGATGCATATGATGGAGAAGGACACCGCGAAATTCGAGAACTGGCTCATCCGCCGTTCCAGTTCCTGCGCATAGCCCATGCTGTGGAGGACTTTTACGTCCTCGCTTTTGTCACTCTCTGAATATCCTGACATCGTGTTCCCTTCGTTGTTAGGCGCTGGAGCGAGCCTTGCGTGACATTTCCGGTGGTTGTCGCTGAGCGCTGACTACCCGCAGACTCTGCAAGATGCCCGTCAGCCGTTCCGCCCATTTCCGCTGCCCGGCTTCGCCGGAGATTTCGTCGTTGCGGATTTCAATCATCGCGCAGGGAAGGCCGCGCGACCGCGCATGCTTTTCCAGCGTGAAATAGACACGGTCAGCGGGCGAGTATGGCTCGTTGACCCCGACGGTGATGCCTTCGACCAGACGCAGCGCCGCTATCATCGGAGCGGACAGGCGTTCTTCGAAGTCATGAATGATGCCGATCTGCCAGGGCCGCGCGACCCCATTGTAGACCGGTGTGAAAGAATGCACCGACACCAGCCAGGTTTCCTGGCCTCGCGCCAGGCGCTCTTGCACGACGGTGTCGATGGCCTCGTGGAAGGGCGTGTAGGCCAGCCCAATGCGGGCGGCGGCGGCGGCACCATCGATTGCCTGGTTGCCAGGGATCACTGTGCTTTCGCTCACCGTCCAGAACAGATCCGGCGCGTCCAGCGGCCGGTTGCAGTCGACGATCAGGCGCGAGATGCAGGACTGCACCAGCGTGGCGTCCAGCGCGTCGGCCAGCATGCTGGCGACCGGCAGCGCTCCCGGATCCCAGGCGATGTGCCGCGTCAGTTCGAAGGGGTCGAGCCCGAGCGTGCCATAGGCTGGCGGGACAAAATTGGAAGCGTGATCGCACAAAAGCACAAACGGGCTCGCGCCGTCCCGGTTATGCACCTTGACGGCTTCCACGGTCTCGGACCGTTCAGCACCCGCAACTCCCATGCGAGAAATGTCCCCGGCCGCGCTGTACGATAAATTCCGCTTTTGATCTCATTGCGCGCCGATGGATGATTTCATACGGTTGACGCTATTGTCAAATGGATCGTTGGGCGCTCCACAGGTGCGTGCTTCATGATCCGGGAGCCGGGGCTTATGATGGAAAGCGTCGCGGAAACCATTGCCGGCCGGTTGGGCGGAATGCCGGCCGGTGAACGGCGCGCGGCGCAGACGCTGATTTCGAACTATCCGGTGTTGGGGCTGAAAACGGTCGCGGAATTCGCCGCGCAGGCCGGCGTTTCCTCGCCGACGATCCTGCGCTTCGTCGCGCGGCTGGGCTTTGGCAACTATCCCGAGTTTCAAGCCGCTCTCCAGGACGAGTTGACCGCCCAGTTGCAGTCACCCCTGTCGCGGCAGGGAACGACAGCGTCGGGTGGGCACGCGGCCTTCGCCGAAGCCGCGATCGACAATATCCGCGAGACCTTCCGTCACTTGTCGGAGAGCCAACTTGACGAGATCGGGACGCATCTGGCGGACCCGCGGGCCCGCGTCTATCTCACCGGCGGCCGCTTCACGGATCCGTTGGCCCGCTACCTCACGGCGCATCTGCTGCTGCTGCGCACCGATGTCATCCACCTGGCAGATCAGGAAAATTCGTGGCGCGACCGGCTGGTCGATATGAGCAAGCGTGACATTCTGATCGTCTTCGACATCCGCCGCTATCAGGAGGGCGTGGTCGCCTTCGCCGAAAAGGCGCGAAAGCGCGGCGCCAACATCCTGCTGTTCACCGATCAATGGCTATCGCCCGTCGCACGCTTCGCCCGTTATGTCGTGGCCGGGCGCACGCCGGTGCCGTCGGCCTGGGATTCCTCGGCCGCGCTGTTCGTCGCCGTCGAGGCGATCCTCGCCATCACGACGCGGAAACTGGGCGGCGCGGGAGCGGCCCGGATGACCGCCATCGAAGAGCTGCGATGACCTTGTTGTGATCGCGATTCATGCCAGCATTACGGATATTTAAGGTGTGCCGGCGCTCTAGAATTGTCATAAAGATCGCATAGGGATGCCGGAGGCGGGCACGGAGCGGGCATTGGCGTTGATGGCGAGCGCGGTGGCTGTGCACCGATCCCGGCCCTGAGCCAACCTGGAGTTTCGATGGCAGCCTGGAAGCAGTGTGTTGTGGCCTTGTTTATCCTGGCGGCGGCGGTCGTCGGGTGGGCCTTTTTCTTTCCCGGCGCGCCCGAGGTACTCGCCCGTTGGGGCATCAACTGGGCGCAGGCCGCGCAATCCGAGCAGGAACAGGCAGGCACCTCCGCAAATGGCGGCCGCCGCAACGGCGGCGGAAGCAATGGCGGCGGCAGCGGGCAAACCCTCGTGGTCACCGCCCCGGCCACAACGGCGACGATCAACGACCGTCTTCAAGCGATCGGCACCGGCCGGGCGAAGGCGTCGGTCACGGTCAACCCTTACGCCACCGGCCGGCTGACCGAGATCAAGGCAAAGTCCGGCAGCAAGGTGGCCAAGGGGGACGAAATCGCCCGCCTCGACTCCGACACCGAAGAAATTGCCGTCGACCGAGCCAAGGTGGCGCTGGACGATGCACAGTCCAAATATGACCGCGCCAAGTCGCTGCGCGCCTCCAACACCACCTCGGCAGTTGCCCTGGCGGACGCCGACGTCGCGCTAAGCAATGCAAAGCTCGCCCTGCGCGACGCGGAACTCGCCCTGCAGCGCCGCGCCATCGCCGCACCCATAGACGGGATCATCGGCATCGTCCCGGTCGAGGTCGGCAACTATGTTTCTTCCGAGACGGCCATCGCCACCATCGACGACCGATCCACGATCCTGGTCGACTTCTGGGTTCCGGAGCGCTTCGCCGACACGGTCAAGGTCGGCGCCGAGGTTTCCGCCACGCCGATTTCCAGCCCGAAGACGGTGATCGACGGCGCCATCGTGGCGGTGGACAATCGCCTCGACGAGAAGAGCCGCACGCTCTGGGTCCAAGCTTCGATCGCCAATGCCGACGATTCGCTGCGCGCCGGCATGTCGTTCGAGGTGGTGATGAAATTCCCGGGACAGACCTATCCGGCGGTCAGTCCGCTCGCCATCCAGTGGGGGGCCGACGGCGCCTTCATCTGGAGCGTGGCCGATGGCAAGGCCAAGCGCGTGCCGGTCCGTATCATCCAGCGCAACACCGAAAACGTGCTGGTCGAGGCGGCCATCGCCTCCGGCGATCAGGTCGTGACCGAAGGCGTGCAGAGCGTGCGTGAAGGCGGCGAAGTGCGCGTCGCCGGAGCCGAGCCGCGCGATGGCGGGTCATGAGGCCGGCCCGATGACGGAACTCGCCAACAAGGCCAGCGAAACCGGCTTCACCGCCCTCTTCATCCGCCGGCCTGTGCTGGCTTTCGTGCTCAACACGCTGATTGCCGTGGCCGGCCTCGCCGCCTTCTACGGCGTCGAAATCCGCGAACTGCCTGATGTCGACCGTGCGACGGTCACGGTGACGACAGCCTTCGAAGGGGCCGCCGCCGAGACCATCGACCGCGAATTGACCGGTGTGGTGGAGGGCGCGGTCGCGCGCGTCTCCGGCGTCAAGTCGATCTCGTCCACCTCCTCCTTCGGCAACAGCCGCGTCACCATCGAGTTCAACGATGGCGTCGATTTGAACGTCGCCGCCTCCGATGTGCGCGACGCCGTCGGCCGCGTCGCCAACCAGTTGCCCGACGAGGCGGATCCGCCGCGCATCGTCAAGGCGGACGCGAATTCGGATGCAGTGATGCGCATCGCGGTGACCTCCAGCAACATGTCCGTCGAGGACATGACGCTGATCGTCGAGGACCAGATCGAGGACGAGCTGGCCGCCGTGCCGGGCGTCGCCGATGTGCAGGTCTATGGCGATCGCGACAAGATCTTCCGCATCGACGTCAATCAGGCAAAGCTCGCCAGCCTCGGCTTCACGGTCGCCGATCTGCGCAACGCCCTGGCGACCGTCGCCTTCGATTCCCCCTCCGGCTCCCTGACCACCAGCAATCAGGCGCTGATCGTTCGCACCACGGCGGACGTGACCACGCCGGAAGCGTTCGAGAACCTGGTGATCGGCGGCAACACCTATGTGCGCGATATCGCCTCGGTCACGCTCGGCGCCGACATCGGACAGACTAGCCTGCGCTCGGACGGCAAGACCGGCATCGGCATCGGCATCATCCGCGCGGCGGAATCCAACACGCTCGACATTTCGAGCGGCATTCAGGCAGCCGTTGCCAACATCCAGAAGAGCTTGCCTGAGGGCATGTCGATCAAGATCACCAGCGACGACGCGGTGTTCGTGCGCGGCGCGGTGCATGAGGTTGAGATCGCGCTGGCGCTTTCCGTGTCGATCGTGCTGATCGTCATCTTCCTCTTCCTGCTCGACTGGCGCGCGACGCTGATCCCCGCTCTGTCGATGCCGGTCGCGATGATCGGCACCATCGCGGCAATTTATCTCGCCGGTTTTTCCGTCAACATCCTGACGCTGCTCGCCCTCGTGCTGGCGACCGGCCTCGTCGTCGACGACGCCATCGTGGTGCTGGAGAACATCGTGCGCCGGCGCAATGAAGGCATTGGCCCGCGCGCCGCCGCAGTGCTCGGCACCAACGAGGTGTTTTTCGCGGTCATCGCCACCACCGCGACGCTGGTCGCGGTTTTCGTGCCGATCTCCTTCCTGCCCGGCCAGACCGGCGGCCTGTTCCGGGAATTCGGCTTCGTGCTGGCGATTTCGGTGCTGCTGTCCTGCGTGGTGGCGCTGACCCTCTGCCCGATGCTTGCCTCGCGCATGCTGTCCAACGCATCGCTGCACCACGAGAGCAACGGTATCGGAGCAAAGATCGGCGGCTGGCTTTCCCGGCTCTATGCGCGCTGCCTGCGCGCCTGCCTCAACGCTCCGCTCCTCGTCGTCCTCGTCGCCGTTCTGTTTGCCGGCGCGGCGTTTTCGCTGTTCGGCTCGATCCGCCAGGAACTGACGCCGACGGAAGACCGCTCGGCGGTGCTTCTGCGCATCAATGCGCCGCAGGGCGTCAGCCTCGATTACACGACCTCCCAGATGCGCCGTATCGAGGAACTTATCCAGCCGCTGCGCGATTCCGGCGAGATCACCAGCACCTTCGAGAATGCCGGGCAGAACGGCGCCTACAATGCCGGCTTCATGGTGATGACGCTGGCGCCATGGGACCAGCGCAGCCGCTCTCAGCAGGAGATCGCGGCCGAAATCGCCCAGCTGACGAAACAGGTGCCAAGCCTGCGCATTTTCCCCATGCAGCCCAACAGCCTGGGAATTCGCGGCGCCGGCAACGGCTTGCAGTTCGCGTTGATCGGCAATGACCGCACCCAGCTCAGCGCGGCGGCGCAGAAAGTCATCGACCAGCTGCAGCAGGACCCTCGCTTTCAGCAGCCGCGCCTCTCGGTTGACGCCTCGCAGCCGCAGCTCGCAGTCGAGCTCGATCGTGCCCGCGCCTCGGACCTCGGCATCGAGATCGGTGGGCTGGCCAACACGCAACAGGCGATGCTCGACGGCAACAAGATCGGCGACGTCTATATCGGCGACCGCAGCTATGCCGTGAAGCTGGTCTCCACCACCAACCCGATCAACGATCCGACCGACCTCGAGAACGTGTTCCTCAAGACGGCGGACGGACGCTATGTGCCGATGTCGACCATCGCCACGCTGCGCGAGCGCGCCGTTGCGCCATCGCTCACCCGCGAGCAGCAGCAGCCCTCCGTCGCCATCACCACAAGCCTTCGCCCCGACTTCGCCCTGGGCGATGCGCTCGCCGTGGCGCAGGGCATCGTCCAGCCCCTGCTCCCCCCCGGCGCGCGCATGATCCCGCTCGCCGAAGCCGCCACTCTTGGTGAGACGAACAGCGGCATGGTCACCATTTTCGGCTTTGCGCTGGTCATCATCCTGCTTGTTCTCGCGGCGCAGTTCGAAAGCTTCGTCAGCGCCATCATCATCATGGCGACGGTGCCTCTCGGTCTTGCCTGCGCGCTGTTCGCGCTCATCCTCACGGGGACCAGCCTCAACGCCTACAGTCAGATCGGTCTCGTGTTGCTGGTCGGCGTGATGGCCAAGAATGGCATCCTGATTGTCGAATTCGCCAACCAGCTGCGCGACCGCGGCATGGGCCTACGGCAGGCTGTCGAGGAAGCCGCAACCATCCGGCTGCGCCCCGTGGTCATGACGATGATCTGCACCGTGCTGGGTGGCCTGCCGCTGGTGATGGCGTCGGGCGCCGGCGCCGAAGCGCGCATCGCGCTGGGCTGGGTCATCGTCGGCGGATTGGGCCTCGCCGCCGCATCGACCCTGTTCCTCACCCCTGTCGCCTACCTCCTGCTCGGCCGCTGGGTGACCCCGAAGGTGCATGAAGAGGCAAGGCTGAAGCGGGAACTGGAAGAAGCCGCCTATGCGGGCATGGAACCGGCGGAGTAGCCGCAACTCGCCGCATGAAGGTGATTCAGTCAGCTGGGTGTTTGTTCAGTACCCCTCGTCCGAGCGAAGCGAGTCGCATGTGGGTATAGTCAAACGGGTTTGATTAAACGCGACACGCTTCAGGCTGCATTCGAAATCTATTTCGCCAACGTTGAAGGAACTCACGTCTCATTTTACGATTCGTGCGTTCAACAGCTCCAATGAGCCCAAACCAAGCTGGCGCGCCGGATTTGCTGGAACCAGCTTCACCTCAATCTCCGTTGCCGGTCGATTGACGCCAGCTGCCACAGTGGGCGCGGGCACCACGAAGGTCTGCACCTCGCCGGTCCTTGCTGGATAAAGGGAAAAGGATCCCAGGCTCTGACGAGGTCTGGCCCCCTCTTCTCTTATGCGTAAAGATGATATACATTGAGTATCCTTCAACGGAAGGTGCACTCATGCAGGTTCAGATTTCCAAATGGGGCAACTCGCTGGGTCTCCGCTTGCCCCGGGCCCTTGCCCAGCAGGTGGGCATTGACGAGGGTAAAAGAGTAAGCATCGCGGCGGATGGAAACCGGCTTATCCTCGAGGCGGTACCGTCTGCCTATCGTCTCGAGGATTTGCTGGCCAATGTGACTCCCGAGGCGATGAGAGCCGCATATGATTGGGGCGCCGACGCGGGACGCGAGTCGGTGGATGAGTGATCCCTATTTGCCTGACGAAGGCCATCTCATCTGGACCGATTTCGATCCGCGAACCGGTCGAGAGCAAGCGGGTAGGCGCCCAGCGCTGGTCCTCTCTCCGCTGGCCTTCAGCGAAGCTTCCGGTTTTGCAATCGTCTGCCCGATCACCAGTGCGATCCGAAATTTCGGAACCAGTGTGATCCTGCCTGACGGACTTGCGGTTGGCGGTGAAGTCCTGACGAGCCACGTCCGAAGTATCGACCTCCTCGCCAGGCCGATCCGCTTTGCAGGCGGTGTTGCGCCGCCGACGACCCTGGTCGATGTTCGCGAGAAACTCGCCGTCTTGTGCGGAATGTAAGATTTCCCGAACTACCCCTGCGGCTTGATGAACACCTTGCCGTTCGGCTTGGCCAGTTCCACCGGAACACGCGTCATCGCCTCGGCCAGTGGCACCACGGCGGTGACGTCGGTGTGCCAGCGCCCGTCGGCGAAGCGCCTTTGTGCATCCATCACCGCCGCCTCGCGGCGCTCCTTCGACTGCCTCATCCATTCCACCAGCCAGAACCCCTCGATCTTCTTGGCGGCAAAGATCAGTTGGCCCGGCTCGGGGATAACGGTCTGGGCCATGTCCAGTCGGCCGTAGACAATCCAGCGTGCGCCGCGCGGCATGGCGAGGAACAATTGCGAGGCCACGGGGCCGGTCTGCGCATCGAGAAATATGCGTGGCTTCTCGGCCTGCATGACCTCCTTCAGCCGATCGCCGAAATCGGCTGACGTGTGGTTCAACACATGCGCCGCGCCGGCCTCCAGCAGCGCCGGGACCTGGTCGTCGCGCCGCACCGTGACGATCGGCCGATAGCCCTCTTCGCGCGCCAGCCCGATGATCAGCTTGGACAATTGGCTGGCGCCGGCGGTCATGACAAAAGCCTTCTCGCCCTCCTCCTTGACGATGCCGAACATGGCGATCGCGGTCAGTGGATTGACGATCATCGCCGCCGCGTCCTCGTCGCGGACCTCATCGATCAGCGGGATGCACGCAGCTGCGTCGGCCACCGCATACTCCGCCCACGAGCCCCAATTGCTGAGCCCGGTGGCGAAAGCGATGCGCTTGCCGGCAAACCATTTCGCCAGCGGGTCGTCGCCGGCCGCCACGACCGTGCCTACGCCCTCGAAGCCGGCCGGCTGGCCTTTGACGCGCGGCTGGCCGTATTGGCCTTTCACGAACATCACATCGGACGGGTTGATCGAAGCGAGCGACACCTTGATCAGCACTTGCCGGCCGGTGGGCGTCGGCACGCCGATGCGCGCAGGCGTGACATAGGGCTCCATGGCGTCCAGCACGCTGCTGGTCGGCTTGCGCTCGTAGCCGTCGCCGACCAGCAGCAAGGCATTCATTTCGGAAGGGAGGGTCATGACGTTTCCGTTCAGGGTTGGAGGATAAGCTTGCCCGAGACGCCGCGTGTGTGCACGCGTTGCAGGACGTCAGCGGCTTCGGCAAGCGGAAACACGCCCTCGATCAAAGGCTTGATGGCTCCGGAGAAATACCAGTCGACAAGCTGATCGAGATTTTCGGAATGCAGCTTCGGTTCGCGCTCGACGAAGCCGCCCATGAAGACGCCGACCACCGAGAAGCCTTTCACCAACGCTAGATTGACCGGGAATTTAGGGATCTCGCCGGAGGCGAAGCCGATGACGAGCAGCCGGCCCCGCCAGGCCATGGAGCGCGCCAGCGCATCGAACATGTCCCCGCCAACCGGATCGAAGCCGACATCCACGCCCTTGCCGCCGGTCAGTTCCTTCAGCCGATCCTTCAGCCCGTCGTAGCCGATGACGATATCCGCGCCGGCCTCGCGGCAGATCGCCTGCTTGGCCTCGGAGGACGCGACGGCAACCACCCTGGCGCCCAGCGCCTTGCCGATCTGCACGGCGGAAAGGCCCGTCAGGCCGGAAGCGCCAAGCACGCACAGCGTCTCGCCGGATTTGAGCTCGGCGCGTTGCCTCAGTGCATGGAGCGCGGTGCCATAACCGCCAAACAGCGCACAGGCTTCCGCCGCTGGCATGCCATCCGGAAGTTTCATCATCAGTCGCTCCGGCGCGCCGACTTTTTCGGCGTAGCCGCCATGCGTCAGCATGGCGAGAGCCCGGTCACCGACCTTCAGCCGCTTCACCTCCGGACCGACAGCCACCACCCGGCCTGCCGCCTCCATGCCCGGCACGAAGGGCAGCGGCGGCTTCGCCTGATAGAGGCCTTGCACCAGCAGGCCATCGGGGAAATTGACCCCTATCGCTTCGGACTGGATGACCACCGTGTCGCCGGTGGCTTGAGGTTCCGGCCAGTCGGCGTAGTCGAGCTGATCGATCGGCGCGAAGTCGCGAGCGATGACGGCTTTCATGAGCTTACTCCCAACAACTCCGCAGCGACACGACGCCCCCTCCACAATGCTGCGCATGGTCCCCCTCCCCCGCTCCGCAGGGGAGGAGCCCACGTCACCGCTGCAAATCCTCCCCTGCGAAGAAGGGGAGGAGCCGACGTCGCCGCTGCAGATCCTCCCCTGCGGAGCGGGGGAGGGGGACCGCCGAAGGCGGTGGAGGGGGCATGCGCCATCACACCTTCTCCTGCGTGTATTTCCGCAGCTCGTCGCGCGCCACCTGCCTGCGATGCACGGCGTCTGGGCCGTCCGCCAGCCGCAGGGTACGCAGATGCGTCCAGGACCGCGCCAGCGGCGTATCCTGCGAAATGCCCTGCCCGCCGAACATCTGCACCGCCTCGTCTGTCACCTTGAGCGCGACGCGCGGCGCCACCACCTTGATCTGGCTGATGAACGGAGCCGCCGCTTTCGGGTCGCCCTGATCCATCATCCAGGCCGCCTTCAGGCAGAGCAGCCGCGCCATTTCGATCTCCATGCGCGCCTCGGCAATGATGTCGTAATTCGCGCCAAGCTGGGCGAGCGGCTTGCCGAATGCCTGCCGGCGCATCGAGCGGCGGCACATCAGCTCCAGCGCCTTCTCCGCCTGGCCGATCGCCCGCATGCAATGGTGGATACGGCCAGGCCCAAGTCGCCCCTGCGCGATCTCAAATCCCCTGCCCTCGCCAAGCAGAAGGTTCGAAGCCGGCACGCGGACATCCTCGAATTTCAGGTGCAGATGCCCGTGCGGAGCGTCGTCGTCGCCATAGACCTCCATGGCGCGCAGCTTGGTGACACCCTTGGCCGCAGCCGGCACCAGGATCATCGAATGCTGCCTGTGCCTGGGCTCGGTGTCGGAGGTCTTGACCATCACGATGTAGATTGCGCAGCGCGGATCGCCCGCCCCGGAAGCGAACCATTTCTCGCCGTTCAGCACATAGTCGTCGCCGTCGCGCTCGCAGCGCATCGAGATGTTGGTGGCATCCGACGAGGCAACGTCCGGTTCTGTCATCAGATAGGCGGAGCGGATCTTGCCCTCAAGCAGAGGCTCCAGCCACTGCTTCTTGTGCTCCGCCGTGGCGTAGCGTTCGAGCACTTCCATATTGCCCGTGTCGGGCGCCGAGCAGTTGAACGTCTCGGCGCCGAGATGCGCCTTGCCCATCTCCTCGGCCAGATAGGCGTATTCGACCGTGGTCAGGCCGTAGCCGGACTTCGACCCGGTCAGCCAGAAATTCCACAAGCCGCGCTCGCGCGCCTTGGCCTTCAGCCCTTCACGAATTTCGGTCTGGCGCTGCGTATAGGTCCAGCGGTCGCCGCTCCTGCCCACCTCCGCCAGATATTCGGCGTCCAGCGGCTCGATCTCCTCGCGCACCATGCGCGCGACCTGCTCGTGGATCGGCTTCAGCCGCTCAGTCATGCCAAGGTTCATGTCGGTCATCGGTCAGGGCCTCCCTTTGCGCCCAGACCGCCCATCGCGAAGGCGACGACCTGCCGGACGAGTTTCTCGATATCGGCTTCCGTTTCCCCGCTGCGGGGCGAGTACCAGAAGATCGGCGAATTGAGCGCGACGAACATCAGCGAGACGGACAGGCCGAGATTGTCGACAGCCAGCGCGCCGGCATCGCGCGCCTGCGCAAGCGCTTCGCGGAATATCTTCTCATAGGCGTCGCGATAGTCGTTGAGCCGCTCCAATTCGCTGCGCAGCTCGGGCGTTGTCGCCCCGCGCAGCAGCAATTGCACCCCCTGCCACACCACGCGCTGGAAGGGCCGGGAGCGGATGATCTGGCGGCAATGCGCAGCCGCCATCCGTTCCAGCCGGTCGAGCGGATCGGCGATGTCTCGAAACGGCTCGATCGCCGCGTAGTCCATCTCCATGCCGGCGCGAAATATCCCGGCAAAGAGGTCGGCTTTCGAGGCGAAGTGGTGGTAGACGCGCCCCTTCGTCGCCCCCAAACGGCGGGCCACGTCATCGATCGACGTCTCGGTATAGCCGCGATCCATGAAGCACACCGCCGCAGCCGCCAGGATCTCGGCGCGGGAGCCCTCCATGGCCGGCTCATCGGCATCCGCAGCCGACCGCGGTCGGGACTCTGTTTGCGCTTGCATCGCTTAAAGAAACATACTACCGAGTATGTTGTCAATTGCCGGCACGCATCAATCCGACAAGGAAAGAGCCATGAGCTATATGGAAGACCTCTTCTCCGTGCGGGGCAAGACAGCGTTGGTCACCGGCGGCGCCACCGGCATCGGCCGCATGATCGCAACCGGTTTGATCAGCGCAGGGGCCAATGTGCTGATCGCCTCGCGAAAGGTGTCCGACTGCGAGCGCGTTGCTGCGGAGCTGAACGAGATCGGCGGCGGACGGGCCGAGGGGTTCGGCGCCGATGTCGCCACCGAGGAAGGCATCGCAGCACTCGCTGCCGACGTCGCAAAGCGCACCGACCGGCTGCATATCCTGGTGAACAATGCGGGCGCGAGCTGGGGCGCGCCGCTCGGCGCCGTGCCATACAAGGCGTGGGCGAAGGTCCTCGACGTCAATCTGACCGCGGTCTTTCACCTGACCCAGCAATTGCTGCCCTTGCTGGAGAAAGCCGCCAGCGCCGACGATCCCGCCCGAGTGATCAATCTCGGTTCGGTGATGGGCACGCTGGCAATCACCGGCGTCTACTCCTACTCGGCCTCGAAGGCCGCCGTTCATCAGGTGACACGCATGCTGGCGCTCGAACTCGCGCCCCGGCACGTCACCGTCAATGCGTTTGCCCCCGGTCCCTTCCAAAGCCGCATGATGGATTTCGCCGTCGGCTCGGACGAGAAGGCAAAGAGCGTCGGCGACAAGGTTCCGCTGGGCCGTATCGGCGTGCCGGATGACATTGCCGGCGCGACCCTCTATCTGTGCAGCCGCGCCGGACGCCATGTCACGGGCGCGATCCTGCCTCTGGATGGCGGCCAATCGATACAGCACGGCGTCACCCTGTTCGAATGAAAGCAGTTCCGTCAGATGACCCAATCCCGTCCCGCTCCCGTATCGCTGGAATACGTCAAGGCAAGCATCGGCCAGGAGGTCGGCGTTTCGCCCTGGCGCGCGGTTACGCAGGAGATGATCGATACATTCGCCGATGCGACCGACGATCACCAGTTTCTCCACTGTGACCCTGAACGGGCCGCGAAGGAAACGCCGTTTGGCGGCACGATCGCTCACGGCTTCCTGACGCTATCGCTGCTTTCTGCGATGACCTTCGAAACCATCCCGGGGATCGAAGGCTCCACCATGGGGGTGAACAATGGCTTCGACACGCTGCGCTTTGTCGCGCCGGTGAAAACAGGCGCGCGTATCCGCACGCGCTTCGTGCTCGCCAACGTCAAGGCGCGCCCGTCCGGCTGGATCGAGACCGCGCATGACATCACGGTGGAGATCGAGGATTCCCCCAAGCCCGCGCTCACCGCGCGCTGGCTCACGCTGTCCTTCGTGCCGCCCAGAGAGAGTCGCGCATGAGCGACATCAATGTTTTAGACGAAGCCGCCCTCGGACCTTACCTGGAGCGATCGGTTCCCGGCTTCAAACACCTGACCGGGCTGAAGAAATTCGGCGCGGGCCAGTCGAACCCGACCTATCTCGTCGCGGCGGAAAGCGGCAGCTACGTTCTGCGCGCCAAGCCTCCGGGACAATTACTGAAATCCGCCCACCAGGTCGACCGTGAGTTCCGCGTCATGGACGCGCTCAAGGACACGCCAGTGCCAGTGCCTGACATGCTGCACCTGTCGCAGGACGGAGCGCCCATCGGCAGGATGTTCTATCTGATGGAGCATGTCGACGGCCGCATTTTCTGGGATCCGGCGCTGCCTGAAATCCGCTCCAACGCCGAACGGGCGGCGATCTACGATGCGATGAACGCCACGCTCGCCGCGCTGCATGCGGTCGACTACCAGGCCGTCGGGCTCGGCGATTTCGGCAAGCCGGGCAGTTATTTCGAGCGTCAGCTCGGCCGCTGGACCAGCCAGTACCGCGCGTCGGAAACGGAGACGGTGCCGAGCATGGACGCGCTGATTGCGTGGCTGGAAAAGCACCTCCCGCCCGACGATGGCGTCGTCTCGCTTGTGCATGGCGACTACCGCCTGGACAATATGATCTTCGCGCCCGACAAGCCCGAGGTGGTTGCCATTCTGGATTGGGAGCTTTCGACCCTCGGCCACCCCTACGCCGACATCGCCTACCAGTGCATGCAATGGCGCCTGCCGCATGAAACCGCCTTTCGCGGCTTGGGCGGCATCGACCGCGTGGCGATTGGATTGCCGACAGAGGAAGCCTATGTGGCCGACTATTGCCGCCGGGCCGGCATAGCCGGCATCGACAATTGGCCGTTCTTCCTCGCCTTCTCCTTCTTCCGGCTCGCCGCCATCTGCCAGGGTGTCTACAAGCGCGCCCTGGACGGCAACGCGTCCAATCCCGACAAGGCAAAGACCTATCGCCAGGCGGTGCAGTTGCTGTCCCACCTGGCGGGCGAGACGATCAAGGACGCATGAATGGCACGATTTGACGGAATGACGGTGCTCATCACCGGAGCAACCGGCGGCTTTGGCCGGCGCGCGGCCGAGCGTTTCGCAGCCGACGGAGCAAGGCTGGTCCTGTCCGACATCGATGCGGACGCGCTGACCGCCTTCGCGGCCACCCTTGACGCCCAAACCGAGACGCTGGCCGGCGACATTGCCGAGGAATCGCTGTCGCAGGAACTGGTCCGGCTGGCGATCTCGCGCTTCAACCGGCTGGATGTCGCCCTGAACAACGCCGGTATCGTGCACAGCTTCGTTCGGCTCGCAAACCTGCCCACAGACGAGGCGCGTCGTGTCATAGATGTCGACCTGATGGGCGTATTCTTTGCCATGAAGTATCAATTGCCGGCCATGGAGCGGCAGTTCCGCGAGACGAAGCGGCGCGGCGCGATCGTCAACATCGCTTCAGCCGCCGGCCTGAACGGCGCACCGAAAATGTCGATGTACTCCGCCGCCAAGCATGGGGTCATCGGTCTCACCAAGACGGCGGCGGTGGAATATGCCAGCAAGGGCATTCGCGTGAACGCGGTCTGCCCCTCCTATGCACGCACGGCCATGGCGGAGACATTTCTCAAGGTCACCACGGCGCCGGAGGATGTCGCCTATGCCGAACTGACCCGTGGCGTGCCCATGAAGCGGCTGGCGGAAGTCGATGAGGTGGTGGAGGCGATCTTGTTTGCGGCCGATCCCGACAATTCGTTCATGACGGGCCATTCCCTGGCGATCGATGGTGGCATTTCCGCGATTTGACCCATCGGGATTTTCAGCCCATTGAGGGGTGCCGCCGGATTCGTTCCGGCTAGTTCAAAGCTGAATGCCGAAAAGTCGCGACCTCTCGGATAAACATTCAGCGGCAAAATCAAAGAGATAGAGCGAAGCCCCGATTCACTTCAAGGGTATTTCGCTCCCGGACTCGCAGGAGTGCTCCGTGGCGGAAATGACGATTATCGTGGAGTTCGAGACGCTGGAAGGCGCAGAGCCGGAATTCATCAGGCTCATCTCGGATCACGCGCAGCGTACCTTGCATGAAGAACCCGGATGCCTGCGCTTCGATGTGCTGAAGCCTCTCGGCGAGGATGGCCAGCCCTTGCCCAACAGGGTGATGGTGAACGAACTTTACGCGGATCAATCGGCGGTGACCTCCCACAATGCCAATCCGCGCATGGGTCCGTTGCGCCAGTCGACGGGGCCATTGCTGAAATCGCGCCGGCTCATCCTGGCGAAATCGCTAAGCGATCGCGCTCCCGATCACGGCAAACTGCCCTCGGAACTGAACGCCGCAAACGACGATTGAGGCCCTCTGGGGTTATGGTGCCTCGAAGCAAACGACGGAAGCGATCTAATTTCTCTTCCCCGGTTTCTTCGGGGGCTGGCCGGGTGTCACGGTCGATGTCACCGATACCGGGTCGCTGGCCGGAAAGCTGTCCTTAAGGCCGCGCTTCAACTGCTCCTCCTCGCTGTCCGGCTCGGCCCGCTGCGCGCGCTTTTCCTTTTGCAGGGAGCGAACGGCCGGCGACTCCAGCGCTTTGCGCAGTTCCTGCGCTTTCGGTATGTCTCGCGTCTGCGTCATCGCCAGTCCTCCAGCGTGTTTTGAGAGCACACGCACGAGCTGCCACGAACGTGCTCGGGCTGCTGCCAATAACGGACTGATACCGGCTAGGTTCCCAACGGCCCGGAGTTCACGGCAACTGGCCGATGACAGCGTCAGCGCTTGTTCTTGCGAGGTTTGCCGGCGATGGCGCTTGAGGTGACGGACACCGGATCGCTGGCCGGGAATGAGTCTTCGAGACCTTCTTCCAGTTCCTCCTCGAGCACATCCTTCTTCGACGCGGCTTTGCGCTGCTTTGCTTCCTCACGCTCGAGCGACTTCACCGCGGGAGACGTTTTGTCGGTCTTTGTAAACCTGATCATGGGTGCTCTCCGTCGACGTCACGCATCAGGCTTAGGCTGCATCGGCCTGCCGTTCAAGCCGCCGCATCATGCGCCGCGTCGGCGAGGAAGCCGAAGACATAGTCGGAGAACGAACGCCAGCACTCCACGCGGAACGCGTCTTCGGCGGTCCGCAGAAGAACGATTTCGGCCTTGCCCAAAATCGTGCGCGAGCAGGCGCCGACCGGAAAGGCGTAGAGCGACAGATCCTGCGGACAGCCAGAACTCAACGCGGCTTCGCACGCCGCGCCAGAAACCAGGATCGCCACGTTGCGGTGCGAAACATCGACGGCCGAATGGAGCACCTTGACCTTGGCGCAATCGGCCAGACTATCGCCGCCAGCCTCATCGATCACCAGCCATTCGTCAGGCCCAAGCCAGAGCGCCGTGCGGCCATCATCGGAAGTCGAAGTCTTGGGATTGGCCGGCAGGTTGAGCCCCAGCGCTTTCGACAGGGCGGAAAGGGACGCCGCCGGCGCGCGCAACGAGACGCGCTGGGCTGGCGGAAGCAGAGCGGCGCGGACGCCGCTTCCCGAAGCTTCGCTTCCGGCGAGCGCAGAACGGCGCTCGATCGAAGGCGAAGGCGAAGCCGCCGGCTTGCGCCTGGCCGCCGCCCTTGGCGCGGACGGCGCCGCTGCTGTCGCCGCAGTCTCGCTGCCGCTCTTGCCGGTGAAATCCGCCGCGCGCGAGATGATGACGGCCTTGGCGATTTCCTGCTTCTTCATCACGTCGCGCATGAGTGCGTCCGTCGCGGAGACGGTCGGCGTGGCTTTCGGCTTCGAAGTCTTAGCCATTGAGCCGCTCTCCCTTCTCGTCGAGGAATACCATGCCGGTGACCTCCGCCTCGATGGTCCTCCCGGGCATCGGCACGTAGATCGTCTTGCCGACGCGGTCCCGGCCGCCTTCGATCAGCGCGAAGGCGATCGAGTGGCCGCAATTCTCAGACCAATAGCTCGACGTGACATGCCCGGTCATCTTCATCGGAACGGGCTGCTTGGAGTCGTCGACGACCTGCGCGCCTTCTTCCAGCACGACCTTCGGATCCTTGGTCCTCAGGCCGACCAATTGCTTGCGGCCCCTGGCCATCAGGTCGGGGCGCTTCATGCCCCTGATGCCGACGAAGTCGGTCTTCTTCTTGCCGACCGCCCAGTCGAGACCCGCATCGTTGCAGGTGACCGTTCCGTCCGTATCCTGGCCGACGATGATGTAGCCCTTCTCGGCGCGCAGGACATGCATCGCCTCGGTGCCATAGGCGCATGCGCCGTGCTTTTCACCCTCTGCCCAGAGCGCTTCCCAAACGGCCTGGCCATAGTCCGCGGGCACATTGACTTCGAAGCCACGCTCGCCGGTGAACGACATCCGGAACAGCCGCGTCGGCACGCCGCAGATCCTGCCCTCGCGCACCGACATATGCGGCATCGCCGCGTCCGAAAGGTCGATGTCTTCGACCAGCGGTGCAATGATTTCGCGGGACTTCGGCCCTTGCACGGCGATGACCGCAAATTGTTCGGTGATCGAGGTCAGCCAGACATCGAGATGCGGAAACTCCGTCTGCAGATAGTCTTCCATGTGGTTCATGACGCGCGGCGCACCGCCTGTCGTCGTCGTCACATGGAAACGGTCCGGCGCCAGCCGTCCGACGACGCCGTCGTCATAGATGAAGCCATCCTCGCGCAGCATGATGCCATAGCGGCACCGGCCGGCTTCGAGCTTCTCCCACGGGTTGGTGTAGAGCAGTTCCATGAACCTGGCCGCATCGGGGCCGACCACCTCGATCTTGCCGAGCGTCGAAGCATCGAACAGACCAGCCGCCTGCCGCACGGTGACGCATTCGCGGTCGACGGCGGCGTGCATATCCTCGCCGGCGCGCGGGAAATACCAGGCGCGCTTCCACTGGCCGACATCCTCGAAGGCCGCCCCTTGCGCCTCGGCCCAGGGATGGATCGGCGTCTTGCGTGTCGGATCGAAGAGCGGCCCGCGCGCATGATTGACGATCGCGCCGAAGGTGACCGGCGTGTAGGGCGCACGGAAGGTGGTGAGCCCGACTTCGGGAATAGCCTTGTCCAGCGTCTCGGCGGCGATGGCCAGACCGTGCATGTTGGATGTCTTGCCCTGATCGGTGGCCATACCGTTGGTGGTGAAGCGCTTCACATGCTCGATCGAGCGCATGCCCTCATGCACTGCCTGGCGGATGTCCTTGGCCGTCACATCGTTCTGGAAATCGACAAAGGCCTTCACGGTGGTTCCGTCGCCGGCGCCGGGACCCGCGCCCAGCATGCCGCCGGCCCAGCTTTCGCCGGCCGTGACGGCGAATTTCGCACTGCTGCCGCTCTTGCCGCCGGCAGCCTTTCCGGCTTCGGCGCCAGCCTGCGTCGCCTCGTTGACCGTCTGCTCCAGGCTGTCCGCGCCATTGCATGCGCCAACCGAAATGCAATCCTGCGCGTAGATGCCGGGCAGGAAGCGCTTCGTCGCCTCATCGAACGCCACCTTGCCGCGCGATTGCGAGAACAGGTGCACGGACGGAGTCCAGCCAGCCGACATCAGCAGCGCATCGACCGGAATCGTGCGCTCGGCGCCGCCATTCTTGGCCTGCACGGTCATCGACCGGATGCGCAGGCGGCCATCGGTGCGCACCACCGCCCTGCCAGGGAGGACCTCGATGCCGAGATTGCGGGCGGCATCCACCGCCGGCCCGGCTGGATTATCGCGGAGGTCGACAATGGCGGCGACAGCCACGCCGGCTGTCTTGAGGTCGATCGCCGCCCAATAGGCGCTGTCGTTCGAAGTGTAGACGCCGATATTCTTGCCGACGGCGACGCCGTAATGGTTGAGATAGGTGCGCGCGGCCGACGCAAGCATCACGCCGGGGCGGTCGTTGCCCGAAAACACCATATGCCGCTCGATCGCGCCGGTGGCGAGGATCACACGCTTGGCCCTGACCTGCCACAGACGCTCGCGCGGCAATTGCCTGCCCGGATTGGCCAGATGATCCGACACACGCTCGACAAGGCCGACCATGTTTTGTGCGTAATAGCCGAAGGCGGTGGTGCGCGTGAGGATGCGCACATTCTTCATGGCGTGCAGTTGGCTGGAGGCGAGCTTCTGCCACTCCCAGCTGTCCATGTAGGAGATCGTCGCGCCCTTCTCGTAGCGCAGCGCGCCGCCAAGCTCGGCCTGCTCGTCGCACAGGATCACGCGCGCGCCGGTTTCGGCGGCGGTGATGGCCGCCGCAAGCCCCGCCGCGCCGCCGCCGACGACCAGCACTTCGCAATGTGCGTAGCGCGACGAATAATGATCCGGGTCCGGCTGGTCCGGCGCGACACCCAGGCCGGCGGCAGCACGGATGCGCGGCTCGTAAAACTCCTTCCAGGCCGCTTTCGGCCACATGAAGGTCTTGTAGTAGAAGCCGGCCGAGAACATCGGCGAGGCGACATCGTTAATGGCGCCGACATCCAAAGCCAGCGACGGCCAGCGGTTCTGCGAGTGTGCGGCCAGCCCGTCATAGAGCTCCTGCACGGTGGCGCGCACATTCGGCGTCTTGCGCGCCGCATCGCGCTCGATGGAGACCAGCGCATTCGGCTCTTCAGCCCCCGCCGAGAGGAACCCGCGCGGGCGGTGATATTTGAACGAGCGGCCGACCAGATGAACGCCATTGGCCAGCAGCGCCGACGCCAGCGTATCGCCCTCCAGCCCCGCATAGCTCTGGCCATCGAAGGAAAAGCGCGCAGACTTCGCCGGCGTCAGGCGGCCTGTATTGGGGATGCGGAAATTGCTGTCTGTCATGCTGCCACCGCATCGATCCTAGCAAACCGGTGAAAAACCAGCATCACGCTTTCCCCTGCTTCGTCGCTTTCGCCGGTTTCTTCACGTTCAACTGCGCCGGCTCGCGATTGGCCCAGGCAGCCGGACCGGAGTTGCTCCCCGACACATCCGGCTTCGGCTCGCCCGCCTTGTAGGTCACCACGAATTTGTCGGTCACCGTATCGCGCGCGGCGTTGAAGAACCGCGCGCAGCCATGCACGTGCCGCCAGCGCTCGAAGATCAAGCCCTTCGGGTTGGAGCGGATGAAGAAGAACTTCTCGAAATCCTCGTCGGAGATCGATGCGAGATCGGTCGCGCGCGCAATATGCGCCTCGCCGGCATGGCGGAACTCCAGTTCCGGGCGCTCTTCCTCGCAATAGGGGCAGCGGATCAACAGCATGGCAGGTCCCCTAATGCGCCACGGCAGCGGCGGCGGCCTCGTCGATCAACCGGCCGGTGCGGAAGCGCTCCAGCGTAAAGGGCGCGTTGATCGGATGCGGTTCGTCGCGCGCTATGGTGTGGGCGAAGACGTGGCCGGAGCCGGGCGTCGCCTTGAAGCCGCCGGTGCCCCAGCCGCAGTTGACGTAAAGCCCGTTGACCGGCGTCTTGGCCAGGATCGGCGAGCGGTCGGGCGTCACATCGACGATACCGCCCCAGGAGCGCAGCATCTTCATGCGCGAGAAGATCGGGAACATCTCGCAGATGGCGTCGAGCGTGTGGTTGAGGATGTGCAGGCCGCCGGTCTGCGAATAGGAGGTGTACTGGTCCGTGCCGGCGCCGATGACCAGTTCGCCCTTGTCCGACTGCGAGATATAGGCGTGCACGGTGTTCGACATGACAACGCAGGGAAACACCGGCTTGACAGGTTCGGATACCAGCGCCTGCAGCGGATAGCTCTCCAGCGGCATGCGCACGCCGGCCATGCTCATGATGACCGAGGAATGGCCCGCAGCTACGACCCCCACCTTCTTTGCGCCGATGAAACCCTTGGTCGTCTCGACGCCCAGCACATGGCCCTCCGGCGCGCGGCGGATGCCGGTGACCTCGCAATTCTGGATGATGTCGACGCCACGGTCATTGGCGCCCCGCGCATAGCCCCAGGCGACGGCATCATGCCGCGCCGTGCCGCCGCGCCGCTGCAGCGTCGCGCCGACCACCGGATAGCGCGCGCCGCGCGAAATGTTCAGGGGCGGGCAGAATTCCTTGGCCTGCTCGGGCGTCAGCCACTCATTGTCGATTCCGTTCAGCCGGTTGGCATGGACATGCCGCTTCAGCACCTGCACGTCGTGCACGTTGTGCGCCAACATCATCACGCCACGCGGCGAGTACATGACGTTGTAGTTCAGCTCCTGGCTCAGCCCATCCCACAGCTTGACGGCGTGGTCGTAAATCCCCGCGCTTTCGTCGTAGAGATAGTTGGAACGGATGATGGTGGTGTTGCGGCCGGTGTTGCCGCCGCCCAGCCAGCCCTTCTCCACCACCGCGACATTGGTGATGCCATGCTCCTTGGCGAGGTAATAGGCGGTGGCGAGACCATGACCGCCCGCGCCGACGATGATGACGTCATAGGACGATTTCGGCTCGGGCGAGCGCCACTGCGCCTCCCAGCCCTTGTGGCCGCGCAGCGCCTCGCGGGCGATGGCAAATACCGAATATTTCCGCATTCTTGAGCCGGACCTCATGGGATCGCGCCGCGCGCGGTTCGCACGCACGGACGATGTACCACTACAAAAAAGCCGATGTCACCTTTGCGCTGTTTGCGACCCTGATTGCCGCTTTGCGGTGCAACGTTTGGTCTGTGGGTATCAATACCCCGACGGTCGCGCTTCCCCTCCGGGCAGGCTAGAAGAGCGCTCGCGGAAAGGTGCGGAATGAAAGTCGACATCGACATGGGAGCGGCGCAGGCGGGCAAGCCGGCCGTGCTCGACCTTGAGGAACTCCTGGCGACCCGATTGCTCGTCCAGGGCAATTCCGGGTCGGGCAAGTCGCATCTGCTGCGCCGGCTGCTGGAACAGAGCGCGCCCTGGGTGCAGCAATGCGTCATCGATCCGGAAGGCGATTTCGTCACGCTGGCGGACAAATTCGGCCATGTCGTGGTCGACGCACAGCGCACCGAGGCGGAACTGACCCGCATTGCCGCGCGCATCCGCCAGCACCGGGTCTCGGCTGTTCTCAACCTCGAAGGCCTGGATGTCGAGCAGCAGATGCGTGCGGCGGCGGCCTTTCTAGGCGGCTTGTTCGATGCCGAACGCGACAATTGGTATCCGGTTCTGGTCGTCGTCGACGAGGCGCAGCTCTTCGCGCCGGCGGCGGCTGGCGAGGTGTCGGACGAGGCGCGAAAAGTGTCGCTCGGCGCGATGACCAATCTGATGTGCCGTGGGCGCAAACGCGGCCTTGCCGGCGTGATCGCCACCCAGCGGCTGGCGAAGCTCGCCAAGAATGTCGCCGCCGAAGCGTCCAATTTCCTGATGGGCCACACCTTTCTCGATATCGACATGGCCCGCGCCGCCGACCTCCTCGGCATGGATCGCCGCCAGTCGGAAATGTTCCGCGACCTCGCGCGCGGCCATTTCGTCGCGCTGGGGCCTGCCCTGTCGCGCCGGCCATTGCCCATCACCATCGGCGCCGTCGAAACGTCGGCGCGGTCGACAAGCCCTAAACTGACGCCGCTGCCCGATGCGCCGGAAGACGCCCGCGACCTGATCTTCACGGCCGGCCCCGACGAGCCGAGATTGCCTGTGCGGCGGGCACCTCCTCCTCCGATGCCCACCGCCGATCTGCTGGCGCTGGTGTCGAAGCCGAAAATGCAGATGGAACCAGCTGCTCAGCCTATGTTCGCGGTGATTGACGAGGCCGAGCGCGAGACAGGCATCGAGGGCGTACTTCGCGAGATCCTCGACGATCCCGATGCGGCGTTCCGCTCCGATGCCGTGCTGTACCAGGATTTCCTCGTGCGCTGCCGCATCCGCCGCGTCCCCGGCGAACCGCTCAATCTCTCTGCCTTTCGGCGCAGGCTGGCGGTGGCTCGCGCCGGCGTGGACGCGCAGACCGCCGAGGGCGATCAATGGCCGAAGGCGCTGGAACTGTCCGAAAGCCTCGCCGATGATTTGCAGGGCGTGTTCCTGCTTCTGGCGCGCGCGGCGGTCATGTCCGCCCCCTGCACATCCAACGCCGCGCTCGCGCGCGCCTATGGCACGCAGTCGCAGCGTCGCGCCCAGCGCCTCCTCGCCTATTTCGAGGAGCGGGGCCTGATGGTTGTCCGCACCGACTTCCACGGCCGGCGCATCCTCGCCTTTCCCGATCTCGGTTGCGAAACCGGGCCCGGCGATCCGAACGCGGCTGAAGATTTTCCGCTGGGCGACATCGCGGACGGATTGACACTGGCCGCATCGTAGATAGCAGCGTATAGGCGGCGGACGCTCCGTCATTGTCGCAAATCACCGCCAATCCAGGTGCCAGACGGTCAACGCCTCACTTGTGCGTTTCCACTCTCGACATCCCATCCTGATTCTGCTATCAGCCGCCCAAATCCGCGGTGGCAGCCGTCGCGGAAGGCGTTGGGTATTTCTCTCGCCGGACCGAATTCGAACCCGAAAGACAGGATTGCCAGTGCAGGTACTCGTCCGCGACAACAATGTTGACCAGGCGCTCCGCGCGCTCAAGAAGAAGATGCAGCGCGAAGGTATCTTTCGCGAGATGAAGATGCGCGGCCACTACGAAAAGCCGTCGGAAAAGCGTGCACGTGAGAAGGCTGAGGCCGTCCGCCGCGCCCGCAAGCTGGCCCGCAAGCGCGCCCAGCGCGAAGGCCTGGTGCCCGGTGGCCGTCCTGCCGCTCCGACCGGCGCTGCCGCCGGCGCAGCGCGTCCGCCGCGCTGAGCGTCAAGTTTTCGTCCTTTTCGGACGTCAAGTTTTCGTCCTTTTCGGACGTTAGGTGAAGGCGGGGCTTTGCTCCGCCTTTTTGGCATCGGACGATGAGAAGAGGTTGCCCTGCGGCTGGGCACCGCGTTCGAAACTCAGTTCAGGGGATGTCGACATGATTGCAGTACGAGGCGCGAGCGCCTTTTTTTCGCGCAGCGTCCCGGTGGCCGCCATTCTTCTGGCCGGCGCAGCTCTGTCCGCCTGTTCCACATCCGGCACCGTGGGTGAACTCAGCACCATCGAAAAGGCGCAAGGCTCCAGCGAAAACATCTCGTCGCTGTCGGCGGTGATCGATCGCAACCCGAACGACCCGGAAGCCTACAATGTGCGCGGCTCGGCCTACGGTCGCGGCGGGCGCTATCGCGAGGCGATGAACGACTTCAACCGCGCTATCGAGCTCAATCCGAATTTCTACCAGGCCTACGCCAATCGCGGCCTGGTTGAGCGCTACATGGGCAACCAGCAGGGCGCGCTGGCGGACTACAACCGCGCGATCCAGTTGAATGCCAGCTATGACGCAGCCTATATCGGCCGCGGCAATCTCTATCGCAAAGCCGGGCGCACCCAGGACGCCTTCAACGATTTCCAGAAGGCGATCCAACTCGATACGACGGATCCGCGCGCCTATCATAGTCGGGGCCTGATCTATCAGAGCCAGGGCCAGCACAGCTTCGCCATCGAGGATTTCTCGACGGCGATCTCGCTGTCCAGCGACTCGCCCGAACCCTATAACGGTCGTGGTCTTTCCTATGTGGCCACGGGCGATCTCGACAACGCCTTCGCCGACTTCAACGTTTCGATCAAACTGAACCCGAAGCTCGCCGAAAGCTGGGCCAATCAGGCGCTGGTCTACGAGAAGAAGGGCGAGATGGCCAAGGCGGCGAAATCCTACAAGGAAGCAAAGCGCCTGAACCCGAATTATCAGCCGGCAATCGACGGCTTGCAGCGCACCTCGGCCGGCGCGGCCTGACCGGCGATCGGCGGTGCAGCCTGCGCTCATGCGATGCCTCGTCGTCCACGCGCATCCGCTCGGCCAGAGCCTGACGCGGCATTTTTGCGACGCCGCGCGAGATGAACTGACCGCCTGCGGCCATGCGGTCGATTTCCTCGATCTCTACGCGATCGACTTCGATCCGAGGCTGACGGCGCGCGAGCGCGCCACCCACCATGCCGCCGAGCCCGACCACGGCGCGGTGCTGGAGCACACCAGCCTTCTTGCTGCCGCCGAGGTCGTCGTCCTGGTCTTCCCGAGATGGTGGTTCGGCCTGCCGGCAATCCTGAAAGGCTGGATCGACCGGGTGTTCGCGCCCGGCGTCGGTTTTGCCCATGGCGAGAATTTCGGCCCCATCAAGCCGCTGCTTGTCAATCTGCGCCATGCCGTGGCGATCACCACCCTCGGCTCGCCCTGGTGGATCGAACTCTTCGTGATGCGCAGGCCGGTTCGAAATCAGTTGAAGAACGCCGTATTTCGCGCCTGTGCGCCCCGCGCCGGCTTCACCTATCTGCCATTCCACTCGTCCGAGACCGCAAACCCGCAACGCGTCGGGGCGTTTGTCGGCAAGATTCGCTCCGCGCTTGCAGTCCTGGGTTAGGTCAAAGCCTGCTTCTCACGTCTTCGGGAAGACGTTTATCTTTCTTGATCGAACCAAATCACCGGGATCCGCATTGTTGCGGCGGTGCAAGGGCAAAACTTCGGCTGTAGAACAGCCTCCCAGGCATCATTTTGCCATGAGCCGCGCCTATCGCTAAGCACGGTTTTCTCAGTACAATTTCCGAAGGAGACTTTCCATGAAGACCTCTATTGCAACGCTGGCCGCCGTGGCCGCTTTTTCCGCGCTGCCGATGACTGCGCAAGCCGGTGGACTTGAGATCGGCTGGCTCGATTGCGTGATACAGAAGGACGGGCGCTGGCTGGCCATTCGCACCAACCAGGAAGTTCGGTGTAACTATACGCCACAACCCAATCGCGGCACTTCGGAGAACTATGTCGGCACGATCGAGAAATTCGGCCTCGACATCGGCGGAACCGGGCACAAGATCATGCAGTGGAAGGTCATCGCGGTCGGCAGCAATGCCTATCAGCCCGGCTCGCTGTCGGGCACCTATCTCGGCGTCAGCGGCGAGGCGACTGTGGCCATCGGCGCCGGAGCCAGCGTGCTCGGTGGCGGGTCGAACGATAGCTTCCTCTTGCAGCCGGTGAGCATCCAGGAACAGGCGGGCCTGAATGTCGCGGCCGGAATTACGCGCTTTACGCTTCAGTCGAAGTAGCCTGTTCGCGTCCTCGCCGTTATGGTTATGAAGTGCCCGGCCCCTGAGCCGGGCACTTTCTTGCTTTCCTCATCAGCCGCTTCACCCAGCCCCCGGGAGACAAGCTCGCATGAAGAATTTTCTCTTTCTGGCCGCGCTCGCCACAGCTGTCCCGGTCGCCGCCGCCGCGCAGGACGCCGGGCTCGAACTCGGTACGCTCGATTGCACAATCGAGGGCGGCACCGGCTTCATCTTCGGCTCGACCAAGGATTTCAAATGCACCTTCACCCCGGCCAACAGCGACTATGAACCGGAATCCTATTTCGGCACGGTTTCGAAATACGGACTGGACATTGGCTCGACGCAAGAGACGCTGATGCGCTGGCGGGTGCTGGGCCCAAGCTTGAACATCTATGCACCCGGCGCGCTGGCGGGAAATTACGTCGGAGCCAGTGCGGAAGTGACGGCCGGAATAGGCGCCGGCGCCAACATTCTGGTCGGCGGTTCCGGTCCGACATTCACCCTTCAGCCCATCAGCCTGCAGACCCAGAAAGGCATGAACCTGGCGATTGGTGTGAGCCAGTTCCAGTTGAAGAGCGTGGAAGAGCAGCCCGGTTAACGAAGCTACGGTTCCAGCCTGCGCCGCAAATCGACCGCATCGCGCATGACCTGCAGATGGCTACGTCCCTTCGCCGAGTTGGGGAGAACTTCGGCGCCCTCGACCGTGCTCGACCAGTATTTGGTGTGCGTGAATATCCGCGCCCAACTCTGCATCTTGACCTGGATGTTTTCCACGCCGGGACCGAAATTCTCCGCCATCGACCCGGAGATCGGATCGCCGGTGAAGACGAGATTGCCGAGGTCGAAGACATTCGTCCAGCGGGTCGCCGCAAACACCGCGGCATGATGCGGATATTGCCGTTTGCCCCGTTGCGGATAAAGAATTATCGGCTTTTCGTACTCGCTCACCGGCGGACAGGTCGCGAACAGCCGCTCCTCGACGCCGCGACCGAAGGCGTCCGCATCGCGCGTCATCAGAAACTCGGCATGCGTCAGCGGACTGCCGAATGTGACGAAATCACTGATCTTCCATGGCCGCATCCCGGCCGGCGCCGATCTCAGCGCCTCATAGGCCTGCCACTGCAATTGCCTGAACTCTAACCTCTTG
>DATDBN010000060.1:0-30221 GCA_036524835.1 Mesorhizobium sp. | reverse complement strand
TGATCTCCCCCCTTGTGGGGGAGATGTCCGGCAGGACAGAGGGGGGCGCTGTCCCACCACCATCTGCGCTCTTATGGACCGCAACTCGACCATCACATCGCGCCTGCTATCCCCGGCAGGGCGACATCCACCGCCTTCGCCACGCGGCCCTCGCGCACCATGGCGATTGCCTTTTCGATGTCGGGGTGGAAATGGCGGTCGTTGTCCAGATGCGGCACCTCCGCGCGCACCAGCGCGCGGACGCCTTCGAGCGGGCGGCTCGACGTGAGCGGTGCATGAAAGTCGCAGCCTTGCGCGGCGGCAAGCAGTTCGATGCCGACCACGCCGCAGGCATTCTCCACCATCGGCAGAAGGCGGCGAGCGCCATGCGCGGCCATCGAGACGTGATCTTCCTGATTGGCGGATGTCGGAATGGAATCGACGCTGGCGGGATAGGCGCGCTGCTTGTTTTCCGAAACAAGCGCCGCTGCCGTGACCTGCGGGATCATGAAGCCCGAATTCAATCCGGGCTTGGGCGTCAGAAACGCCGGCATGCCGGACAGCGCCGGATCGACCAGCATCGCCACGCGCCGCTCCGACAGCGAGCCGATTTCGCACACCGCAATCGCAATCATGTCCGCCGCGAAGGCCACCGGCTCGGCATGGAAATTGCCGCCGGACAGCGCCGTGCCGTCTTCCGCGAAGATCAGCGGATTGTCGGTCACGCCGTTGGCCTCGGTTTCCAGCGTATCGGCCGCCTTGCGCAGCACGTCGAGCGCCGCGCCCATCACCTGCGGCTGGCAGCGCAGGCAGTAAGGGTCCTGCACCCGTTCATCGCCGACCAGATGCGAGGCGCGAATGGCGCTGCCGGACATCAGAGTGCGTAGCGCGTCGGCGGTTTCCATCTGCGTCTTGTGTTTGCGCAGAACATGGATGCGGGGGTCGAACGGCGCATCCGAGCCGCGCGCGGCATCGGTGGAAAGCGCGCCGGCCACCAGGGCCGATTGAAACAGCGTTTCAGCCTCGAACAGACCGGCAAGCGCATAGGCGGTCGAAAACTGCGTACCATTCAGCAGCGCCAGTCCTTCCTTTGCGCCGAGCGTCACCGGCTGAAGGCCATGAGAGACGAAAGCGACCTTCGCCGGAAATCGGCCATGCGGGGTGAAACATTCGCCGACGCCGATCATCACGGCCGCCATATGCGACAGCGGCGCGAGGTCGCCTGAGGCCCCCACCGATCCCTGGCAGGGCACGACCGGCACAACATCGTTGGCGAGCATCGCCTCGATCAGCGCGATCGTCTCCGGCTTTACGCCCGACGCGCCTTGCGCCAGCGAGGCCATTTTCAGCGCCATCATCAGCCGCACGACAGCCACGGGCATCGGTTCGCCCACACCCGCGGCATGGCTCAACACGATGTTTCGCTGCAGCGTTTCCAGATCCTCTGCCGGAATGCGTACGCTGGCCAGCTTTCCGAAGCCGGTGTTGATGCCATAGACCGGATCGCCCTTGGCGACGATCTTCGCGACGGTTGCGGCGCTGGCTGCAATGCGCGGCTGGCTGGAAGGATCCAGTGTCGGGACCGCCCCGCGATAGATAGCCCGCCAATCGGCCAGGCTGGCTTCGCCGGGGTTGAGGGTGATGTCGGTCATTGCTGGAATCCTGGATCTGATTGAGAGTGGTATGCGGCGTCTACGGGCGGAACTCTCACTTGCCTCTCCAGACGCGCCGATGCAGCGGATTGAAGCCCATGCGGTAGACGAGTTCGGCCGGGCGCTCGATATCCCAGATGGCAAGGTCGGCGGCCTTGCCGGCCTCCAGCGTCCCGGTGATTTGCTGCAGTCCAAGTGCTCGCGCGGCTTCGCGCGTTACGCCGGCGATGCACTCGTCCACGGTCATGCCGAACAGTGTAGCAGCCATGTTCATGGTCAGCAGCAAGGATGTCAGCGGCGAGGTGCCCGGATTGTTGTCGGTGGCGATCGCCATCGGCACGCGGTGCTTGCGGAAGAGGTCGATCGGCGGCTTTCTTGTTTCACGGATGAAATAGAAGGCGCCCGGCAAGATCACCGCGACCGTGCCGGATTTGGCCATCGCCATCGCTCCCGCCTCGTCGGTGTATTCGAGATGATCGGCTGAGAGGGCTCCATAGCTCGCCGCGAGTGCTGCGCCGTGCAGGTTCGACAATTGGTCGGCATGCAGCTTGACCGGAAGTCCCAGACGCTTGGCGGCCTCGAACACGCGCGCAATCTGCTCGGTGGAGAAGGCGATGCCTTCGCAGAAGCCGTCAACCGCATCGGCAAGCCCCGCCTGCGCCACCGCCGGCAGAATCGTTTGGCAGACATGATCGAGATAGGCGTCCTTGTCGCTGAACTCCGGCGGCAGGGCGTGCGCGGCAAGGCAGGTGGTGCGGACAGCCACCGCCCTCTCCGCGCCCAATTGGCGCGCGGCGCGCAATGCCTTCATCTCGTTCGCGGCATCCAGCCCATAGCCCGACTTTACCTCGATCGTGGTCACGCCTTCCGCGATGAGGGCGTCAAGGCGGGGCAACGATTGAGCGACAAGTTGATCCTGCGTGGCGCTGCGCAGCGACTTCACCGAGGAGACGATGCCGCCCCCTGCCCGCGCCACTTCCTCATAGGTCGCGCCGGCCAGCCGCATCTCGAACTCATTGGCGCGGTTGCCGGCATGGACAAGGTGTGTGTGGCAGTCGATCAGGCCCGGCGTGATCCAGCGGCCTTCGCAGTCGATCGACTCGGCGCCCGCGAGCAAAGCCGTCGGCAATTCGCTCTCCGGGCCGGCGAAGGCGATGCGCCCGTCGCGCGCGGCCACTGCGCCCTTCTCGACAATGCCGAGTCCTGGCAGCGCGCCCGCACAGCTTGCCAAGCGGGCATTTCGCCAGACCGTCGCTCCACCCATTTCCGTTTTTTGGTCGGAAGCCATCATCATTTCTCCCCAGTTATGTATATACATATTGACGACGCCTGGCAATAGCGATTCCGTTACGTCAGACTTTGGACGGTTGGCAAGCTTTTGCCGGTATGCTTATCCTCCGGCGGCGCTGGGGTGGCGCTGAGCGCATTGGGGCAGTTTACTTCCTCGCCGCCGAACGCGGCCAGACCGGCTGAATGTCGAAAGCAACTGCCCCCTGTGTCAGGGGGATTAAAGATGACGTTCGATTATGTGATCGTTGGTGGCGGGTCCGCCGGCTCGACACTCGCCGCTCGACTAAGCGAAAATCCATCCATATCGGTTTGCCTGCTGGAAGCCGGCGGTGATGGCAAGGATTTACTGATCCGGGCACCTGTAGGCGTCGCCGCCCTGCTTCCCGGCCGGCCGAAGATCAACAACTGGGCCTTCGAGACTGTTCCCCAACCGGGGCTGAACGGACGCAAAGGCTTTCAGCCGCGCGGCAAGGCGCTCGGCGGGTCAAGCGCCATCAACGCCATGCTTTATATCCGCGGCCACCGCAGCGACTATGATGACTGGGCCGTTAGCGGATGCACCGGCTGGGGTTTCGACGACGTCCTGCCCTTTTTCAAACGCGCGGAAGGAAACCAGCGCGGCGCAAGCAAACTGCATGGCGGCGACGGTCCGCTGCGCGTCGGGGAGCAGCGCAGTCCGCGCCCGGTGAGCCGCGCCTTTGTCGAAGCCTGCGCCGAAAGCCAGCTACGCCGAAACGACGATTTCAATGGACCCGACCAGGAAGGCGCCGGACTCTATCAGGTCACCCAATTCTGGGGCGACGCGCGCAACGGCGAGCGCTGCTCCGCGGCTGCCGCCTATCTGCATCCGGCGATGAACCGTCCCAACCTTACGGTCATCACCGGCGCGCATGCGACAGGGATTATTTTTGACGGCAAGCGCGCCACCGGCGTGCGCTATCGATCCAGGTCAGCAGAGCGTTCGGTAAGCGCGGGGCGCGAGGTGATCCTCTGTGGCGGCGCGTTCAACTCGCCGCAACTGCTGCAACTCTCGGGTATCGGCGCTGCTGCGGAACTGCGCAGCCACAATATTCCGGTCATCCACGACCTGCCGGGTGTGGGCAAAAATTTGCAGGACCATCTCGATTTCACCCTGGCATGGAAATCTAGGGATACCGACATGCTCGGCATCGGCGTGCGCGGTACGTTTAACCTGGTCAAGCATATCCTTGCCTGGCGCAGGGACGGGACCGGCCTGATTGCTACGCCCTTTGCAGAGGGCGGCGCGTTCCTGAAATCCGATCCGTCGATAGAGCGTCCCGACCTGCAAGCGCATTTCATCGTGACGATTGTCGACGACCACGGCAAGAAGCTGCATCTCGGCTATGGCTATTCCTGCCACATCTGCGTACTCAGGCCGCATTCGCGTGGCGAGGTTGGACTCAACGACGCGAACCCCCTTTCCCCGCCGCGGATCGACCCGCGCTTCCTTTCGGACGAGCGGGACGCGCAGCTTCTCCTCAAGGGCACAAAGAAGATGCGGCAAGTCCTTGATGCGCCTGCGCTGGCAAAGTACCGGCATAAGGAAATGTACCTGAACGGCAGCGAGACCGACGCCGAACTGATGGAACAAATCCGCTCGCGCGCCGACACGATTTACCACCCGGTCGGCACCTGCAAGATGGGCGCCGACGACATGTCCGTTGTCGATCCCGAACTCAAGGTACGCGGCGTGGAAGGTCTTCGGGTGGTGGATGCCTCGATCATGCCGACATTGATCGGCGGAAACACCAACGCGCCGACGATCATGATCGCGGAGAAGGCGGCGGATATGATTCGCGCCGCAGGCTGATCGATTTTCACGCTTCCTCAGACTTGCTATTATGTATATACATAGAATAGCGAGATAGGAGGTCAGGCATGGCTGAGATATTTGCGAAGAACGCCCTTCTTCCGGGCGGGTGGGCTGCGAATGTGCGCCTCACCATCGCCGACGACTTGATCGGCGCGGTCGAGCGAGACGCATCGCCCATGCCCGCCGACGAGCGGCACGGCATCCTTATCCCCGGAATGCCGAACCTGCACAGTCACGCCTTCCAACGCGCAATGGCCGGGCTGGCCGAAACGCGCGGCCCGGATGCGGACAGCTTCTGGTCCTGGCGCGACGTCATGTACCGCTTTGCGCTTGCCATGACGCCGGAGCAGGTTCAGGCCGTTGCCGCCCAACTCTATGTCGAGATGCTGGAGGCCGGTTTCACCCGGGTCGGCGAGTTCCACTATCTGCACCATGATCGGGACGGCCAACCCTATGCCAATCCGGCCGAGATGGCGGAACGCATCGCCGCAGCCTCCTATGAAGCCGGCATAGCGCTGACATTGCTGCCGGTCTTCTATGCGCATTCAGGTTTCGGGGGCGCCCTGCCGACCGATGGCCAGAGGCGATTCATCAACGATGTGAACCGCTTCACCAAGCTTATGGAGAAGTCGCGCGAGGTGGTTCAAGGTCTGCGCCAGGCGGTCATCGGCGTGGCGCCGCATAGCCTGCGCGCGGCAACGCCAGACGAACTGGCGTCGGTGGTGCCTCTTGCCGGCAACGGGCCGATCCATATCCACGTCGCGGAGCAGACCCGAGAGGTGGACGACTGCCTGGCCTGGTCCGGCGCGCGGCCCGTCGAGTGGCTGCTGGCCAACCAGGCGGTCGATGAGCGCTGGTGCCTGATCCACGCCACGCACATGACTCCGGCGGAAACGAGCGGGATGGCGGCCACCGGCGCCGTCGCCGGACTATGCCCCATTACCGAGGCTAACCTCGGCGACGGCGCGTTTCCGGGTGCACCCTTCACGCAGCATGGCGGGCGCTTCGGCATTGGGTCCGATTCGAATGTGCTGATTGGCGTCGCCGACGAACTGCGCCAGCTCGAATATTCGCAGCGTATCCTCCACCGCGCCCGCAACGTGCTCGCCGCCCCGGGCCAATCCAACGGATACGCCCTCTTTACCCGTGCGCTTGCCGGCGGCAATCAGGCGCTCGGGGCGCAGGCAGGCGGCCTTGCCACGGGTCAATCCGCCGATCTCGTCTCGCTGGACGCAGGCCACGCCTCGCTGTCGGGCAAACGGGATGATGAGATCTTCGACGGCTGGATTTTCGCGCGTGCGACCGCCGTGGATTGCGTCTGGGTCGGAGGCCGAAAGCTGGTCACCGTTGGACGGCACGCGAACCGCGACAGGATCGCTGCGCGCTTTGCGCGCGTCATGTCCGACCTTGCCGGCGCTTGAAAGCCGCCCGACCGCGACCCGAAGGGGCTGCATCGGAGCGGGATCGTGCTAGAGAGGGGCCAAGCGGAAACTGCGATGGCTGATTTGGGTAGCATGGAAGCGACGACTGCGGGCGAGGAACACACCTCTCTCTATCAGCGCATCCTCAACGACATTCGCGGCAAGATCGTCTCGGGGCAATGGGCGCCGGGATACCGCATCCCGTTCGAGCATGAGCTGACGGTCGAGTATGGCTGCTCGCGGATGACCGTCAACAAGGCGATGTCGCAGCTCGCCAAGGCCGGCCTCATCGAACGCCGGCGGCGTTCGGGCAGCTTCGTGCGCCAGCCGCGCAGCCAGGCAGCGGTGCTGGAAATCCACGATATCCGCACCGAGGTCGAAGCGCTCGGATTGCCTTACCGCTATCAATTGCTGCTGCGCCGGGAACGTCGAGGCAGTCCGTCCGATGGCGAATTTCTGGGGCCGGAACGCCCGAAGACGGTCCTCGAGCTTACCTGCCGCCACTTCTCCGGCGAGCGCCCTTTCTGTTGCGAGCATCGCCTCATCAGCCTCGATTCGGTGCCGGAAGCCGCCGAGGAAAGCTTCTCGGACATGGCGCCGGGTCCCTGGCTGATCGGCCGAGTACCCTGGAGTTCCGCCGAGCATCGGATCAGCGCCACCGCGGCGAATGGCGAGACGGCGCAAGCCCTGGATATCCCGCGGGGGGCGCCCTGCCTGACGATCGAGCGGCGCACCTGGAGCGCCTATAAACCCGTGACGCATGCGCGCTTCACCTATGCGGCGGAGAGCCATTCGCTTGTCGCCCGGTTTTCGCCCAACGACGGCCGCTAGCGCGGTTCACGAGATCACGGAATCCGTCAGCCGCATTAGGTAGTGTGCTCTCGCGTTACCGAACCGGGAAGTTGCTACGCACTTTTCCCCGAAACACTCCAGCGCTGTCGCCGGTCGAACCCCGCCGGATGCCAGCCAGCCCACCACATAACTTTGAATTCGCGGTGCAAATCCCCGTGGGAACAGCGATTTGGACCCTTGCGTCCGCACGGCGCGTCCAGCAATTTCGCTAAAAAAGGAATCAATGATGCCGGTCGACTGGGTCGCCAGATTGCAGGAACAGGGCCGCTTCGCAAAGCGTATGGCGCGCGAGGTGCCGTTGGCGCTGGCCGAGCCGGATCTGACGATCGCGGATGCAGAGCAGCTTCACGAGACTGTCGGCAATTGCGCCCAGAGTTTTAAGGCAATCGTCGCGGAAATGCGGCGCGGCGAGCTCGATATCGCCTATACGCGGGCAGCGAACGCAGTGTCCCGCATCTGGTCCGATCTCTCGACGCTCTCGGCCAACAAGGTGCGCGCCTTGCAGGACCCGGCACCCGCTCGCGCGGCAGGCGCGGCGTAGCTAGCGGGCCCCCACCACGCTCGTGGCGTTCACCCTAGACGCAATACGGTCGACGAAGGCGACAACGCGCTCCGGCACGATGAATTGCGGCATGTGGCCGATGCCCTCCACGATCTCTACGTCAGCGGCCTTGATCCTGTCGCGCAGCGCCTCACCGTGCAGCTTGGGGTCAAGCACGCGATCGTCCATCCCGAAGAACACGCCGACAGGCATGTCTATTTCGCCGTAGCGATCCTCCACCTGCGCCAGATCAGCCTGCATGTCGACGAAATCGGTGCCCGCGGCGTAGATGTGGCTGGGCCGCAATCCACTGAGGCCGCCGCCGCGCACGCCGTAATCTTCCGGAGGGCGCTGCGGGCGGAAGACGAAATCCAACGTCTGCTCCGCGAATTTCAGCGATGTGGGCACCGCGAAGGTCTCGGACAGGAAGCGCCGCATCCAGGGCGACTTGATGTTGAGCGAGGCAAAAGCGGGCGGGATGTGGCCGAGATAGTGCGACAGCGGCGCGATCAGCGCCAGGCCGCCTATCTTTTCGGGATGTTCGACCGCGAGGGCCAGCGCGACGGCTCCGCCGAGCGAATGGCCGACCACCAGCGGTCTTTCCAACCCCAGCGCGTCGATAAAGCCGGCGATTGTCGCGGCCTGCGCGTAGAGCCCGGCATTGGCAAACATGGGGCGCGTCGAATAGCCGGAGCCCGGCCGGTCGAGCGCTATCAGGCGATAGCGATCCTCCAGGCTGTCGAAGATCGTTCCCTTGAAATGGTGCAGCTGCGCGCCAAGGCCGTGAATAAACAGGATGGGCGGCCCCTCGCCCGCCTCGACATAATGCAGTCGCTGCCCGCCGATGACGATGAATTTGCCTGCCGGCGGCACCTCTTTTTCAGCCCAGGCGGCGATGCGCCTGGTCCTGAAAACGAAGCTGCCGACAAAAAGCGCTGCGCAGAACAGCGCCGCCAAAACCATCCAGCCCAGAATCGCAGTCAGCGACATTCGCCACTCTACCCCGTTCGCGGCAAGGTTAGTTGGCTTTGCCGCGACCGCAACCCCGGCATCGAAACGGTGGCCTGCGCATTGCGCCGCCGCCGCCTTGGCGCTAAGTCGCGGCTTCGCAGTGGCAAAAGGGCGGATCCAGATGGCTGAAATCGTTACCGCGGCGATGCTGGTGATCGGCGACGAGATCCTGTCCGGCCGCACCAAGGACCGCAATATCGGCCACCTCGCCGACATCATGACCGCGATTGGAATCGACCTCAAGGAAGTGCGTGTCGTCGCCGACGACGAGGACGACATCGCCGGCGCGGTGAACGCATTGCGCGCCCGTTACGACTATGTTTTCACGACAGGCGGCATCGGGCCGACCCATGACGACATTACGGCCGACTCGATGGCGAAAGCCTTCGGCGTTCCCTGCGAATATGACGCCAAGGCCTACGCCATGCTTGAAGCGCACTACGCCAAGCGCGACATGGAGTTGACCGAGGCACGCAAACGCATGGCCCGCATGCCGCGCGGAGCGGAGCATATCGACAATCCCGTGTCGATGGCACCGGGCTTCAGGATCGGCAATGTCCATGTGATGGCGGGTGTCCCGGCGATCTTCCAGGCCATGCTCGACAACGTCGTGCCGACGCTCAGGGCCGGGTCCAAGATGATCTCGGCAATGGTGCACTGTCCCTTCGGCGAGGGTGTCATCGGCGGGCCACTTGGCGAAATCCAGAAAGCCAACCCGCAAGCCATCATCGGCTCCTATCCAAAGTTCCTCGACGGCAAGTTCTGGACCGAACTCGTGGTGCGCGGCCGCAGCCAGGACGTCGTTGACCGCGCCAAGGCAGCTGTCGAGGAAATGCTGCGAGATCTCTCCAAGCCCGCCTAGAATGCGCTGTATCCAGGGGAAGCCCTTGGCGGCACTGGAATGCCGCGTCGCCTGGCTGACGATGGTCATACAGTTCTATTCGGGTGCGATCCCCCCTCCGACTGCAAAAAGACGCCGATCCCGTGTCTTTGGGAACCCCCCGCGCCAAATCGGTGTTAAATTGGGGCGAAGCCATATGAGGGAGGTTCGCCATGACCTACAAATCGATGCTTGCCGTCGTGCAGAGTGAGAGGGAGGCCGATCACCTGATCGACAGCGCGGTCGCCCTCGCCGAGCGTTTCGGCGCACATCTCATCGGATTTCACCCCGAACTCGTCCAGGTTTCCTACGCCATGGCGGCGGGATTTCCCGATGCCGAGTTTCTCCGCGACGCCACCGAAAGATCGGCCAGCACGACCAGGGCGCTCGCCGGGAAGTTCGGCCACCGGCTGGAATCCACCAAATTGAGCAATGCATGGGCCACCATGGAGACATTGCCGGGAGACACCTCCGCCGGCGCGTTGCGGCTGGCGCGTTCCACCGACCTGGTGGTGGCGGCCCAGCCGGACCCGTCATCCGAGGCGCCTGAGACTGACGCGCTGCTTTCCGATTCCGGCAGGCCGGTGCTCGTCATCCCTCGCGGCCACGCCCCTTTCGACCCCATGCTGAGGCGCATCGTCATCGGCTGGAACGGCAGCAAGGAAGCCGCGCGCGCTGTTTTCGATGCGCTGCCGCTCCTCAAGGAGGCCGAATTCGTTGAGGTGCTCGTCGTCGATCCGGAAGAGCGGCGCCCAGGCGCCGTCAAGCAGGGCGAGGGCATTGCCGCAACGCTCGCCCGCCATGGCATTCATGTGCAGCTTGTCGCCGCCGAAAAGGGCCGGAGTTCCGTCGAGGAGGCAATCGTCCAGCATTGCAGCAGCGCCAAGGCCGACCTGCTCGTCCTGGGCGCCTATGGCCATTCCTGGCTGCGCGAATTCCTGTTCGGCGGCGTCACGCGCGGCGTTCTCGACCGCGCGCCAATCGCCACTTTCATGTCGCATTGACCTCCACGGGCACCAAAACTGCACCCCCGGCTTGTCAAAGCCGGGGGTTTGCAGCTATTGGCGGCTGCATTCCACACACGGAAAATGTCCGAGGGGATGCGCATGTCCTTGCCCGAGAAAGCCTTCCCCGTATCCTGGGACCAGTTCCACCGCGATGCCCGCGCGCTCGCCTGGCGGCTCGCCGGCGTCAACGGGACGTGGAAGGGCATCGTCTGCATCACACGCGGCGGCCTCGTTCCGGCGGCAATCATCTCGCGCGAACTCGGCATCCGGCTGATCGAGACGGTTTGCGTCGCCTCCTACCATGACTACACCGCGCAGGGAGAACTGCAGGTGCTGAAGGAAATATCGCCGGCGCTGATGGAGCAGGATGGCGAGGGCACACTGATCGTCGACGACCTGACCGATACGGGCAAGACGGCCGCCATCGTTCGCGCCATGTTGCCCAAGGCGCATTTCGCCACCGTCTACGCCAAGCCGAAGGGCCGTCCGCTGGTCGACACCTATGTGACCGAGGTCAGCCAGGATACCTGGATATATTTCCCATGGGACATGGGATTTACCTACCAGAAGCCGATCACCGAAGATCATCGCGGCTGATCGCCAAGTCTATGCTTTCGCCTGAGGGTCTTTGTCGGGGCGAAAGCTCTGGCATCGCCGCTGTTGGTGTGGTTAGCCTTTCCCACGTCCACCATGAGCCCGCCCCGCCTTCCGGGTGCGAAAGCGTACGGAAGGCGCGGAATGCAGGAATTTCTCCTCTTTGCGGCGGTCGGCTTTCTCGCACAGGCGGTCGACGGCGCATTGGGCATGGCCTACGGGGTTATTTCGTCAACCACCCTGCTCGCTTTCGGCGTCTCGCCGGCGCACGCCTCGGCAGCGGTGCACGCCGCCGAACTGTTCACCACCGCGGCGTCGGGCACGTCGCACCTCTATCATCGCAATATTGACTGGAGGCTGTTCTGGCGGCTGATGCCGTTTGGCGTGCTCGGTGGGATCCTCGGCGCTTTCGTGCTGACCTCATTTGCCGGCTCGGTCATGAAGCCCTATGTGACGGCCTATCTCGCCCTGGTCGGCGCCTATCTGCTCATTCGCTCCTTCCGCAGGGTTCCGTCAAACCCGATGCCGGCCGCGGTCGTGGCGCCGCTCGGCCTCGCCGGCGGTTTCCTGGACGCAGCCGGAGGCGGAGGCTGGGGGCCGGTGGTGACCACGGGCCTGCTCGGATTTGGCGGCACTCCGCGCTATGTGATCGGCACCGTAAATGCCAGCGAGTTCCTGATCACGCTGTCGGTCTCGCTGACTTTCCTGTTCGCAATTCTGACCGGCCATTGGGAGGAAGCGGGAGAAATCACGCAGAATCTCGCTGCCGTGGGCGGTCTCGTGCTTGGTGGCCTGCTTGCTGCTCCGCTGGCGGGCCTGATGGTTCGGACGCTGAAGGAAAGGACCCTCTTGCGCCTCGTGGGATGCCTGATCGTGCTGCTTGCCGGCTGGCAGACCGCGCAACTGATGGGCTGGGTCAGCAGCTGAATTTTTTTCGCGAATCCGTTGGAACCGTTTGCCGGCTACCCCGTTATTGTCCTGTCAGAAGCAAAATGAACGGAGAAATCCGGGCAAATTGCGGAACGACAAAAAGCGCCTCTTGCACGTTAATTCGGTGTAAGAGGCGTTTTTTTTGCGTCGTGGCTGCGGCTGGTTCCGGGGCGTTCAAATCCGCTTGGAAAATGCCGTCGTGAAGGCCACGCCTCCACTGTCGTCGATCGCTTGGCCAAGCGTGATCTCCAAACCAGCGCCGGACAGACGCACAAGCGCGAAACCGCCCAGAAATGACGCGATGGGCTTGAAAAGATCGAGCCCACCGACGCGGTAGATCATAGGCGTCGGATGTTCGTGGCCGTGGAAAATACCAATCACCTTGGATCCGGAAAGTGCCTCCAGCAGCGTTTGCCGCTCAGCATCGCTCCACCAATGCGCAGCCCCCTCTCCTTTATCGTCGAATGTCGTCTTCGCCGGATCCCAGTTCTCCAGTGAAAACGGATCCCAGCCATAATGTTGGAACAGCACGACGGGCCTTCCGGCGCCGGCCGTGCGCAGATCGTCCTTCAGCCAGGGTATAGAACTGACCGCGCCCTTTCGCGTGTCGCCGCCGAAGCGGTGCAATTGCACCAAATGGAGCGGCCCCCAATTCCAGGAATAACAATCGGTCTCGGGATCGAAATTGGCCGCCGGCACCGGAGGCTTGAAGATGTCGCCTGGCTCGTGATTGACCTCGACATAGTCGCGCAATTCCCGCCGATACCAGTCGACATTGGGCGGCTTGCCATCCTGATCCAAATCATGATTGCCCAGCCCGGCATAGACCGGGACATGCACACGGTCGGGTCCCGCGCCTTGCTGGTAACGGTGGCTGAACTGCAGAAGCTGCGTGCCCTCGCGCGGCTCGACGGTCTGGCCGCCGCCATCGTCGGTCATGTCGCCGCCAACGACGATGCCGCGCAACTCGCCGATCCGTTTGCCCGCGCTGGGCAGACCCGTCGCGACACCTTTGATGGATGAGGGCCAGATCTCCTCCGGCAGCCGGTTGAGCGCCTTGATATGGCGCAGCAGCGCCTGGTCCGTCTTGCCTTCCTGCTGGCAATTCGGGCTCAGCCCACTGTTCATGCGGCAGGCATGCACGTCGCTGATAAAGGCGAAGGTAATCTCTTCTTCCGCAGCCCCGGCGGCAAGCGGCGTGAACAGCCCGTGAAGTCCCGCGGCAGAGGCTGCTGCAAGAAATCCGCGCCGCGACAGGCAAGGCTGACCAAAACTATCGAGCGGGCTGTCCATGCAGGCACGATACCAGCGATCCGCCGGGTGCGCCTAGAGGCCTTGCATGTGACGAACGAAGCCTGGCATTACGCCAAGTAGCGTCCTGACGCCGCAGGGGGCGGCGTCAGGGTCATTCCCGAACAGCGCCAATGTTAGGCGCCGCTTACGCTCCCTTGAGAAGGAGCGGCGTGACGGTAACCGCTTTCGCGGCGTCCCTCAGGCGGGAGAGTACTTTGGCGTCAGTCGTTTCCCAACTGCGCATCGACGCTGATCGGGCCGGGGCCGGCAGCGGCGATGTAGAGAAACACCCAGCAGAAGAGCAACGCAGCCTCGCCGCCGTTGAGAGCCGGGAAGAAGCCCTGCGGCGCGTGCGCCAGGAAGTAGGCCACGGCCATCATGCCGGCCAGGAGGAAAGCGACCGGCCGGGAGAACAGACCGATCAGGAGAAGCAATCCGCCCACCAGTTCCAATATGCCGGCAACCAGCATCATGGTATCGAGCGGACCGTCACCCATCGGCACAGGCCAGCCGAAGAGCTTCATGGTGCCGTGGGTGAGAAATGTTGCCGCGGCGAGAATGCGCAGGATGCTGCGGATATGCGGCGCCCACGGCTGGAGAAAAGTCATCTGCATCATTGATCCTTTGTCACACTGAGACTGCTGTCAGTTCGAGTCTGCGCCACGCCCTAGCACGCCGCGCCGATATCAAAAACTGAACGTTGGTGAACTTTGCGTGCTCGAATTGCGAACAATCCCCCATGCAAAGCCTGCCGCCGCCAGCCGAACTCAATCACGGATTGCGCGGAAAGGGTCAACCCCGGACAGGAAACGACAGGTTTTCGAGGTCCCCCCTCAAGGTCCGTGCGGGCGGGTCGGACCGGTGGATTTTTGCGCGGCCGTCGCATCCACCGGCATATGAACCGATTTTTGTCTGGCGCTCCCGCCCGGCCGCGCTTGAAGCCTATGGAGGGAACGGCTACGTCGCTGCGAAGAACAGCAAGCAATGCGGAGTTGATCGTGGCGAAGACCCGTACCGAGACCGACACTTTTGGCCCGATCGAGGTCGAGGAAAATCGCTATTGGGGCGCGCAGGCGCAACGCTCCCTCGGAAATTTCAAGATCGGCTGGGAAAAGCAGCCTCTTGCTGTGGTGCGGGCGCTCGGCATCGTGAAACGCGCCGCCGCCGAAGCAAACATGGAATTGAAGCGGCTCGATCCGAAAATCGGCGCGACAATCGTCGAGGCCGCGCAAGAAGTGATCGACGGCAAGTTGAACGATCATTTCCCACTGGTCGTCTGGCAGACCGGCTCCGGCACCCAGTCCAACATGAACGCCAATGAGGTGATCTCGAACCGGTCTATCGAGATTCTCGGCGGCATTATGGGCTCGAAGAAGCCGGTTCATCCCAACGACCACGTCAATATGAGCCAGTCGTCGAACGACACCTACCCGACCGCCATGCATATCGCCTGCGCCGAGCGCATCGTCCACGATCTCGTCCCGGCGCTGAAGCATCTGCACAAGGCGCTGGCGAAGAAGGCCAAGAAATTCGACAAGATCATCAAGATCGGCCGCACTCACACCCAGGACGCGACGCCGCTGACCCTCGGCCAGGAGTTTGGCGGATATGCCGCGCAGGTCGCCTCTTCGATCGCCCGCATCGAACTCACCCTGCCCGGCCTTTTCGAACTGGCGCAGGGCGGCACGGCGGTCGGCACGGGGCTGAATGCACCGGTCGGCTTTGCCGAGAAGGTCGCCAAGCGCATCGCCAAGATCACCAGGCTGCCTTTCGTCACCGCCCCGAACAAGTTCGAAGCGCTGGCCGCGCATGACGCCATGGTGTTTTCGCATGGCGCCATCAATGCCGCCGCCGCTGCCCTGTTCAAGATCGCCAACGACATCCGCTTTCTCGGGTCCGGTCCGCGCTCCGGCCTTGGCGAACTCGCCTTGCCGGAAAACGAGCCGGGCTCATCGATCATGCCGGGCAAGGTCAACCCGACCCAGTGCGAGGCGTTGACGCAGGTCTGCGTGCAGGTGTTCGGCAACCACGCCGCTGTCACCTTCGGCGGCAGCCAGGGTCATTTCGAACTGAACGTCTACAATCCTGTGATGGCGTATAATTTCCTGCAGTCGGTGCAACTCATGGCCGACGCGGCCGTCTCCTTCACCGACAATTGCGTCGTCGGCATCGAGGCGCGCGAGGACAACATCAAGGACGCACTCAACCGCTCGCTGATGCTCGTCACCGCGCTGGCGCCCACGATCGGCTACGACAATGCCGCCAAGATCGCCAAGACCGCGCACAAAAACGGCACCACCCTCCGCGAGGAAGCGCTGGCGACCGGACTGGTGAGCGCGGCGGATTATGATCGCATCGTGCGGCCGGAGGACATGACCCGGCCGGGGTGAGATCACACCGATCAGGTATTTCCTCGCGGCGTGACAAAACCCGCCGAGACGCGCATTCTCCTGCATGTCCAGAGAGTGCGCACCATGCCCCGGAACACCCTGCTGCTTCTTGGCCGGCTGTTGATCGCCGCGCTGTTCCTGCCGTCCGGGCTGGAGACGCTGTCGAACCTCGATGGTGCTGCGTCCTACTTCGCCGGCCTCGGCCTGCCCCTGTCTACCCTCGCAGCCTGGGGCGCCGGTCTGTTTGAAACGGCGGCGGGAGTGCTGATCCTGATCGGCTGGCAGACACCCATCGCAGCACTGCTGCTCGCACTGTTTGCCGCCTTCGCCGGTTTTGTCGGCCATTTCGGCCAGGGCGGCGAGGACGCAACGCTACGGCTAATGCACAGCCAGGCATTCTGGAAGGATATTGCGATTGCGGGCGGGCTTTTCATTCTGGCCGCTTCGGGCGCGGGCGCCTATTCGCTCGACTCGCGCCTGAGATAGCCGGCGGCCAGTTGATTGGCCGTTTCGCCGCCGTCGATCACCAGATCGAGCTTGCGGCCAGTGATCTTGGCGACCTGCGCCAGCCGGCCGATGGGGCGCTCGCCATAGAGACCCGCGAGATCGGCGGGGATGACCAGGCACAGCCGGTCGAGGCCGCGCTTTTCCCATCGCAGACGCGGGATGACGCCCGGCATGGCAGCCGAAAGCATGTAGACCACCCTGAAAAGGGCCGCCAGGAAGCGCGCCCGCTCGATATAGCGCGGCGGCGCCAGCTCCTTCAGGGCCTCCCCGACGGCGACCTCGTTGAAAATGCCCTCGTGGCGATAGAGGCTTGCGAGCGCTATGTAGACGCGGCCCGGATGGTCGACGCCGATCAGCGAGGCGTGAGCGATGATGTTGAGTGACTGCGTGCCGCGATATTCGGGATGCGCGCGCCAGCCGATGTCGGCGAGCAGGCAGGTCGCGGCGCGATAGCGCGCCTCGTCCTCCGTCTCGTCCACGCCGAAGGCTTCGAATGCGGTCCGCGTCCATTCGACAAGCTCGTGCGCATGGCCCACCGAGCGGGCGCGCAGGACCGCGAGCTCCTCGGCGGCGGAAATGAGCGCATCGTCGCCCTGCTCGCCCTTGGGCAACAGGGAATGCAGATAGCCTTCGCGCACACCGACGGCGGATATGACGATCTTCGAGGGTTTCATTGCCGCAATGACCTGCAGCAGCACAACCGCGCCATAGGCCAGCAGCGAACGCCGCGCTTTCGAGACAGACTCGATGCCGGCTATGTTCTCGATGTCCCCCTTCGCGACCCGCTCCAGGAACCCGGCGGATTCTGCCACATCCATCTCGTAATGGTGCATCACGCCGAGCGGATAATTCGTCGCGTTCATGTGCAGCCGCGCAAGGTTTCGCCAGGTGCCGCCCACCGCGTAGAAAATGCGGCCTTTGCCGCCCTTCAGGAATTTGGCGCGCACCAGCTCGGTCTTGGCGATCTTCGAAGCCGCCGCGAGCGAATTCTTCGCCATGTCCTGCAGGCGCAGGCCGCCGAGCGGCAGCGTGATTCCTTCGCCGATGTCCTGATCCCGGACATCGACGAGTTCGAGGCTGCCGCCGCCGAGATCTCCCCCGATCCCGTCGGGCTTGTGGAAGGACGAGATGATGCCGAGCGCGGAGAAATAAGCCTCCTCGCGCCCCGACAGCACCCTGATCTTGGTGCCGAGCACCTTTTCGGCGCGGCGGATGAATTCCGGACCGTTCTCCGCCTCGCGCGCTGCGGCGGTGGCGAGAACATAGAGATCGGTAGCGCCCGCCTGATCGGAAAGCGCGCGAAAGCGGCGGAATTCTTCCATCGAACGCGTCACCGCGTTCGGGTCGAGCTTGCCGGTATTGGCGATGCCCTTGCCGAGTCCGGCCAGCATCTTCTCGTTGAACAGCACCGTCGGCGAGCGGGCGATGCCCTCATAGACCACCAGGCGAATCGAGTTGGACCCGATATCGATGACGGAAACCGGCTGGCGGTCCTGAAGACGCCCCTGCGAACGCGCGATCATCCAGCTGTGGCGGTGCTGGATTTCTTGCGGCGCTTGAACTGCGCGATGCGCTTCGGCGCGCTCGATTTCAGCGCGACACCGCGTCCCGAAAGACTGGGGTTGGTCATAAAGTATTCCTGCGCGTTGAACGGCTCTTCGCCCTCCTCGGGAACGACCCGCCGGGAGGTACCGTCCGCCAGTACCTCGAAACTCTGCTGATTGTCCATGATGTTGCCGAGCATGATCTGCTCGAGAACCTGCTCATGCACAGTAGCGTTGGTAATGGGGAACATGCATTCGACGCGGCGGTCGAGATTGCGCGGCATCAAATCCGCCGAACTCAGATAGATGATCGCTTCGTCGGAGGGCAGTCCGTGGCCATTGCCGAAGCAGTAGATTCGGCTGTGCTCCAGGAAGCGGCCGATGATGGATTTCACGCGGATGTTCTCCGACAGCCCCGGCACTTGCGGCCGCAGGCAGCAAATCCCACGCACCACCAGGTCGCTTTCCACGCCCGCGCGGCTGGCCGCGTAGAGCGCATCGATGATGTCGGGATCGACCAGCGAATTCATCTTCATCCAGATGCGCGCCGGGCGCCCCGCACGCGCATGCGCGATTTCGCCATCGATATGGGTGAGGATGCGCTGCTTGAGCGCGAAGGGGGACAGCGCAATCTTCATCTCCTGCGCCGGCTCGGCATAGCCGGTGATGAAATTGAAGATCAGTGCGACGTCCCGGGCAATCACCGGATCGGTGGTGAAGAAGGACAAGTCGGTGTAGATGCGCGCCGTGATCGGATGATAATTGCCTGTGCCCAGGTGGACGTAATTGCGCAGCCGTCCATCCTCGCGCCGCACCACAAGCGACATCTTGGCGTGAGTCTTCAATTCCATGAAGCCGAACACGACCTGCACGCCGGCGCGTTCGAGATCGCGCGCCCAGCGGATATTGGCTTCCTCGTCGAAGCGCGCCTTGAGTTCCACCAGCGCGGTGACCGACTTGCCGGCTTCGGCAGCATCGACCAGCGCGCGGACGATAGGGCTGTCGTTCGAGGTGCGGTACAGCGTCTGCTTGATGGCGACGACATCGGGATCGATGGCGGCCTGGCGCAGGAACTGCACGACGACGTCGAACGACTCGTATGGGTGGTGGACGATGATGTCCTTCTCGCGGATCGCCGCGAAGCAGTCGCCGCGATGGTCGCGGATGCGTTCGGGAAAACGCGGATTGTAGGGTGTGAATTTCAGATCGTCGCGCGGCACGGCGACCAGTTCCGACACCTGGTTGACCGCAAGCAGCCCGTTCAGCACGCTGACCCGGCTGGGCGACACGCCGAGTTCCAGGGCGACGAAATCCCGCAATTCCGCCGGTATCTGATTGTCGAATTCGATGCGGATCACCGAACCGCGCCGTCGCCGCTTCAATGCGGTCTCGAAGAACTGCACCAGATCTTCCGCCTCTTCGGCGACCTCGATATCGCTGTCGCGGATCAGCCGGAACGTCCCGGAGCCCTTCACCTCATAGCCCGGGAAGAGCTTGCCGATGAACTGGTCGACGGTTTCCTCGATTGGAATGAAACGGACGCATTTCTTGCGGTCGGGCAGCCGGATGAATCGCTTCAGCGCCACTGGAAGGCGCAGCAGCGCCGACATTTCCTCGCCATTTCGGCGATGGCGAAGTTGCAGCGCAATCGAGAAGCCGAGATTGGGAATGAAGGGGAACGGATGCGCCGGATCGATGGAGAGCGGCGTCAGCACCGGGAAAATCTGTTCGTTGAAGTGCTCTTCCAGCCAGTCCCGCTCGTCCTTCGTCAAGGCGTCCGCGGTGATGCTCTCAATGCCCTCCGCCTTGAGCAGAACCAGAAGGTTGGCGAGGCTCTGATGCTGGTCTTCCTGCAGCCGCCCCACCTCGACCAGCAATTGCTCGAGCTGCTGCTCCGGGGTGCGGCCATCGGGACTCTTGATGGCGATGCCCTGCCGGATCTGGCCGGCGAGACCCGCTACGCGCACCATGAAGAACTCATCGAGATTCGCCGCCGAAATCGACAGGAAGCGCATGCGTTCCAGCAGGGGGTGATTGCGGTTGTGCGATTCTTCCAGGACGCGCCGGTTGAACTGAAGCCAGGAGAATTCGCGGTTTACGAAGCGGTCAGGATTTCCGCTGTCGGGCTCCGTCGCCGCGCCCGGTTTTCCGATGAATTCGCTCACGACAGGGCGCAGTTCACTTGTTTCCAGCATTCGTTTTCCCACTGCTGCGCATCGATCCTATCTCCTCGCAGGCAATTGCGACAGTTTGATTTCACACGGCTTGCAAACATGACCGATATGCTACAAACGCACGATCAGATCAGGCAGCCGAGGCTGCGAGGAACGGAGAAGGACGAGATGGCCGGCGGCGCGATCCCTCATTTCCAGAACGACGACGGCCATGCGGCCATCTCGATCGGCGTCAAGGAATTCATGTGCGTTGGCGCCAACCCGCCATTCGACCATCCACACGTCTATCTGGATATGGGCTCGGACGATGAAAAGGTCTGCCCCTACTGCTCGACGCTTTTCCGCTACGACCCAGCGCTGAAGGCGAATGAGTCGAACCCGGACGGCTGTCTCTACCTCGCCGAAGCGGCCTAAGCGCGAGCTTAGCCGGATCGCGCACCGGCAATGACCCGGCTCCAGGACAAACCCGTTCTTATCGCGGGCGCCGGTATCGCCGGACTGACCGCGGCACTCGCCTTCGCTTCCCGCGGCTTCGATGTGCACCTCTTTGAGCGTGCGGAAAGCCTTGAGGAGGTCGGCGCCGGCCTTCAGCTTTCACCAAACGCGACGCGCATCCTGCGCGGTCTCGGCGTGTTGCCTCATCTCGCAACACTTGCCGTCAGCCCGGAGGCGGTCGTGCTGCGCGAAGCGCGGAGCTTGGACGAAGTGGCGCGCGTGCCGCTCGGCGCATTCGCCGAGCGCCGTTGGGGCGCGCCCTATCTCGTCGCGCACCGCGCCGATCTGCAGAGCGCCCTGCTCACAGCCGTCCGGAACCATCCCGGCATCGAATTGGCCACCGGTACCACGGTGCGCGACTTCGCGCTGTCTCCCGAAGGCGCCGCCTTTACGGTCGAGCATGAAGGAAGAACTCGCGACATTCGGGGATCGCTTGCGGTGGCAGCCGACGGCGTATGGTCCACCTTGCGCGCACTGGCGGGCGAGGTTGGAAAGAGCCGCTTCATCGGCCAACTCGCCTGGCGCCGCACGCTCGAGTCGGACAGCGCCGAGGCTCGAGCCCTGCTCGCGGCCTGTCCGGGCGTCACGGTCAATGCCTTCCTGCATCCCGGCTTTCACTTGATCACCTATCCCCTGCGCGGCGGCGCGCAGATCAACCTTGCGGCGTTCACGCCGACGAAGCGGGAGATGGAAACAGGATGGACGCGGAGCATGGAGATCGCGCCTCTGCGCGCGGCCATGACGCACACCCACCCTGTGCTGGCCGCGCTCGCGGCGCCCGGAACATCGTGGACCGCATGGCCGATCCATATAGCGGACCTTGACGGCGCCTGGATCGACCCCGGCGGCCTGGCGCTCATCGGAGATGCCGCGCACGCCATGACGCCCTTCGCAGCGCAAGGCGCCGCCATGGCAATTGAAGACGCCGAGACATTGGCAGCCGCTGTTGCGGCCAATCCCGGCCAATTGGAAAGCACGCTGGAAGGCTGGGCGATAGCCCGGCGCCGCCGCGTCCTGCGTGTGGCGCGGCGCGGTGCGCTCAACCAATTTGCGTGGCACGCCAAGGGCCCCGTCGCCATTGCGCGCAACGCTTTCCTGAAGCTGCGCGGCCCCGAGAGCCTCGCGGCGGATCTGGACTGGCTGTACGGGTGGAAGCCGTCCACACATTGACATTCTTAGATTCGTAGTTACATTCTTGTAGGTACAAACGTGCAGTTCGAATGGGACCCGGAAAAGGCGCTGACCAATCGGCGAAAGCATCGAGTAAGCTTCGAAATGGCATCAGAATCATTCTTCGATCCATTTGCGGTCAACGAGATCGATAGAGTTGAATATGGCGAATATCGCTGGCTGAATATCGGCATGGTGCGAGGTTCGATCTTGCTTGTCGTCGCAAATGTACCCCGTGACACCCACGGAGAAGAAATTGTCCGCATCATCTCCGCCCGAAAGGCGGAACCACACGAAAGACGCCGCAATGAGCAAGCCCGTTAGATATTCGTTCGACCCCCATAATCCGCCACGTTTGACGGAAGAGCAGCAGGCCGAACTCAGGGCGCTCGCGGAGATGCCCGATGAAGAGATCGACACCTCCGACATCCCGCCTCTGGACGAGGAATTTTGGCAACGAGCGGCACGAAATCCGCATTATCGCCCCATCAAACAGCAGCTCACATTGCGGCTGGATTCAGATTTGATCGCCTGGTTCAAGCGGCAGACGGCGGGAGGGCGCGGCTATCAGAGCGATATCAACCGCGCGCTGCGCGAATATGTGGCCGAGAAAGAACGCAAGGCCGGGTAAGGTTTGCGCTCAGTTATAGAGCCGCATCGAGTGCTTCAGCAGGACGGGCAGCGGGTTCCACCAGCCGGTTCTGAGGCCCGCCTCGCGAAGCCCGCCAGCGGTCCATGTGTTGCAGCCGATGAGCGCGGTGAAGGTACCCTGCGCCTCGTAGAAGCGGTCATATTCGCCGTAACCCGCACCAGGGATGACGATCGGCCTACCCTGCTCCCCGCGAAAACTGTTGCGGATATAGCCGACCAGCCGCGCGAACTCGGCGTCGCCGATGTCATGGCCGGCGACTGCGGGATGCGGCTCCGTGATGGTCGCGGCAACGTCGATATGCATGGCGGCGCGGTCGGCCGTCAGGCCTTTCGCAAGGGGCGTAAGTTTCAGGTCAGCCCAGGTCGGCGTCTCGATGTAGAAGGCGCGCCCGCCCCAGCCGAAAACGAGATAGCGCACATCAGGATCATCCACCGGCATGCCATCGCGGCCGAGAAACGCAAAGGTCTCGCGCACGGCGGCGTCGAGCGGAATGGCGATGTCGGTGTGGATCGGATTGCTCAAGACCAGGATGCGATGGAGCTTCGGGCCTGACGCCTGCGCCGGAGGCATCAGCGGGCGCGGAATGTAGGTGCCGGCGAGCACCAGGATCATAAGCCCAGCACCGACAGCGACGCAAAATCTGAAGAAGCGCTTCATGGTGAGTGATGATCAGCGCAGAGATGTTGGCTTAGTTGAGGCGACCGCTGAGCGGCGACGGGCCATCGCTACCCGCCCACTCCGGGTCATCGCTTGAGTTGAGGCCGCAGGACTGGGCGCCTTACCCTCCCCTTAATGAGGAGGGTGTCTCGCGAAGCGAGACGGGTGGGGTGAATGCCAAGCCTGCCTCAGTGCAGGATTTGGCTCAGGAACAGCTTGGTCCGCTCATGCTGCGGATTGTCGAAGAATTCCTTCGGCGTGTTCTGCTCGACGATTTGGCCGGCATCCATGAAGATGACGCGGTTGGCGACCTTGCGTGCAAAACCCATCTCGTGGGTGACGCACAGCATGGTCATGCCCTCTTCGGCCAGACCCACCATGGTCTCGAGCACTTCCTTGATCATTTCCGGATCGAGCGCCGAAGTCGGCTCATCGAACAGCATGATGCGCGGGTTCATGCACAGCGAGCGGGCGATCGCCACGCGCTGTTGCTGCCCGCCGGAAAGCTGGCCGGGATATTTGTTGGCCTGCTCGGGGATCTTGACCCGGCGCAGGAAGTGCATGGCCGTCTCCTCCGCCTGCTTCTTGGGGATCTTGCGCACCCAGATCGGCGCCAGCGTGCAGTTCTCCAGAATGGTGAGGTGCGGGAAGAGATTGAAGTGCTGGAACACCATGCCGACCTCGCGACGCACCTCGTCGATCTTCTTCAGATCATTGGTGAGTTCCTTGCCATCGACGACGATCTGGCCCTTCTGGTGCTCTTCCAGCCGGTTGATGCAGCGGATCATCGTCGATTTGCCGGAGCCCGAAGGACCGCAAATGACGATGCGCTCGCCGCGCATGACCTTGAGGTTGATATCCTTCAGCACATGGAACTCGCCGTACCATTTGTGCATGCCGACAATCTGCACAGCCACATCGGTGGTGGAGATATGCATCTTGGATCGATCGACCTGGATCTCTTCTGCGGCGACGGCGTTTTCGGTGGTCATTCAGTTTCCCCTATTGTCTGCCGCCGCTCACTTGCGGTGCCCGGTGTCGAGGCGGCGTTCCATATATTGCGAATAGCGCGACATGCCAAAGCAGAAGGCCCAGAAGATCGCCGCCGCAAAGACATATCCGGTCTTGGCGGTCTGCGGCGTCGCCCAGGTCGGGTCACCCGAAATGTTCTGCTTCACGACACCCAGCAGGTCGAACATCGAAATGATCAGCACCAGCGTGGTGTCTTTGAACAGGCCGATGAAGTTGTTGACGATGCCGGGAATGACCAGCTTCAGCGCCTGCGGCATGACGATGAAGAACATCTTCTGCCAATAGCCAAGTCCCAGCGAGTCGGCGCCTTCATACTGGCCTTTCGGGATCGCCTGCAGGCCGCCGCGAATGGTTTCGGCCATGTAGGCCGACGAGAACAGCGCCACGCCGATCAACGCTCGCAGCAGCTTGTCGAAGGTAACGCCCGGCGGCACGAACAGCGGCAGCATGAAGGCGGCCATGAACAGCACGGTAACCAGCGGCACGCCGCGTATGGCCTCGATGAAGATGACGGACAGCAGCTTGACCGCCGGCATTTTGGACCGCCGCCCGAGCGCCAGGATGATTCCCAGCGGCAGTGAAACGGTGATGCCGACATAGGAGATGATCAATGTGACCATCAGGCCGCCCCACAGCGGGGTCTCGACATAGGGCAGCCCGAAATAGCCGCCGACGAGCAGGAAGAAGGCTATGAACGGGAACACTGCGAAAAACAGGATGGCGTTCAGCCGCTTGAACGGCGCCCGCGGCGTCAGCAGCGGCACCAGCAGCGCGAGGAAGATGATGCCGGTAAGGATGACCCGCCAGCGTTCCTCAACCGGGTAGCGGCCGAACATGAACTGCCCGAAGCGGCCGCTGACGAAGGGCCAGCAGGCCCCGGTCCAGCCGGGGGGCAATTGGCCGCCCTGGTCGGATGTCAGGCAGGCGGTCCGGTCGGCGCCGCTCCACACGGCGTTGAAGATCAGCCAATTGAGCATCTGCGGCAGCGCCCAGGCGATCGCCAGAGCCGCGAGGATGGTCAAAGCGGAATCGAAAGGCGATGCGAAGAGATTCTTGCGCACCCAGGCGACCGGCCCGGCCTGGGAGCTTGGCGCGGCCTGCGCCAGCGCCATCTCCGTGCGAACCCAGGACATGTCATGTTCGTCCATGGATCACCTCTCCGCCAACGCCATTTTGGCGTTGAACCAGTTCATAAACAGCGATGTGAGGATGCTGATGCTCAGATAGACCACCATGAAGATGACCACGACCTCGATCGCCTGTCCGGTCTGATTGAGGATCGTTCCACCGATGGCGTAGAGATCCGGATAGCCGATCGCCACCGCCAGCGAGGAGTTCTTCGTGAGGTTCAGATACTGGCTTGTCAGCGGCGGAATGATGATGCGAAGCGCCTGGGGGATAACCACCAGACGGAGCCCCTGGCCCGAACTCAGGCCGAGTGCGGAATAGGCTTCGGTCTGTCCCTTCGCAACGCCGACAATGCCGGCCCGCACGATCTCGGCGATGAAGGCAGCGGTGTAGAAGGAAAGCGCCAGGAACAGCGACAGGAATTCCGGCTTCACATTGAGGCCGCCCGTCAGGTTGAAACTTCCCTTCTGCGGGAAATCCACCGTCACGGGAAATCCGCCCAGCACCAACCCCAGCAGCGGGAAGCCGATGATCAGCGCCAGGCTGGTGAGCAGCACCGGGAACTGCTGCCCGGTCGCCATTTGGCGCGCTCTGGCGCGGTTGGCGACGAAGATGCTCAAGGCGATGCCGACAACCAGGCCGGCGAGGATCAGCCAGGAGCCGTCTCCCCACACGAAGCGCGGAAAATAGAAGCCGCGATTGTTGAGGAATGAGCCGAACGGAAGGCCAAGGCTGTCGCGAACATTGGGCAGCAGCGCCAGCACGCCCTGGTACCAGAACAGGATGACCAGCAGCGGCGGAATGTTGCGGAACACTTCGACATAGACGGTGGCGATCTTGCGGATCAGCCAGTTCTTCGACAGTCGGCCGACGCCGACAAGGAAGCCGATGATCGTCGCGGTGATGATGCCAGTCGCCGCCACCAGCAGCGTGTTGAGAATGCCGGCCACGAGGGCGCGGGCAAACGTCGAATCGGAAGAATAGTCGATCATCGAAAAGCCGATGTCGAAGCCCGCGCGGCCACGGAGAAAATCAAAGCCGGTGGAAATGTTCGACCGCCGCAGGTTCTCGACCGTGTTGTCAGCGATCCACCAGATGCCAAGCACCAGCGACAGGATCAACAGAACTTGGAAAACGATGCTACGGATCTTCGGATCATAGAGCGGCGATGCCTTTGCAGGCGATGCGGCGTGGATGATGTCTTGCGTCGCCACAGGGTTCCCCTTCCCATGACAAGGCCTCGCCCGGCGATTGTTCTAGCCGATCCGAAGCCGGAAAGGCCGGAGAGGTTTCCCTCTCCGGCCCGATGGGTCAATCAGCGGATCGGCATGCCGTATTGCAGGCCGCCCTTGGTCCACAGCGCGTTGACGCCGCGGGCGATCTTGAGCGGGCTGCCCGCACCGACATTACGCTCGAAGATCTCACCGTAATTGCCGGTCGTCTTGATGATGTTGGCCACCCAGGCATTATCCAGACCGAGATCGGTGCCGATCTTGGTTTCCGCCTCGGCGCCGAGCAGGCGCTTGATGTCCGGATTCTCGGAAGCCTTCATCTCCTCGACATTGGCCTGGGTGATGCCAGCCTCTTCAGCGTTGAGCAGTGCGTAGTAGGTCCACTTCGCAACGTCGAAGAACTTGTCGTCGCCCTGGCGCACGGCGGGTCCGAGCGGCTCCTTGGAGATGATCTCCGGCAGAACGACGTGGTCGTCAGGCGCGCTCATCGACAGGCGTATTGCATAGAGGCCCGACTGGTCGGTGGTGTAGGCATCGCAGCGGCCGGAGTCATAGGCGGCGTTGGCCTCCTCGACTTTTTCGAAAACCACCGGATTGTATTCCATCTTGTTGGCTTTGAAATAGTCGGCAAGGTTCAGTTCGGTCGTGGTGCCGGACTGCACGCAGACAGCGGCTCCGGAGAGTTGCAGGGCTGACTTCACATCGGGCAGCTTCTTGGCGTTCACCATGAAGCCTTGGCCGTCATAGTAGGTCACACCAGCGAAATTCAGACCGAGCGCGGTGTCGCGATTGATCGTCCAGGTCGTGTTGCGCGACAGGATGTCGACCTCACCCGACTGCAAAGCCGTAAAGCGATCCTTTGCGGAAAGGGCAGTATATTTCACCTTCGTGCCGTCGCCAAAGATCGCCGCCGCCAGCGCGCGGCAGTAGTCGACGTCGAGGCCCGTCCACTCGCCCTTGTCGTTGGGCGCCGAAAATCCCGCCAGGCCGGTGTTCACACCGCACTGCAGGAAGCCCTTGGCCTTGATATCGCTCAGCGTGTCGGCCTGCGCGGCGGTCGCCGCCAGTCCGAGCGCGGCAGCGCCAAGAGCGATTTTCAAACTCGTCTTCATATCCCTGGAACCCTTCTGTTTAGCTCAACTCTTTTTCGTTTTTTTCTTCGGATCGATCCCGGCTGTCGCACAAGTTCCGCGCGAACGCACCAGACCCCCGTTGTTGCACCGGCTTTCGGCCGCCTCGCATCGAAGGCGATTATTCATGGTAGGTCAAGGGCAATGACCGATTGGGCCAGCACCACATTCTGGAAAGCTGCCGGTATGGCGCAAACAGGATGCCAGGGGTCGCACTCCTGGCTTAATGCGTGCTCGTTGCAAGGCGCTCCCGTCTTGACTAAGGCGGTCTTGACTCAGGCGTGCCGGAAGAACGGGAAAAATCCAGATGACCAAGACGAAGAGCGAATCGCTGGGCGTCAACACGCGCCTGGCGCATTCGGGCAACAAGCCCTCGGACTATTTCGGCTTCGTCAATCCGCCGGTCGTCCGCGCGTCGACCGTGCTGTACCCCGACGCCGCGACCATGGCCAGCCGCGGGCAGAAATATACCTATGGCACCAGGGGGACGCCGACCACCGACGCGCTTGGCGCCGCTATCGACGAATTGGAGGGCTCGGCCGGAACGATCATCGTGCCGTCAGGCCTCGCGGCAGTCACGATTCCGCTGTTGGGGTTCCTGTCGTCCGGCGACCATGTGCTGATCGTCGATTCCGTTTATCATCCCACGCGGCATTTCGCCGACACGATGCTGCGGCGCCTGGGTGTCGAGGTCGAATATTACGACCCGGCTGTCGGGGCCGGAATTTCGGCGCTGATGAAGCCCAACACCAGGGTCGTGTTCACCGAATCCCCTGGCTCCAACACCTTCGAGATGCAGGACATTCCGGCAATCGCCAAGGCGGCTCGCGCCAGCGGCGCCGTCGTCATGATGGACAACACCTGGGCGACCCCGCTGTTCTTCCGCGCGCTAGACCATGGCGTCGACATCACCATCCACGCTGCCACCAAATACCCCGCCGGCCATTCCGACGTGCTCCTTGGAACCGTGTCGGCGAATGAGGCTTTCTGGCCGCGCCTCCACGAAGCCTTCGTGACCATGGGATGCTGCGCCGGCCCTGACGATGTTTACCAGGTGCTGCGCGGTCTGCGAACAATGGGGGTGCGGCTCAAGCATCACGAGAAGAGCGCCCTGGAGATTGCCCGCTGGCTGGAAACCCAGCCCGGCGTCGCCGAGGTGCTGCACCCTGCCCTGGAAAGCCACGCCGGCCATGCCCTATGGAAGCGCGACTTCACCGGATCGAGCGGCATTTTTTCCATCGTGCTGCAAGGCGGCGGCAAGACGGAGGCGCATGCCTTTCTCGATGCCCTGCGCATCTTCGGCCTCGGCTATTCCTGGGGCGGCTACGAAAGCCTTGCCGTGCCAGTGAGCCTCGCCGACCGGATGGTGCCCAGGGGCAGCTACGCCGGACCTTTGCTGCGTTTGCAGATCGGGCTCGAGGATGTGGAAGACCTCAAGGCCGACATTTCGCGCGGTCTGGCCGCCGCGAGGGCTACGTCGGGCTGAGACGCTCTACCGGTAGCCAAAAAGCATCAAGTCCGATGGCGCCGCGCCCTGACCCCGGTCAGTTCCGCGCGACCCATTCGCGCCATTGCTGCTCGCTGCCATGGAAGGCGTTGAGGTCGACGCGGCCGCTCACGCCATGCGACAGGCCGGAGCCGGAATACTGCCAGAACACCCATTTGCGGCCGGGATAGACCTTGGACGGATGCTGCGCCACCGCGCGCAGCCAGAATGGGTGGTTCGGGAAAGCGCCCTTCAAATTGTCGCGATAGAAATCGGGGGCGGTATAGATGACCGGCCGCTGACCGTAATGCGCCTCCAGCCGGTCCATGAAGACCTGCATCTTTTCCAGCACGTTTTCGCGCGACGGACGGCGCTTGCAGCTCGATTCCCCGTTCCACTCGACATCGATGACCGGCGGCAGGGCGAAAGCGTCGCGCGGCACGTTGCGAATGAACCACTCCGCCTGCGAACTCGCCGAGCGGCACCAGTAGAAGAAGTGGTAGGCGCCGCGCTTGAGGCCTGCCGCCTGCGCCGCCTTCCAGTTCTTGCGGAACATCGGGTCGAGATGATCGCCGCCGTCGGTGGCTTTGATATAGGCGAAATTGGCGCCTTGCGAGCGCAGCTTGGTCCAGTCGATGCGGCCCTGCCAGCGCGAAACGTCGACGCCGTGGACAGCGTGAGCCTTGGGTGAATAGCGGCCGAAATTGATCGGCTTGGCGTCGCGGAACCGGCGGCGATAGACCTCCAGCGCCTGCGGCTTCATCGGCCTCGCGGCCGCCATGGCGGCGCGCGCCTCCGGTTCGGCAAGGGGTGGGCGGATGGCGTTCTTCGATGGGGCGACGAGCGCGATGGGCTCCAACGCCGGCATGCCGGGTTCTGCGGTGTTGGCGTCAGCCGCCGCTTGCGCCAGGTCCCGAGCCGGCTGCGCGACGTCGAGCGGCCTCGAAGGAACGGCGGGCGCGGGCATCGCCACGGAATTGGTGATCTCCTGCGACGGGCGCAGGTCGAGCGCCTCCACGCCGGCGCTGGTGCACCCGCTCAGGGCCAGCGCGGCAACAAGACCGAGGGAAATGGCGGACGACCGCATGGGAACCCGTACACAGAACAAAACAGACCCGAGGGGACACGGCGCCCCAGCAACAGCCGATCTATGGCTGGCAAAGTGCCAATAAAGTTTGAATCAAAATGCTTAACGGCGATCACGACTGTCGTGATCGAATAGCGATTTCGCCGAAACGCGAAATGTCGGCGCGCGCATTGGCAAAACGTCCTGTGCTTGCCGGAACCGAAAACCGCGAAGCATCATTTCGGAAGAAGAAGGAGCCATCCCATGACAGACG
>DATDBN010000059.1:0-13498 GCA_036524835.1 Mesorhizobium sp. | reverse complement strand
AACCAAGACGTTCTTCCAGCAGGCTACGTTCCAGTCAATAATCGGGCGGCTGCATCCCTACACGCTGACGATGATCCCCTTCCAGATCTTGTCTTGGCGCGAAGTCAGGCGTCTCAAATCGCTGCCACAGGTGTGTCACGTCGCTCACGATGATCTTCGCGAGTTCCAACTGCCTGTCCATGGAGTCTGGAAAAAGATCAGGTCCAGCGAGGCAACCCCCGGCCTGCCGTCACGACTGCGGGATAAGTCTCTCCCTGCAAGAACGCATGTGATAGGCGTGATTGACCCAATCGCCACCCCGCCCGTTGCGTATCTCAAAAGTGAGGTGATGCAGAAAGGCGTAATCAAAAACGAGACGCTGAACTTTTTTCTTGTTGCACGAGGCGATGCCGTGAATGCCTTCAACGGTAGCGTCAGGGGCAAGCCAGTCCAGTTGACTGCATGCACAGATGGCGCACTAGCTGATGCCCGCAGTGAAACGGCATGGGATGCTCGCGGCCAGTACAAGAGCGGCTCGATCAAGGCTGACCTGGAAAAGGTTGCGATTTCTGATGAGTACTGGTTCTCGTGGAAGGCCTTCCATCCGGGCAGCCAGTTGATACGAATCTAGTTTTGCCGATGACTCGAAGACGCGGCCGGTATGGGACGCTTTTCGCCTTGGCGGCGGGCTGTTTTGTCGCTGCTGGACTTGCTCGTCTGGTTGGGGTGGTGCGCTGGAGAGTGTGTGGTTTGGCGAATGATGCCCCGCAGAGGCGAAATATTTTCAGCCCGACCAAGTGGCTCGGTGTTGCCCCAAGTGTTGCCCAAGAACGGCAATTTCCAATTTGGAGCGGGTAGGGAAGAAAGGTTAAGTGTTTGAATTTGTTTGGCTCCCCGGGCCGGATTCGAACCAGCGACCAACCGGTTAACAGCCGGTTGCTCTACCACTGAGCTACCGGGGAACAGTGCTCACGCGAATTGGCGCTGCCTATAGCACCGAGTTTTTGCGTTTGCAAAGCGGCTTCGTGATTGAATCGCCGCAGGCAACGACATTTATCTGGCAAGAAGCAGGACCACGGCCCACATAGGGGGGCCGGGGCTGTCGTTTCACCGTATTTGGCGGGATAAGGGTTGCATGGACCAGACATCGCATCTTCATACGCGAAAGCCGCACAAGATCGGCATTCTCGGGCGCGATATCCACATGCCGCGGTCCCGCCCCGTGCGCATCGCGATTGGCGTTGGACTCTGTCTCTTCGGTGTTCTCGGCTTCTTGCCGCTGCTCGGCTTCTGGATGCTTCCGCTTGGCATATTGGTGCTGTCCTACGAATTCGCGGCCGTCAGGCGCTTTCGCCGCAGGTGCGTGGTGTGGTGGGAGCGCCGGCGGCAGCGAAAGGCGGGAGAAACGGGAGAGAGCGGCTGAGCCCTGAGACAGACAGGGCTGATGATCGCGGTACCGGCGCGGCCTCTTTGCCTGCACGAAGCGGGCGAGCGCACGGCCCGACAGAACGGCAAACACCTGCTATGGCGGGGTTTTGGTGGGCGATGAGAGACTCGAACTCCCGACATCTTCGGTGTAAACGAATGCATCGCCGCGCAACATGCTGTTTTTGCTTTATATTCTCCTACGTTGACCCGCGTTGACCGCGTTGATTACTGCAAAGCTTTTCGACGGATCCGATCAGCGGCGGGGCCGATGGGATCGTGGCGCTCTGGCGGGCTGTATAGCCGCACTTCAGGCAAATAGAGGCAAACGCGCACCATAAGCGGTGGAACGCGCCGAAAGCGGCGGCCACAGGGTGGGTCGCGGCGTTGACATCGACGGGATGGAGCCGCAGAGGTGGTTTGAAGGTCAGGTCGCGCAACGAGGGACGCGCGTGAGAAGAATCGGGGATGTTACGCGTGAAGCTGGCTGAAAGGCTGACCATCGTCGCGCTGCTGGCGGGGCTGCTCTCGGGTTGCGCGCTTGTTGGCGGCGGTCCCGCGCCGCTCGACACCTATGAGTTGACCGCGCCCGGCGAGCGGGACAGCAGCAAGCGTGGCGGCACGCAGATCCTCATCGCCGAACCGATTGCGCTGAAGGCGCTCGACGGCGTGAACGTGGTCGTTCGCCCCGCGGACGGCTCGATCCAATATCTCAAGGGCGCCCAGTGGGCCGACCGCCTGCCGAGAATCGTGCAGGCGCGCTTGGCCGACGCCTATCAGAAGTCCGGCGCGTTCGGCGGCGTCGGCAAGCCGGGCGAGGGCCTGGCGATCGACTATCAGATCCTGGTCGAGGTGCGCGCCTTCGACGTGCGCGTGGCGCAGGGCGGCCGGGCGCATGTCGAACTGTTCGTGAAAATCCTGAACGACCGCAACGGCGTCGTGCGGGCGTCGAAGACGTTCGTCAATGAGGCACCGCTGGCCGGCGCCGGCAACGACGCCTACATCGCGGCGCTCGACAGCGCCTTCAACCAGGCTGCGGCTGAAATCGTCGACTGGACCGACTCGCTGATCTGAAACGGCGGACGCCTGCCGGCGTGGCCAGCTTCAGACCCCTCACGTCCGCCGTTCGATGCCAATCCTGCGACCCGCACGCTCGGGCGCCGGCAGGTCCGTATGAGCGCGGGCCATTTCCTCGACGTTCGGCAAAATGTCCTCGGGAAACGGCGCCACCTTCGGCCCGGACATGTCGATGTGCAGCACAAGCGACTCCGACGTTGCAGCCAGCCAGCCATCCTCGTGGCGCACTTCCTGGTAAAGGTGAAGCCGCTTGGCGTCGTGATCCAGCACCTGTAGGCTGACAGTCACACTCTGATGCTGGTGCAGTTCGCGCACGTAGCAGACATGCACCTCGGCGGTGTAGATCGTCAGCCGGCGCGTCTTTGCATAGGCCGCGCCGATGCCCAGCAGGTCGCAGGCCTGGTCCACGCAGCGATCGAAGAGCACGTTGTAATAGGCCATGTTCATGTGGCCGTTGTAGTCGGTCCATTGCGGCTCGATCGCCATGGGACTGGATACGAAGGGGACTTTGTAGGGCAAGGGTACCTCAAATTGATCGGTTGTGTTGCTCGTAGCGCAATAGCAATTGGAGCCACATAACGCAGATGAATGGCAGTGCGGCGATAGAGACCGATTCCATAGCTGCAGTTGAGAAAAAAGTGAGGTCAGACGCTCGCAGGTAGCAGAACGCGTTCAAGAGGCAACCCTTACTGCCCGAAAGTGCCGAATAGTCTGACGAGCTGAACTCGAACGCACCGAAATAGACGATCAGGAAGAATACGATGCATGCGGGAAACAAGAAAACCAAAATGGAAGGAGATAGCGGGTGTGGATCGGCTTCCAGCGCTTCCCACCAATAAGGTCCAGGCGAGAGGAAGGCCAAAGTAAAGATAATGCCGTTCAAAGCAGATGGTAATAAAAATGCGGTCATAATCGATTGTGCACGGAATAATTCGGAAGGCGATAGCTGCATTTGAGTTTCATATTTGGTGACGACGGGAAAAATGTACTGACCAATTCCGGCCGCCCAGCCACCCAGTCGACCTAACATTCCAATCTCTGGGCTGGAGTAGGTCAACGCAATTGCCAGGCTGAGCGACAAGACAGAGAGGACGTACGTCCCGACGAGAAAGATCCCGATATGTGGAATTGGCTTCGCTACGACGACAACAGATTTTCTCGGAGGGATCGAGGCAATATATCCAAATCCACTTACCATCAGGGCGAAACCGGCAAAAAGGATTGTTGCAAACAATCGGTCGTTAGTGGGTGCCGATTTGACCCCCCAGATTGCCGCAACAATTGGGACAATGATCAATGCGGCTATCAGAAAGATCTGAAGACCGGCGCCTTTTTCCGACTCCGAGGTTTCGCTTTCGAGCTTCTTGCTGGTCATGCGTAGACAGGTTTCCCATTGCCCAATAAGGCTTTGATGCAGCCTAAGGGAGGATAAGCATGGCGCTCAAGGATTTTCCACGCGTCGCGCGCAACGAAGACGGCATCCAGGCCGTGCTCGGCATCCTGAAACAGCGCTTCGGCGAGCGGTTCCAGACCGGCCAGGCGCTGCGCGAGCAGCATGCACACACGACCACCTATATCCCGACCCAGGCGCCGGACGGCGTTGCCTTTCCGGAAAGCACCGAAGAGGTGCAGGAGATCGTCCGTGCCTGCGGCGAATATGGCGTGCCCGTTATCGCGTTCGGCACGGGCACCTCGCTGGAGGGTCACGTCAACGCTCCCGGCGGCGGGATATCGATCGATACCAGCCGATTGAATCGGATACTGAGCGTCAATGCCGAAGACCTTGATTGCACGATAGAACCCGGCGTGACGCGGGAGGATTTGAACAGCCATCTGCGCGATTCCGGGCTGTTCTTTCCAATCGATCCCGGCGCCAATGCCAGCCTCGGCGGGATGGCGGCGACGCGCGCCTCCGGCACCAACGCGGTGCGCTACGGCACGATGAGGGACAATGTCATCGCGCTGACCGCCGTGATGGCGGATGGCCGCGCCATCACCACAGCCAGGCGGGCCAAGAAGACATCGGCCGGCTACGATCTGACGCGGCTGCTGATCGGCTCGGAAGGCACGCTCGGCATCATCACCTCGCTGACGCTGAAGCTGGCCGGCATCCCGCAGGCGATCTCGGGCGGCGTCTGTCCCTTTCCAAGCGTCGAGGCCGCCTGCAACGCGGTGATCATGACCATCCAGATGGGCATCCCGGTTGCCAGGATCGAACTGGTCAACGCCCTGCAGATGCGGGCGATGAAGACCTATTCCAAGCTGGACTATCCTGAAAGCCCATGCCTGTTCCTCGAGTTCCACGGTTCGGAGGCGAGTGTCGCCGAGCAGGCTGAGACGTTTGGCGAGATTGCCGCGGAATTCGGCGGCGGACCTTTCCAGTGGACCACGGTCGCGGAAGAGCGGGCCAAGCTGTGGAAGGCGCGCCACGACGCCTATTGGTCGTCGCTGACGCTGCGCCCCGGCGCCAAGGGCCTCTCCACGGATGTCTGCGTTCCGATTTCGCGCCTCGCCGAGTGCATCGCCGAGACGGAGAAGGACATCGAGGCGATGGGCCTCATTGCGCCGATCGTCGGGCATGTCGGCGACGGCAATTTTCATGTGCTGGTGCTGATCAAGGTCGAGGATCCCAAGGAGATCGAACTGGCGGAAACTTTCGTGGCGCGGCTCAACGACCGCGCCATCGCGATGGACGGCACCTGCACCGGCGAGCACGGCATCGGCCAGGGCAAGATGGCATTCCTAAAACGCGAACTCGGGGACACGGTCGATTTCATGCGTATGGTCAAGCAGGCGCTCGACCCGAAGAACATCATGAACCCCGGCAAGGTGTTCTAGGAGACGGCGCGAGCGTTGCCGGGCCCCGTCACCTCGGGCTTGTGCAGGGGAAGGCCGCTCTGCGGATCGCGGGGTTTGCGTCGGCCGCCCCGGCCATGTGGCAGTACTGGTACGAATAAAGGCAACTTGCTGTTTTCGCACGCAAAAGCGTCCGCCCGAGAGATCGAGCGAGTCGAAAGATTGCCAGGGTGGCTCCTAGGCCGTCCTCATGACGTATCCGGGCGCGGACGTTCCAGGGCATACAAGGCCAGCGCATGAGCGTGGGCCAACACCTCGTCGACCTCGCGGATCCTGGTTAGCCGCCGGGCAACCGGATCGAAACGGGACAGGCGTCCGCCGGGCGGACGGCCGGGACGCAGCGGCCAGATGCGGCGAAATCTGCCGGGGGAAGGTGGCTTCCCGCGCATCTGATCGCGGCGGGCGCGCCAGCGCGCGAAGCGGAGAGCCTGGGCCGGCATGTCGTCCAGGGCCGAGGCGAGCGCGGCAAGGCGTTGGCCGAGACGCGTGGCGTCGATCGGGTCATGGGGCGACGGGAGCCGCACCCGAATGGCATGCCGCCCGGTGAGGTCGTGCAGGCAACGGGGCACAGCGGTGCTCGGCTTCGAGCTGCGGCGGGGGCGGTGGGGGAAGGGATTGCGCAAGGGGTCCAGCAGCGGGAAGGCGAGCGGGCGGGTAGGAACAGCGGTGCGCTTTTGCACAATGGGCGGCGGTGCGACATTGGCGAGACCAAGCCTGTAGAGGGAGATGCCAGTGTCGACGATGCCGGTCCCCTTGCCATCCTTCAGCAACACCGGTCCGGGCTTTGGCTTGGCCGCCCGCAGCGGCGGCAGCGAGACGACAATGCCGCGTGCCAGGACGATGACCAGCCGCCGCGTCGCGGCTTCGGCCGGACGCAGGAGCCGCAGGATGGCGACATAGAGATGACGCGGTAGAGTACTGGCGCTGCCCGCATCGCCGCAGGCGCGCAAGAAAGTGTTACCCGCCGCAGTCCACCCCGCCATGGCGACAAGGCTGGCCAGGATGCGCTTCAGTGCTGCGTGGTTTCGGTCTACCGCGATCTTGTTTTCCACCATCGCCACCTTCCCTCACGTTCGGCCTGGGATCATCGCGCGGTGTTGAAAGGGGTGGATGGGATATGCGCGAAAATTCTTGGGAGACGTTGATTTTGCTGGCTAGCATTGGCCTGATAGGCTGAATCTCTCAGAATCTCGTCCACACTCTGCGACGTCGATCCCGCATGATTCGGGGTAGTCGGGGTGGGCTCCGTGACATAGAATCCGTCCAAAATGAGGGAAGCGCCAGCTGTCGAGCGAGGCGCTGCCCCTCACCCTTACCCTCTCCCCGTAAGAACGGGGAGAGGGAGTCGTCAGCGTTGCGCCTCGCTTGCGAAGGGCTTGGCGCGATGTCCAAAGGCAAGCCGCAACGCCGGTGTCCCCCTCTCCCCGTTCTTACGGGGAGAGGACAAGGGTGCGGCGGATCAGGGAGCGGCGACAACGCGAGAAAATCGCTGATTTTGCCGGCAGGCACCAGCTCCTAAATCGTGCCTGCACCCTCTCAAGGCTTCACGGCATTCCTGAATCAGGTTGCATCCGGGTAGGACATCGCGGGTCCCATCCCGGCGGCCCGTCAGCTGTTCGCACCCATCTTCCCTGGGCATTACCCGCAATGCCACTTTATGAACAACGCGATCTGCGTAATGTGTGCCCGGTTGATGCAGACCAGAAATCGGCCGAATGCTTGCACGCCTGTTTGTTCTTGTCGGTAGCCTGATCGTGGCGGCGCTGGTCGCTGCGCTCATCGGGCCGTATTTTGTCGACTGGACGTCCTACCGGGCCGACTTCGAGCGCGAAGCCGCCGCCATTCTCGGCCGCAAGGTGGAGGTAAGGGGCGATGCCGAAGCACGCATCCTGCCATTCCCCTCGCTGAGCTTCAAGGATGTGGTGGTGGGCGGCGGCGCCGGCGGACCGGTGCTGACCGCGGCCAGCTTCTCGATGGATGCCGAGCTTGCGCCCTTTCTAAGGGGCGAGGTGCTGATCTTCGACATGCGGCTGGATAGACCGAACGCCACGCTGACCATCGGCGAGGACGGCGTCGTCGACTGGGCGATACGCCCCTCGTCGCCCTTCGAGGCGGGAAACATCTCGCTGGAGAAACTGACGATTGCCGACGGCAAGGTGCGGATCATCGACCGGTATGGCGGGCGCGAGCATCTGGTGTCGGAGATCAACTCCACCCTGTCGGCTCGCTCGCTCGCCGGGCCGTGGCGCTTCGATGGATCGCTCAAGGTCGACGGAAAGCAGTCGGTGATCGCGGCGTCGAGCGGCGTCGCCGACGGCAGCGGCGCAACGCGGCTGCGTATAACAGCCCACCCCGAGGCTTTCCCGATCGAGGTGGAGGCGGATGGCAATGTCTCGCTGCCGGATGGCGTGCCGAGCTACGCCGGCACATTTCGCGTTGCGGGGCTTGCTCCCGCAAAAGCCGGCGGCGAAAACGACAATCCGGGCGTCGTGGCGGCTCCGCCAAATCGCCTCGTCGGCAAATTCTCGCTCGGCAAGGAGCGGCTCGACATCGAGCCGTTCCGCTTCGAAACGGGACCGGTCGCTGATCCCTATGTGGCCGAGGGGACTGCCTTCGTCGAGCTTGGCAAGGAACCAAGCTTCTACGTCACCGCAAACGGCGCGCAGGTGCGGCTGACCAATTGGGGCGAGAACGTCAACGAGGGAGCGACTGTCGGCGACCGCCTCTCCGCCCTGCAGGAGGCGCTCGCGCTGTTCATCAAGCCGCCGATCCCCGGCAGGATAGACGTCAGCCTGCCGGCGGTCGTCGCCGGCGACACGACGATTCGCGATGTCGGGATCTCGGCTTCGCCGGCTCTCGAGGGCTGGTACTTGAGTTCCGCCTCCGCGACTTTGCCCGGCCGCTCCACCCTGGAAGCAAAGGGATTCCTCACCACCGGCAAGAAGCCGCGCTTCGAGGGATCGCTGCTCCTTGCCGTCAAACAGCCCTCCGGCTTCGCCGCCTGGCTCTCCAAGGACGTCAACGCGGCGGTTCGCCGACTGCCTGCCGCAGGCTTCAGCGCGGATGTGTTTCTCGATGACACGCGGCAATCGTTCCAGAAACTGGAACTGATTCTGGGCGAGGCCAAGCTTACCGGTGCGATCGAGCGGCAGACGCCGCGCGACGCCAAGCCGGTGATCACCGGCGCCCTGACCGGCGGGGAGATGACGGCAGAGACCGGCGCCGCCTTCGCCTCGCTCTTCGTCAGCGACGCCGGCGCGCTGCGTTTCCTGGGCCATGATCTCGACCTGAAACTGAAGGCCGGGCCGGTTTCCGCCGCCGGGCTGACGGCGGCTTCTCTGGATGCCGCCCTGCGGGTGAAGGATGACCGGCTCGACATCGACCGGCTGGCGCTCTCGGATCTGGCGGGCGCTTCGCTGTCGGCCACCGGCTCGATCCGTCAATTGACCGGCGAGCAGCTTGGCGACATCGACGCGACGGTGACCTCCGGCGACCTTGAACCGCTGATCGACCTGCTGGCCAGGACCTTCCCGGCCGACAAGGCGCTGCGCATGCTGGACGAGCGCGTGCGCGGCTATGCGGGCCTTCTCAAGGACACGCGGATAGACATCATTGCCAGCGCGGCGGCCACGGGCACCGAGACGGCAGACTTCGCCGTGAGCGCAAAGGGCAATGCCGGCGGCGGACCATTCTCGGCGACCGTCTCGGGTGCTTCCCGCTTTGGCGCCATGGTGCCGGACGCACCTCTGGAGCTCACCTTCGAGGCCCACAATGACGACGCCGCGCCCTTGCTTGCCATCTCCGGCATGCCGACGCTGCCGATCACGGTCGTCGGCCAGGGGAAGCTCTCCGTCAACTTGAAGGGAACGCTGGCGCAAGGCCTGCAGGGGAGCGCGGCGCTGACCGGCGATGGCTTCCTGTCTTCCTACGACGGCGTCGTGAGGCCGACTGAGGACGGCATCGCCGCGCGCGGCAAGGTCCACATCGAGGCCCAGGACATCGAGCCGTGGCTGATGACCGTCGGTGCGACATTGCCCGGAATGGGGTTTGGAACTCCGGCGGCGCTCTCGGCGGACGCGGACTATGCGAAGGGGCTGCTGGTTCTTGAAGGCATCAGCGGCACGGTGGCGGGCTCGGCGCTGACGGGCGACCTGAACGTGGCGGTGGAATCGGGGGCGCCCAAATTCACCGGCGCGCTTTCGGTGGATACGCTCGATCTGACGCCCCTGGCGGCGCTGGTGCTTGGCGAGCCGGCATTGGACGCCCGCGGCGATGGCGGTTGGCCGACGACCCCCTTTGCCGAAAAGGCCTCCGCGCCATTTTCGGCCGATGTCACCCTCTCGGCCGGCAGCCTGCAGGCTGGCGGGCTGCCGCCGCTCACCGAGACAAACCTGGCGCTGCAGATCGACGGCGAGCGCCTCCGCGCGGCCGATGTCACCGGCAAATTCGCAGGCGGATCGCTGGGTGGCCTGTTCGAATTGAAGAACGATGGGGGCGTTGGACTGCTGAGCAGCCAGCTGAAACTCGGCGGCGCCGATCTTGCGCTCCTGTTGCCGGCGTTGGGGATCGCCGACCCCGCGCTGAGCGGTCATGGCGACGTGACCGTCAATGCGACCTCCAGCGCGAAATCGCTCGAAGGCCTGGTCGCGGCGCTCTCAGGGTCGGGAACCGTTTCGCTGCACGGCCTGCAAGTCGCCGGCCTCAACAGCGCGGCGCTGCCCGACCTGGTCGCCCGCTCGGACGCGATAGGCCGCGGCATCGACGCGGCCAAGACGGCGGAGTTTGCGCCGCGGGTGGTTCGCAACGGCACATTCGACGCCGGCAATGCGGAGTTCGCGTTCAATATCGCGAGCGGCGCGGCGCGCATTGCCGCCACTTCCTTCGATCGCGAGAAGGCCAAGCTGACGGTGGAAATACGCGCCGACCTCGCCGCGCAGTTGCTTTCCGGCGACGGCGTCTTCGCCTTCAAGCCGGGGGATGATGCGCTGGTCGGCGCGGAGCCTGAGGTCAGGCTCGCTTTTTCAGGTCCTCTGACCCAGCCGCAAGTGACCCTGGATACCGGCCCGCTTTCACAATTTCTGACGCAGCGCCAGCTTGAGATCGAGCAAGCCAGAGTGGAGGCGATGCAGGCGGCGCTGTTGGAAAAGCAGCGCCTGCGCCGCGAGACGGCCTATTACGTTTCGCTGCAGAAGACCCGCCGCCTTCTCGCCGACGAGGATGCCCGCCGGCGTGAGGCGGGGATGCGGCTTTTCCAGCAGCAGCAGGCACGCCTGAAAGCCGAACAGGAGGCGGCACGGCTAAAGGCCGAGGAGGAGGCTCGCCTGAAGGCCGAGGAAGCCGCACGGCTGAAAGCGGAGCAGGCCGTACAGTTGAAGGCGGATGAAGCCGCACGGTTGAAGGCGGATGAAGCCGCGCGGGTGAAGGTGGAGGAGGCAGCGCGGGTGAAGGCGGAGGAGGCAGCGCGGGTGAAGGCGGAGGAAGCTGCGCCGGTAAAGGCTGAGGAGGACGCGCGGGTAAAGGCTGAGGAAGCTGCGCGGGTAAAGGCTGAGGAAGCTGCGCGGGTAAAGACTGAGGAGGCGCAGCCGCCGGTCGTGCCGTCACCCGAAACGTCGGGGTCTATCGCCGCCGGCGAGCCGGGCGCTTCGCCGGCGGGCGAACTGGCCGCTCCCGCTGCAAGCGTTGCAACGCCCACCATCGATGCGGCCGAACAGAGCCGGCGTGAGGCGCTGGGTCAGATTGTGCGGGAACAGCAGCGCGCCGCACCGCCGCCAGCCGCGGCCGCGCCATCGCCGCCGCCCGCTGCGGCCGCGCCACCGCCATCGCCATCGCGTGCAAAACAGGAACCGAAGTTTCCGCCGCCTCCGCCGAAGCCGACCACGACGTTTGGCGATTTCCTCAAGTCCCTGGGGCCGTAGGCGGCATTTCACCTTTCGCCTCTGCCCTCAGCCGCTCCAGAACGAACACACGCAGGGCGGATGACAGGTTGGCCTCGCTGCCGCGTCCCTCGTCGACGCCCTTGACGATATCGGTCAGGCTGACGCCTCGTGCGGCCGCAATCCTGGTGAGCTCTTCGTAGAAGGGCTGTTCGATCGAGAAACTTGTGCGATGCCGATTGATGGTAATCGAGCGCTTACGAACAGTCATGTCTCGCCGTCGCCGCCCGGAGGCGTTTCGCGCCGGTGCCCTTCCAGGCGGCTTGCATCGAGGCTTTTGCGGGCTGCATGAAGCGTCCGCTGCGCCTTGCTGCGCCCATGCAGCACGCGGTTGACGCCGGCCTCGCGCTCGCGCTCCACCCTGGCTTTCGCCTTCCGGGCCATCCGCAGATTGACGATCTCGCCCATGAGAAGGGCGCTACTTCTTGCGGAAAGCGTCGAGCGACACGACTTCCGCACCCTTGGCGGAATCGGCGGTGACGGTCTGGCCCTCTTTTTCAACCGGCTCCACCGGCGGCTTCGCCGGAACGGATTTCTTGGGCTCGCCGGCAACGGCCACCGGTTTGCCCTCGCTGACCGGCAGAACCGCGGGGTCGGCGAAATCCGTCTTGACGTCGAACTCGAGTTCGAAATTGACCGAAGGATCGTAGAAGCCGCGAACCGCCGAGAAGGGGATCTCCAGCTTTTCCGGTGTGTCGGAGAAGGACAATCCAACCTCGAAGCCAGCCTCGGTCACCTTGAGATCCCAATACTGGAACTGAAGGACGATCGTCATCTGCTCGGGATAGCGCTCGCGCAGGCGGCTGGAGATGCGCACGCCGGGGGCGTTGGTGAGAAAGGTGATGAAAAAATGATGATTGCCCGGCAGGCCGGTGCGGGCGACTTCCGCCAGCACCTTACGCATGACGCCGCGCAGCGCCTCCTGCGCGAGAATATCGTATCTGATTTGGTCGTCTGCCATGTTTCAGCGCGCGGTCCGGACCGGTTTGGAAATCTACCTCTAATCAAGCTTGCGCCTGACGTAAACCAGATAAGCGGGGTGGCAACGCGCGGCAGCTCGCCGCGTTCCGGTTTCGGAGGCGCCATCCCACAGGAAGATGCAGCCACCGCAGCCCAAATCGCGGCCAGTCCCGCGCCCGCACAAAGCAGTCTGGAGCGATTCTCGCGAAGAGAGCACCGCCTGCGGGGTTGCCGTTGGGGTCGTAGAAGCGGTGGCCGGGGGTGGCGAACTGGCCCGCCCAACGGGAGGCTCGTCGAAGATACGCCACATGGTGCGGCGCGGCAGTGCGACCCGCCAGGAGCCGTTTATCGAAGAAGAGATGCTGGGAAAGTGGAGGCTTCTGTTGCCAGGCGCCTCCGAGCCCCGCCTAGGAGTGCGAACCCCTAGGGCTTGAATTGAAGCTATCGCACCGCTTACGCGGCGAGACGTGCTTCCGCATAGTTGTCGTTTGCAACTATAAGGTTAGCCCGATAACGGTGGTACAATGCCGAGCAAAAGTCCGATCTTTACACCCTCGTCGATCCTATTTCGCCCCCATCACCAGCCGCAGACATCTGCGGATCGTGGTGGAGGCGCCGGGTACCGCCCCCGGGTCCGAATGGCTTATTACACCGGCAGTTTATCGCCATAGTCAGACAAGCTGACCCGGCGAATATAGGTAACCGCAACGCAAAAGGGAAGGGCGGTTCGCGCCATTGCGAAGCCCCCTCGCACGGCGCGCCAGCCACGTCCGGCGCGGCCATGAACAGATTGACTTGAGATAATTCGCGCCCGAAAATCCTCGCGATGAGGAGAGCCATGGAAAGAGTCGCGCACGAGGGCGCGGCAGCTCCGTCATCCTGGGGTACGAGGGGAATTCTGAATGGCTGACTATTTGCCAGACGTAAGAAAGTACGACGCCACCGCGGATGCGGATTCGGTGGCCAAGATCGTGAAGCACCTGGGCATCGCTTTGAGGAACCGCGACTCGTCGCTGGTTTCTTGCACCGATCCCAAGGAGCTTGAGCGGGTGAAGGCCGGCTGGATTGCCAAGAAGCTCGGTGTGTCCGACGGCGCGAAGGCCGATTCGGTGCTGGAGAAAGTCTGCGAGACAATGTCGGCCGACAACACCAAGAACCGGGTGACGTTCTACTATCTCGTTGCCAAGCACCTGGGGAAGCTGAGCGCCTTGTAACCGTCAGCGTTCGCTGGCGGCGTTTCGCCGCCAGCGAGAAGCTTGAAAGGGCCG
>DATDBN010000058.1:0-28022 GCA_036524835.1 Mesorhizobium sp. | reverse complement strand
CTCACCAAACGTCTTCGGCTTTTCGGGTGTCTTTTCAGCCTTGCGCTCCTCCAACGGGTCGCGGCCCTGCGCCACCACCTCGCGACAGCCTTGAGCCAAGGTGCGCGCAATAGCCAGGCTAGTAGCCGGATACGGACCAAGCCCCATCTCCTTCCGCTTACTGCCCTTCGGCGTCCACATGAAGACCCAGCTCTTGCCTCCAGACGGCCCGACGTTCAGGTATAGGCCGCCACCGTCGGAGTAGCGACCACGCACCTTCTGGGTCCGGACCGTGAGATCGGAGAGTTTATGGATGGACCTGCCTGCCAATTTGGATTGTCCCCACTTCTGTCCCCACTTTCAAGTGGGGATGGTAGCGGACATTGGCGTACAGTTACAGACTGCACATTCCAAGTTCCCTCGCACTACACCGGTTTTGTGGATAACGGAGGACGGCCTAGAACAGACATTCGGCGGTTCTTTGGTCCGCCCTTCGTGGTGCCTGTTTGGCTTGATGCCGGCGGTGCACCGTCAAGGACCTACCGGCACGACGGCTGCGGCTGCAAAGACCGGCAAACCATCAGAGAATTGACATGGCCATGATCAGCCTCAAAGCGCTCGGCGTTTCGACCAACGCGCCTCTGTTTTCCAACCTCGACCTCGTCATCGGCGCCGGCGACCGGCTAGGCCTCGTCGCAGCCAACGGTCGAGGCAAATCCACCCTGCTGCGCTGCCTGGCCGGCGAGAGCGAACCGACGACCGGCGACATCACCCGCGCCCGAGGGGCACGAGTCGGGCATGTCCGGCAGGAGGTTGGCGGCGAGCTGGCGCGGCTGTCATTCCATGACGCCGTAGCCGGCGCACTGCCGCCCGATGAGCGCGAGCATGAAGGCTGGCGGGTGGACGTCGTCCTGGATTCGCTCGACGTTCCGGAGGCGCTGCGTGGGCGCGCGATGAACGAACTGAGCGGCGGCTGGCAGCGCATGGCGCTGCTGGCGCGCGCCTGGGTGACCGAGCCCGACGCTTTGCTGCTCGACGAACCGACCAACCATCTCGACCTCGCCAAGATCGCCGTGCTGGAAAGCTGGCTGAACGCGCTGCCGCGCGACGTGCCGGTCATCGTCGCCAGCCATGACCGCGCCTTTCTGGACGCGACAACAAATCGGACGCTGTTCCTTCGCCCGGAGAAGTCGCAAGTGTTCGCCCTGCCCTATTCGCGTGCCCGGCAAGCCCTGGACGAGATCGACGCGGCAGAGGAGCGGCAATTTGAGCGCGACATGAAGGCCGCGCAGCAATTGCGCAAGCAGGCCGCAAAGCTGAACAATATCGGCATCAACTCGGGCAGCGATCTCTTGACCATCAAGACCAAGCAGCTCCGGCAACGCGCCGAGCGGCTGGAGGAGGCGGCAAGGCCGGCCCACAAGGAAAGGTCGGCGGGCACCATCGCCCTCGCCAATCGTGGTACGCACGCAAAGGTACTGCTCAGCCTCGACGATGTCGCGGTCACGACGCCCGCCGGTGCGCCGCTTTTTCGCACAGGCAAGCTCAGTATCTGCCAGGGCGACCGGATCGTGCTGCTCGGCGCCAATGGAACCGGCAAATCGCGCTTCATCGAATTGATCCGCCACGCCATCTCCCAGCCGGACGGCTCGACTGCGGCCGTCAAGGTAACCCCGTCGGTGGTGCTCGGCTATGCCGACCAGGCGCTTGCCGGGATCGACGGCGAACAGTCTCCCATGTCGATCGTGACGCGCCGGTTCGAGATGAGCGACCAGCGAGCCCGTTCGCTGCTGGCCGGCGCCGGTCTCGCTTTGGAACTGCAGGACCGCAAGGCATCGGTCTTGTCGGGGGGCCAGAAGGCCCGGCTCATGCTGCTGGTGCTGCGCCTGACCCATCCAAACTTCTACCTGCTGGACGAGCCGACAAATCATCTCGACATCGACGGCCAGGAGACGCTGGAGGACGAGCTTCTCGAACATCAGGCCAGCTGTGTCCTGGCCTCCCACGACCGCTCTTTCGTCCGGGCGGTCGGCACCCGCTTCTGGCTCATCGAGAAGGGAAAACTGCGGGAGATGGACAGTCCCGAAGGGTTCTTCCAATCTGTCGGAGCGTGACCGGGGTTTACCGCGAGCAGAGCGATCCGCTCGCGGTGCACGCACATTCACGCCGGGTTCACGTTGATTCTGCGATGACATCATCCAGTTGGGACGCTGCGAATCAGAAAAGGAAAATCCCATGGCGGTCATTCGGGGCACCAATGGTGCGGACGACATTTTCGGCACCAACACGGGCGACACGATTTACGGCTATGGCGGCTCGGATGCGATTTACGGCTATGGCGGCAATGACGTGATCTATGGCGGCGCGGGCAATGACGACCTCATGGGCGGCACTGGTGTGAACAACCTCTATGGTGGCTCCGGCAGCGACTGGTTCGTCATGAGCGCGCGCGGCGCCGGCCTCAGCGACGACTATGTCGCGGACTTCGAATTCGATATCGACAGGATCGATGTCGCCGCATGGGGCATCAGCGACTTCAGTCAGATCAGGGCCTTGCTGCGCACCGACGCCAACGGCGATGCGTATTTCAACGCCTCGTACAATGGCTACAATCACTTCATCACCATCGGCCAGGTCTCCATCGCAGACCTGCAGTCGAACGATTTCGTCTACTCCAACAGCGGCGCGGTCACCCGCAACGGCACGGCCTATGCCGATACGCTGTTCGGCTCGCGCTCCAACGATGCGTTGAACGGCGGCGGCGGCAACGACACGCTGCTCGGCGGATTGGGAAATGACGCCCTGTCGGGCAGCACGGGCAACGATGCCCTCAACGGCGGCGCGGGCAACGACCGGCTCGTCGGCGGCGCAGGGGCAGACCGCCTAGCCGGCAGCTCCGGCGGGGACGCCTTCATCTTCAACGCTGCATCCGAGACCGCGCCGACCACGACCGGGCGCGACACGATCACCGATTTCCAGGAAGACATCGATTACATCGGGCTGTCGGCGATCGACGCCAACGTCCATGTCGCCGGCAACCAGGCATTCAGCTTCATCGGCACCGCCAATTTTACGAAGGCCGGCCAGGTGAACTATGTCTATTCGGGCACGAGCACGATCATCCGTCTGAATACTGACGCCGATCTCGCCGCTGAAGCCCATATCGTTCTCGCCGGCCGCCATGCCATGATCTCAGGCGACTTCGCGCTCTGAGATCTCGGGGCCACAAGAAGAACGCGGCGACAGAGTCGCCGCGTTGCCCTGTTCCACGGAGATAAACAGCCGTCAGCACGGTCCCCGGCCGACGATGCGATACTCGGCTTCCCGCGCCTCGCAAGCATTGCCGAATGTGCGTATTTCGCCGCCCCGGCGCGCGCAAACCGGGTCGTATTCCCGCGTGCACATCGAGGTCTGCTCCGGCCTAGGGCGTTCGGGACGCCCGCGCCGGCATTCGCCGCCACTGATGATGCGATATCCTGCGTTGCGCGCTTCGCACGCGTTGCCGAACGTGCGCCTGCTTCCGCGATCCACGGCGCAGACCGGGTCGTACTCGCGGGTGCAGAAACGTGGGCCCCCGTCGATCGGACCATTGCCGATCGGACCGTTGTCAATCGGGCCATCCTCAATCGGGATCGGGCGAGGACGAGGACCTTCTTCAACCACAACGCAGGCGGAGAGCATCGCCAGGCTCGCCAGCACCAGCAGCCCCCGCCAAGATAAAAACTGTTTCACGAATTGCATTCCGTCCCCTGGGCCTCCTTGCCGCATTTCAGTCCGCTTCAGCCGCGATCCTTTTTCCAATTCGGCGTGTTTTGCAATCGGAACTTGTCGGCTGTCCTGGCGCTTCGCCTCCTCGTCCTGGCATCGGACCTCTCGAACTGGCGCGCCCACACGCTTCGTCGCCCTTTCCCAGCTGCCGCGACTTGCCCGGATGACCGCAAGACCAACTGCAACCGGACGATACGCCGGCCCAGAAAAAACCTTAAAAATACGGCTTCAGCGTCTCTAAATCACGCCATGCTCTTGCCACAAGAATGTCTCCATGCGATACATTCCGTGTTCGGGCATTTGCTGACCCGGAGACTGGAACGTTTTGCACGACCCTTTCCCCGACACTGTGAATATCTGACGGCCCTCCTTTGGCGGGGGGTTTAATCATGTGGCCACGCATGACCGCCAAGAAACCACCGGACCGCTTCCTCAGAGCGGCGCAACACACTGAAACGGGCGAAGGAGCTTCCCCATCATGTCACAGACCGGCACCGTAAAATTCTTCAACACCACCAAAGGCTTCGGCTTCATTACGCCGGACGGCGGCGCCAAGGATGTGTTCGTGCACATCTCGGCCGTCGAAGCTTCCGGACTGCGCACGTTGGTCGACGGCCAGAAAGTGTCGTTCGATGTGGAACCCGATCGCATGGGCAAGGGTCCGAAGGCAGTTAACCTCAAGGCCGGCTGAACCAGTCGTTAAGCGACGGTCCTGCCGCAAAGAAGAACAAGGGCGCTTCAGCTAGGCTGGAGCGCCCTTTTTCAATGATCCGCCATCGTTAGGCGGTGATATTTGCGCAATACTTAGGCACGAAAGTTTCGCTTGCCGACTGCGCTAAAATAAAGGACAAATTCAGACTTCGGGCATTTGCCGGCCCGGAGATCGGAAACGGCTTGTCTTGTAGTTGAACAGCAAGTCACGAGACAAGGTCGCGAAAGCAGGCGCTTAGACTGACGCAGTGCGATGGAAACTGTTTCTTCTCCTCCAGTAAACGACCGAGGCCCCCAACGGTTAGTATGAAATGGGAATAGAAGGAGTTGTCCATGCCGCAGTCCGGCACCGTTAAGTTTTTCAATCATGCCAAAGGTTTCGGCTTCATCACGCCGGACGATGGCGGCAAGGATGTGTTTGTCCACATCTCCGCCGTCCAATCTTCGGGTCTGCCGGGCCTTGAAGATGGACAGAAAGTGCGCTTCGAGACCGAGCCGGATAAGCGCGGCAAGGGACCCAAAGCGGTCAATCTGACGCTCGGCTAGACCAGAGCAACTCCCATCCGGATCGAACCGGATGGCCGTTCCAGGCCTTTGTTCCAGCCGCATTTCATGCGACGCCGAGTGGGTTTGCTTGGCTGTAACGCTGCTCCAGCGTCGCTGCACGAGACGGTCCGCTTGCCCGTCTCGTGTCACCGCCGGCCCCCGGCCAAGGCGGCGAGCAGTCCGTTTTGTGTCGACACCTGTGAGCCTGTGCGGTCTCGCCGCCTTGCGTTGGACGCCTCGCTTGCCTACCTGAAGGGCGCAACCAGCGAGGGCTTGTCATGGCAACCGGACCGAACCGCATTCTCGACGAATTCGCGAAGCTGATGACGGATGTCGCCGGCGCGACGCAAGGCGTGCGGCGAGAGGTGGAAACGGCATTCAGGGCGCAAGCCGAGCGCATCCTGAACTCGATGGATGTGGTCCAGCGCGAAGAGTTCGAGGCGGTGCGCGATATGGCGGCTAAAGCCCGCGCCGAGAATCAGACCCTGAGCAAACGACTGGAGGCGCTGGAGGCTCAACTGGGCAAGTCTGCTGGCGAACCAGCCGGTACTTCCGCAAATGCGGCGGCAACAAAGCCCCGTTCCAGGAAATAATCGATAAAAACTTTCCACAATGCGGCAGCGCGAAAAAGCGCTGTCGCGTGAGTCAGTTAGGCTGACGGCCTGAATCATTTTGGCAGCGGCTTTCCACACCCGAGGACGCTGCAAGGCAAAAATTAGCTGGCGCGGCGACTCTCCATCAATACACTGAAATTGTTGCATGATTCGGATCGGGTCATGCGGGGGCAGCAGGGCTCGGATTGAATACCGTACCCGACAGGCTGTTGCGGATGGGTAGCGTTTTGTTTGTCGTGTGCGCACGCGCCGCGCAACGGCGCCAACCGGCGACGGGAAGTATGATGGAACTGATCGAAATCGAATATTCGCGCGAGGCGCATCCCGTCGATGTCATCGAGCAAGTCGCGAACAACAACGACTGGGCCTTCGAGCGTTCCGGGGATGATGAGATTTCCATCACCGCGGTGGGCGCCTGGGCCGACTATCACGTGTCGTTCTCCTGGATGGAGGATTTCGAAGCGCTTCATCTGGCGTGCGCCTTCGATTTGAAGGTGCCAGAGACGCGTACGCTTGAAACGATGCGGCTGCTGTCGCTGATCAACGAGCAAATGCTGTTCGGTCATTTCGATCTGTGGGAGCAGGAAGGCGCGATCATGTTCCGCCAGTCGCTGCTGCTTGCCGGCGGCGCCGAGCCGACCAGCCAGCAGGTCGAGGTGCTGCTGTCCAGCGCGCTCGAAGCCTGCGAATGCTACTATCAGGCGTTCCAGTTCGTGTCGTGGTCGGGCACGCCGGCCAAGGATGCCCTGGCGAGCGTGCTGTTCGAAACGCACGGCACGGCCTGACACCGAGCGGCCCTCTTGTTGCGGGTAACCGAGGACCTTTCATGAGCGGTGGCGACGAGCGCAAAACCGAGATCAGCTTCGCGGATTTCGAGAAGGTCGATATTCGCGTCGGCACGGTCGTGGAGGCTGAGCCATTCCCGGAAGCGCGCAAGCCGGCGATCAAGCTGAAGATCGACTTCGGAGCCCAGATCGGCATCAAGAAATCGTCGGCTCAGATCACGAAATATTATACGCCGGCGGAAGTGGTTGGCCGGCAGGTGTTCGCCGTCGTCAACTTCCCGCCACGCCAGATCGGCAAGTTCATGTCGGAGGTGCTGACCCTCGGCTTCCCCGATGAGGAGGGGGCTGTCGTGTTGGGAACGATTGACCGCAAGATCCCCGACGGCGGGCGATTGTTCTGAATCGGTTCGACGGGAAAAACACCGCGAAGGCGGCTATGGGCCGAAACGCAGGTGCCACTGCCCTGCCTGCATCCCGCGCTCCAATAGCTGCGGCTAAGCCGGCACCCTGACTTCAGCCCTCAATCCGCCCAGTTTGCTGTCGGAAAGGGTTATGTCCCCGCCGTGGCTGCGGGCGATGTCGCGGGCGATCGACAGCCCCAAGCCGGTGCCGCTGGAGTCCAGATTGCGTGCCGTATCCAAGCGAAAGAACGGCTTGAACACGTCGTCGCGCCGGTCGGCTGGAATACCGGGGCCGTCATCATTGACGATCACCGTCAGCCAGCCGCGTTCATGGGTGACGTCGACGCTGATATTTCGGGCATAGCGCATTGCGTTGCCGATGAGGTTATTGAGCAAGCGGTCGAATGCATTCGGCCGCACATGAACATGCGGGTCCCCGATCAGCGATGTGGTGACGGTGCGCTTGCGAAGCTCGGCTTCGTCCTCGATCCGCTGGAAATAGGCTGCAATGTCGAACTGGCCGGGATCTTCCTCGGCCTCGCCACGCGCAAAGGCCAGGTAGCCCTCAAGCATCTGCTGCATGTCATCGATATCGGCGGTCAAAGCCTCGCGATCCCGCTTCGAGGCGATCAGGGCCAGTTGCAGCCGAAAACGGGTGAGGATCGTGCGCAGGTCGTGGCTGACCCCGGTCAGCATCGCCGTCCGCTGCTCCATCTGCCGTTCGATGCGCTCCCGCATCTGGATGAAGGCGAAGCCGGCGCGCCGGACTTCCTGGGCGCCGCGCGGCCGGAAGTCGAGCGGCATCGGCCTGCCCCTGCCGAAGCTTTCGGCCGCCTCGGCCAGCGCGGTGATCGGCTTGACCTGGTTGCGCAGGAAGGGAATTGCGATCATCAGCAGGATCAGCGACGTGCCGACCATCCAGACAATGAAGATATGGCTGTTGGAGGCGTAGGCCTGGCTCCGCTTGGCGAAGACCCGCAGCACCATGTTGGTAAGCTGGACGCGGATCTCGACGACACCCGAATTGCCGACGGTATCGATCCAGAACGGCCGATTGATCTGCCGCGTCAACTCCTCCGACAGGATGTTGTCGAGGATAGAGAAAAACGGCCGCGGCCCAGCTGCCGGCAATGGCTCGGGCGGAAGGATATCCGCTTTCAGCGAAAGGCGGTCCTGGGCGATCCGGACAACGCTGGCATAATCGTCATTCTGCGGAAACGTTTCGATCATGTCGATGATGGCGGCGACATCGCGCACCGTGGCCGTGGAGAGACGTTGCGTGACGGTCTGCCAGTGACGCTCCATGAAGACGAAAGCGACGACCGACTGCAGAAGGATCATCGGTGCGATGACGATGATCAGCGAGCGCGCATAGAGCCGCTTCGGCATGTAGATCGCGACAAGCCGGGTCGAGCGGTTCCATGCACGGCGCAGAGGCTTAAGCTTTGCCCGAACCGGGGCAAAAGCCTGCGCCACCGGCTCGAACTGCCGCGAGAGGCCCTCCATCAGGCGTGCGCCGATGCGCGAGAAGCGGTTGCGACCGGAGCGGTCAATGTCCCAGTTTGCCAAATCGATGTTCCGTGGCGCCCTATCCGCGAGCCGCGCTATTCCACACTCAACCTGTAGCCTATGCCGCGAACCGTCTGCAGCCAAATCGGATTCGCCGGATCCTTCTCGATCTTGCGGCGCAGCCGATTGATCTGCACGTCGATGGTTCGCTCGCCAACATCCGAGTCATTTGCGACGAGTTCGTGACGTGGAATGGTTTCCCCTGCCCGCTCAGCGAAGATTGCCAGGATTTCCTGCTCGCGGTCCGTCAGCTTCAGCGCCTCGCCGCCCCTCTTCAACTCCCGTCTCGCAATCTGGAACGTGTAGGGACCGAAGACGATCTGCTCCACCTTGGGCGCCTGCTGCGGGCCGCCTCGGCGCAGAATGTTTCCGATCCGCAGGATGAGTTCACGCGGGTCGAACGGCTTCGGCAGATAATCGTCGGCGCCCGCCTCCAGCCCGGCAATGCGATTGTCGGTCTCCGACAGCGCCGTGAGCATCAGGATCGGAACGCTCTTTTCGGCGCGCAGCGAACGGGTGAGGTCGACACCCGACTCGCCCGGCATCATGACGTCGACGATGAGAAGGTCGAAGTCGAGGCCGGCAAGTTTGCGGCGCGCCTCGTCGGCATTGCCCGCCACCGAAACACGAAAGCCGTTCTCGCTGAGATATTGCTTCAGCAGGGTGCGAATTCGCGTGTCGTCATCGATCACCAGAAGATGCGGCGCGTCGTCCTTCGGAATGGAAGGATCTGTCAGCCGATCATCAGTTTCCATAGTTTTCCTCCGCCTTCTGCGGGCCGGGGCCTGCCGGCAACTTGTCTATTTGGACCCTGAGCTCCGGGTTGACCATTGCCTTGAGAAATTTCTCGACGGTTTCCCGTTCGGCCCCCCGCGCACCATTGAGTGCTGCATGGATTCGCCGCGATTGTGGCCGCGCCAGCGCCAGCGCCAGCGCCCGGCCGCGCGGGGTCGGGTAGAGTTCGCGCTGGCGGCGGTCGCTCTGGCCTTGCAATTGGACGATGTGGTCGGTGTCGATCAGTTGCTTCAACACGCGCGACAGCGACTGCTTGGTGATCTTGAGAACATCGAGCAACTCGGCAACGGTGAGACCCGGCATCCGGTTGACGAAGTGGAGTACCCGATGATGCGCGCGGCCGAACCCGTAGCCGGCCAGGATCTCATCGGGATCGGAGGTAAAGTCCCGATAGGCGAAGAACAGGAGTTCGATGAGGCCAAGATCAATGCCGTCGGCTTCGGTGATCGCCGTCTTGATCGGACTTGTCTTAACGTCACTGCGGTTTGCCATGCCTATCCAATGCCCGACTGCAAAATATGTCAGCAATATTGACTTATTCTGCGCGAATTGCTAGCCGCGACGACACTTTTCGGCCCTTTGAGCTCGAAAGGCAAGGCAACACATCCAATTGCGGTCCGGCGCGACAACGCTGCCTCTCCGGCCCCGTCGCGTTCACCACAACGCGGGAGACTCGACGCGGCGGCTGGTAGGAACCGTTCCTCGTGGCTACCCGCATTTTACTACGAGTCCGTCCACTCTTCCGGCTCTTCCAGATGCGACGGTGACAGGCAAGGCGCGGGCTTCCTTCGAGCAATTGCCCTACGTCATCCGTGTCGCGTTTGACATTCGGCCAAATCGCAGTCTCATATCGCGCGCCGGCAGGTGGACCGGTATGGACTGGAGGGAATGGAATGGACGCTTTGTTGCCGATCATCATTCAGGTGATCACGGGGATTATCGGGGGTCAGGCCGTCGGCGCGGCTATCGGCGGCGCAGTGATGGGCCAGCTGCCGAAAATCCTCAGCGGTGCGATTGGAGGCATCGGCGGAGCGCAGATTCTCGGCGCATTGCTGGGTGGAAGCGGGGCGGTTGATCCGGCCGCAGCTGCCGGCGCAGCGACCGAAGGCGCACTGAACCTGAACAACATCCTTGGCGGCGCCGGCGGCGGCGCTATCTTGACGGGCCTCGTTGGCACGCTCTTGAAGTCGATGAACAAATAAGTCGCGAATCAGCGATTTTGCAACGGGCGGTCGAAGGGCCGCCCGTTTGCGTTTTCCATAGGCGGTGGTGTCGAGATTCCACTGAGGCACGAAATGCTCTAATGAGCCCCGGCAACGAAGAGAGGTTTCCATGGGCAGACTGAACGCCGCCATCATCCCGGTCACGCCGTTCCAACAGAACTGCACTGTTCTGTTGGACGAGACGACGAAGTCCGGCGTGGTGGTTGACCCCGGCGGCGATCTCGACCGCATTCTCGAAGCGCTGAAGTCGAACGATCTGACCATGACGGCGATCTGGCTCACGCATGGGCATATCGACCATGCCGGCGGCGCCATGGATCTGAAAGACGCGCTGGGTGTCGAAATCATCGGTCCGCACGAGGCGGACAAGACCCTGCTGGCCAATCTGGAACAGCAGGCCCTGCGCTTCGGGGTCGGCGACACGGTGCGCAATTGTGAGCCGGACCGGTTTCTGGTCGATGGTGATGTGGTGAGTTTCGGAGACCATAGCTTCGAGGTGCTGCATTGTCCCGGTCACGCGCCCGGCCATGTGGTGTTCTACAATCGCGCCAACGCCTTCGCCCATGTCGGCGACGTGCTGTTTCACGGCTCCGTCGGACGCACCGATCTGCCCGGCGGCGACCACGCCGCGCTGATTCGCTCGATCAAGGAGAAGCTGCTCCCGCTTGGTGACGACATTGGCTTTATTTGCGGCCACGGACCGGGCGGCCGCTTTGGCGTCGAACGGCTGACCAATCCCTATTTGAAATAGGAGGGCCGAAGGTCCAAGCATCGCTCGCGCCGTGCCTTGATTGGGCCGCGCGGCTGTAACATGGTCCGCCGACGCTGCCCCCCGCCAAGCCGAAGAGCCAAAGCCCTTGATCGACTATCTGCTGTTGCCGCTCGCGGCATTGCCGTTTCCCAACATCAACCCCGTGCTTGTCGAGTTCGGCCCTTTCTTCGGCTTCGGACCGCTGAAAATCCATTGGTACGGCGTCGGCTACGTCGTCGGCATCCTGTTCGGCTGGTGGTATGCCCAGCGCCTGCTCACCAATGCGAAGCTTTGGAGGGACGGCAAGGCGCCGTTCGGCCCGGAATTGATCGACGATCTGCTGGTCTACGCCGCGCTCGGCATCGTTCTCGGCGGCCGTATCGGCTACATCCTGTTCTACAATTTGCAGCATTATCTCGCCAATCCCCTGGAGATGCTTGCCCTGCAGGATGGCGGCATGTCGTTCCACGGCGGCTTCCTGGGCTGCACGCTGGCGATGATCCTGCTGGCACGCTCGCGCGGCGTCAGTGTCTGGAGCCTGTTCGACGTCATCGCGGCGGGAACGCCAGTGGCCCTTGGACTGGTGCGGGTGACCAATTTCATCAACCAGGAACTGTGGGGCGCACCGACCGACATGCCCTGGGGCGTGGTTTTCCCCAACGCGGGTGACAGCGTGCCGCGCCATCCAAGCCAAATCTACGAGGCGCTGCTTGAAGGGCTGGTGCTGTTTCTGGTTCTGCGTTTCCTGACCCACCCGCTGCGCAAGCTGCGCAGGCCCGGCTTTGTGGCCGGCGCCTTCGTGACCGGCTACGGCCTGGCGCGCATCTTTGTCGAATTCTTCCGCCTTCCGGATCGCCAGATCGGCTACCTCGCCGGCGACTGGCTGACGATGGGAATGGTGCTGTCGCTGCCGCTGTTACTGGTCGGCCTGTGGGCGATGGCAACCGCCCGCCCGGCCGGACCGCACCCTTCCGGCACATGAATCCGCTCAAGGCCAGGATCGTCCGGCAGATCGTCACCGATGGGCCGATGCCCGTCTCGACCTACATGGCGCTTTGCCTGTTCGACAGCGAATACGGCTACTACATGACCCGCGACCCTTTCGGCCGCAGCGGAGACTTCACCACCGCACCGGAAATCAGCCAGATGTTCGGCGAGTTGATCGGCGCCTGGCTGGTTCTGGCCTGGCGGGCGCTCGGCAGACCGGCACAGCCGGTGTTCGCGGAGATCGGGCCCGGCCGGGGGACGCTGGCCAAGGACGTAGCGCGCACGATCGACAGGCTGGAGCCAGACCTGCGCGCCGCCTCGTCCTTTACCCTCATCGAAGTGAGCCCGGCCCTGGCGCGCAGGCAGGCGGAAACGCTGCAGGCTGCCGGGGGAGTCTTCAACTGGATTAACGGGATCGAGGAATTGCCGCGAGGCCGGCCATTGCTGATCGTCGGCAATGAATTGTTCGACGCAGTCCCGGTGAGGCAGTTCGTCAAGACGCCGTCCGGCTGGCGCGAACGCTGCGTTGGCCTGGGCGACGATGGCGATCTTGCCTTCCTCGCCGGACCCGGCACGCTGGACACTGAAATGATGCCGCCTGAAGCGTCAACCGCCAAGGACGGAGCCATCTTCGAAGTGGCCCCTGCCCGCGAGGCCATGCTGCAAACCATCGCGGAGCGCATTGCGGAGGATGGCGGGGCCGCACTGTTCTTCGACTATGGCCATCTGCAAGCCGGCCTGGGCGACACGCTTCAGGCCGTTCTCAAGCACGCTTATGACGAGCCGCTGGCGCATCCCGGCGAGGCCGACCTCACCAGCCATGTAGATTTCGCGGCTCTGGCCGAAAGCGTGCACCGGGCGGGATTGACGCCCTGGATGACCCCGCAGGGCCGGTTCCTCCTCGGCATGGGGCTGCTGGAACGCGCCGGCAGGCTGGGTGCGACTGGTGACGCAGACATTCAGGCACGGCTGAGCGGCGAGGTGGAACGCCTGGCGGGGCCCGAGGCAATGGGCGAGTTGTTCAAGGTGCTCGCGTTTTGGACGGCAGGTACGGCAGTGCCGGGATTTGGATGAAAAGCGCCAAACTCGCGCAAGATTGAGCTCGAACCGCCGCGCACATTAGCCGGATGGATCGCAACCCTTGACGGCGAGTCCACTCCCGGACCACAACACGCGCCATGTTGGATGCTTCGCAGCCCTCCCCCCTCCAATCTTCCCTACTCGACAGCGTGGCGGAAGCCGGCATTCGCCACGGCTATTTCACGCGCCACGGTGGTGTGTCCGAGGGACTTTACGCCGGGCTCAACACCGGCACCGGCTCGCTGGATGACCCCGAAAAGGTAGAGGAAAACCGGCGCCGGGTCGCCGCCTGGATGGGAGTCGGGCCGCAAGCGCTCTTGTCGCTGCACCAGATCCACTCGCCCGACGCGATCATTGTCCGCGAAGCCTACGGCCTGCCCCGCCCGAAGGCCGACGGCATCGTCACCGACCGTCCGGGCCTGGCGATCTGCGCCTCCAGCGCCGATTGCGGTCCGGTTCTGTTCGCTGATTCCGAAGCGCGGGTGATCGGGGCGGCGCATGCCGGCTGGAAAGGCGCTTTGACCGGCGTTCTCGAAGCAACCATCGCGGCGATGGAGACGATCGGTGCGAAACGCGAGCGGATCGTCGCCGCGCTGGGGCCCTCGATCTGCCAGGCAAATTATGAGGTTGGCCCCGAGTTCATCGCGCGTTTCGTCGCCGACGATCCGCGCAACGACTCCTACTTCGCCCCTTCGCCAACTGGCGGCCATGCGATGTTCGACCTGAACACCTATACCGTGGACCGGCTGACGCGGGCCGGCGTGCGCGCCGAGGCGCTGAACCGCTGCACCTACGCAGAGGAAGATCTCTTCTATTCTTACCGTCGCTCGACGCACCGCAAGGAGCCGGATTACGGCCGGCATGTCGCCTCGATCGTCCTGGAGACCAAGTGATGGCCTTACATTTCGAACGCGCCGAATTCGACGCGCGACGCGATCGCCTCGTCCTCGAGATGACCGAGAACAGGCTGGACGCCATGCTGCTGTTTGCGCAGGAGAGCATGTATTGGCTGACCGGCTACGACACGTTCGGCTTCTGCTTTTTCCAGTGCCTCGTCGTGAAAGCCGATGGCTCGATGGTGCTGCTGACCCGCTCCGCCGATGTGCGCCAGGCCAAGCACACCTCAATCATCGACAACATCGCTGTCTGGACCGACCGCGCCGACGCCAACCCGGCGATCGATCTGCGCAATCTGCTGAACGACCTCGACCTGCTCGGCTGCCGGATCGGCGTCGAATACGACACGCACGGGCTGACGGCAAAAAACGGCCAATTGCTGGACGAGCAGTTGAAGACGTTCGGGCAGATCGCGGACGCTTCCGGCATTGTCTCGCGCCTGCGCCTGTTCAAGAGCCCCGCGGAAATCAAGAAGGCTGAGAAGGCGGCCGAGCTCGGCGACGCGGCGCTGGACGCTGCGCTGAAATTGATCAAGCAGGGCGCCGATGAGGGGAAAATCCTGGCCGCGATGCATGGCGCGATCTTCGAGGGCGGCGGCGACTATCCGGCCAACGAGTTCATCATCGGGTCGGGCGCCGACGCGCTTCTGTGCCGCTACAAGGCCGGCCGCCGCAAGCTGACCAAGAACGACCAGCTGACGCTCGAATGGTCTGGTGTCTTTCATCACTACCATGCGCCTATGATGCGCACGGTCCTGACGGGCAAGGTGTCGAAGCGGCATCAGGAATTGTTCGACGCCTCGCAGGCTGCCCTGCAGGCGGTGGAAAAGGCGATGACCCCCGGCAACAGCTTCGGCGACGTCTTTGACGCGCATGCGCGGGCGTTGGAAGCGCATGGCCTCACCCGCCACAGGCTGAACGCCTGCGGCTACTCGGTCGGTGCACGGTTCACGCCATCCTGGATGGAGCGGCAGATGTTCTATCAGGCGAACCCCGAGCCGATCGCGCCCGACATGACGCTGTTTGCGCACATGATCATCATGGATTCGGACAGCGAGACAGCCATGACGCTGGGCCGCACCTATCTGACCACCGACGCCGCACCTAAGCCCCTGTCGCGGTATGGGCTGGACCTGATCGTGAAGTAGCATATGCCACCGGGCGGCAAGATCATCCTTCTGCACGGCGCGTCCAGTAGTGGCAAATCCACCTTGGCAAGAGCACTGCAGGCCACACTCTCCGAGCCATTCTGGCATATCTCAATTGACCATCTCCGAGATTCGGGCGTTCTGCCAAGCGCCAGGATCGCGTCCGGCGACTTTCGTTGGAAGGATATGCGTCCCTCGTTCTTCGACGGCTTCCATAGATCCCTCGCCGCTTACGCGCGGGCCGGGAACAATCTGATTGTGGAGCACATCCTAGATACGCCAGGCTGGCTACCGGATTTGGTCCGGCTGTTGGAGCCGTACGACGTCTATTTTGTCGGGGTTCGCTGCTCGCTCGATGAACTGGTTCGACGCGAGACGGCCAGAGGCGATCGCCCCCTTGGCAGCGCGGCAACAGATTACCAGACTGTCCACAGTGGGCTGGTCTATGATCTTGAGGTCGACACAGAGAAGTCGCCAAGCGATAATCTCACATTCGTGCTGGAGTCCTGGTCGATACGGAAGTCGCCTTCCGTTTTCAGCCGCTTAGCGGTTTCGCTACCGAGCGCCTGAGCCAGCTTTAGCGATTTCCTGCGCATTTCTTTTGAATAAGTGCACGGCTACAGCCCTCGCCGCTTGCAATGGCCGCGAAGCCCGCTAAAAGCCCCCCAACCGGAGCGGAGCGGCGCCAGGGCACCTTCATGAAGCTTTTTGCGGGTAATTCGAACCGGGTTCTGGCCGAGGCCGTTGCCCGCTATCTCAACATTCCGCTTGGCCGCGCCACCGTGCGGCGCTTCGCCGATCAGGAAATCTTCGTCGAGATCCAGGAAAATGTGCGCGGCGAGGATGTGTTCATCCTGCAGTCGACCTCCTATCCGACGAACGACCACCTGATGGAACTTCTGATCATGATCGATGCGTTCATGCGCTCTTCGGCGCGGCGCATCACGGCGGTGATGCCCTATTTCGGCTATGCGCGTCAGGATCGCCGGGCATCCGGCCGCACGCCGATCTCGGCCAAGCTCGTCGCAAACCTGATCACCCGCGCCGGCTGCTACCGCGTGCTGACGCTCGACCTGCACGCCGGGCAGATCCAGGGCTTTTTCGACATTCCGACCGACAACCTTTTCTCGGTGCCGGTCATGGCCCGCGACATCAAGGCGAAATACAAGCAGCTCGCCAATGTCATGGTCGTCTCGCCGGATGTTGGCGGCGTGGTGCGCGCCCGCGCGCTAGCCAAACGCCTCGACGCGCAGTTGGCCATCGTCGACAAGCGCCGCGACCGCCCCGGCGAGTCCGAAGTGATGAACATTATCGGCGACGTGAAGGGCAAGGACTGCTTGCTGTTCGATGACATCGTCGATTCCGGCGGCACGCTGTGCAACGCCGCGGAAGCCCTGCTCGAGAACGGCGCCTCCAGCGTCACCGCCTATATCACACACGGCGTGCTGTCGGGCGGAGCGGTCGCCCGCATCGCCAGTTCAAAGCTGCAGGAGTTGGTGATCACCGATTCCATCCAGCCGACATCCGCCGTCGAGTCCGCGCACAACATCCGCGTCGTTTCCATCGCCGATCTCATCGGCGAGGCCGTTTCGCGCACCGCCATGGAAGAAAGCGTCTCCAGTCTGTTCGACTGAGCCCTTCCACCCACAATTTCCGTTTCGCGAACCTCTACTTGCCGTCAGCGCCTTCACCCGTTACGGAGTGCGCCAAGAATTGACCGCGAGCCGCGCTCGCTGGCGCGCAGAGCGCTTGTTGTGAAAGTTTCCTCGATGACTGACTTCGATACCATGGCGCGGCCGCTTGCCGCCGCGCTTGCCGCCCGTGGTTATGAGACGCTGACGCCCGTCCAGAGCGCAATGCTTGGCCAGGAGGCGTTGGACGCCGATCTGCTGGTGTCGGCGCGAACCGGTTCGGGCAAGACCGTGGCTTTCGGCATTGCGATTGCGCCGACCCTGTTGATGGGCGCCGAAACCTTTCCGCCAGCCGAGGCGCCGCTGGCGCTGGTCATTGCCCCGACCCGCGAACTTGCCTTGCAGGTCAAGCGCGAACTGGAATGGCTCTATCGCGACACGGGCGCGCGCCTGGCCACCTGCGTTGGCGGTATGCCGATGAGCGACGAGCGGCGCAGTCTATCGCGCGGAACGCACATCGTCGTCGGCACCCCTGGACGCCTGCGCGACCACATCACGCGCGGCTCGCTCGACCTTGCCGCGATCCGCGCCATCGTGCTGGACGAAGCCGATGAGATGCTCGATCTCGGCTTTCGCGACGATCTCGAATTCATCCTCGCCGCTTCGCCGGACGATCGCCGCACGCTGATGTTTTCGGCCACCGTGCCCGCCCAGATCGCGCAACTGGCGAAGCGCTTCCAGCGCAATGCCGTGCGCATCACCGCCGCCGGCGAAGGCGGCCAGCACAGCGACATCGAGTACCAGCAAATACTGGTTGCCGCCGCCGACCGCGAGAACGCCATCATCAACACCCTGCTGTTCTTCGATTCGCAGAACACCATCGTCTTTTGCCACACCCGCGAAGCGGTGAAGCATCTGGCCAGCCGGCTTGCCAATCGCGGCTTCCCGGTCGTCGCGCTGTCGGGCGAACTCAGCCAGTCGGAGCGCACCAACGCGCTGCAATCCATGCGCGATGGGCGAGCTCGCGTCTGTGTCGCGACGGATGTCGCCGCGCGCGGCATCGACCTGCCCAATCTCGATCTGGTCATCCATGCCGACATGCCGACCAACCCCGATACGCTGCTGCATCGATCCGGCCGCACCGGACGAGCCGGGCGCAAGGGGGTCTGCGCGCTGATCGTGCCCTATCACCGCCGTGGTGCGGCGGCGCGGGTGCTCAAGCTCGCGCGATTGGAAGCCCGCATCGTTCCCGCCCCCAGCGCCGCCGACATCGAGCGGCACAATGAGGAGCGCATCGTCGACGACCCGGCTCTGTCGGTTGCCCCGGACGAGACCGAGGCCGCGCTTGTGCACCGGCTGATGACTGCTCACAGCGCGGAGAATATCGCGGCCGCCTATCTGCGCCTGCAACTGGCGGCTCGGCCCGCCCCGGAAGAACTGCTCGATGCGCCCATTCCCTATGAGAGCGAAGGTCGAAAGCAGCGCGGCGAGCGGCCAGAACGCGGCGACGCCGGGCGCAACGACGCATCGCCCCGCGACCGCAGCGATTTCGACAATGGCGTCTGGTTCCGCGTCACCGTCGGGCGCAAGCACCGTGCCGAGCCGCGTTGGCTCCTGCCGATGATCTGCAAGGCCGGGCGCGTGACCAAGAAATCTGTGGGTTCCATCAAGATCCTCGACACGGAGAGCCAGTTCGAGATCGCCGGCGATCAGGCTGAAGCCTTTGCGGCGGCGATCCGGGAACAGGGAACCGGCGAAAAGGGCGTAACGATCCAGCGCATCGATGGCAGCCGCGCACAGGCCGAGCCGCAAGCCGAGACCTCTTGGAAGAGCGCCAAGAAGCCGAAACTCAAGCCAAAGGATGAAGGCGTGGACGCAGCCAACAAGCCGGTCAAGAAGGCGCGCTGGAAGAAGACGAAGAAGTTGTAGTCGCTGGCTCGCTCCAACAGATTCAGGGGGTTGAAGCGTTGCGCTTGGTTTCGCCCGCGTAGCACCGCCCCTCACTGTCCGGACATCTCTTCCCGCAAACGGGGCGAGAATCGCCCACCCCACCGCTTTCGCCAATCGCCAGCGTTGCAGGACGAAGAGCCATCCTTGCGGCCAGCCCCTCTCGCCCCGTTTTTACGGGGAGAGATGTCCGGCAGGACTGTGAGGGGCAGCGCAAGCAGTTCTTGCGTCCCGCTCTCTGCTTTCAAGGCTGAGGTACGAGCCTCCACGGGTCTCCCCAACGGCGCTGGCGCGCTGCTTCTTCCCCATCTGGCCCAGCCGAACCCCCAAAAGTCGCATAGCAATGGGCACTCGGCGGCACTAGAAGCCGCTGGTCCTGCCAGATTTCCGAGTGCTTGCCGTGACAGACCTGACCGCCGACCGCCCGAAGACCGCGCAGAACACCGCCTTCATGGTGATTCTCGCGGTCAGTTTCTGCCATATGGTCAACGACATCATGCAGTCGCTGCTCGCGGCGATCTATCCGCTGCTGAAGGAAAGCTATCAGCTTGATTTCTGGCAGATCGGCCTGCTCACCTTCACCTTCCAGGTCACTGCTTCCCTGCTGCAGCCGGTGATCGGCATGTACACCGACCGTCGCCCCCTGCCCTATTCGCTGCCATGGGGCATGGCTTCGTCGATGGTTGGCCTGTTCGTGCTGGCCTATGCCGGGCACTACTGGATCCTGTTGGCGGGTGCAGCGCTGATCGGCATCGGCTCGGCCGTCTTCCATCCCGAATCCTCGCGCGTTGCGCGGCTCGCCTCCGGCGGCCGCTTTGGCCTGGCGCAGTCGCTGTTTCAGGTTGGCGGCAATTTCGGCCAGTCGCTCGGGCCGTTGCTCGCCGCCTTCATCGTCGTGCCCTTCGGCCAGGACAGCGTCGCATGGTTCGCGGCGCTCGCGCTGCTGGGCATCGTCGTGCTGTGGCAGGTCGGCGCCTGGTATGCCCGATACCGCGCCAACGCTGCGAAAAAGCCTCACAGCAGCCTGATGCCGCCGCTGCCGCGCCGGCGCGTGATGATGGCGCTGGTGATTCTCACGCTGCTGACCTTCAGCAAGAACGCCTACATGGCCAGTATCTCCAGCTACTACACCTTCTACGCGATCGAGAAATTCGGCGTTTCGGTGCAAACCTCGCAGGTGCTGCTGTTCCTGTTCCTGGGGGCGGCGGCGCTTGGCATCCTGCTCGGCGGGCCGTTCGGCGACCGCTACGGCCAGAAGGCGATGATCTGGTTCTCGATCCTCGGCGTGCTGCCGTTCACGCTCGCTTTGCCTTACGCAAACCTTCAGTGGACGATCGTGCTGACCATCCTGATCGGGCTGATCCTGTCGTCCGCCTTCTCCAACATCGTCGTCTTCGCGCAGGAATTGGTGCCCGGCCGCGTGGGCATGATCGCCGGCATCTTCTTCGGATTTGCCTTCGGCATGGGCGGCATCGCCGCGGCGCTGCTCGGCGTGCTCGCCGACCACAAGGGCATCGACTATGTCTATTGGGTGTGCTCGTTCCTGCCGCTGGTCGGCTTGCTGACTATTTTCCTGCCCGCCGACGTCGCCAAACCTCGCGCAGCCTGATCAGCCGACCCGGCCGCGTTCGGCGAGGAAATCCAGCAGCGCGCGAACCCGCGCCGGAAGCTGCCCGCCCTGTCCGACATAGACCGCGTGGAAGGCCTCGCGCTCGCCGGTGTTGAACGCGTCGAGAACCGGCACCAGACACCCCTCTGCAATGTCCCGGCTGACTGTAAATTCTGCCAGGCGAGCCAGTCCGCAGCCATTGACCGCGAGATAGCGCAGCGCCTCGCCATCGCTTGCCTTCACCCTTCCCCCGACCGGCAGCGTGACCGTTTGCCCATCGATCCGGAACGGCCATCCACGGCCGGCGCGCGCATAGTCGAAGCCGAGCATGTCATGTTTCTGCAGATCGTCGGGGTTCAGCGGGGTGCCGCGCCGCGCCAGATAGGCGGGTGATCCGGCAATCAAAAGAGCGGTATCGCCGAGCTTGCGCGCAACGAGGCTCGAACTCTTCAGCGGTCCCGCACGTATAGCCACGTCCGTGCCGTCGGCCAGGAGATCCACGATCCGATCCGTCTGCACGATGTCGAGCTCGACGCCGGGAAAGCGGTCGAGGAATTCGGCGACGATGGGTGCAAGGACATGCGTGCCGTAGGAGGCGCTGGTGTTGATGCGGATGCGACCGACCGGCCGGTTGCCTGCCGATGCGCCACGCTCCGCCTCATCGATTTCCGCGAGAATCCTGGATGCGCGCTCGAAATAGACCAAACCCTCGGCTGTCAGCCGCAAATCGCGCGTCGAGCGGTTGACCAGCCGCGCGCCAAGCCGCGCTTCCAGCCGGGAGATCAGCTTGCTGACAGCCGACGGTGTCATGCCGAAGCTGCGCGCCGCCGAGGAAAAGCCCGACAATTCGACCGAGCGAACGAAGACTTCCATCTCGCGTGAGCGATTGACGTCCTGTCGTGCCATATGAATTTAATTCACAGATACTGTTCTTATGAGCCTTCTAGTTCACTTCATCCTGTTTGCATAGCTTCGCCGGATCAAAATATCCGGGATCAAGATAATGCCATTGGCGCTCTATGCACTCACCGCCGGTGCCTTCGGCATCGGCGTCACCGAATTCGTCATCATGGGTCTTCTGCTTGAGGTCGGCGCGGAACTGAACGTCACGATCGCCACGGCCGGGCTTCTCATTTCCGGCTATGCGCTGGGGGTCGTGGTCGGAGCACCGCTGCTGACCGTGCTCACCGCGCGCTGGAGCCGCAAGACCGTGCTTCTGGCGCTGATGGCGATCTTCGTCGTCGGCAACGCCGCCTGTGCGCTGGCGCCAAGCTACGGCCTGCTGATGGCCGCCCGCGTCCTGACGGCGCTGGCGCACGGAACTTTCTTCGGCGTCGGCTCGGTGGTGGCCACCAACCTCGTCGCACAGGACAAGCGGGCCACCGCGATTGCCGTCATGTTCACCGGGCTCACCATCGCCAACATCCTTGGCGTGCCCTTCGGCACCTGGCTCGGCCAACACTATGGCTGGCGCACGACCTTCTGGGCGGTCACCGTCATCGGCCTGCTGGCATTTGCCATCATAGCGGCCTTCGTGCCGAGAGATCGCACGCAGCCACAGGCGCAAGACTGGCGGGCGGACCTGAAGGCCATCTCGCGCCCGGCGGAAATGCTGGGGCTGCTGACCACGGTGCTGGGCTATGCCGGGGTGTTCGCGGTCTTCACCTACATTGCGCCGGCGCTGACCGAGATCACCGGTTTTTCCTCGGCGGCCGTCTCGCCGATCCTCGTCATCTTCGGCGGCGGGCTGGTGGTCGGCAACCTTCTCGGCGGGAAGCTGGCGGACTGGAACCTGAAGAAGACCGTTGCCGGCACGCTGCTGGCGCTGGCGGTCGTTCTTGCCGCAATGACCTTTGCCCTGCACGGCAAGGCGGCTGCCGTCGTCTCCGTCGCGCTGTTGGGCGCCGCCGGCTTCGCAACCGTCGCGCCGCTGCAAATGTGGGTGCTGGAACGCGCCAACGGCATCAGCCAGAGCCTTGCGTCGAGCTTCAACATCGCCGCCATCAACCTCGGCAACGCGATCGGTGCCTGGGCAGGCGGCGCGGTGATCGACCACGGACCGGGCCTGGCCTGGGTTCCGCTGTTCGCAGCCCTCTTTCCGCTCGCGGCACTCGGCGTCGCCACGGTCGACTTCCGCCGCGACCGCCTTGCGCCTGCCTCGATCTAACCGACAAACGACAGGAGTTGAAATCATGGAGTATCGCCAACTTGGGAGGTCCGGCCTTAGGGTTCCCGCTCTCAGCTTCGGAGCGGGCACCTTCGGCGGGTCTGGACCGCTCTTCGGGGCGTGGGGCAGTACGGATGCGGCGGAGGCGCGGCGGATGGTCGACATCTGCCTTGAGGCCGGCGTGAACCTGTTCGACACGGCGGATGTCTATTCGAACGGCGCGTCGGAGGAGGTGCTGGGCCAGGCGATCAAGGGCCGGCGCGGCGAGGTCCTGATCTCGACCAAGACGGGACTACCTATGGGCGACGGCCCGGCTGATTGGGGATCGTCCCGTGCAAGGCTGATCCGCTCAGTTGACAACGCGCTGCGTCGTCTCGGCACCGACTATATCGACCTGCTGGAACTCCACGCATTCGACGCCAGCACACCTGTGGAAGAGGTTCTCGCCACGCTCGACGGTCTCGTGCAATCCGGGAAACTTCGCTACATCGGCGTTTCCAATTTCTCCGGCTGGCAAGTGATGAAGTCGCTTGCGGCTTCCGAGCGACATGGCTTGCAGCGCTATGTCGCCAACCAGGTTTACTATTCGCTTCTTGGCCGGGACTACGAATGGGAGCTGATGCCGCTCGGTATCGATCAGGGGTTGGGCGCGCTGGTCTGGAGTCCGTTGGGCTGGGGCAGGCTCACCGGCAAGATTGGGCGCAGCAGGCCGATCCCGGAAGGCAGTCGCCTCCACCAAACGGCGCAATTCGGCCCGCCGGTGGAAGACGAGCATTTTTACCGGGTCACGGATGCGCTCGAGGAGGTCGCACAGGAGACCGGGAAAACCGTGCCGCAGATCGCGATCAACTGGCTGCTGCAGCGGCCCACAGTCTCATCGGTCATTATCGGCGCCCGCAACGAGGAGCAACTCCGGCAAAATCTCGGCGCCGTCGGATGGACGCTGTCGGCCGAGCATATGACCAAGCTGGACGCGGCAAGCGAAACTACCGCAGCCTATCCCTATTTCGCCTACAGGCGGCAAGAGGGCTTCGCGCGGCTCGATCCGCCGATCCGGTGATGGTCGAACCGGGCCGCACTTGCACCAGACGCGCGGTTCCACTATAGAGCCGCCACCTGCGTAGACACCCTTGGAGGCAACGCAGAGGAAGGCCGCCCTATCCGGCGGCTTTCGACGTTTACGGACCGCCCGGCCAGCTTAAGGGCGAGCCACGGCCCGCAGACGCTCCAAAGACAACGCGAAAGGAAATGCCATGAGCCACGATACATACGAGCTCACGGCCGAAGCGCGCGAACGGGTCGGTAAGGGGTCCGCCCGAGAAGTTCGCCGCAACGGCAAAGTGCCTGCAGTCATTTATGGCGACAAACAGCCTCCCCTGGCAATCGCCCTGTCCTACAAGGACATCTACTACAAGATCCACGGTGGTGGCTTCCTGACCACGCTGGCCACGATCAATGTCGGCGGCCAGAAGATCCATGTTCTGCCGAAGGACTACCAGCTCGATCCCGTCAAGGACTTTCCGGTCCATGTCGACTTCCTGCGCATCTCGAAGGATAGCGTCGTCACCGTGCAGGTGCCGGTCCACTTCGTGAACGAGGAAAAGTCTGCCGGCCTCAAGCGCGGCGGCGTGCTGAACATCGTGCGTCACGATATCGAGTTCACCTGCCCGGCGAACGCCATTCCGGAATTCATCGAGGTCAACCTCGCTGGCACCGATATCGGCGATTCGATCCACATTTCGTCGATCAAGCTGCCGGAAGGCGTCAAGCCGACCATCAGCGAGCGTGACTTCACCATTGCGACGATCGCGGCGCCCGCCGTGCTGACCGCACAGGACGAGGCTGCTCCGGTCGCCCCGGCCGTCGAAGAAGCAGAAGAGGAAGGCGCAGAGGACGGCGAGAAGTAATCTCGCCGACCCATCTCGGGACCGCTGTCCATGTTTCTTATTGCAGGTCTTGGCAATCCCGGCTCGAAATACGCGAACAACCGGCACAATGTCGGTTTCATGGCGGCGGACGCGATAGCCCGCCGCCACTCCTTTTCGCCCTGGACGCGCAAATTCCAGGCCGAGATCGCCGAGGGCAGGATTGCCGGGGAGAAGGTCCTGTTGATCAAGCCGCAGACCTTCATGAACCTTTCCGGCCAGGCGGTCGGCGAGGCGATGCGCTTCTACAAGATCGATCTCTCAGCAGTGTCGGTGCTCTACGACGAGATCGACCTCGCCGCCGGAAAACTGCGCATCAAGATGGGCGGCGGCGCCGGTGGCCACAACGGCATCCGTGCGCTCGACCAGCATATCGGCAAGGAGTACCGGCGGGTTCGCATCGGCGTCGGGCACCCCGGCGTGAAGGAACTCGTGCATAGCCATGTGCTGGGGGATTTCGCCAAGGCCGACCGGGAATGGCTGGAACCGCTGCTCGACGCAATCGCGGACAATGCGGAGATGCTGATCCGCGGTGATGACAGCGGCCTGATGAACAAGGCGGCGGTTGCGCTGGGCGGCGGATCGAAAAGCGGCGCGCCGGATTCCCGCCCTGCCATTGGATCATCCGGTGGCAAAGAGACCCCGCCAAAGTCGAAGGGCCAGAGCCATATTCGCCAGGCGCGGCCGCAGGCGCCGGCAGTCAAATTGCCCGAGAGTGGCCCCATGGCCGCCATGCTGAAGAAGCTGTTCGGCAAGGGCGGCGATTAGGACCGGCCAAAATCCTTGGCCGAGGAAGTTGAGCGTCGCACGAAGCATGTCGCGGCTCTTGAGCGTTTCTTTGCCGGGCCTAAGCTGCAAATCTCTGAGAACGGTCGAATGCCGACGGCAGAAGAGCGCAATGCCCGGCGCTAAGGTGTTCATGGACAGCAATATTTTGCTGTATACTCGTGACCTCACCGCAACGGATAAATCTGTAGCCTCGGCGCACTGGCTTCGCTCGGCGGCTGAGATCGGCGCCGCTCGAACCAATCTTTAAGTCTTGAACGAAGTCACTCATGTGATGCTGCGCAAGCGTCGAGACCTTTCCATGGATGAAGTGTTCGAGGCTGACGACAGCATTGCATTCCTTGGGCAATCGCCCGTCACCGCTTCGACGACCCAACTCGCTCGAACGATCCGCGCCAACACGGCCTACTCCTGGTGGGACTGTCTGCTTCTCGCGTCGGCCCTGGAACTCAACTGTACGCACTTTCTGTCCAAAGACCTGCAAGACAGCCAGACCATCCAGGGCTTGACGATCGTCTCCCCTTTCGCCCATAGCCCGGACCAAATTCTGGTTTCCCGATAGGACCATCATCATGGGTTTCAAATGCGGCATCGTTGGCTTGCCCAACGTCGGCAAGTCGACGCTGTTCAATGCGCTCACCCGCACGGCGGCGGCACAGGCCGCCAACTATCCCTTCTGCACGATCGAGCCGAACACCGGCGAGGTTGCCGTTCCGGACAAGCGGCTGGACAAGATCGCCTCGATTGCCAAATCGAAGGAGATCATTCCGACGCGTATCTCCTTCGTCGACATCGCCGGCCTGGTGCGCGGTGCGTCGAAGGGCGAAGGCCTTGGCAACCAGTTCCTCGCCAATATCCGCGAGGTCGACGCCATCGTTCATGTGCTGCGCTGCTTCGAGAATGACGACATCACCCATGTCGAGGGCCGTATCGACCCCGTCGCGGACGCCGAGACGGTCGAAACCGAACTGATGCTGTCCGACCTTGAAAGCCTTGAGCGCCGCATCGTCGGCATCCGCAAGCGCGGCCAGTCCAAGGACAAGGAAGCAACGACCGTACTGCCTGTCATGGAGAAGGCTCTGGCGCTGCTCCAGGAGGGCAAGCCGGCGCGCGTGATGCTGAAGGGCATCGCCCACGAGGATCTAACCATCTTGCAGGGCTTGAACCTGCTCACTGCGCATCCGGTTCTCTACGTCTGCAATGTCGCCGAGGCGGACGCCGCGGCCGGCAACGCGCATACCAAGGCGGTGGAGGCGATGGCGGACGCGAAGGGCGCCAGCACCGTCATCATTTCGGCGGCGATCGAGGCGGAAGTTGCGCAGCTGCCCGATGAGGAGGAGATGGAGTTTCTCGCCACGATGGGGCTGGAGGAACCGGGCCTGGATAAGCTGATCCGCGCCGGCTACGATCTGCTGCATCTCATCACCTATTTCACCGCCGGTCCGAAGGAAACGCGGGCCTGGACGATCGAGCGCGGGACCAAGGCGCCGCAAGCCGCCGGTGTCATCCATACGGATTTCGAGCGCGGCTTCATTCGCGCCCAGACGATCGGTTATGACGACTATGTTGCGCTTGGCGGCGAAGTGCCGGCGAAGGAAGCCGGCAAGGCGCGCGACGAAGGCAAGGAATATGTCGTGCAGGACGGCGACATCCTGCTGTTCAAGTTCAACACGTGATAGAGCTATCCAATCTGTTGTTATGATTTGACTTGTGGCCGCGTTTAGCAAGCGCATGCGGCAGGGATGCAGCTGAATGGGACGGCGGTGTCGTCCTTCCGTTCGCTTGGCCTCAGCGGGACCGCCTCCATCCATATCGGTTAGCGGCGGTCGTTGTATGCGGTTCCACATTGTGCGGGATCTCATTTTGCCTCCCGGCCCGCCTTCGATCATTCTGCATTGCTTTTCGCGAGGTAGCTTTTCCCTTGTGGCCACATGCCTGCGGGATCAGCGCCAGCGTCCTCCATAACATTCGTAATGATTGGGTCGCGTGTTCGAGTCACGCAAGCGGCACCAAGATATTCGAACAAAACCAAATACATGCAAGAGCGAACGAGAGCGAGCCGACGCTGTCGGGCGGGCGGATCACCACCAGATCCAATTTGGATCATCCTGGCGCGTTGCTGAGCTGCCAATGAAATCTCTGCACGAAGAATTGAACTGGCATCCCATTATTGCTACCACACCACTGCATCAGAGAGGGCTTCGGCCCCGCCAACCAGCCTTGACCGGCAACGGTGGTACGACGATGTGGCCCACACCGGCAGGAATAGGTCGCTAGTCCTCCAGATGCGCGTTTAAAATCTGGAGGCTTCTCATGTTCTGTCTAGCACCCGCCTGCAGCAAGCCAGTGATCTCGCTCGACCTTGCATCGAGCATTTCCAACGTCCTGCCACAAAGCGCCGTGCCGCCATCGTAGCGCTGGCGGAAAAATACGTGGCCGCCAACGACCCCCCGCCGGGAAGGTGGCCTAGCCTCCACTATGCGATGAGGCGAGTGTACAGGAAGGACGGCATCACAACCTATCTGCGACGCTGGATGCTCGCGCATGGCACTCTGCCGGAAGGTGTTCATGACGTCCTTTGGAACAAGGGCGAGGACTGTATGGAGATCGACTTCACTCGCCTGCAGAACGATCCGAATTACCCCATCGGGATATGGCATCCAGATTACCAGAAGCGTTCTATCTGACATCAGTTCGGTCTGCT
>DATDBN010000057.1:0-18150 GCA_036524835.1 Mesorhizobium sp. | reverse complement strand
TCGCGGAAGGTCTGCGCTTTCCGATCATTCCCTGCGACCTCTGCGGCAGTCAGGAAGGACTGCAGCGCAACGCCATGAAGGCGATGCTGGAAGACATCGAACGCCGGATGCCGGGCCGCAAGGATACCATGATCCGTGCGCTGGCGAATACGCGGCCGAGCCATCTGCTCGACCGCAAGCTGTTCGATTTTGCCGGGCTGGTCGCGCCCGTCAGGGATTGAGCGCAGGTTTCGGCTGGCTTGGCGCCGAGAACAGTTTTCCCTTCTCCGCGATCAACACCATGACGAGCCCGAAGAAGGCGACGCCGCAGAAGCCGGCTGCCAGCGGCGTGACCGTCCCGTCAAACTGCTGGCCGATAAAGGCCCCGATCAAGCCGCCGCCCAGCGTCTGCATGAAGCCCTGAACGGACGCCGCCGTGCCGGCTATGTGGCCTAGCGGTTCCATGGAGATGGCGTTGAAGTTCGAGCCGATCCAGCCGAACTGGAACATCGCCGCCGCGAAAAGGGCGATGAACACCGGCAGCGGAACAGGGCCCGTCAGCGACCAGATGAGCCAGATCGCGCTAACCGTCAAAAAGCCAAGCAACGCCCCGTGCGACAGCCGTCGCATGCCGAGGCTCGACACCAGGCGCGAGTTGAGGAAGGACGAGATCGCCATCGTGCCGGCGATGCAGGCGAAGACGACCGGAAACCAGACGCCGAGGCCGTAGATACCCACATAGACCTGCTGGGCCGAATTGATGAAGCCAAACAGCGCGCCGAAGATGATGGTCGAGGCCAGCGTGTAGAACAGCGAGGTGCGGTTGCTGAGGACGATGCCGAAGCCGCGAAAGATCGACACGATGTCGATTTTCCGGCGGTCTTCCGGGTGCAGCGTTTCCGGCAGCCGCACATAAGCCCAGGTAGCGATTGCCGTGGCGATTGCCGCCATGACGATGAAGATCATGTGCCACTCGCCGAAGATGAGGACGAGCTGGCCGATGCCCGGCGCGATGACCGGGATGATCATGAACACCATGAAGATGAGCGACATGACCTCCGCCATGGCGCGGCCGCCAAAACGGTCGCGCACGACCGAAACGGCGATGACGCGTGTGGAAGCCGCGCCCACGCCCTGGATGAAGCGCAGCGCCAGCAGCACTTCGAAGGTCGGGGCGAAGACCGCGCCAATCGCAGCCAGGATGTACACGACCAGGCCGAACAGCAGCGGTCCGCGCCGTCCGAAACGGTCGGACGCCGGTCCGTAGGCGAGCAGGGCGAAAGCCATGCCGCCGAAATAGGCCGATATGACGAACTGGCGATGGTTCTCGTCGGTAACGTTCAGGCTCTCGCCGATCTGCTGCAAACCTGGCAGCATGATATCGATCGCCAGCGCATTCAGCGCCATCAAGCCCGCGCACAAGGCGATGAACTCCCAGCGCGGCAGGGCGGCTGCGGCCGAAACGGATTGCGGATTGCTTTGCTGGTCCATTGTCACGAACTTTCATGAAACAGCAAAAGCGCCGGGGAGCCGGCGCCTTGCGTCTATCGAGCTGCCCGGCAACCGGACTGTGGAAGCTGGCCGGATCCCCTCACCCGGCTGGCGTGAGGTCAGGCAGCGCCCTTCGCGGCGATGCCTTTCTCCTCGAAGAAGGCCTGCAATTCGCCGGCCTGGAACATTTCGCGCACGATATCGCAGCCGCCGACGAATTCGCCCTTCACGTAGAGTTGCGGGATGGTCGGCCAGTTGGAGTATTCCTTGATACCCTGGCGCAGATCGGTGGAAGTCAGGACGTTGACGCCCTTATAGTCGACGCCGACATAGTCCAGGATCTGCACGACCTGGCCCGAAAAACCGCATTGCGGAAAGCCGGGAGTGCCCTTCATGAAAAGCACGACGTCGCTGCCTTTGACTTCGGAATCGATCCAGGAGTTGATCTCGGACATGGCGGAATCCTTTGAAGCGGGTTGGGGCCCGAAAATTGATTTCCCTTGAGATAACGCGCGTCGGCCCTCGAAACAAGCCGCAGGCGCTTATACAGTGCCCGCGGCGGCAAAACGATGCCGATCTGGCCGCATCATGTTCATCAACCGCGCTGCGACGCGGCCCACACCGCCCGCGTTTCCCTGCGCGGAAGCGTGCCGCTCGAGGGAATCGAGCGAGCCCGAGAATGGACTCCGGCCCATGGGGGTCAGCACGTGCCCTCATGATGTGTCGCGACGCGGCTGCTCCAAGGCGTAGAGGGCCATCGCGTGGGCGTGGGCCAGAACCTCGTCCACCTCGCGGATCCGGCTCAGCCGCCTGGCGACAGGATCGAAACGGAACAGACGGCCGCCGGGCGGGCGGCCGGGCCGCAGCGGCCAGATGCGGCGAAACCGGCCGGGGGAAGATGGCTGCCCGCGCATCTGATCGCGGCGGGCGCGCCACCGCGCGAAGCGCAGAGCCTGGGCCGGCATGTCGTCCAGCGCCGAGGCGAGGGCGGCAAGGCGCTGGCCGAGACGCGTGGCGTCGATGGGATCGTGGGGCGATGGGAGCCGCACCCGAATGGCATGCCGCCCGGTGAAGTCGTGCAGGCAGCGGGGTACGGCGGTGCTCGGCTTCGAGCTGCGGCGGGGGCGGGGGGGAAGGGATTGCGCAGCGGATCGAGCAGCGGGAAGGCGAGCGGGCGGGTCGCAGCAGCGGTGCGCTTTTGCACAATGGGCGGCGGTGCGACATTGGCGAGACCGAGCCTGTGGAGGGAGATGCCGGTGTCGCCGATGCCGGTGCCTTTGCCATCCTTCAGCAACACCGGGCCGGGTTTTGGCTTTGCCGGCCGCAGCGGCGGCAGCGTGACGGAGATCCCGCGTGCCAGGACGATGACCAGCCGCCGCGTGGCGGCTTCGGCGGGACGCAGGAGCCGCAGGATGGCGACGTAGAGATGGCGCGGCAGGATACTGGCGCTGCCCGCGTCGCCGCAGGCGCGCAAAAAGGTTCCGCCCGTAGCAGTCCACCCCGCCATGGCGACAAGGCTGGCCAGGATGTGCTTCAGCGCTGCGTGGTTCTTGTTGATCGCCGTCCAGTTCTGCTCCACCCGCCACCCCTTTCGCGTCAGGGGAAGTATTGTGGGGCTCTGGGAAAGGTGGATAAGCGAGCGTGGAGAAAAGCGCGCGCGGATTGAAACGATTGGGCTATTTCATGTTTTGGTGGCCAAAGGGGCGAGTGTTCGTTCACACCCTCGGTAGTGGTGTTTCTACACCGCTGGAGCCTCATCACCGGTATGGCATGGATCCTAGGCTCTGCGCTACATCGCTGCGCTTCTGGCTCCGGCCTGGGATGACGACGTCATGGGTGTTCATGGCTAATCGCGCAACATTGCGCCTGGCTCGCTGGTATTCTCTGCATCAGGACACACCGACTTGGCTTGCCGTGGAAGGTTAGTATCCAAGCCCTCCGCTTGGTCATCCTAGGCCGGAGCCAGGAGCGCAGCGACGTAGCGTAGAGCCTAGGATCCATGCCTTACCGGTGAGGAGATGCTTCGGCGGTTTAGAAATCCCACATCCCATAGCGCAGCAACGACGACGCACCTTGGTGGTGAGGAACTGCCCTCCACGTCTTGTCGGTTGCATCTATGCGGGTAAGCTCCGCGCATGACGGGCTATGCCTGCATGACTGCGAGCCAGAAGCGCAGAACGATCTATATCGGCGTGACCAATTCCCTGGGTCGCATCCCGGAACACAAGGACGGTAAGGGCTCGCATTTCACCAGCAGGTACGGCGTGCAGCGCATGGTCTGGTATGAGGAGCATTTCGATATCCGCGATGCGATTCAGCGGGAGAGGTCGCTGAAGCGCTGGCGACGTCAGTGGAAGATCGACCTGATCGAGGCGTCAAATCCCGAGTGGCATGAGCTGTTTCGCGGAACAGGCTGGTGACGCCTTCTGCACCGCCGAACGCCTCGTCCCCGGTGCGGCATGGATCTCAGGGTCCACGCTACGTCGCTGCGCTCCTGGCTTCGGCCAAGACTCGATGCCGCACCGGTGAGCGTACGTTCCGGCTATGTAGGACCACCCACTTCCAGTCGACTCGGCGACAGGCGGAGAATTTTCAGACTGGGTCGCTTCGCCGTCTGCCGGCCTACGAGCAGACGTTCGACCAACCGGCCCTTTACAGGTGTCGCGTTTCTAATAGCCCTGCCGCCACGTCTTCGATCTCGCCCGCGTCGTGCGCTTGCGGCTGACCTGACGCTTGGCCGGCTTGATCATCCGCTCGATTTCCTTGGCGATTCGCTGGGTCGGCGAAAGGCGGCGCCGACGGCGCTTGCCGCCGAGCTTGCGCATGCCTTCGCTGAGAACCGTCTTGGTGACCTGTTCGACAAAATCAGAAACGATCGACATTGCGATTCTCGGTGGCCTACTCCGGCACGCTGGTCTGGAGCGCCAGGGCGTGCAGCACGCCGCCCATATTTCCCTTCAGCGCATCGTAGACCATCTGATGCTGCTGGACCCGGCTCTTGCCGCGGAAGCTCTCGGCAACCACTTCGGCCGCGTAGTGGTCGCCGTCGCCGGCAAGGTCGCGGATCGTAACCACGGCATCCGGGATGCCATCCTTGATCAGCCGCTCGATGTCGTGCGCGTCCATTGCCACGTGTCTGCTCCCTAAGCTCGTTCCCTGAGATATGGCTGCGATGGCAGGTCAGGTCAATGCGGCTTCGCCAATGCCCCGCGGAGACGCAGGCTCGCCGCCTCGTTGGAGAGTGGCGCTACGCTGCCATGAAGGCCGGGAACCACGATTCGTGCGCTGCCTTCAGTTCGTCGACTGCCACGGCACGCGCCCGGCCGAGCTTCAACGAGGTGCCGCCGGTCTCACCGATCCACACAAGCCCGACCGAAAGGTCGCGTGCTTGTGCCCAGACATCGTCCATCTCCGTGCCCTGCGGGTCGATGTTGACCGTCAGCACATAGCGGCTCTGATCCTCGCCGAACCAGACGGGCAGAGGATCGACGTCTAGCACCCACGGGATCTGCGCGCCGATGCCGGAGGCGATGGCCATTTCGGCCAGTGCGATGCCGAGGCCGCCATCCGAGACATCGTGGCAAGCGGAAACCACGCCGGCACGGATCAAGTCGCGCACGAAGGTTCCGGCGGTGCGTTCGTGGTACAGGTCGACCGGCGGCGGAGGGCCGTCGGCGCGGCCATGCAGGTCTCGCAAATAGATCGATTGGCCGAGATGCGTGCCCCACTGCTTCGGCGCACCGACCAGCAGGATCGCCTGGCGCTCGGCGGCGAAACCGATGCGGGCCATTTTCGACCAGTCGTCGATCAGGCCGACGCCGCCAATCGTCGGTGTCGGCAGAATGCCCTGTCCATTGGTCTCGTTGTAGAGCGAGACATTGCCGGACACGATGGGGAAGTCGAGCGCGCGGCAGGCATCGCCGATGCCCTTCACGGCATGGACGAGCTGCCCCATGATTTCCGGCCGCTCGGGATTGCCGAAGTTCAGATTGTCTGTGGCGGCCAGCGGCAGCGCGCCGGTGGCCGTGAGGTTGCGCCAGCATTCGGCCACGGCCTGCTTGCCGCCTTCATAAGGATCGGCCTCGCAATAGCGCGGCGTCACGTCCGACGAGAAGGCCAGAGCCTTGGTGGCATGGCCTTCGACCCGCACGACGCCGGCATCGCCGCCAGGGCGGATCAGCGAATTGCCCTGGATCAGCGTGTCGTATTGTTCGTAGACCCAGCGGCGGCTGGAAAGATCAGGGCTGGCCAGCAGCTTCAACAACGCTTCATCGACCGCCATCTGCGGAATGTCATTCTCAGCAAGGGGCAGGAGCTTCTTCGGCTCGACCCAGGGCCGGTCATATTCAGGCGCCTCGTCGCCCAGTTCCTTGATCGGCAGATTGGCGACTTCCTCGCCCTGATGGAGAATGCGGAAGCGCAAATCGTTGGTCGTCTTGCCGACAATGGCGAAGTCGAGGCCCCACTTCACGAAGATCGCCTCGGCTTGCCTCTCCTTCTCGGGCTTCAGTACCATGAGCATGCGCTCCTGGCTTTCCGACAGCATCATCTCGTAGGCCGACATGCGCTCCTCGCGCACCGGCACCTTGTCGAGGTCGAGTTCGATACCGAGGTCACCCTTCGCGCCCATCTCGACAGCCGAGCAGGTGAGCCCCGCCGCACCCATGTCCTGGATGGCGATGACCGCGCCGGACGCCATCAATTCGAGGCAGGCTTCGAGCAGGCATTTTTCGGTGAAGGGATCGCCGACCTGCACCGTGGGGCGCTTTTCTTCGATCTTGTCGTCAAACTCGGCCGAAGCCATCGTCGCGCCGCCGACACCGTCGCGGCCGGTCTTGGCGCCGAGATAGACGACGGGAAGGCCGACGCCCTTGGCTTGCGAGAGGAATATGCCGTCGGTCCTGGCAAGGCCCGCCGCGAAGGCGTTGACCAGAATGTTGCCATTGTAGCGGGCGTCGAAATTGACCTCGCCGCCGACCGTCGGCACGCCGAAGGAATTGCCGTAACCGCCGACGCCGGCGACGACGCCGGCCACCAGATGCCGGGTCTTCGGATGATCCGGCGCGCCGAAGCGCAGCGCATTCATGGCGGCGACCGGCCGGGCGCCCATGGTGAAGACATCGCGCAGAATGCCGCCGACCCCCGTGGCCGCGCCCTGGTAGGGCTCGATATAGGATGGGTGGTTGTGGCTCTCCATCTTGAACACAACGCAGTCGCCATCGCCGATATCGACGACGCCGGCGTTCTCGCCGGGACCCTGAATGACGCGCGGACCGGTTGTGGGCAGCGTTCGCAGCCATTTCTTCGAGGATTTGTAGGAGCAGTGCTCGTTCCACATGGCTGAGAAGATGCCGAGTTCGGTGAAGGTCGGCTCGCGCCCGATTAGCTCAAGGATTCGCTGATATTCGTCCGGCTTCAGGCCATGCGCCTTGATCAGGTCGTCGGTGATTTTCACGGCGTTGGTGAGGGTCATCGGGGCGCAGAGGTGTCCGTTGGCTGATTGCGCGCTCCTTAGCGCATGGCGCACGCCTTATACACCGCCCCGCGACGAAAAATTCGCGGACTTCGGAAAGTCGTGCGCGGGTCGGCGCGGATCACAGCCGGTTTGAGCGCCGTTGGCCGGTTCCAAGGCATCTCATGCCTCCTGACCGTCGAAAGTCGAAAAGATTTCGCCTTTGCTTTTGCATCGGTCGATGCGCAAACTCGCGCCGCTACATTGAGGGTTCCACAGGGAGAGGAATGATGGCGCCACGTGCACCAGGGTTTTCGACATTGGCCGTTCATGCAGGGGCGAAGCCCGACCCGGCGACCGGCGCGCGGGCGACGCCCATCTACCAGACCACGTCCTTTGTGTTCGACGATGCCGACCATGCCGCCTCGCTGTTCGGGCTGAAGGCGTTCGGCAACATCTACACCCGCATCATGAACCCGACGCAGGCGGTGCTCGAAGAGCGTCTTGCCGCGCTGGAAGGCGGCACCGCGGCGCTGGCCGTCGCATCCGGCCACGCCGCGCAGATGCTGGTGTTCCACACCATCATGCGCCCTGGCGAGAATTTCGTTTCCGCCAGAAAGCTTTACGGCGGTTCGATCAACCAGTTTGGCCACGCCTTCAAGAATTTCGGCTGGGAGGTGCGCTGGGCCGATACCGACGATCCCGAGAGCTTCGAGAGCCAGATCGACGACAAGACGCGCGGCATCTTCATCGAAAGCCTTGCCAATCCGGGCGGCACCTTTGTCGATATCGAGGCGATCGGCAATATTGCCCGCAAGCATGGCCTGCCGCTGATCGTGGACAATACGCTGGCCAGCCCATATCTGGTGCGGCCTATCGAGCACGGCGCGGATATCGTGGTGCATTCGCTGACCAAATTCATCGGCGGCCATGGCAATTCGATCGGCGGCGCGATTATCGACGGCGGCACCTTCGACTGGTCCAAGTCTGGCAATTACCCGATGCTGTCCGAACCCCGTCCCGAATATGGCGGCGTCGTTCTGCACGAAACCTTCGGCAACTTCGCCTTCGCCATCGCGGCGCGCGTGCTTGGCCTGCGCGACTTCGGCCCGGCGATCTCTCCCTTCAACGCCTTCCTGATCCTGACGGGCCTGGAGACGCTGCCGCTGCGCATGCAGAAGCATTGCGACAACGCCGCGACGGTGGCCGGCTGGCTGTCGAATCACCCCAAGGTGAAATGGGTCAACTATCCCGGCCTGAAGGGCGACAAGAACAACGCGCTGGCGCAGCGATATTCCCCCAATGGGGCGGGCGCGGTCTTCACCTTCGGCCTGAAGGGCGGCTACGATGCCGGCGTGAAGTTCGTTGAGGGGCTGGAGCTCTTCTCGCATCTTGCCAATGTCGGGGATACGAAATCGCTGGTCATCCACCCGGCGTCGACCACACATCGCCAGCTTTCGGACGAGCAGAAAGTGGCCGCCGGCGCGGGGCCGGACACGGTGCGCCTTTCGGTCGGCATCGAAGACGTCAATGACATCGTTGCCGACCTGGAGCAGGCGCTGGCGAAGGTGTGAGGGCGGTGCGTCCTTCGAGGCTCGCCCTTGGAGGAACGGCATAAAGCGAGGGCGTTGTGCGGGCTCGCACCTCAGGATGAGGACCGTCGCTCTCCCGGCCCAAAGCCGGGGGCTCGATGTGCGGTGTTTCGCCTTCTCAGAATTCGTCTTCCAGAGCGTGGGATGTATCAACCGGCCCTCGCTCTGCGACCTCGTTCTTATACGGGGATTGAGTCCTGACCTTGACGATTGGCGTTGTGCCCACGGTCCTCACTCTGAGGTGAGCCCCGCACGGATTCTCCAAAGTTTGAAAATATGCTAGGTGGGCGAGCCTCGAAGGGCGCACCAACCGACTTCACGGAGTGGCGGGAAATCGTGTCTCATTTTCTCAAGATCGACACCAGCGTCGAACCCGAACATGGCGCGCCGGCGGTGGGCAGGTTGATGTCAGGCGATCCGAAGTTCCGCACCTGGAACGTCGAGGAGACCGATGGCGGACTTTATGCCGGCATCTGGGAATCGACGCCGGGCAAATGGCGTATCGAGTATGATGAGTGGGAGTTCTGCCACATCCTATCCGGCGTCTCGCTGATCGCCGAGGATGGTGCCGAGGCGCGAACCGTGAAGGCCGGTGACAGCTTCGTTCTCCGGCCGGGCTTCAAGGGAAGCTGGGAAGTGCTTGAAACGACACGCAAGGAATATGTGATCCGGCTGTAGGGGAGCGAGAGAGAGTCGGCTGTCCGGCGTATCTCAATCGTATTTGCTGGCCAGCACATGTAGCCATTCGGTCGGCTCCTGGTCATAGCCGGTGCCCATCGCGGAGTGCACCTCGACCGCCGCCCAGCGATCGTGGCCGTAGGCGTGGCGCAGCCAGTCCTCGTCCGGATAGTTGTAGTAACGGCCGAACGTGTCGCGGCCTTCGGCCGTGCCTGCCTTGAAACTGGAGTAGAAGAGGCCGCCGGGCTTGAGCGCCCTGTGGACCTGCTTCAGAATGCCGGCAAGGTTCGGACGGGGCACGTGCAGCAGGCAGGCGTTCGCCCAGACACCGTGATAGCGTTCAACCTCTTTGAGGTTCTCGAACAGAAGGACCGCCACGGGCCGTCCAAGCTTCTTCGCCGCTGCCGCCGCGATCTCGGCTGTGCCATCGGTCGGCGTCGCATCGAAGCCGGCAGCCAGCATCGTGGCACTGTCTTCGCCAGCGCCGCAGCCCAGTTCCAACACCGATCCGCCCGCCGGAAGCAGGCTCATAAACGCAGTGAGCGCTTGCTCAGGCGGGGTGCGGGTCCGCGTGGTGTAGGCGCCGGCTTCCCGTCCGTACCAGGCGGTAGTCTCACTGTCCTTACCGGCCATTGGCCCTCGCTTTCACCCTATAACGGACAGCGTCTCCAGCCCGTGAAAATGCCACGTATTCCTGAAGGCAGGCTCGTCGGCCAGCCTTATCTCCGGCAGCCGGTCGAAGAGCGTCTTCAGCGACACTTGTAACTCCAGCCGCGCGAGCGGCGCGCCGATGCAGAAATGGATGCCGGCGCCGAAGGAAACCGTTTTCTGGTCGGCGCGGCCGGGTACGAAATCGGACGCATCGGCAAATGCCGCGGGGTCGCGGTTGGCCATGCCGAGTAACAGGCTGATCTGTTGTCCCGCTTTCACCGTGACGCCGCGCGGCAGTTCCGTGTCGGCATAGACGTAGCGCGTGAACAGATGCAGCGGCGCGTCGTAGCGCAGGCATTCCTCCACTGCTGCTGCGGTCGCTCCGGGCGTCGCGAAGAACCGGCGTGGATCGCCGCCTTGCGCGAGAATGGTGCGCACGGCGTTGCCGGTTTGGTGGACCGTTGCCTCGTGACCGGCGTTAAGCAGGAGGATGGTGGAGGAGACGAGTTCATCCTCGTTCAGCTTCTGCCCGTCCTCCTGCGCGGAAAGAAGAAGCGACAGGAGATCGTCGCCGGGCTTCCTGCGGCGTTCGGCTGCATAGCCGCGCAGGAAATCGGAGAACTCGCCGGCAGCGCGGTTGGCGTCATCCTCCGTCTCGCGTGTGCGGCCATGCATATACATCGCGACCATGCGGTGCGACCAATCCAGCAATTGCGGCCCCATCTCGACCGGCACGCCGAGCATTTCGGCGATGATGGTGATGGGCAGCGGCGCGGCATAGGCGGGCAGCAGATCGAAGGGAGCATTCGCGGGGAAGCGGTCGATCAATTCATTGGCGAGCGCCTCGATGCGCGGCCGCAGCCGCTCGATCTGGCGCGAGACGAAGGCCCTGTTGACGAGGGTGCGCAGCCGCGTGTGGGCCGGTGGTTCCAGTTCCAGCATGGAATGCGCCTCGACTGCATCGAAGGCGGCGAGGTGGGAGCGGTCCTGATCGAGGCCGCGGCTATCCGGAATACCGACCGGGCTTTGGCGGCCGAGGCCACGGTCGCGCAACAGGCGATTGACGTCGTCATAGCCGCCGAAACACCACATGCCGAACTGTTCCCAGAAGAAGGCGGGGCTGTGAGCATGCAGCCAGGCATAGGCTTCGTAGGGGTTCTGAACAAAACGCGGCTCTCGCGGGTCGAGGCTGACGCGACGGCTCGCCCGATCGAATGACAGGTAGTCGAGAGTCTTGCTGGTCATCCCTGTGGGATGTGGCGGACTGGCTCGGTTTGCAAGTCCATTTTGGCGAAAACACGCGGGGTGCCAGTGTCTTGGGGCCAGTGCAGGGCCTAGCCTCCCGACAGCCAAGCCGCCCGGTGTCGCGCCGGAGGCAGATGAGATTACAGCCCCGCCGCCCGGCAGCGCAGGGCGGTGGAAGCCGGTTGCCTGCCTACTATATGTTCTTCGCGCCCATCTCCTGAGCGATGTAGTCCGCCTGGCGGATCGCCAAGGTGACGATGGTAAGCGTCGGGTTCTCCGCGCCGCCTGTCGTGAACTGGCTGCCGTCGGAGACGAACAGGTTCTTCACGTCATGCGTCTGGCCGAACTTGTTGACTACGCCGTCGGCTGCCTTCTCGCTCATCCGGTTGGTGCCGAGATTATGGGTGGACGGGTAGGGCGGTGTCGGGAAGGAGCGCGTCGCCCCGACAGCGTCATACATTGCCATGCCCTGCTTGTAGGCGTGATTGCGCATGGCCGTGTCGTTTGGATGGTCGGTGAAGGCAACGTCGGGCACCGGCAGGCCATGCGCGTCCTTCAATTCCTTGTGCAGGGTGATGCGGTTCTGCTCCTGCGGCATGTCTTCCCCGACGATCCACATGCCGGCCATGCTGTCATAATGGTCGAGTGCCGTGGTGAAGCCGCGGCCCCAACCCCCCGGATTGAGGAAGGCCGCCATGAAGGGCAGTCCGAGCGCCAGCGTCTCCAATTCATAGCCGCCGACGAAGCCGCGCGACGGGTCATGCCGTGCTTCATCGCGCATGATGCCGGCCATTGTCGTGCCACGGTAGAAATGAACCTTCTTGTCGAAGATCGCGTAGACCGAGCCGGTGGTGTGGCGCATGTAGTTCTTGCCGACCTGGCCCGACGAGTTCGCCAGACCGTCCGGGAATTTGTTCGAGGCCGAGTTCAAGAGCAGGCGCGGGCTTTCGATCGAATTGCAGGCGACGCAAACGACGCGGGCTTTCTGGCTCTGCATTTTACCGTCCTTGTCGGCATAGACCACGTTGGTGACCTTGCCGCTGTCGTCGTGCTCGATCTTTACAACCATGGAGTTGGGCCGCACTTCCAGCTTGCCGGTCGCCTCCCCCTTGGGAATCTCTGTGTAGAGCGTCGACCATTTAGCGCCCCACTTGCAGCCCTGGAAACAGAAGCCCGTCTGCTGGCAGCCCATGCGATCGTCACGATCGGCCGAATTGATCGCCATGTTGCCGGTATGGCATTCCTTGTAGCCGAGCTTGTCGGCGCCGGCCTTGAACACCTTGAAATTGTTATTGCCCGGCAGACCCTCGATGTTGTTGGTGCGGGTTACGCCCATCCTGTCTTCGGCCTTGGCGTAATAGGGCTCGAGGTCGGCGAGGGCGATGGGCCAATCCAGCAGGTTGGCGCCGTCGACCTTGCCGTAGTGGGTGAGCGCCTTGAACTCATGCTCCTGGAAGCGCAGCGACGCGCCGGCCCAATGGGTGGTAGTGCCGCCCACGGCCTTGACGATCCAGGCCGGCAGGTTGGGAAAATCCTTGGTGATGCGCCAGGCGCCCGACGTCGTGCGGTTGTCCAGCCAGGCAAGCTGAGCGAAGGAATCCCACTCGTCGTTGATGAAGTCTTCGTGCTCGATACGCGGTCCGGCTTCGAGGATGACGACGTCGATGCCTTTTTGCGCCAGTTCGTTGCCCAGCGTGCCGCCGCCGGCTCCGGAACCGATGATGACGACCACGCTGTCGTCGTTGAGATCGTAAGGTGCTGCCATGGTTTCCTCCCAAAGGCTTTGAATGGAGTCGAAGCGTTCCCGACCGGCCGGTCAGCCGGCGGGCGTCGTCACAGCCATTCGATGTCGTCAAAGCCGCGGGCGATGTAGCCGCCCTTGGAATAGGATTCGCCCTCGTATCCGAAGATCGGCCAGACCTCCTTCTGGTTATACAGGCCGACGACCAGGCCGCCGCGGACGGTCTGGAAGAAGGGTGTCTCTTCGATCTGCTGGAGCAGCTGGACCCGCTCCTCCTCCCACAACAGGCCCGAATAACCGCCGTCGCCCGCCTTGGTATCGAGATCGGCGATGCCGGCCTCGATCATCTCCTTGTGCTTGGGGTCCTTGGCGGCAGACTCATCGTGCGATTTGACGGCGACGGCGTAGAATTTGTCCGGCACCTGATCGTGCGGATAGATGTCGCGCGCCATCTGGATCAGCGTCGCCATGGTTTCGGGCTTCAGACCGGCGGTCTCGACGCCCCAGGCCTCGGTCGTACTCAGCACCGCCGAGCCGCTCACCACCAGCATGGCGCCGGCGGCTGTGCCTCGCTTCAACAGCTCGCGCCGCGAGACGCCCTGGCTGCGATTGTAAACAGTGACCATGTTTTCCTCCCTTGCTTGCTGCGCGCCGAGGCGCGATTGGCTGGCTGGGTCGGCGTGCTGCGCGCCGCGCCGGCTAACGATATCGTCCGTGTCGCTGCAGAACCTCGATCTTGTAGCCGTCCGGATCCTCGACAAAGAAGAAGCGGGCGAGCAGGGCGCCCTCGCGATTGAACTCGACGATCTTGCGTGGATTGAACCCGGCACCTTCGAAGCGGGCATGTTCTGCGTCGAGATCGTCCACGCAGAAGGCTATGTGGCCGTAGCCGTCACCCAGCGCGTAGGGGTCCGTGCGGTCCTTGTTGATCGTCAGCTCGACCTCAAAATCGGCTTCGGGATTGCGCAGATAGACAAGCGTGAAGGTGTCGAAGTCCAGCCGATCGGCAATTTCCAGGCCGAATGCCGTTCGATAGAAGTTTACCGAGCGCGCTTCCTCAAGCACGCGGATCATCGAATGGATCGCTTTTGCCAATCACTCCTCCCCGTCAGCAGGGCGAATTATGCGCCATGGACGCCGGAGGTGGTGGCAGCCAGCTACCACGCCCTCGCTAAATGCGTTCCTCGGTCAAAAGTTAGATTGCACGGAGAGGGATTTGCGCCGAAACTAATACGCCGAGGGAGGCCTGCCGCGGTGTGCGGTCAATGAGAACAAAATTGGGAGGTTCAGCCTGATGTGCAGGGTATTTGCCGGCCAGGATCCGAACGGGTACCGCCAGATCAACAGGTCGATCCGCATCGCCGGTCACTCGACGAGCATCCAGCTCGAAGCCACATTCTGGGAACTGCTCGATGAGATCGCCAGCGATGAGGGCCTGACGACGCCGAAGTTCATCTCCAAGCTCTACGACGAGGCCATCGAGATCAACGGTGAGATTCCGAACTTCGCCTCGATGCTGCGGACGACCTGTGCGCTCTATTTGCGCGGGCATCGCCCGCAAGAGACGGAGATCGAAAACCTGCGATTCGCCGCCGCCTAAGCAGCAGCCGCAGATATGCTCGGACCAGAACCGGCAACCGGCGGATTTTCGCTCGGCGCCTTCGCGTGTGATGCTCCGCCGGGCGCGGGTATCGGATGACCGCGAACAGGCCATGAGAATATCGTTTGACAGGCGCGACAATTGGCACTTATTGTCCGCGCCGATGAAAACAGCACTCATTCTCGTAGTAGGAAAGCGCGTGGGCAAGGCGGTGTAACCGCCGGGCGAAATCCCCCCATGCGCAAACGACAGGCTCCCTCGGGGGGCCTTTTTTATTGCCTGAAACACGACTAAACGCAGCACACGAGACCGAAGATAGGGACTGAGCCGATGGCCAAGGGACATGCAGAACGCCGCGAAATGACAGGCGCCGAAATGGTGGTGCAGGCGCTCAAGGATAATGGCGTCAAGCACCTCTTCGGCTATCCCGGCGGCGCGGTGCTGCCGATCTATGACGAACTGTTCCAGCAGGACGATGTGCAGCACATTCTCGTGCGTCACGAGCAGGGCGCGGGGCATGCTGCCGAGGGCTATGCGCGCTCAACCGGCAAACCGGGCGTCATGCTGGTGACCTCCGGACCCGGCGCGACGAATGCCGTGACGCCTTTGCAGGACGCGCTGATGGATTCGATCCCGCTGGTGTGCCTCACCGGCCAGGTGCCGACCAGTCTCATCGGCTCGGACGCTTTCCAGGAATGCGATACGGTCGGCATCACGCGGCCCTGCACCAAGCACAATTGGCTGGTGCGCGACGTCAACGAACTGTCGCGCATCATCCATCAGGCCTTCATCGTCGCGACAACCGGCCGGCCAGGCCCCGTTGTCGTCGACATCCCGAAGGATGTGCAGTTCGCCAAGGGAATCTACACCCCGCCGGAAACCGCGCCGCGCATGAGCTACCAGCCGAAGACGCAAGGCGATCTCGACAAGATCAAGGCCGCGGTCGAGCTGATGGCGGGCGCCAAGCGGCCGATCATCTATTCGGGCGGCGGCGTCATCAATGCCGGCACGGAGGCCAGCCACCTGCTGCGCGAACTGGTCGAGCTGACCGGATTCCCGATCACCTCGACGCTGATGGGGCTTGGCGCCTATCCCGCAAGCGGCAAGAACTGGATGGGCATGCTGGGCATGCATGGATCCTATGAAGCCAATATGGCGATGCATGATTGCGACGTGATGGTCTGCATCGGCGCGCGCTTCGACGACCGCATCACCGGCCGCATCAGCGCCTTCTCGCCGCACTCGAAGAAAATCCACATCGACATCGATCCCTCTTCGCTGAACAAGAATGTTCGCGCCGATATCCCGATCCTCGGCGATGTCGGCATGGTGCTGGAGGATATGGTGCGCCTGTGGCGGGCGACGGCGCGCACCGACAAGAAGGCGCTCTACCCCTGGTGGGAGCAGATCGCCAAATGGCGGGCGCGCAATTCCTTCGCCTACACGCAGAACAGGGATGTGATCATGCCGCAGTTTGCGCTGGAGCGGCTGTACGATGCGACCAAGAACCTGGATACCTACATCACCACCGAGGTCGGCCAGCATCAGATGTGGGCCGCCCAGTTCTACGGTTTCGAGCAGCCGAACCGCTGGATGACGTCGGGCGGGCTCGGCACGATGGGCTACGGCCTCCCGGCCGCGCTGGGCGTGCAGATCGCGCATCCCGATTCCCTGGTCATCGACATTGCCGGCGATGCCTCGGTGCAGATGACGATGCAGGAAATGAGCACAGCGGTGCAGTATGACGCGCCGATCAAGATCTTCATCCTCAACAATCAATATATGGGCATGGTGCGCCAGTGGCAGCAGCTGCTGCACGGCAACCGCCTGTCGCACAGCTACACCGAGGCGATGCCGGATTTCGTCAAGCTCGCCGAAGCCTATGGCGGTCACGGTATTCGCTGCGACAAGCCGGACGAACTGGACGACGCGATCGCCGAGATGCTCTCGGTGAAGAAGCCGGTGCTGTTCGATTGCCGCGTTGCGGCGCTGGCGAATTGTTTCCCGATGATCCCGTCGGGCAAGGCGCACAATGAAATGCTGCTGCCGGACGAGGCGACCGACGAGGCCGTGGCCAACGCCATCGATGCGAAGGGCAGGGAATTGGTGTGACCTTGAAGTAAGACGAGGTAAGGCGTATGTTGGTCTTACCTAGTCTTACTTTGGCGGATGACCATGAATGTGCGCGCGAAAATCTCCAGCAAAGGCCAATTGGTGCTGCCGAAGGCGATTCGTGACGAATTCGGTCTTGAACCGGGGTGCGAGGTCGACATTGAGAGTGTGGGCAAGGGGATCATGCTTACGCCGCATCCCAAAAGGTCTCGACGGGTTTATGCCCTCGACGAAGTTGCTGGAATGCTGAAATACGATGGCCAGCCGGTCTCAGTTGAGGACATGAACCGTGCCATTGAAAAGGAAGCAATACGGATGTGGAATGCCAAGCGCCGTTGATACGAACATTCTGGTGCGACTTTTGATTGACGATGGGAGCGAGCATGTTGCGCCTTCACGTCAGGTGTTTGCAGATGGACCGGTTTTCGTCCCGACGACTGTGATCTTGGAAACGGAGTGGGTTTTGCGCAGTCAGTTCGGCCAAAGTCGCGAGCAGGTCTGCGAAGCCTTCGATAGAGTGCTCGGGGTGCGCTCCATTTCGGTTGAGAATGCCGATCGAGTCGCCAGCGCGGTCGACGCGCATCGCGTCGGGTTGGATTTTGCCGACGCCCTCCATCTTTTTGCATCGGGTGACTGCGATCAGCTGTTTACCTTCGATGGTCCCTTTGTCCGTCGGGCCCGAAGGGCTGAAGCGACCATACCGGTCAACCGCCCGCGACCCATCACCAATCCCAAAAAGAGTAAGTTTTCATGAACGCCCACCAACAGCCTACCGGTTCAGCCTATTTCATCGCCAAGGAGACCGAGCGTCCGGAAAGCCGCACGCTCTCCGTACTGGTCGACAACGAGCCGGGCGTCCTTGCCCGGGTGATCGGGTTGTTCTCCGGCCGTGGCTACAACATCGAGAGCCTGACCGTCTCCGAGACCGAGCACGACAAGCACCTTTCGCGCATTACCGTGGTGACGCGCGGAACGCCGCATGTGCTGGAGCAGATCCGCCACCAGCTTGAGCGCATCGTGCCGGTGCATCGCGTGGTCGACCTGACGCTGCGCGCAGCCGAACTGGGGCAGGACAAGCCGCTGGCGAGGGAATTGGCGCTGATCAAGGTTGCCGGTACCGGCGAGACGCGCGTCGAGGCGCTGCGCCTGGCGGAAGCCTTCCGGGCCAAGGTGGTGGATGCCAACACCGAGCACTTCGTGTTCGAACTGACCGGCGCGGTGGCCAAGGTCGAGCAGTTCATCGCCATCATGAAGCCCCTCGGCCTGGTGGAAATCTGCCGCACCGGAGTGGCTGCTATGAACCGCGGCCCTCAGGGAATGTAACGAACGGCTGCAGGGTTCTCACCCCCACCGGCGCTTCGCGCCACCTCCCCCATCGAGGGGGAGGTAAAGCGTCGCGGTCGGCTTACCCCCCTTGGCAGGGCAACTGCATATGGAGGTACAGGAGCGGGGGAGAAGGCCTCCCGTCTGGGTCGCTGGAGCACTTCGTCAATGGTACGGCACGGATCCTAGGCTCTGCGCTGCGTCGCTTCGCTCCTGGCTCCGGCCTAGGATGACGATGTCATTGATGTTAAAGGCTAATCACGAACGTTGACCCTAGCTCGCCGCT
>DATDBN010000056.1:0-38388 GCA_036524835.1 Mesorhizobium sp. | reverse complement strand
CGCGTTGGGTGGCTGCATGATCTCCGGTAGCGGATGCCGGTTATCGGCCACGATCGTCCGGCCAACCAAGAGAAAAGCGCCATGAGCGGGCAACGGGCGGTCGGCGCGCCGGGTCAGGTCAAGGAAATCACCAGTCTCGCCAATCCGCTGGTCAAGGACATCAAGGCGCTGTCGCTGAAGAAATTCCGCGACCAGCAGAATGCCTTCATGGCCGAGGGGTTGAAGCTCGTCATCGACGCGCTCGATCTCGGCTGGTCGATCCGCACCCTCGTTTTCGCCAAGGCCGGCCGCGGCAATCCCGCGGTGGAGAAAGTCGCGGCCCGCACCGTCGCCGCCGGCGGCACCGTGCTGGAGGTCAGCGAGAAGGTGATCGGCGCGGTAACCCGCCGCGACAACCCGCAAATGGTGGTCGGCGTGTTCCAGCAACGCCTCGCCGCGCTGAGGGACGTTCGGCCCGGCGCTGGTGAGGTGTGGGTGGCGCTGGACCGCGTGCGCGACCCCGGCAACCTTGGCACCGTCATTCGCACCGCCGACGCCGTTGGAGCCAAGGGCGTCATCCTGATTGGCGACACGACCGATCCCTTCTCGCTGGAGACGGTGCGGGCCACCATGGGTTCGATCTTTTCCGTGCCCATCGTCCGCGCAACGCCGGACGCGTTCATCGCCTGGCGCAAGGCCTTCAGCGGCCTCGTTGTCGGCACGCATCTCAAGGGCGCCGTCGACTACCGCACGATCGACTATGCCGGACCGGTTGTCTTGCTGATGGGCAACGAACAGCAGGGCCTGCCCGATCCGCTTGCCCAGGCCTGCGATCGGCTGGCCCGCATTCCACAGGAAGGCCGGGCGGATTCGCTGAACCTCGCCGTCGCTACCGGCGTCATGCTGTTCGAAATCCGGCGCGGCGCGCTCAAGCTGACGCCCGGCGCGCCAGAATGAAGCTTTCCGGTCTGACCCCCTACGCCGCGCTGACAGTGGCCTCGATTGGGCTCGACCAGTGGATAAAGCAACTGGTCGAAGCCAATCTGCCCATGCATGAGGCGGTCGAAATGCTGCCGTTCCTGGCGCTTTACCGCACCTACAACACCGGCGTCGCCTTCTCGATGTTTGCCTGGATCGGGGATACCGGCCTGGTGCTTCTATCGGTCGGCGTCATCGCCTTTGTGCTCTTCCTCGCGCTGCGCACCACGGCCGCGCATCTGCTCGCCCGGGTGGGTTTTGCCCTGATCGTGGGCGGCGCAATCGGCAATATCATCGACCGCATGCTCTTCGGCCATGTCATCGACTATGTGCTGTTTCACACGCCGGTGTGGTCGTTCGCGGTGTTCAACTTCGCCGACGCCTGCATCACGGTCGGCGCGCTGTTCGTGATCGCTGACGAGTTCTTCGGTTTCGGCCGAAGGGATGAGCAACCCGGCGCATAGAGCGCCGGCAACCCGTCCCCTCTCACAGAAATAGCGATAGTTTTAGATATTTAACACAAGGCAGAAGGCCCTCTGGACAAGCCCTGGGATGACTGCGCTCGCAGGCGCGATCAACCCCAGCCGCCGCCGCTCGGCCCTTCGTTACCACCACCGCCGCCGCTTGGTCCTCCACCCCCACCGCTTGGTCCTCCACCGCCACCGCCACCACCGCCGCCTTGCACGGGCACCATAACTGGAGGCTGTGTCACCACCGGCATCGAAGGCCGCCTGCGGGTCGGAGGCCTGTAAACCGGAGTCGTCTTCACGGTCGTCTTCCGCGCAGGCGCCGGCTTGATGACACGGATCAGCGTCGGCTCAGGTTCCAGCATCGGAGGCATCATGGTGCAGCCGCTCACCGCCATGGCGGTGAGGCACAGGATTGCGGTCGGGAGTCGTGTCATCGAAATTCTCCAAGCCCCAGATAAATTCACAGCATGTCTCATCACAGCATGTCCAAGCGCGGCGTCGAGTCGATCCACTGCTGTCGCGCCAGCGCGACCAGCAGATCGACTGTCTCGATCGGCGCGTCCGTGCCGAGAAGGCCACTCGCCGCCTTGCGGTCGGCTTCGCTCAGCGCGTCGCCCGTGGGTACGCCTGTCGCCCCCATCTCGGTCAACAGCGTCTTGATTTCCGCGACCAATTGCGCCTCCGGCATGGCTTCAAGCTTGGCGCGCGAGGTGGCAGTCGCCTTGCCGGCCTTTTGCGCCGCGGCCAATGCGTAGAGCCGGGTGGCCGTCTCGCGATCGCCGGCATTGCTCCCTTCGCCCGACAGCATTTCGGCGGCATAATACGCGCCCCAGCCATCCCCTCGGCCGGCGCTCTGACGGAACAGCTTCAGCAGCGTGGCGCTATCCGCCTTGCCGCCGTCGCGGTCCATCATGGCCATGAGCGTCCCGGCATAGGGATGCAGCTTGCCATTGGCCTGTTCGAAAAGCTCATAGGCGCGGGCCGGATCCTTCTTTACGAAAACGCCGTCGCGATACATCAGGCCGAGATTGACCTCGCCCCAAACATCCCCGCGCCCAGCCGATTTCTCGAACATGACATAGGCCCGCTCGACATCCTTTTTCACCCGCGTGCCATAGAGATACTCGCTGCCCAGTTGGTTGAGCGCATAGGTGTGGCCGGACTCGGCCGCGCGTGCGAGCAGGTCCATGCCGCGCTTCAAATCCTGCTTCACGCCATTGCCCTCAACGAGGGCCTTTCCGAGCGAATACTGCCCGTAAGGGTCGCCGCGATCCGCGGCGGTCTCGAACAGCGCCGGCGCCTTGGCGGGATCGCGCTCGACGCCGGAGCCGATCTGGTAGAGCCGACCGAGAAACTGCCCGGCGCGGACATGCCCCTGGTCGAGCGCGGCGCGCATCATCTTCACCGCCGCCTCATAATGCCCATCCGCATAAAGGACGCGGCCATACTGAAACTTGAACCGCGCAACGGCGGGAAAGTCGCTGATCGCCTTCTCGCAGGCGGTCATCGCATCCTTGACCTTGATGTCGTTGGGATAGACGCCGTCGGTGACAGCCTGGATATCCAGCGGCTCGGCGGCAAGCTCGTCGCAGGCATTGGTTTGCGCGGCGACGGCGATCACCAGCGGCTTTGCCTCCGGCTGGTCGCCCAGCGGCGTCAGCACCACCTTGGCCTCTGCCGTTTGCGCGCCAAGCGCCGGCCGCACCTTGACCTTCGGCAGGTCTTCCGCCTTGACCAGATCGCCGACGATCAGCATCGTCTGGTCGAGCGCCACCTGTGTTGCGGCGTCCCGCCTGTCGATCCTGAACCAGCCATCCTTGCCCGGCGCGCCGCGAATGACCGCGGGAAGCGGTTCGAAGCCGGTACCAACATCCGAGTTCACCGCGACAGTGACAGCATCAGCGGAAACATCGGGCGCCGCGGCAACGGCTGGAGCGTCTGCCTTGGCGGTGGGATCGAAGACCACGGCGACCGCCCCATTCGCCGACAATCCGGTGTCGGAGAGAATCGAATAGGGGATCAGCTCGACCGCTTTCTGGCCGGGATCGGTGACGTAGACCACGTCGCTGATGCGCGCAGCGTCGAAGGGAGCGCCCGCCTTCACCGCCTTTTCATCCAGCAACAGCAGACCCGTTGCCGGTAGTTTCTCGAACACTGCGCTGAGGGACATCGATCCGCTGGCGATCGGGGGTGCGATGTCGAGTTCGATGCGCGTCGTTTCCGGCAGCACACGCACTTCGGTGACGTTGCGGCTGAGCGTCAGCAAATTCTGCGCCGATACGAAATAGAATTGCGAGGTCAGGCTGGAGACGTCCCATGGCACCTGTTTGCCGGCCGTCTTGTCGATCACTTCGCTGCGCACCTTGGTCAGCACATCGCGAATTTCCCGATTGGGTGTGAGCACATTCTCGGCGAAGGATCCGGCGAACGGGCTGATGTCCCCCGCGCCGTCAAAGGCAACCTCGTTCGGCGCCGTCGAATAGACGATCAGCGCGCCCTGACGCGGCGCGATCGAGGCGAGGCCCTTCTCTCCCTTCACATCAATCTTCTTCTCGCCGAGGAAATACTCGCCGCTGCGGAAGGGATTGTCGCGGCATGCATCGAGCACGAGGATCTGCAGGCCGGAGGCGGCGCGCATATAGTCGAGCAGGCTTGAGACGCTGTAGGACTCGACCTCCAGATCGTAAGCCGATTTCAAACTCGCATCAACCGGCAGGATGAAGTTTTCGCCCGCCACCTGAACGGCATGGCCGCTGTAGTAGAACAGGGCGACATCGCTGTCGTTAAGCGTCTGAAGAAAGGCCCTCACCGTCTTTTCCAGCGACGCCTTGTCGAGGTTTTCACCGACCGTGACCTCGAAATTCGCTTCCCGCAGCACCGCGCCAACCCGCTCGGCGTCGTTAACCGCATTGGGCAGGGCGGGCAGGTTCTCATAGCCGGAATTGCCGATGACAAGGGCGGCGCGACGCCCTGCAACCTCATCGGCGGACGCAGCCGCACCTGCCGCCGCGACGGACGCAACCCAGCAGATAGTCAGTGCTGCAATCCATCCAAGGACCCTGAACATCGTCATGATCTTCCAAGGGTTAGGAGAGGCGAAAGATTAATTGTACACTGCAACGCCCCAGCTTTAAAGCTACGTTCTGCCCGCGCCTGCAATCATGGGTGGAACATTGCGGCCCGGAAGCATTCGGTGGTGTAAGTTGATTACCAATAATAATGAAAACTATTGCAGGGGTGCCCGGCGCAAGATTATCGTTTTAAGTGTCAGCACCAGACTGCCGTCGCCTTGATTGAGGCGGGGAAGGCAATGAGGGATGAGGTTTCGATTTGCGACCGCACGGGATCTCTACGCTGCCTATCCGACAGTCGCGCAGGAAATGCGCGCACGTCCCAACGATCGGCCCGTTCTGAGTTTTTGCCGCACGCTGCTGGTCAGCCGCATTCCCGAAGAGGCAATAACCTTCTGCGCCTATATCCTGCCCAATCGCGTCGCCGTCTGGTGGGGCCACGAATGCCTGGAGCACCTTTCCGCCGCCCTCGATGAATTCGATCTGACCATGCTGAAGCATGTTCACGGCTGGGTCAGCGACCCGAGCGAATATCGCCGCGGTATTCTGATGGACGCAGCCTTGATGGCGGAGCAGCGCAGCCCCGGCGTCTGGGTCGCGCTCGCCGCAGCCTGGAGCCAGGAGGACCCGCAGCGGCCGTCCGGCTATCCGCGCAGCGCCCAGGTCAACCGCACGGCGCGAGCCGTCAGCACAGGCATTCTGGCCGGTCTGGCGCGAGTGGCGCTGGCGGACCGGGCGGCAGCGCTGACCGGCTTCGTGGCCATGGGCATCCAGCTCGCTGAATTCGAGGCGTCCCGCTATTCCTGATCCTCACGGTCGTACACCAAGAGCGGTTGCCGAGTTGCCGAGCGGAGCGATAGCCTGCACCGCGGAGAAACGAATGCGCACGCAGGTCGCCATCATCGGTTCTGGCCCCGCCGGCCTGCTGTTGGGCCAATTGCTCCTGAAGGCAGGCATCGATACCGTCATCCTAGACCGCGCCAGCAAAGAGCATATCCTTGCCCGCGTCAGGGCCGGCGTGCTGGAGCAAGGCACGGTCGATCTGCTTGGCCGGGCGGGTGCGGACGGGCGCCTGAAGGCCGAAGGTCTCTCCCATTCAGGATTTTCGCTGGCCTTCGATGGCCGCGACCATCGGGTCGACCTGACCGGCCTCACCGGCGGGAAGCACGTGACCGTCTATGGCCAGACGGAGATAACGCGCGACCTGATTGCCGCGCGCGAATCCGCCGGCGCGGCGGGCTTCTATGAGGTCGCGGATGTCGAGCTGCACGACATCGGCACGCATAAGCCTTCCGTGACCTTTCATCGCGAAGGCGCGGCGCACCGCATCAAGTGCGATTTCATCGCCGGCTGCGATGGCTTTCACGGTGTCAGCCGCCGCGCCATTCCCGCCGCCGCCTTGACGACCTTCGAGAGGGTCTATCCCTTCGGCTGGCTGGGTTTGCTGGCCGAGGTGCCTCCGGTCAGTCACGAGTTGATCTACGCCAACCATCCGCGCGGCTTTGCCCTCTGCTCGATGCGGTCGATGACTCGCAGCCGGTACTATCTGCAAGTGCCCGCCGACGAGAAGGCGGAGGCCTGGAGCGACGAGCGCTTCTGGAATGAGCTGCGGCAGCGGCTCCCGGAACCCCACGCCGAAGCCCTCGTCACTGGCCCGTCCTTCGAAAAGTCCATCGCGCCGCTGCGCTCTTTCGTTGCCGAGCCGATGCGCTTCGGCAGCCTGTTCCTTGCAGGCGATGCCGCGCATATCGTCCCGCCGACGGGAGCCAAGGGGCTCAACCTGGCGGCCAGCGATGTGCATTATTTGTTCGAGGCGCTTAGCGAGCACTATACGCGGAACTCCGCGACAGGCCTCGACGCCTATTCCTCGCGCGCACTGGCGCGCGTCTGGAAAGCGGTGCGCTTTTCCTGGTGGATGACCATGATGATGCATCGCTTTCCCGACACCGACGCCTTCGGCCAGAAGGTCCAGGAAGCCGAACTGGATTACCTCATCCATTCGCGGGCCGCCGCCACAGTGCTCGCCGAGAACTATGTCGGCCTGCCCTACTGAGCCAGGCCGGCACTTGACGCGCGGACATATCGCCCGGACCATAGGCCCTAAGAGGATCAAGGGAGAGACCGTGCAATTCGCCCGCCTGAACCATACCGTCATCCACTATCAGCTGATCGGCGCGCCCGCCGGCAAGCCGGTCATCGTTTTCGCCAATTCGCTGGGTACGGATTTCCGCATCTGGCGTGACGTGGTCGTGCGCCTCGCCGGCGACTACGCGATCATCACCTATGACAAGCGCGGACATGGGTTGAGCGAGCTCGGCGACGCGCCCGATACAATCGAAACCCATGCCGCCGATCTCGCTGCCCTGCTCGATCATCTCCAGGTGAAATCGGCTGTCATATGCGGCCTGTCCATCGGCGGACTGATCGCCCAGGCGCTCTATGCCGCGCGGCCGGACCTGATCCGCGCGCTCATCTTCTGCGACACAGCGCACAAGATCGGCACCGGCGAGATGTGGAACGGGCGAATCCAATCCGCCAGAAGCGAGGGCATCGGCAGTTTCGCTGACGGTGTCATGGAGAAATGGTTCACGCCGGAATTTCATCGGGAGCGCGGCCCCGAACTCGCCGGCTATCGCACGATGCTTGTGCGCCAGTCGGTCGAAGGTTACGCCGCCGCCTGCGCCGCGATCCGCGATGCCGACTTCACGGCCGTCGCCCAGCGCATCGATCTCCCGTCTATGGTCGTCGTCGGCGACCAGGATGGCTCGACACCGCCGCCGCTGGTGCAATCCTTCGCAGAGCTGATTCCCGGCGCACGCTTCGAAATCATCGCCAACGCGGCGCATATTCCCTGCGTTGAACAGCCGGAGGCGCTGGTCGCGCTCGTCCAGGATTTTCTTCGGCGGGAGACCGTCGATGGCTGATGCCAGCCAGTCGGAACGGTACCGGCAAGGCCTCGCGACCCGCCGAAAGGTGCTTGGCGACGCGCATGTGGAGCGCGCGCAGGCGGCAGCCACCGATTTCGACCGCCCATTCCAGGACCTCATCACGGAAGCGGCCTGGGGCCATGTCTGGTCCCGCCCCGGCTGGACCTTGCGCGAGCGCTCCATCGTCACCATCGCGCTGCTGGCCGCACTCGGCCATGACGAGGAGGTGGCGATGCATATCAGAGCCACGCTCAACACAGGCGCAACGCGCGACGACATTCGCGAGGCGCTGCTCCACGTTGCCATCTATGCCGGCGTGCCGGCGGCAAACCGGGCGATCCGCATCGCCAAGCAGGTGTTCCAGCAACTCGATGCGGGCGAGGCGACGTGACCGTGAGCGATCGTCCCAACCGCAAGCCGGAAATCGGCTCCTTCTTCCAGCGTGATCGCGCCTGGCACCCGCCCGCCTATGCACCGGGCTACAAAACTTCCGTATTGCGCTCGCCGCAGAAAGCCCTCCTTTCGCTCGACAACACCATTTCCGAGATCACCGGACCGGTGTTCGGCCATGCCATCCTCGGCGAACTCGACAACGACCTGATCCACAACTTTGCCAAGCCGGGCGAATCCGCCATCGGCGAGCGCATCATCGTTCACGGCCGCGTGCTGGACGAGCGCGGCCGGCCGGTCCCGGGCGCACTGCTGGAGTTCTGGCAGGCCAATGCCGGCGGCCGCTATCGTCACCGGAAGGAGACCTATCTCGCACCGCTCGATCCGAATTTCGGCGGCTGCGGCCGCACTATTACCGACGAGGACGGCGGTTATCGCTTCCGCACGATCCGCCCCGGCGCCTACCCCTGGCCGAACGGCCCGAACGACTGGCGTCCCGCGCATATCCATTTCTCCATTTTCGGGCACGGCTTCGCCCAGCGGCTGATCACGCAGATGTATTTCGAGGGCGATCCGATGATCTGGCGCTGCCCGATCGTGTCCACCATTCCCGATAAGCGCGCCGTCGAGCAACTCATCGCGCCGCTAGACATGGCAAACACCATTCCCATGGATGCGCGCGCCTACAAGTTCGACATCGTGCTGCGCGGCCGTCGCTCGACGCTGTTCGAAAACCGGCTGGAGGGCAATTGATGGTCCAGCAACTCGACCTGCTGAAGGAAACGCCGTCACAAACGGCCGGCCCTTACGTCCACATCGGGCTCACGCCCAATTTCGCGACGATCCCATCTGTCTACGATGCCGACCTCGGCAATTCCATGCTTACCGAAAAGACAGCCGGCGAGCGCATCACCATTCAGGGCCGCGTAATCGACGGCGGCGGCTCCCCCTTGCGCGACGCGCTGGTCGAGATTTGGCAGGCCGACGCGAATGGGCTCTACAACAGCCCCGCCGAAATGCGCGGCACCGCCGATCCGCACTTCACAGGATGGGGACGCTGCCCCACGGACGCCGATACGGGCGTCTATTCGTTCGAGACGATCAAGCCCGGCCGCGCACCGTTCAAGGACGGCCGCCTCATGGCCCCGCATGTTACGTTCTGGATCGTCGCGCGCGGCATTAATATCGGGCTTCATACGCGCATGTATCTTGGCGACGAAGACAAGGCCAATGCCGAGGATCCGCTGCTGGCCCGTATCGAGCACCCGCATCGCCGGGCGACCCTCATCGCCGCGCGCGATGGAAACGTCTACACCTTCGACATACATCTGCAGGGCGAGCGGGAAACGGTGTTTCTGGATATTTGAGGCGTTGGATGAGCATGTATTTAGCCGGCTATTTGTCCTGCGGCGCCTAGCATGAGCTTTTCGGCCTTCGATCACCCCTATCTCGGCGGGCTGCTCGGCGACGAGGAAATCGCCCGCCATTTCAGCGCGGAGGCCGACTGTCGAGCCATGCTCCACTTCGAAGCGGCGCTCGCCAAAGCGGAGGGCGCCCAAGGGCTCATCCCCCTGGAGGCCGCCGCGCGCATCGCCGAAGCCGCCGCTGCGCTTCAGCCGGATATAGAGAGGCTCCGCATAGCAGTTTCGGTGGACGGCGTTGTCGTGCCCGAACTCGTGCGCCAATTGCGCCAGGCGGTCGGCGAGCCGCATGCGCGGCATGTGCATTTCGGCGCCACCAGCCAGGACGTCATCGACACCAGCCTGATGCTGCGGCTGAAGCCGGTTCTCGCCGTCCTGGAAACCCGTCTCATTGCCCTGCTCCGCAGTCTCGCCGACCTGAACGAGCGCTTCGGATCCAACGCGCTGATGGCGCACACGCGTATGCAGCCGGCCATCGCCATCCTTGTTTCCGACCGCGTAGCCGCCTGGGACGGGCCGGTTGCGCGCGCTGCCGAACGGCTCAGCCAGACCATCGCTGCAAATCTGCCGATCCAGTTCGGCGGTGCGGCGGGAAGCCTGGACCGACTGGGCGGAAAAGCAACATCCATTCGCGCTTTGCTGGCGCAGGAATTGGGCCTCGCCGACGCGCCGCAATGGCACAGCCAGCGCGACCGCCTGGCCGATCTCGCCAACATCCTTTCGCTCATCACCGGGGCGCTCGGCAAGTTCGGGCAGGATATCGCGCTGCTTGCGCAAGCGGGCGGCGAGATCGAACTCGCCGGCGGAGGCGGATCCTCGGCAATGCCGCACAAGCAAAACCCGGTCGCGGCCGAAACGCTTGTCGCGCTGGCCCGCTTCAACGCCACGCAGCTTGGCGGCATGCACCAGGCGCTCGTTCACGAGCAGGAACGCTCAGGCGCGGCCTGGACGCTGGAATGGCTGCTTCTGCCAGCGATGGTTTGCGCTGCGGCAGCCTCGGTGCGGATCGCCCTCGAATTGGCCGGAAATATCCGCTCTCTCGGAAGATTGCCGCCTTGAATATTCGCCGCTTGGCAGAAGTTCAATCGCTGGCAAGCCGCTGCCGCAACCCACAACTCATTGTTTTGGCCGCCTGTGTGCCAAGCCGGGTGATTTCGCTCCGGCCGGAAATGCTGTAATCCACTTCCAAACGCCTCACGGCGGAACAATCGTCAGGGAGGGGAATATGAAACGCCTGCTACTGGCTGCCTTTGCGGCTATCGCGCTGAATGGCGCGGCCTTCGCCGATACCATCAAGGTCGGCATGATTGGCCCGTTCTCCGGTCCATTTGCGCTGCAGGGCAAGAACTTCAAGGCAGGCATCGATGCCTGGATGGCGATGAACGGCGCCACGGTGGGCGACGACACCGTCGAGATCGTCTACCGCGACGTGCCGCAGGCCGATCCGGCGCAGTCCAAGGCGCTGGCGCAGGAACTGGTGGTCAAGGAAGGCGTGCAGTATCTCGCCGGCTTCTACTTCACGCCGGATGCGATGGCGGCAACGCCGCTGCTGGAGCAGGCCAACGTGCCGATGGTCGTCATGAACGCGGCGACCTCGGCCATCGTCACCAAAAGCCCGCTGGTGGTGCGCACCTCCTTTACCATCTGGCAGAACGCCACGCCGGTGACCCAGGTGGCCGCCGAGGCCGGCGTCAAGAAGGTCATCACCGTCGTCAGCGACTATGCGCCCGGTCATGATGCCGAGGCAGCCTATAAGGCCGGTTTCGAGAAGCAGGGCGGCACGGTGGTGGAATCGATCCGCATGCCGATGGCGACCAATGATTTCTCGCCGATCATGCAGCGCATCAAGGATTCCGGCGCGGAAGCGGTGATGGCCTTCCTGCCGTCCGGTCCGCCGACGCTCGGCTTCGTCAAGGCATATAATGAGAACGGCCTGAAGGAGGCCGGCATCAAATTCTACGCCACGGGCGACCTTACCCAGGAATCCGATCTTCCCGCGCTGGGCGATGGCGCGGTCGGGCTCCAGACCACCTATCACTACGCCGTTTCGCACGATTCGCCGGAGAACAAGGCTTTCGTCGAGGCGGCGAAGAAGGCGATCGGCAATCCGGCCGAATTGTCATTTCCGGCGGTCAGCGCTTTCGATGGCATGCATGTGATCTACAAGATGATTGCGGCGACCGGCGGCGAGCAGAACGCCCAGAAGGCGGTCGATGCCGTCAAGGGCCTGTCCTGGGTCAGCCCGCGCGGCCCCGTCTCGATCGACCCCGAGAGCCGTCACATCACCGAGAATGTCTATCTGCGCGAAGTAGCCAAGGCAGAGGACGGAACCTACTACAACAAGGAGATCAAGACGTTCGAGAAGCAGGGCGATCCCGGGTTGGCGGCGGTTAAGTAGTGGCGGTTGGAGGGTCCTTTTGGAACGTAGGACCATCGGTTATGCCCCCTAACCCGGCCTCCGCTTCGCTCGGCCGCCCGAGCGAAGCGAAGGCCGGGTGAGGGGCGTTTCAAACTGACTCGAAGGTCAAGCTGAGATAGCCCTGACGCTGGGGAGTACCCAAGCCGCTTCGACAGTCGGGACCATACGCATGAACACCATCTTCAGCATCGGTGTCGACGCCCTTGCCTACGGCATGGTGCTCTTCGTCATCTCGATCGGCCTGTCGGTGACGATGGGGCTGATGCGCGTCGTCAATCTCGCGCATGGCGCCTTCGCCATGATCGGCGGCTACATCGCCTCCTATGCGGCGCAATCTCTTGGCCTCGGCTACGCGGCGGCGGTGCTGCTGGCCGTGGCGGGCACTATCATCATCGCCATCCCGATCGAGCGCGTCCTCTACCGCCGCATCTACGGTCAGCCGGAGCTCACCCAGGTACTGATGACCATCGGCGTCACCTTCATGATCATCGGCATCGCCAACTACGTCTTCGGCCCGACGCTGAAGACGATCCCGCTGCCGGATGAACTCAGAGGGTCGGTCAATCTCGGCTTCCGGTCGATCGCCACCCATCGGGTCTTCGCCATCGTCTGCGGCCTGATCGTCGCGGCGGCGCTCTGGTACGCGATCGAGAAGACGGCGTTCGGCATCAAGCTGCGCGCCGCGGTCGACAACGCCGCCATGGCGGCGGCGCTCGGCGTGCGCACGGAAGTGGTCTATGCGGTGAGCTTCGCCGTGGCGGTGGGCCTTGCGGCGCTCGGCGGCGTGGTCGGTGCGGAACTGCTGCCGGTCGAGCCTTACTACGCGCTGCGCTACATGGTCACCTTCCTGGTCGTGGTCTCGGTCGGCGGCGCTGGCTCGATACCAGGCGCGCTCGTCGCCTGCCTGCTGCTCGGCGCCATCGACACGGCCGGCCGCTATCTGATGCCGGAATTCGGCGAGTTCTTCTTCTACCTGGCGGTCATCGCCATCGTCTGGGTGTTCCCGCGCGGCCTCGCGGGCGGCAGGGGCGCATGAGCCCTGCCCTGGACGAGATGCCCCTGGCAAAGGGAAGCCGTAGCCTGCGCAGCGATCTGATCGGCATAGCCGCGCTCCTGGCGCTCGCCGCGCTCGGCTTCCTCCTCTTCCCCGACAATCTCGCACTGCTCACCCGCATCATCGCCATCGCCCTGCTGGTATTGTCGGTCGATCTGGTGACCGGCATTTGCGGTGTCGCCACGCTCGGCCAGGCTGCGCTCTTCGGGGCTGGGGCCTACGCGGCCGGCATCGGCGCCGCGCACTACGGCATCACCGATCCTCTGCTGATGGTGCTGGCCGGCATTGCCGGCGGCGCCATCGCCGGACTGATCTGCGGCATTGTCATCCTGCGCGCCCATGGCTTGCCGCAACTGGTCCTGTCGATTGCGCTGATCCATCTGTTTCACGAACTCGCCAACAAAACGACCTCATGGACAGGCGGCAGCGACGGACTGTCGGGCATTTCGCCGGGACCCTTACTCGACATGTTCACCTTCGATCTGTGGGGCCGCACCGCCTATGTATTCGCCGTCGTGCTGCTGATCGCGGTCTTCATCCTGCTGAGGATACTGGTGCGCTCGCCGTTCGGCATGCTGTGCCGCGGCATCAGGGAGGATCCGGTCCGCGTTCGGGCAATGGGGGCCTCGCCCCACGCAACGCTGGTGAAGATGTATGTCATCTCAGGCGCCGTCGCGGGCGTCGGCGGCGCGCTCAGTGCGATCACGACGCAGGTGGTGGGGCTGGACAGCCTGTCCTTCACCCTTTCCGCCGAAGCGCTGGTGATGCTCGTGCTCGGCGGCGCCGGCTCGCTCTACGGCGCGCTGGCCGGAACGGTGATCTTCATGCTGTTCGAGGATTTCGTCTCCGCCGCCAATCCGTTCCACTGGCTCACCATGGTGGGCGCGCTGCTGGTGGCCGTGGTGTTGTTCGCGCCGAAGGGTCTCTACGGAACCGCCGAGGACCTTCTCCTGCGCTGGAAGGGAAAAGCCCCGTGACGCCGGTCTTCGAAGTCAGGGCGCTGAGAAAGTCGTTCGGCGGGCTGCCGGTCAGCGACAACATTTCGCTGTCGCTTGCCGCCGGCGACCGGGTCGCGCTGATCGGCCCCAACGGCGCGGGCAAGACCACCTTCGTCGACATCGCCGCCGGCAATCTGAAGCCGGACTCCGGCGAGGTTCTGCTCGGCGGCGAGCAAGTCACCCGCCTAAGCCCGGCCGAGCGAGTCCGGCGGGGGCTTGTCCGCTCCTTTCAGGTGACGCGGCTGTTCCACGACATGACGCCGGCCGAGCATGTCGCGATGGCGATCCTGCAGCGCGAGGGGCGAGCCGGGCGCATGTTGGGCAACTATCTGGATATGCCTGAGGTGATGCGCGAGGCGATGGAAGCCTTCGCCATGCTGGGAATCGACGATCTCGCGCACCGCAAGGTCCGCGAAATCGCCTATGGCCAGCAACGCCTGCTGGAACTCGCCATCGCGCTTGTGCTGAAACCGCGGGTGCTGCTGCTTGACGAGCCGGGCGCGGGCGTCCCGCAAAGCGACACCGCCCGGCTGAAGGCAGCGCTGGCGGCGCTTCCCGCCGACCTTGCCGTGCTGATGATCGAGCACGACATGGACCTTGTCTTCCACTTCGCCAAGCGGGTCGTGGTTCTCGCCGCCGGCGCCATTATTTTCGATGGCGCACCTGCCGCCGCGACGACAGATGCCCGCGTGCGCGAGGCCTATCTCGGGAGCTATGCCGATGCCGGCCGCGTCGCTTGAGGTCGAGAACCTGACCGCTGGCTACGGTCCGACCCGCGTGCTGGAGGGCGTGTCCTTCTCGCTCGCCGCCGGAGCGCGGCTGGCCGTCCTTGGCCGCAACGGCATGGGCAAGACGACGCTGCTGGCCACTTTAGCCGGCCAGACATTGCGGCTGGATGGCACGATCCGCATTGGCGGCGGGGACGTGACGGGGCTGGCCACCGCCGCCCGTGCGCATAAGGGGCTCGGCTATGTCCCCCAGGCGCGTTGGGTCTTCCCCTCGCTCACGGTCGAGGAAAATCTGTTCGTCGGCCTCAAGGGCCGGCCGCGCAGCGCAATCGCCGAAGCCTATGAGATGTTTCCGCGACTCAAGGAGCGGCGCGCCAATCTTGGCTCCCAATTATCGGGCGGCGAGCAGCAGATGCTGTCGACCGCGCGGTCCATCCTCGGCAAGCCGACGGTCCTGCTGCTCGACGAGCCGCTGGAGGGGCTGGCGCCGATCATCTGCGAGGAACTGATGGCGGCCTTCACGGCGCTTGGGCGGTCAGGCGAGATGACGATTGTGCTGGTCGAACAGCGCATCCAGAGCGCGCTCGATTTCGCCGACGCGGTCATCATCCTAGAACGCGGCCGCATAGCCTGGGAGGGTACGCCCGCGGCGCTGGCGGCTGACAATGCCGCCGTAGAGCGCCTGCTGGGAGTCGGTGGGCTGCACTGAGGGTTGTGCATCAGAAGTGGACCGTTCACCCCACCCCCGACCTTCGGTCGGACCCTCCCCATCGAGGCGAGGGTAAGCGCCGCGCATTCGGACCCGCCATTACGAGCCAGTGAGCGCCGCGCTCGGACCTTCCCATCAGCTGGTGGGGTCGAGCGCTGGGTTTGTCATTGCAAACCGGGCAAGGGCGGCGCTGGCCGGCTTACCTCCCCCTCGATGGGGGAGGTGGCGCGAAGCGCCGGCGGGGGTGATCAGTCAGGGTGAAATGCCGGTATGACGCGACGTTCGCCCCGTTGCCCCTATTCCTCGAAGCGGCTCGTGGAGTGACGATTGCCCCCGTACCGTTTCTCGATCGGAAACGGCGGCAGCCACGACTCGCGGCGGAAGGTCCAGAGTTCGTAGGTCGGCATAAATTGGTCGGGGGCGTCCAGGGAGCCCAGATTCACTTCGACTTCGTCGCCGCTGCGTCCGAAAACCGGTGAGCCGCATTGGGGGCAGAAATACCGTCCCTCATAGTCGCGCGTCTCGCCCGTGATCGTCACCGCATCCTGCGGGAAGATCGCGGAAGCATGAAAAAGCGCCCCATGATGCTTGCGGCAATCGAGACAGTGGCAAATCCCGACCCGGTACGGGCGTCCTGTCGCCACGATCCTGACGCTTTCGCAGCGGCAGCCGCCGGTAAATCGGTCCATGCTCGTGTCTCCTCCGTCAAGCGGTGGGAAATGCGCTTAGAAAGGCAACTTCATGCCTGGCGGCAGCGGCAGGCCGGCGGTCAGCGCCTGGGTCTTTTCCTGGATGGTCTTTTCCAGCTTGCTCTTGGCGTCATTGTGGGCGGCAAGCAGCAGATCCTCGAGGATCTCGATCTCGGTTTCCTTGAAGAGCGATGGATCGATCTTCAGGGACTTCATATCGAACTTCCCGGACAGCGTGACCGTGACCATGCCGCCACCGGCCTGGCCGGAAGCTTCCAGCGTCTGCATTTCCTCCTGCATGGCCTGAAACTTGGCCTGCATTTCCTTGGCCTTGCCCATCAGGCCCAAGAGATCCTTCATCGCGCTACCTCGTCTGTCAGATTTCGTCGTCGTCGTCGTCTTCGATAGGCACTTCAGCCGGAGCATCCGCCGGTATATCGGCCTCCATCACTTCCGGCGCGTCGGGAATGCGCACATCGATGATCTTGGCGCCGGGAAAGCGCGCCAGTACCGCTGCCACAGCCGGATCGGCGCGAGCATCGAGAAACGCCGTCTCGCGCTTTGTCGCCTCGGCTTCGGCAAGCGTCGGGCCGCCATCCTTGACCAGCGAAACCAGCCAGTTGCGGCCGGTCCAGCTTTTCAGCCGCGCCGTCAAATCGCCGAGCAAGGTTTTGGGCGCACCATCGGCCAGGCCGACGGTCAGCCGGCCCGGCTCGACGCTGACCGGCCTGACGAAGGTCTTGAGATTGATCTTGAACAGCTTATCGCGGTTCTGCTCGGCCAGCGCCGCGATGTCGGCGAGGTTGCGGATCGGAACCTCGGGCAGAGATTCGGCAGGCGGCGGAACGAAAGCAGGGGTTTCGGGCGCCTGAACCGGCTCGACCAGCCGCATCGCCTGCCCGCCGCCGGAAGCGCTCGCCATAGAGACGCGCGATACCGTGTTGGCAGGTGCTTGAGCCGGCCCGCTGGTTGGCGGGGCTGGGCCGCCATTGGAAGGCAGCGCCGGCGCTGGACGTGAAACAGTCTGGCCGCCCTGTCCCTGGCTCGTCAGCGATTTCAGCGCTTCGTCCAGCGTCGGCAAGTCGGCGGCGTGCGCCAGCCGGATCAGCACCATTTCGCCCGCGCTGACAGGCCGGTTGGAGGTTTGCACCTCCGGAATTCCCTTCAACAGCATCTGCCAGGCGCGCGACAAAACCCGCAGCGAAAGTTTCTCGGCAAATTCGAGACCGCGCTTGCGCTCCGTTTCCGTCAGCGAGGCGTCATCGGCGGCGGAGGGCACGAAGCGGAAGCGTGTGACGAGATGCACGAACTCGGCAAGGTCGGTCAGCACGGCCGCCGGGTCGGCCCCCGTATCGTATTGGGCGCGAAACTCGGCCAGCGCCGCACCCGCATCGCCACGCATGACGCTGTCGAACAGGTCGACGACCCTGGCCCTGTCGGCAAGGCCGAGCATGGAGCGTACGGCATCCGCGCCGACCGCGCCGGCGCCATGGGCGATCGCCTGGTCGAAGATCGACTGGGCGTCGCGCATCGAACCTTCGGCGGCGCGGGCGATCATCGCCAGCGCTTCCTCCTCGACCTCGATGCTTTCCAGTCCGGCGATGCGGCGCAGGTCGTCCTTGATCACCGCAGCGTCGATGCGGCGCAGGTCGAAACGCTGGCAGCGTGACAGAACCGTAATCGGTACCTTACGGATTTCGGTTGTCGCAAAGATGAATTTTACATGCGGCGGCGGCTCTTCCAGCGTTTTCAGTAGGCCGTTGAAGGCCTGCGTGGAGAGCATGTGCACTTCGTCGATGATGTAGACTTTGTAGCGGGCGGACACCGGCGCGTAGCGGACACGGTCGATGATGTCGCGGATATCGTCGATGCCGGTATGCGAGGCGGCGTCCATCTCGATCACGTCGACATGGCGGCCTTCCATGATGGCGCGGCAATGCTCGCCTTCGACGGTCAGATCGACGGACGGCCGGTCGATGTCCGCGGTTCTGTAATTCAGCGCCCGGGCAAGGATTCGGGCGGTGGTCGTCTTGCCCACTCCGCGCACGCCGGTCAGCATCCAGGCCTGAGCGATGCGGCCCGATGTAAAGGCATTCGTCAGGGTACGGACCATCGGTTCCTGGCCAATAAGGCCGGAAAAGTCCTTCGGGCGGTATTTGCGCGCCAGGACGCGATATCCGCCGCCGCCTGTCGCTGTCTCCTCGGCTGCCATTCCGGCTGCTGCTCCTGCGCCCGATTCCAACAAACCACAAACCGCCAGTGTCGCCCGCGCGGCGACGGCGCGTCAACGCCGGGTCGCATCGATCGACGAAAAATGACGGAAAAGGCGGGAGGCTGGCACGATGACCCGTGCCTGCTCGTTGGGGCTGCTTCCTTCCGGACCTGACCCGGTTGGCGAGTGGCGACGTCCACCACCAACCTCCCGCCGCCCATATCGGGGATCGGACGACGGAATGCAAGGGTTCATCGCGCAATTCGCTTGCCGCAGCCCGACGCGCGATCTAGCCTGATCAATCCAGGGGGAAACCGCCCATGCCCACGACCGAAAAAGCCGGATTTGAGCTGGACCGCCGGCTCGAAGCCGACAGCGAACCGCTGCAGTGGCTGGGGCTGTGCGAACTTCGCCTCATGAACGACAGCCGCTGGCCTTGGGTCATTCTGGTGCCGCAGCGCGCCGGCATCGATGAGTTGCACGACCTTACCCCGCTCGACCAGGCAATGTTGACCTTCGAGACGAACCTCACCGCCGAGGCGCTGAAGCGCGCCACCGGCTGTCTCAAAATCAACACCGCCGCCCTTGGCAACGTCGTGCGTCAGTTGCACGTCCATGTCGTGGCCCGCTCGGAACGCGACCCGAACTGGCCGGGACCGGTCTGGGGTTATGGCCCGCGCGAGCCATACCGGCGCAGCGAGATGCACACGCTGATCGGCCGAATCCGCGAGGCTTTGTAGGCTCAGCCGCACTGGTGCTGTCGAGCAGCCCTTGCGGAAGCGCCGGGGCGGCACGAGATGTGTGGCCGCTGGCCCGGCATATTTCCCCTGTTCGCCGGCGCGGCGGCTATTTATGGTTCGCGGCACCTGCTGAGATTTCATCGAGACATTGATGCCGCTTTCCCTGTTCGACCTGCCTCAACGCGAACCCAGCTCCTTCATCGGCTTTTCCGGCAACCGGCTGGATCGGCAGTCCGAAAAGCGCGGTGACGACGCCGTGGATCTTGCGCTCGCCGATCCCAAGGCCCGCCTGATGCTGATTTCCAGCGGGCGGTTGCTGCTGAAGCTGAATGGCGCGGGCTTCGATCCGCATTTCGGCGTCTCCGAAATCGATGGCTGGGGGGGCGATCGCGCCGGAGCGGTGCTGCTGGGCGTGGATTCCGTTGGTCCAGTGCTGGCGCTCGCCTCGACGATCGACATCGACAGCCTGCCCGATGGAATGAAGGCAATCGACTTCCGCTCGGTCTACGCCCAGGGTCTGCTCGACAGCGAGCGTGCAGGAGCCATGGCGCAAGGCATCTCGCTGGTGACCTGGAACGCCACGCACAAATTCTGCGGCCGTTGCGGCAGCGAAACGCGGGCGGCGGCGGGCGGCTACAAGCGGGTTTGCCCCGGTTGCGGCGCTGAACACTTTCCACGCACCGATCCGGTCGCGATCATGCTGGCGATTTCCGGCGACCGCTGCCTGCTCGGGCGCGGCAAGCATTTCGGTCCGGGCATGTTTTCGGCGCTGGCCGGCTTCATCGAGCCGGGCGAGACGATAGAAGACGCGGTGCGGCGCGAAACGCTGGAGGAGTCCGGCATCCGCCTCGGCAGGGTTGCCTATCATGCCAGCCAGCCCTGGCCGTTTCCCCATTCGCTGATGATCGGCTGCTTCGGCGAGGCACTGAATGAAGACATCCAGGCCGATTTGACCGAACTTGAGGCATGCCGCTGGTTCGACCGCGAGGAAGTCTTCCGCGCCCTGGAGGGCAAGCATCCCGACGGCGTCTTCCTGCCGCCGAGGGCGGCCATCGCGCACCATCTGATCCGGGCCTGGGCGGAAGCCGGTTGAGGGCCGGGACACAACTTCCCGCCCCGCTCGGGGCATCTGCACACCCTGACCTCCAATGAGGTTTGCAGTTCCGAGGTCAAGCCCGAGGATGACCGATCAGGTTTGCGACTATTTCGAACCTCGCACGTTACCCCGCAGCAAGCCGGATGAGTTTGAGCCGGAGCATCGTTAGCTGGCCAGTCACGAAATTGTGTATGGCTCATCCCGAGAGGCACCATGGCTGCGGAAGCATATATCAACCGAATTGCCACGGCGGTGCCGAAGCACGACGTACACCGCTTCTTCATCGACTTCGCTGAATCGCAACTGGCCGAGGACGAGCGCCGCCGGTCAATCTTCAGCCGCATGGCTGACCGGGGCGGCATCGAGCACCGCTACTCCTGCTTTGAGCCTTCCCGGGATCCTGAAGGCGACAGCGTCGACCTTGAGGGCATTTTCCAGCGCAACGCCTTTCCGGGAACCGCCAAGCGGATGGAGATGTTCGCATCCGCCGCACCGGCGCTTGCGGAGGACGCCGTCGAGAGTCTGCTGATAGGCCTGCGCCGGGATGAGATCACGCATGTCATCGTCACCACCTGCACCGGCCTTTCCGCTCCCGGGCTGGACCTCGATCTCGTGGCGCGTTGCGGGCTACGGACCAATGTCGAGCGCACGATCATTGGCTTTATGGGCTGCTACGCCGCGATCAACGCGCTGAAGCTGGCGCGGCATATCGTGCGGGCGGAAGACGGCGCAAAGGTGCTCGTCGTCAATATCGAGCTTTGCACGCTGCATTTGCGGCAGACCACCGACCTGGAGAAGCTTCTCTCCTTCTGCCTCTGGGGAGATGGCTGTGCCGCCGCGCTGATCTCGGCCGAGCCGGCCGGGCTGCGCCTCGACCGCTTTCATGCCATCGTCGCGGCGGAAAGCCGCGAACTGATGAGCTGGAGCATCCTCGACGATGGTTTCGACATGGTGCTGTCGGGGCAGGTCCCCCTGGCCATCCACGATGCGCTCCAACAGGACATCGGCGATATTCTCGGCAACAAAAGCGTCGCGGACATCGATATGTGGGCCATCCACCCCGGCGGCCGCTCGGTGCTGGATGCGGTCGAGCGGGCGCTGGACCTCGATCCGGATGCGCTTACCGATTCCCGCGAGGTTCTTCGCGACAATGGCAACATGTCATCCGCCACCGTGATGTTCGTGCTTCAGCGCATGCTGGAGGCGAAGGCGCACAGCGGTGTCGGCTGCGCCATGGCTTTCGGTCCGGGCCTCACGGCCGAAACCATGATGTTCCACAAGACGGCCGCTGCCTGACCATGCGCGGCGCTCTGCAGCGACGCCGGATCGAGCCGGAACTGCTCGACACCCTGCCTGCCGAAGACCCGCGCGCGCGGGCCTCGCGCCGCGATCTCGCCTGGATCAACGCCCTGATGCTGCAAAGCTGGATCATGGCGCGGCTGTTGCGCCGGCATGTCAGCCGCCCGCCGCGCCGAATTCTGGAGCTGGGCAGCGGGGATGGCTCCTTCATGCTGGCGGTCGCCCGGCGCATGGGCGGCGCGTGGCGCGGCGTGGAACTTGTGATGATCGACCAGGCTGAACTCGTCACAGAGGCGCGCTGCGCCGACTTCGCCGCGCTGGGCTGGCGCGCGACGCCTGTCGTGGACGACATTTTTGCCTGGATCGCCCGGCCGGCAACCCAGCCCTTCGACCTGATCTGCGCCAATCTGGTGCTCCATCATTTTCAGGATCAGGCGTTGACCGATCTCTTCGCGTCCGCGCGCGCGCTCGGCGGTGTCTTTGTCGCAACCGAGCCCAGACGCAGCGCCGTTTCACTGGCAGGCTGTTCGATGCTGCGGCTGATCGGCGTCAACGACGTTACCCGGCATGACGCCGCCGCCAGCGTGCGCGCCGGTTTCGCCGGCAATGAGTTGCAGACCCTTTGGCCGAAGGGCGACCGCATGCGCTTTGAGGAGCATCTGGCAGGCCTATTCACGCATGCCTTCGCGGCGGAGCCGATTTCATGAGGTACGACGCCGTCATCATCGGAGCGGGACCGGCGGGTTCGTCCGTCGCCCTGGCCCTGGCGCTCCAGGGCAGATCGGCCGCCATTGTCGAACGCAGCGAGTTTCCGCGCCGCAAGGTCTGCGGGGAGTTCATGTCGGCGGTGAACATGGAGATCCTCGACAGACTGGGCGTCGGCGCGCGTGTACGCTCGTTGGCGGGGCCGGAAGTCCGCCGCGTTGCGCTCTTTGCATCCGGAAAAGGTGTGGAGGCGCCGATGCCGGCTGCCTCCGGCGAAGCCTTCGGGCGCGCGCTCGGGCGCGACGTTCTGGACACACTTTTGCTCGACGCCGCGCGATCCGCTGGAGCGGCGGTCTTTCAGCAATGGCGCGCCACCTCGATAGACCCCGCAACGGAAGACGCCCGGGTGCGGATCGAGAACCGGGAGGAAAGCCTCGACCTCTTCGCGCCGGTTGTCGTCGCAGCACACGGGTCATGGGAGCCGGGCAAGCTCGCCAGCAACCTCGAAAAGACGAACAGCCCTCGCGATTTCCTCGGCTTCAAGGCGCATTTCACCGAGGCTTCGCTTGCCCCGGACCTGATGCCGCTGCTGGCTTTTCCCGGCGGTTATGGCGGCATGGTCTGGGCCGACAGCGGCCGTCTGTCGCTGTCATTCTGCATCCGCAGGGATGCCCTCAACGCGGCGCGGCAAGCGCATCCGGGCATGGCGGCTGCCGCCGCTGTCCACGAGCATATCCTGGAGAATTGCCCTGCGGCGGCAGCCGCGATCGGCGGCGCATCCCTGATAGGCGAATGGCTTTCGGCGGGTCCGATCCGGCCTGGTATCCGGCCCCGCTATGCCGACGGCATCTTTCGCGTCGGCAATCTCGCCGGCGAGTCCCATCCGATCATCGCCGAAGGCATTTCAATGGCACTGCAATCCGGCTGGATGCTGGCGCAGCAGCTTGGCACCGAGCCTAACTGGGGGCCGGCCGAGCGCGCGGTCATCGCAGAACGCTATTCGCAGGCCTGGCGCGCGCAATTTTCGACCCGCATTCGCGTTGCGGCACTGCTGGCGCGGCTGGCGATCCTGCCGCTCACCGCCGCCGCCATGCGAACCATAGTGCGGCTGGCGCCCGTCAGCCTTTCCATCGGTGCCGCCCTCAGCGGCAAGACGCGGCCCTTGCCGCTACACAGCGATCCTGGAACCGCTCAGTCGGCGACCTTCCATTCCTCGCGCTGATCGCTCTTCGGGTAGACGCCGAGGATGCGGACTTCCTTGGAGAAGAACTTCAGCTCTTCCAACGCCAGCTTGACGTTGACGTCGTCGGGATGCCCTTCGATATCGGCATAGAACAGCGTCGCGGTGAAAGCGCCGAGCTGATAGCTCTCCAGCTTGGTCATGTTGACGCCATTGGTGGCGAAGCCGCCCATCGCCTTGTAGAGCGCCGCCGGTACGTTGCGCACGCGGAACATGAAGGTCGTCATCATTGGGGTTTCCGGCGATGGCCGCTCGACCCATTGCTTGCTCTTGGTCAGCACCACGAAGCGGGTGATGTTGGTCTCGGTGTCCTCAACATTCTTTTCCAGGATATCCAGGCCGTAGAGCTGGGCGGCAAGCGGCGGCGAAAGCGCAGCCATTGTGGGGTCCCCGGTTTCGGAAACAAGCTTGGCGGCGCCGGCGGTGTCGCCCGCCACGACCGCCTTCCAGCCGTTCTTGCGGATGTATTTGCGGCACTGCCCCAGCGCGTGGATATGGCTGTGGACCGTCTTGATGCGCGCGCGCTCGACACCGGGCAGCACCATCAGGTGGAAATGGATCGGCAGGAAATATTCGCCGATGATGTGCAGCCGCGATTCCGGCAGCAGATGGTGGATATCGGCGACGCGGCCGGCAATCGTATTCTCGATCGGGATCATGGCGAGGTCCGCCTTGCCCGTCTCGACGGCGTTGAAAGCGTCCTCGAAGGTTGGGCAGGGCAGCGGCGACATGGCCGGAAACATGTTGCGGCAGGCGGTGTCGGAATTGGCGCCAGGTTCACCCTGGAAGGAAATGCGATTGGTGTTCGAAGGGGACATTTCGGCCTGCGGTCTCGTGGTCGGTCTATCGCGGTTTTGCTGCCCCTCACCCTTACCCTCTCCCCGTGAATGACGGGGAGAGGGGGACACCAGCATTACTGCCAATCGCGAATGTTGGAGACTGGCTTCAACGAAGACGTCCCCCTCTCCCCGTTCTTCGCGGGGAGAGGGTAAGGGTGAGGGGCGATCTATCTAATTCGGAAACGCCGGCTAGGAAAGGAGTTCGCGCGCACGCTCTAGATCCTCATGCGTATCGACCCCCAGCGGCACGGTATCCACGATTTCGGCGTCGATGCGCATGCCCGCTTCCAGCGCGCGCAGTTGTTCGAGACGCTCGCGGGTTTCCAGCGGCGAAGGCGGCAGCGCGACGAAGCGTTCCAGTGCGGCGCGGCGATAGGCGTAAAGCCCGATGTGATGGTGGAGCGGGCCGTCGCCCCAGGGCGCGGTGGCGCGGGTGAAATAGAGCGCGCGCAGGCGGTTCGGGCCGAGCGGCGAACCGACGATCTTGACCACATTCGGATTGGTCTTTTCCTCATCGCGGGCGATCTCGACGCCCAGCGTAGCAATGTCGACCGCAGCCTCTTCCAGCGGCCGCATAGCCGCGCGGATGGTTTCGGGGTCTATGGTCGGCAAATCGCCCTGGACATTGACTACTGTTTCGACCGCCCCGGCGGGATCGAGCGCCGTCAGCGCCTCGAAGATGCGATCCGATCCGGAGGCGTGGTCCGCCCGGGTCATGACAGCCTCGAAGCCGCTGGCCCACACCGCAGCCGCGACATCCTCACTGTCGGTCGCCACGACCACGCGGCCGAGCTGGCTTTCGGCGGCGCGCAAGGCGACCTGGACAATCATCGGCTTACCGCCGATATCGGCCATCGGCTTGCCGGGTAACCGTGTCGAGGCCATGCGGGCGGGGATCAGAATGAGGGCGGACATGGTGGGCGGCGGAACTCTCGGATTGAGGCAACGATGGTGGCAAAAGGTCTCACGGAAAGCGCCCTTATAGGAGTTGCGCGTCTGGAGCAAAAGACCTAGACGGATTGGACCGACACCTGCTGGGGATGCAGGATGAGGACACTCATAAGTACGCGGCCGGGAGCGAGACGGCCGGCCGGAACGGGAGCTTTTGGCGGATGGATTCTTTCGAACTCAACAAGCTGATCGGCGCATTGCTCGCCACCCTGTTTGTGGTGTTCTCGCTGGGCATCGTGTCGGACGCGATCTTCGCGGCTCCGGTGCCCGAAAAGCCCGGCTTCGGCATCGAAGCGGCCGAGCAAGAGGCAGGCGGCGGTGAAGCTGCCGGCGGTGCGGAAGAATCGGTGCTCCCGCTTCTGGCGACGGCCGATGTCGCGGAAGGCACCGCCGAGCACAAGAAGTGCCTGGCCTGCCACACGGTCGAAAAGGGCGGCGCCAACAAGACCGGCCCGAATCTCTGGGGTATCGTCGACCGCCCGATCGCCTCGCATGAAGGCTTCGCCTATTCAGCGGCGATGAAGGAATTTTCGCAAGGCGGCTCGCTCAAGTGGGACTACGAGCATCTGGACAAGTTCCTGACGTCGCCGAAGGGCTTCGTGAAGGGCACCGCCATGGGTTTCGCGGGCGTCAAGAAGACCCAGAACCGCGCCAATCTGATCGCCTATCTGCGCACGCTCTCGGACAGCCCCGCACCGCTTCCCGCGGCTGGCGCCGCCCCTGCGGCGGAGGGCGCGGCGGCTCCTGCCGGCGAAACGCCGGCGGCACAGCCTGCTGGCGGCGCGGAGAAACCGGCTGAAGGCGCTGCTCCGGCCGATAAGCCCGCCGAAGCTCCTGCTGCGCCAGCACCTGCGGCTCCGGCTGCGCCAGCGGCACCTGAGGCACCTGCTGCGCCGGCGGCACCCGCCGCTCCGGCCGAGCCTGCCCCAGCAGCGCCAGCCGCTCCCGCGGCACCTGCCCCAGCCACGGGCAGCGGCGGCTAAACAAAATTTAATGCGCGACATCACGAAAAAGCCGGGTTCCACCCGGCTTTTTTCATTCGGGCCGTATCTCGTTTTGGCCTCTGTGACATCGGACGAGGCAGTCGCGATTGACGCGGGGCTCTGCTAAGTCTGCTCGTGTCAGGGATTTTGCACTGAAAGGACTCGCCGCATTGAAGACCGCCGGATCTAAGACCTCTGTCTATCGCCTCAGCCTGACCAAGGCAGCGGTCGCGCTTGCCGTCACCATGGCCGCGATTCTCGCCGGCCAGTTCACTGCACAAGGACAGGAGGCGGACAAATGGCGCACGTCCAGCGCGTTGGTCGGCGAGAGCAAATATGGCGAGACGTTCAAGCAGTATGATTATGTGAACCCCAACGCGCCGAAGGGCGGAACCCTCAACAGCGTCGCGCCGGGCACCTATGACAGTTTCAATCCCTATATCGTGCGCGGTACACCGGCCGCCGGCCTGTCGCCGTTTCTCGGCGGCCTGCTCTACGATACGCTGATGGATCGATCGGTGGACGAAGGCAGCGTCAGCCACGCCCTTGTCGCCGACGCCTACAAATATCCGCCCGATTTCTCCTCCGCGACCTACCGGCTCGATCCACGGGCCAAATGGCAGGACGGCAAGCCGATCACCGTCGACGACGTCATCTGGTCGTTTCAATTCCTGAAAACAAACAGCCCCTATTATGTGCGCTACTTCGAGAACGTGAAGGAGGCGGTCGCCCTGAACGACCGCGAAGTCGAGTTCCGCTTTGACCAGAAGGGCAATCGCGAATTGCCGAAGATCCTTGGCGACCTTGTCCTGCTGCCGAAGCACTGGTGGGAAGGCACGGACGCCAAGGGCAAGAAGCGCGACATCAATCAACCGACACTGGAGCCGCCGCTTGGCTCGGGGCCGTACAAGATCGAGAGCTTTAAACCGGGTGCGGAAATTGTCTGGTCGCGCGTGAAGGACTACTGGGCCGCAAACCTGCCCCCGAAGATCGGCCGCGAGAATTTCGACACGCGCCGCTACACCTACATCCTTGACACGAATGCCCAGTGGCAGGCCTTCACCAAAGGTGGGCTGGAAGACATCAACGCCGAACCCAGCGCCCGCGACTGGATGACCAAGTACAAGTTCCCCGCTCTCGACGCGGGCGATGTCATTCGCAAGGAGTTCAAGGCCACCAGCGGCGCGAACTTCCAGGGCTTTGTCATGAATATGCGGCGGCCGCTGTTCGCCGACCGTAAGGTGAGGCAGGCGCTGACGCTGGCCTACGATTTCGAAACGCTCAACCGCACCATGTCCTTCGGGCTGAACAAGCGGGTGAACAGCTATTTCATTGGCAGCGAACTCGCCTCCTCCGGCCTGCCGAAGGGCAAGGAACTGGAGATCCTGACGCCGTTCAAGGACCAGCTTCCGCCGGAACTCTTCACGCAGGAATTCAAGCTTCCGGTCTATACGACGCCGCAGGATGAGCGCACCTACCTGCGCGAGGCTATCAAGCTATTCGGCGAGGCCGGATGGCATGTCAAAAACGGCAAGATGACCAACGACAAGACCGGCCAGCCGTTCGAGCTCGAATTTCTCGGCTCAAGCGATGCATTGGAGACGGCGGTTAACAACTACGCTAACGCCTTGCGCAAGATCGGCATTGCCGCGCGTCTGAGGGTGGTCGATACCGCGCAATATGTAAACCGGCTCAACAACTACGACTACGACATGATCCTTTCGACGCTGGCGCAGTCCGACTCACCGGGCAACGAGCAGCGTGAATTCTGGACGACCAAGGCGGCAGACACGCCCGGCTTGCGCAACTACGCCGGAATCAAGAACCCGGTCATCGACCAGCTGGTCGAGCGGGTGGTTTTTGCCACCGACCGCGAGGATCTTATCGCGGCGACCAATGCACTCGATCGCGTGCTGTTGTGGAACTATTACAACGTTCCACAGCTCACCCGCGACGTCAGTTTCTACGCCTACTGGAACAAGTTCGGCATTCCGGACAAACAGCCAAACTACAATGGCCCTGACATCGACTCCTGGTGGATCGACGTCGAAAAAGAGAAAGTGCTCGCGGCGAAGTACAAGGGCTCGAATTGATGGGTAGCGCCCGCATGTCGAGGCTTCGGCGATGAAGATGCCGCCACCCGGACCGTCTCGCCACAAGGGGGAGCGGCACGAGAAAAAGCCAGCGCCAAATTTCCCTGATGTGACGGGCTCACCGGAGATGCCCCCTCACCCGGCCTCCGCCTTCGACAAGCTCAGGCTCGGCCACCCTCTCCCCGTCGGGGAGAGGAGGTTTGTCAGCGCTTTCGCCTCTCTTCCGACGCAGAAGGTTGAAGCTCAGACGCCGAAGACCTCCTCTCCCCAGCGGGGAGAGGTTGGCCGAGCGAAGCGGAGGCCGGGTGAGGGGGCGTACACGGCCAGACTCGACAATACAGAGATAGCCGCATCCCAACCCTCTCCTAACCAATTCAGCGCTGGAATTCATCGAATAGCGCCAGCGCTCTCCCGCCGTGGAGTCCTCGCTGGCGCCGGCGCGCTGGCGCTCTCGCCGCTCCTGCCAACACGTCCCTTCGCCGCCACCCCAACCGGCCAAAAACTGCACGGCCTGTCCGCCTATGGCGAGCTGAAATATCCCCCCGGCTTCACCCATTTCGATTACATCAACCCGGATGCGCCGAAAGGCGGCCGGATGAATTTCTCCGTGCCGAACTGGAATTTCAATCAAAGCCCTCTGACCTTCAACACGTTGAATTCCTTCACCTTGAGGGGAGATTCGCCGCCCCGCACCGAATTATGCTTCGACACGTTGATGGTGCGTGCGCTGGACGAGCCTGACGCCTGCTACGGCGTCCTGGCGGAAGGCGTTACCATCTCGGACGACCGCAATATCTTCGACTTCGCAATCCGGCCGGAGGCACGCTTCCACGACGGCTCGCCCCTCACGGCGGAGGATGTCGCCTTCAGCTTCACCCTGTTCAAGGAGAAGGGCCACCCCGTCCTGCTTCTGCCGCTGGCCGAAATGAAGGAGGCCACCGCGCCCGACGCGCAAACGGCGCGGATTGTCTTTTCGGGCAAGCAGTCCGCCCAGACCATTCTTACCCTGGTCGAAATGCCTATCGTCTCAAAAGCCTACTACACCGCCAATGATTTCGAGGCGTCCAGCATGAAGCCGCCGCTCGGGTCCGGCCCCTACCGGATCGGCAGGTTTCAGGCCGGCCTCTGGATCGAGTATGAGCGCGTCGAGGATTATTGGGGCCGCGATCTCGCGGCGCGGCGCGGCCTGTTCAACTTCGACCGCATCCGCATCGATTGCTACCAGGAGCGGCAGGCCGGTTTTGAGGCGTTCAAAAAGGGCGAGATCCATTTCCGCCAGGAGTTCACCTCCCGCGTCTGGGCCACAGGCTATGATTTTCCGGCCCTGCGTGACGGCAAGGTTATCAAGCGCGAATTCCCCGAGGAAAAGGAACCGTCATTCCAGGCAGTAGCGCTGAACCAGCGACGGCCGCAGTTCCAGGATGCGCGGGTACGGCGCGCCATCGCGCTCTGCTTCGATTTCGAAACGACCCGGCGCACGCTGTTCTTCGGCTCCTACGAGCGCTCTCAATCCACCTTCGAGCAATCCGACTTCAAGGCGAAGGGTACACCCTCGCCCGCTGAACTGGCGCTGCTCGAACCGCTTCGCGCGGACTTGCCTCTGGAGGTGTTCGGCGAGGCGGTCACGCTGCCGGCTTCCGATGGGTCCGGCCGCGACCGCAAGCTCCTTGGCCAGGCGTCGAAACTGCTTGCCGAGGCAGGTTGGACGCGAAAGGGCAATGTCGTCGTCAACGCCCAGGGCGAACCGTTGCGCTGCGAGATGCTTGCCGACGACGAGGGCATCGTGCGGCTGTTCACACCCTGGTCGCAGAACATGAAGCAGATCGGCATCGACGCTTCGGTGCGCCTCGTCGACGCCACGCAATTCGAGGCTCGGCAGAGCGCGTTTGATTTCGATCTCAACATGATGGCGCTCTCCATTGGCGCCACGCCGACGGCGGATTCGCTTGAGGGCGTGTTTCACTCCAGGTCCGCCGACCGGCCCGGCACACGCAATTATGCCGGCACCAAGAGCCCGGCGATCGACGCGCTGATATCAGCTGTCGGCAGGGCGCAGAACCGCGACGAACTCGTCACCGCGTTCAACGCGCTGGATCGGGTCTTGCGCGCACGGCTCGACTGGATTCCAACATACTATCTGCCGAATCACCGCGCAGCCTATTGGGACATGTTCGGCTTCAAGGAGCCGAAGCCCGATTACGGCTTCCCGGTCGAGGCGATGTGGTGGTTCGACGAAGCGAAGGCAAAGGCGATTGGGAAGGGTTGATTTTGGGCGTGATACCCGACCTGCCTCCGTGCGGTCGGGACCGGTGGGTTCGCCTTGCGGAGCAGCGCGATCACTGCGCATGGGTCTATCGGATGGACCGTTGCGAGGGGCTGTAACGGCCCCTCACCCGGCCTCTGCTTCGCTCGGCCACCCTCTCCCCGCGGGGGAGAGGCGGTCGTCACCGTGGATGCCAATCGCCACCGCTCCTGTGCAAGCTTGGTCGACGTCAGTGCAAGCCCACAAGAGGGAGGCCCGTTCATCCGGGCGGACCTAGATGGCCGCCTATATCCTGCGCCGCGTCCTTTTGATGATCCCGACCCTGTTCGGCATCCTGGCGATTTCGTTCCTTGTCATCCAGTTTGCGCCGGGCGGGCCGGTCGAGCAGGTGATTGCCCGCATCACCGGCCAGAACAGCGGCGACGCCCTGTCCGGCGGCGGTGGCGATGCCGGCGCGACCAATTTCGACGCCGGCTCGGAAAGCTCGCGATATCGCGGTTCGCAAGGCCTCGATCCCGAATTCATCGCCCGGCTGGAAAAGCAGTTCGGCTTCGACAAGCCGCCGCTTGAGCGCTTCGGCAAGATGCTGTGGGATTATTCCCGCTTCGATTTCGGCGACAGCTATTTCCGCGATATTTCGGTGCTGGAACTGATCCTGGAAAAGATGCCGGTGTCGATCACAATCGGCCTGTGGATCACGCTGATTTCCTATCTGATCTCGATACCGCTCGGAATCCGCAAGGCTGTAAAGGACGGCTCCACCTTCGATATCTGGACGAGCGGCGTGGTCATCGTTGCCTATGCCATCCCCGGCTTCCTGTTCGGCATCATGCTGATGGTGCTTTTTGCTGGCGGATCGTTCTTCGACTGGTTTCCGCTGCGCGGCCTGACTTCGGAGAATTTCGACCAGTTCTCCTGGCCGCAGAAGATCCTCGACTATCTCTGGCACATCACGCTGCCGCTGACCGCCATGGTTCTGTCTGCCTTCGCCACCACGACGTTGCTGACCAAAAACTCCTTCCTCGACGAAATCAAGAAACAATATGTCGTTACCGCCCGCGCCAAGGGCCTGTCGGAACGCAAGATCCTCTATGGTCACGTCTTCCGCAACGCCATGCTGATCGTCATCGCCGGCTTTCCCGGCGCCTTCATTTTCGCCTTCTTCAGCGGCTCGCTGCTGATCGAAAATATCTTCTCGCTGGATGGCCTGGGCCTGCTCGGCTATCGCTCCATCCTCGACCGTGATTATCCCGTCGTCTTCGCCACGCTTTACATCTTCTCGCTGATCGGCCTCGTCGTCACGCTTATCTCCGACCTGGTCTATACCTGGATCGATCCCCGCATCGACTTCGAGCGGAGGGACGTCTGATGAGCGCCGTCGTCGATACCCGTCCGGCCAAGCGGCCCTGGCTGTCGCCGCTCAACCAGCGCCGCTGGCAGAATTTCAAGGCAAACCGTCGCGGCTACTGGTCGCTGTGGATCTTCCTCCTGCTATTCGGCCTGTCGCTGTTTGCCGAGTTCATCGCCAACGACAAGCCGGTGCTCGCCTACTACAAGGGCGAGTTGCTGGTGCCTGTCATGGTCGACTACCCGGAAGAGAAGTTCGGCGGCTTCCTGGCGGTCACCGACTATCGCGACCCCGTCATCCAGGACGAGATCAAGGCCAATGGCTGGCTGATCTGGCCGCCGATCCGCTATTCCTACCGCACGCAGAACAACGAAATCCCCGAAGCCGCGCCGGCCAAGCCGTCATGGATGTACTCCAGGGAGCAGCGCTGCGCGCGCTATGCCCAAGGGGTCAACGATCCTAACTGCACCGTCGGCAATTGGAACTGGATCGGCACTGACGACCAGACGCGCGACGTCATGGCGCGCGTGATCTACGGTTTCCGCATCTCGGTGCTCTTCGGCCTGATCCTCACGCTGGGCTCGGCCGTCGTCGGTGTGTCGGCCGGCGCGATACAGGGCTATTTCGGCGGCTGGACAGACCTTCTGTTCCAGCGCTTCATCGAGATTTGGTCGGCTCTTCCCCTGCTCTATCTTCTCATGATCGTGGCGGCGATCCTGCCGCCTGGCTTCTTCATTCTGCTCGGCCTCATGCTGCTGTTCTCGTGGGTCAATTTCGTACCCGTCGTGCGCGCGGAATTTCTGCGGGCGCGTAACTTCGAATATGTCAACGCCGCGCGGGCGCTGGGCGTGCAGAACAGCACGATCATATTCCGGCATTTGCTGCCCAATGCCATGGTGGCGACGTTGACCTTCCTGCCGTTCATCCTCAACGGCTCGATCACGGCGCTGACCTCGCTTGACTATCTCGGCTTTGGCCTGCCGCCCGGCTCGCCCTCGCTGGGGGAACTGCTGAAGCAGGGCCAGCGCAATCTGCAGGCGCCGTGGCTCGGCATGTCCGGCTTCATCGTGATGTCGGTCATGCTGTCGCTGCTGATCTTCATCGGCGAGGCGACACGCGACGCCTTCGACCCACGGAAGACGTTCAAGTGAGGGACGAGCACGGTAAAGGCTGGCGCGGAAGAATGCCTCGATGGTATAATGTTGCCGGATTTCTACCATGGAGGTCGAAATGGGTATGAACATCAAGAATGATCGGGTGGAACAATTGGCCCGACAACTCGCCAACGAGACAGGCCAGACATTGACCGCAGCCATCCAGCAAGCGCTCGAAGGCGAGATTGCCCGCCTGCATCGCGAACGTGACGTGGCAGAGCGGAAACGACGCATAAGGGAAATAGTGAAGAGCTTCGGTCCAATACCACCAGGTGTCACCAGCGATCATTCTGACCTTTACGACGAATGGGGCCTTCCCACGTGATTGTCGATGCTTCGGCTCTGCTGGCGATTCTCTTTGAGGAACCCGACGCCAGGAAGATGGAAAACATTCTCGGTGAGACGCCTGACGATCTGGTCATGTCCCCAGTAAATTATCTGGAGGCTGCTGTCCGGGTCGACCAGTTCAAGTCGGAGGAAAAGGCTCTGAAATTCGACGCTTTGATACAGGCCGCCAAGATCGAAATTGTACCGGTGACCGCAGAACAAGCTTACCTCGCCCGCGAGGCCTACAAGCGCTTCGGCAAGGGCAACCATGCTGCAAAGCTCAACCTCGGTGATTGCTTCGCCTATGCGTTGTCAAAGACGCGCGGCGAGCCCCTGCTCTTCAAAGGCGACGATTTCCGCCAGACCGACGTCGAGGCCGCGCTTTGAGCGAGCCTCTGCTTTCCGTCCGCGACCTTTCGGTAGCCTTCGCCCAGGGCGGCGCGGTGTCTACCGCCGTCGACCGCATTTCCTTCGATATCGCCAAGGGCGAGACGCTGGCGCTGGTCGGCGAATCCGGCTCGGGAAAGTCGGTCTCGGCACTGTCGGTCCTGAAACTCCTCGCCTATCCGCCAGCCAGCCATCCCTCCGGGCAGATCATGTTCGAGGGCGCGGATCTGGTTAAGGCCAGCGAAAGGCAGTTGCGCGGCGTGCGCGGCAACAAGATCACGATGATCTTTCAGGAGCCGATGACCTCGCTCAATCCGCTGCACACCATCTCGCAGCAGATCATGGAAATTCTCAAGCTGCATCGCGGGATGACCGACAAGGCGGCACGAGTGCGCACGTTAGAACTCATGAAGGAGGTCGGCATCCGCGATCCGGAAAGCCGGCTCGATGCCTATCCGCACCAGCTCTCCGGCGGGCAGCGCCAGCGCGTGATGATCGCCATGGCGCTGGCAAACGAGCCGGAACTGCTGATCGCCGACGAGCCGACCACCGCGCTCGATGTGACGGTTCAGGCGCAGATCCTGGAACTGCTGGCCGGACTCAAGGAGAAGAACGGCATGTCGATGCTGTTCATCACCCACGATCTCGGCATCGTGCGCAAGATTGCCGACCGCGTCTGCGTCATGACCAAGGGCAAGATAGTCGAGGAAGGCCTGACCAAGGACATCTTCGCCAATCCACAGCATGAATACACCAGGAAGCTGCTCGCCGCCGAGCCGAAGGGAAAGCCACCTGCGGCGGACGACAGTGCCGCGACCGTGATGCAGGGCGATGACGTCAAAGTCTGGTTTCCCATCAAGCGGGGGTTCTTCCGCCGCACGGTCGGCCATGTGAAGGCCGTCGACGGCATCGACGTGACGGTGCGCGCGGGGCAGACGCTGGGCGTGGTCGGCGAGTCCGGCTCGGGCAAGACGACACTCGGCCTGGCCCTGGCGCGGATGATCTCTTCGCAAGGCGAGATCCACTTCAACGGCCAGGACATCGGCCGGCTGCCCTTCGCCGGCATGCGGCCGCTGCGGCGCGAATTGCAGATCGTCTTCCAGGATCCGTTCGGCTCGCTCAGCCCGCGCATGTCGATCTCCGAAATCATCGAGGAAGGGCTCAAGGTACACGAACCGCAGCTCTCCGTTGCGGCGCGCGACACGCGCGTGGTCGATGTGCTGAACGAGGTCGGCCTCGATCCGGAAACCCGCTTCCGCTATCCGCACGAATTCTCCGGCGGCCAGCGCCAGCGTATCGCCATTGCCCGCGCTATGGTGCTCAACCCGCGCTTCGTGATGCTCGACGAGCCGACCTCGGCCTTGGACATGAGCGTGCAGGCGCAAGTCGTCGATCTGCTGCGCTCGCTGCAGCAGAAGCACAATCTGGCCTATCTCTTCATCAGCCATGACCTCAAGGTGGTGCGCGCGCTGGCCAATGAGGTGATCGTCATGCGCAACGGCAGAGTGGTCGAATACGGCCCGTCGAAGCAGATCTTCGAGAAACCGCAGAGCGAATACACCCGCGCTCTGATTTCCGCTGCCTTCCGCATCGAAGCGGCGCCCGTTGGAGCGGTCAGCGAATAGAGCGCGACGCATCGATCGCAGCCTCCCGCCAACGCCGAACCAGCCGGCAGCCGCTTCACTCTCAAAATAAACCGCTCTATGAAAGTGGTCATGGACAAGGGACGCGTTCTTCTTTCGGTCACCGGTTTCAACCCGAGGCGCTGGCATGAGTTGCTGTCCGCCGAGCGGGAGGTAGTGCAGGAACCGGACGGCGGCACAGACCCCTCGATCACCTATGCGGTGGTCTGGAAACAGCCAGCCAATCTCCTGGCGCGGCTGCCCAATCTGCGCGCCATCTTTTCGATCGGCGCCGGCGTCGATCACGTGCTTGCCGATCCCGGCCTGCCTGATGTGCCGATCGTGCGCGTCGTCGACCGGAACTTGACGCAGCACATGGTGGAATATGTCGTCTGGCGAGTGCTGGATCACCACCGCAATGGCGCAATGTACCGCGCGCAGCAGACCAAGAAGATATGGCGCGAGCCGCCGCAGCGTACATCGAGCGACATCTCTGTCGGCATCATGGGCATCGGGACCATCGGAAGCGTGGTCGCGGAGGCTTTGCTCAAGCTCGGCTTCGTCGTCAACGGCTGGAGCCGAACCGCGAAAGCCATCTCGGGCGTCTCGACCTTCGACGGCGATAGCGGCCTGATCCCATTCCTCAACTCCACCGACATTCTGGTGGTTCTGCTGCCGCTGACCAAGGCGACGCAGGGCATGATCAATTACGGCTTGCTGCGCGAGCTGCGTCGGCGCAACGGCCTTGGCGGCGCAGTGCTGGTCAATGCCGGACGTGGACGCCTCCAGAAGGACGCCGACATTCTGCGCGCGCTGGACGACGGCACGCTGAAGGAGGCGAGCCTCGATGTCTTCGAAGTCGAGCCGCTGCCGAAGACCAGTCCGCTGTGGAGCCACCCGAAAGTGTTCGTCACCCCGCACGCCGCGGCGACCTCCGACCCCGCCCACCTCGTCGGGCCTATGCTGCGGCAGATGGACGCGTTTGAGAGAGGTGAGGCGCTGACGACGCTCGTGGACCGGAATGCAGGGTACTGACAACTGACGCTCGCAAGGCCGGGCGCTTACCCTCCCCTTGATGGGGAGGGTGGCCCGAAGGCCCAGGGTGGGATGCCTTGCCGGCCTACGGCCGCCTAAAACTCGTCGGCTGGCCGTAGAGATAGCCGATGCGCTTCACCGCTTCGTCCAGGCGCTCATGCGACACCAGCATCGTATGGCCGTTGGCATGCACCATGGTTTCGCTATCGGTCATGATGGCGACATGGCCCTTCCAGAACACCAGATCGCCGCGCCGGACATTGCCCAGATCAGGACCGGTATCCAGCGGTTCGCCCAGCGTTGCCTCCTGCATGTCGGTGTCACGCAGGACAGACTTGCCGCACATGCGCATCGACAGCTGGACGAGGCCGGAACAGTCGATGCCAAAGCCTGAACTGCCGCCCCAGAGGTAGGGCGTGTTCACAAAAGTCTCGGCAATGGCGACGAAATCCGTGGCGTCGGCTCTCGCCGCGCGCAGATGCGCCGCAATCATCGCCGCGCCCGATGACAGGACGAGATAGCGCGTGCCGCGGGTCTCGGCCTCAGCCACGACCGTCACGGCTGAGCCCATGGACAGAGCATCGGCGCGCGGAAAGCGCAAATCCGGGCCGGGATAGACGAAGCTACGCGGCGCGCTCACCACATGCGTGGCTTCCTCCGTGCGCTCAGCCAGGGCTGATGCAGCAACGTAGCCGACATAGCCATCGCGCTCGGCCTGCACCCAGGCCCAGTCGCCTTGCCGTTCGAAGACGGCGACATCGTCGCCATGCAGCAGTTGCGTATCCAGTCCGGCCCCGGTTTCCGGCCTGCGCCTGATGTCAGCCACCGCAACCGCCACGCGCGCCGACGCGCCGCTGACATAGCGTTCGGCCGCGACATCGCTTTTCAGCCTGACGTCGGCGAGGTCGGGGCGGAATGCGTGCAGACGCTTGTCGTAAGCGGTCAAATCGGAAGGTCCTTGGCCTTTGCGATGATAGCATCGCCGAGGCGCTCGACATAGAGAGCGCCCTCCAATGTGCGGCGGACGAGCACATTGCGGCGATCCTTCGGATCGCGCTGCCGCGCCACCAGCTTCAGGATGCCCATCGTGTCGAGAGCGCGGCTGATGACGGGCTTGGTGACGCCCAGCTTCGCCGCCAGACCGCGCACGGTGTGCGGCGGCTGCTCAAGATAGATGGTCATCAGGATGGCCGTCTGGCGGGTCGTCAGATCGGGTGCGGCGCCGCGCACTTCGGCGAGCGTGACCTGGTGCCAGAGTTGGAGCGCCTGGCTGGGACGCAGGGTGATGGACATAGGCTAAATCTGGACGCAAATCGTTTCGTATCCGTTTCGTTATAACTGACCGCATTCCCAAGGCAACCATTCGCGGATATGTCAGCCGGCGTAGATCACGGCGGGCCTCTCATTTATGGAACTCTGGATACCGATCACCATCGCCGCCGCCTTCCTGCAGAATTTGCGGTCGGCGCTTCAGAAGCACCTGAAAGGCTCGCTTGGCGTCACGGGCGCGAGTTTTGTGAGGTTTGGCTTCGGCTTCCCGATCGCGATCCTCTACGTCACTGCACTGCATTTCATGACCGGCCGCGCCTTTCCCTCGCTCTCGCTTGAATTCTGCGCTTGGGCGATGGTCGGCGGCGTCGCACAAATCGCTGCAACCATCGTTCTGGTGCACATGTTCACCTTGCGGAATTTCGCCGTGGGAACCGCCTATTCCAAGACCGAGCCGGTACAGGCTGCGATCTTCGGCTTCCTCATCCTGGGGGAACGCATCACCACCGGCGCGGTGTGGGCGATAGTCGTCGGCGTGATGGGGGTGATGCTGATATCCGTAGCCCACATGCCGCTTTCCTGGCGCAACCTTGTCGCCGCCTTGTTCGGACGCACGGCGCTCACCGGCATACTCTCGGGTGCGCTGTTTGGTATCTCCGCCGTTGCCTACCGTTCCGCGGCCCTGTCGCTCGCCGGACCCGACCCGCTGATGCAGGCTGCGGTAACGCTCGCCGTCGTCACAACCTTCCAGACGGCGATCATGATCGTCTGGATGGCAGCCACGGACCCCGGCGAGTTTGGCCGCGTTGCCCGTGCATGGCGCTCATCCGCACTCGTCGGCCTGGCAGGCGTGGTGGGGTCCGCCTGCTGGTTCACCGCCATGGCCATGCAGCCGGTCGCCTATGTCCGCGCCCTTGGCCAGGTCGAACTGATCTTCACCTTCGCGTCCGCCATCTTCATCTTCAAAGAGAAAATCAACCGGCTGGAGGTCG
>DATDBN010000055.1:0-2649 GCA_036524835.1 Mesorhizobium sp. | reverse complement strand
TGGGAAGTCAATTATCCAAAGTAGATCATACAGCAACAGTAAGCGTCCAGCCGCAGCCGTTCAGGTGGCGTGATGATGCCAGGGCAAGAGTCGATCGATTTCGCGGTTCGGCCAGCCTGCGGCGATGCGCTGAAGTGTCTGGGTGAGCCAAGCGGATGGATCGACGTCGTTCATCTTCGCGGTCTGCAGGAGTGTGGCGATCGTCGCCCATGTCTGCCCGCCGCCATCGGATCCGGCGAACAGAGCATTCTTGCGGGTGATCGTTTGCGGGCGGATCGCGCGCTCGACGGCGTTGCTGTCGATATCGAGGCGGCCGTCACGCAGGAAGCGCTCGAGAGCCTCGCGCCGGCTCTTGGCATAGCGGATCGCTTCGGCAAGTCTCGACTTGCCGGAGATACGGGCCAGTTCCTCTTCCCAGAATGGCCAGAGGTCGGCGACGATCGCGGCGGATCGTTCCTGACGCGCGGCGCAGCGAAGATCGGGATCATGGCCCCGGATTCTTTCCTCAATCTTCCACAACTTGGCCATCCGCTCGACGGTTTCGCTCGCCACGTACGAGACACCGGACACGTGCAATTCGTAAAACTTGCGTCTCAGATGTGCCCAACACGCCGCGAGCCGCAGCGGCCCGCCGCGGCGTTTGGCTTCCGCAAGCCGGTTATAGGCCCCCCATCCGTCAACCTGCAGCAATCCGGCATAGCCTTCGAGATGTCGCTCCACGCATTCGCCGCCGCGGCCGTTCTCGAACCGGTAGGCAACCATGGGCGGCGCCGTGCCGCCAAAGGTTCGATCGTCCCGGGCGTAGGTCCATAGCCAGGCTGTCTTCGTCTTGCCGGAGCCCGGCGACAATGTCGGCAGCGTCGTCTCGTCCGCATAGACCCGCTCTCCCTCCTTGATCAGCGCCAGAATGCGGTCGGCCAGCGGCGTCAGATGGAAGCCGACATGGCCCATCCAATTCGCCATCGAATTGCGGCTGATCTCGACGCCGTCACGGGCGTAGATTCCTTCCTGACGATAGAGCGGCAGGCCGTCGGCATATTTGGAGACGGCGACGTGGGCGAGCACCGCCTCGCTCGGCACGCCGCTGTCGATGAGGTGATTGGGAGCCGGCGCCTGCGCCACGCCTTCCTTGCAGTGCGAGCAGCCATATTTGGGCCGGCGGGTGACGATCACGCGGAACTTCGCCGGCGTCACGTCGAGCCGCTCGGAGACGTCCTCGCCGATCCGCACGGGCTTGCAGTTGCCGCAGACGCAGAGCGCGGCAACGGTTTCCGGCTCGACGACGATCTCGACCCGCTCCAGATGCGGCGGGAATGCCTTGCGCGGCCGCGCAGAGCGACGGCGCTCGCCTGCCGGTTTCGCCGCTTCAAGCTCAGCCTCAATCAGGCCCAGCCCGGTCTGGACCTCGTCGAAGGCGAACGCCTCCTGATCCACATCGAGCTTCTCGGAGCTGCGGCCGAACCGGGCACGCTCCAGCTGCTTGATGATCGTATGAAGTTCGGCGATCCGTCCTTCGGCGCGTTCGTTGACCGTGGCCAGCCGGTCGATCTCGGCCTTGAGTTCCGCCGTTTCGCCCTGCAGGTCAGCCTTCTCCATCGCAATGGCGATGAGCATCGCCTTCAGCGTGCCGGCGTCATCAGGAAGGGCCGAAGCGCTGCTCGTCATGACGCCGAATAGAAGCACATTTTAGCCGATTTGAGGTCCGATTCTCGCTGCCTGAGTCACTTCGCCACGGTCTATCCGATCGAGGTCGGGCGCCGTTTCTGCTCGGCCCAAATGCGTGTCCAATCCATGCCATCGATGAGCGCCATCAATTGCGGGGCGGCAAGATGGATCACACCGTTCTCAACCCGCGGCCAGCGGAACTTGTCCTCATCCAGACGCTTGGCGAACAGGCAAAGGCCAGACCCGTCCCACCACACGATCTTCACCCGGTCAGCGCGTTTTGCCCGGAAGACGTAAAGCGCGCCGGAGAACGGATCGGCGCCGGTGTCGCGCACCAGTGCTGCCAAACCGTCCGGGCCTTTCCTGAAGTCGACCGGACGCGTCGCCACATAGACCTTGGCTCCCGCGGGGATCATGCCGACCGCACGGCGCGGATCGCCTCCGTCAGAAGGGTTGCAGCAACATCGCTTCCCACCCGGATCGTCGCATTCCCGATGACAATTTCAAGACCGCCTGACCGCCCGCTATCCTCACGCGAGACTTCCACCGATGCAAAGCTCTGCGTCACCGCCTCCGACCCGCGCGTCAGCACAACGATCTCGCCGGAGCGGATCGCCTTGCGCCTCCAGGCGAACACCTGCTGCGGGCTCACGTCATGCGCCCGCGCCACCGCCGAAACATTCGCGCCGGGCGCCAGCGCCGCTTCCAGAATCCGCGCTTTCGCTTCGTCAGACCAACGACGGCGCAGCAAGGCCGGGCTCGCCTCAAGCCGGTTCGCAACCGCCTCGATGACTGCGAATGTTTCAAGTCTGGACTTGGGTGCAGACTGCAAACAAACCTCCCGTGACGAATCATCACGACAGTGTCGCCGCCTTCACCGCTCAGCGAAACACGGGGTCGAGTTGGCGCTTACGATAGCTTCGATGAGCCGTACCGTGGTCTGCCGCTTGCTCGACCGGTTGGCTGTCTGGGCATCGTTCGTCC
>DATDBN010000054.1:0-21436 GCA_036524835.1 Mesorhizobium sp. | reverse complement strand
TGCCGGACATCTCCCCCACAAGGGTCGGCATTGCGGCCAGCCAATCTCCCCCCTTGTGGGGGAGATGTCCGGCAGGACAGAGGGGGGCAACGTAGCGCGAAAGCCTTGCAGGGGGACCACCTCATGACCCCCGAAACGGATCCCGCCATCCAGTATTTCACCACCATCGCCGCGGCGCTGGACGGGCTGGAAATCTTCATGCGCGACGACCGCTCGCCGCTCTACCGGCATGGCATCGTCGCGGAGATCGCCGCCGAATATATCGACCGGCTGGAGAAGTCGTTCCTGTGCTGGCGCAACCGTCTGGGCTTCATGGAGAAGTTCAAGATCTCGCGCGCCGAAAGCGGCTTCCCGATGTTCCAGCACGTGCTCGAACTGGAGAACGACAAGCGCCAGGCTGAGCAGCGGCTTGCCAACATCCCGCAAGCCAACGAATTGCGCGAGGAGATGGCCGACTTCATCCTGCGCCATAAGGAATTCCCGGACGCCCTGCAGCGCTCCATGGCCGAGCGCCTCTATCTTGAAGAGGTGCGCAACGGAAGCGTGTTCGGGCCGTTCATGCTGGCCCAGACGGCCAAGGTCTCGGTCAATCCCAACACACTGCGGCCCACTTATCTCGTCCATTGGGCGAGCTTCGACGGCAGCGCCAACCTGCCGCTGATCTATATGGCGACAGTGGAGGATTCCTCGGAGGCGATGGTCGGCCAGTTGGTCGACATCGAAGGAGCCAGGCTGAACGAGAAGGTGGATATCCCGCTTCCCGTCGATGGCCTGCTCAATCCGGAACTGGCGCACGAATTCGATGCCTTCACCGAAAGGAACTCGGCCTACACGCTGTCGCCGGCGACCATCGCCAACAACATGGACAAGGATTTCGAGACGCTGCATCCCAAGCAGCTGCGCCGCGTCGTGCTCGGTCCCTTCTATTCATCGGGCGTGACGGAGAACAATTCGACGGTCACCGAGGTGCTGTCGAAAGTGCGCAAGCCGGAGAACGCCTGGCTGCTGACCTGGACCATTCAGGAGGTCTATTCGAAGGCCGAGAAGCCGGGCCGCAAGGGGTTGTGGTCCAGCGAGAAGGATCGCCAGGAGTTCTACATAAACACCGACGATCTGGAGGCCGCGCGCCAGGGCGTTTCAAGCTACGAGAAGCACGCGCTGATCCCGCACGAAGCCTACCAGGCGCTCTACGCCGATGGCGAAGCGCAGAAGATTTTTGCGGGCTACAAGGTGCACATTCTGTCCAAGGGACAGGTGATCAGCGATGTGTGATGCGCGCCTCGCTGAATTATCGCGCCCCCTCCACCGCCTTCGGCGGTCCCCCTCCCAGGGCAGGATCAAAGGGCGCGGCCGGCTGCAACCTGAATCCTCCCCCGTTTACGGGCGAGGGGGACCATGCGGAGCATGGTGGAGGGGGCGAACTTTTAGCGGCACAGCCTTGCCCGGCGGTTTGTCAAGGCGCGCGGCATGAGCACTTCCACCATCGTCGCAGCCAAGAAGCTCGAGCTTGACGCGCTGAAGCCAACGCTGCGCCAGGGCGCGTTGGAAAATCTGGACCACAGCCAGCGCCTCGACATCACCTACACGTCCAACGCGATTGAAGGAAACACGCTGACGGCCGGCGAGACCGCGCTGGTGCTGGAAAAAGGCCTGACGATCGCGGGCAAGCCGCTCAAGGATCACCTTGAGGCGGTTGACCACGCTCGCGCGCTCGATTGGGTTCTGCAGATAGCGGCGCAGAACCGCACGGCGATTACCGAGGCCGACATTCGCACCCTGCACCAGCTCGTCATGGCCAAATCGAGATCCGATATTGCCGGCGCCTATGCGGATAGCGCCCGTTTCGTGAACACGGATAGCGGCGTCTTTCAGTTCCCCGGACCTATCGAGATTCCGGCTCTGATGCAGGCATTCTGCGGCTGGCTCGCAAATGCGGCCGGCTCGCCGGAAACCGCCTTCCGCGCGCATAGAGACCTGGTCGCCATCCACCCCTTCAATGACGGCAATGGCCGCACGGCGCGCCTGCTGATGAATCTTGTTCTTGCCCGGGCCGGGTTCCCGCCCATCGCAGTGCGCCCGGAAGACCGGCCCGCCTACATCGCGGCTCTTGAAACGATCCAGAGCGGCGGCAACCATACCGCTTTCGATGATCTGATGTTCCGCAGGCTGGATCAGACTCTCGACCTGTACCTCGCCGCCGCGCATCAGGGTACGAAGACAGCCGCCGACAGACCAAGTGAGGGGAATTGATGGACGCTGGACTGACCACCATCGCCGAAGCAGATATCGAAAAGCACCGCGCGACGGCGCAGTCGATGATCACGCGCCTTGTCGTCATGGAAAGCGCTTCGGGCCAGTCCGGCACGGCGCTGGCCGGCACGGGCCGCCGCTTCGTCTCCCCCGTCTCGACCGGTTCGCTGAGCAAGACCCGCGAGATCGAGCTGAGCAAGACCGTCGCTTCCATCAGGCCGGACGACCAGTTGATGGGCATCGGCCAGCACACGCTGCTGTTCCGCACGCGCCGCGGGCTGGCGGTGGCGCTGGCGGTTGCCGATGTCTTCGCCAGGGGCAACGACCTCGAGAGCTTGGCAGCCAAGAATGCCCGCGCGCCGCTGGAGGGCGAAGACGCAACGCGCTTCAAGAAGCTGCTCAATGCGTCGGCCTATGTGGCGGCCTTTGCTTTCGCCTCCTATCTCGGCCAACTCATCGACAGCGAAGGCGAGCCGCCGAACGACATCGCCGAGCCGGACTATCTGTTCGACACCGGGCAGGATGCGCTGAAGTCGATGGTCGCCGGCCTCGACCGCGCAATATCGGGGGCCAAGGACGACGCCGATCTGATGACCCGCGCCGACGCCTTCGCGCGCGTCGCCATCGAGGGCCTGCTGACGCGCAAGGGCCGCTTCGACGGCCTCGGCAGCTTCGAGAACGCGCATATCCGCATCGACTCCGACGATTTCACGCTGGACGGCTTCGACGTCGCGCCCGGCAAGAAGTCGAAGCCGCTGGAGATGACCTTCAAGAAGCCGGAAGAGGTCGTCGGCAACCACATCGCCAAATACCAGTCGGTGAAGCTGGCGAAGATGCTGATGGCCTATGATTTCGACCGGCAGATGAACCCGTTCGTCGAACTCGGCGGCTTCCTGTTCACCTTCATCGGCGACGGCGCGCCGGGCACCGGCAAGACCACGCTGATCCAGATGATCGCCGGGCTGGTCAACGGCTACTGCCAGGTCGCCGGCTACCCTTTCCACTACCAGAACTTCGGCGTCGACGAGATCTCGTCCTATCAGGGCAAGTCGGGCCAGAACTGCAAGGCCTTCATCGACGCCGTACTCAACCCCCGCGCCATCGGCTTCGGCACCGTCGACGACATCGACCAGGTGGCGGCCAAGCGCTCGGACGACCGCGCTTCGGCCGGCCAGCACGAAATCACCGGCGTGCTGATGGCGGCGTTTTCCGGCACCATGACGGTGGTGCGCGGCAATTGCTCCTTCGGCATGTTCTCCAACTATCCGGAGAATGTCGACGACGCGCTGCGCCAGCGCGCCGGCGCGCGCTGGCTGGTCAATGGCCCGCAAACGAAGGAAGACTACATCGACATCTTCGTGCTCCTGGCCGGCAAGAACCACAAGATCCCGCTCGGCGAGCACGACCTTTACGCCGCGCAGGAAATCCAGCGCGCGGTCGATACGGCCTATGAAAGCCACTCCAAGCCGCATGAAGATGGGCTGATGAAGGTCTATGACCGGTTCATGAAGGAGAATGGCGCGCCGAAGACGCTGGCCGACATCGGCGAATATCTGCACTTGATCAAGGAGGCCGAGCCGCGCTTCACCGGCCGCGCCATCAAGAACGTCACCGACGCGATCAAGATGCGGGCCATGGACATTGAGCTGCCGGACGAATGGTTCGAGAAGCCCGAAGCCTTCATGCACAAGCCCTACGATGAAAAGAAAGCGATGGTGGAAGAACTGCGCGGGCCGTTCGACATGGCGATGGTGATGCAGGAGATCAACCGCTACGCTGACTCGGAGTTCCGCTATTCCGACAAGGCCGACGACTCGACGGTGGAGAAGTTGTTGCGCGATGCCCGCCTGCGCGAACGGGCCGCACGGGAGATGGAGGAGTTGAAGAAGAAGGGGTTCTGGAATGCGTGATCAAAGCCGAGGTCTTGTAATCACATCCCTTCCACTCTAAATTCTGGCTAGACTGGCTAGAGTAGGTGACAAATGCGCGAGGTCGGAACACTGGAAGCACGCAACTCGCTTAGTGCTCTCTTGGAACTGGTTGCTAAAGGCGAGGAAGTGACCATCACCCGCCACGGCAGGCCGGTGGCTCGCCTTGTCCCTCCCGTGGTCCGCGATGTGGAAAAGGCGCGCCAAGCTGCCGATGGCCTTCGCGAACTGCGCAAGCATGTAAAGCCCGATCCCGCAGGACTCACGATACGCGACTACGTCGAAATGGGCAGGCGCTATTGAGCGTCGTGTTGGACTGTTCGGTTGCGCTGAACTGGATCATGCCGGACGAGAACAGCCCTTTGGCCGACATGCTGCTGGATCGCGTCGCCGTCGGCGGAGCGATCGTGCCACCGCTTTTCAGGATCGAAGTCGGCAACGCGCTTCTTCTTGCCGTAAGGCGAAAGCGCATCGCATCGGATTTTTGCAGTCGGGCATTCGAGAGAATAGGCGCACTGCCCTTGGATCTGGATTCGCAGGGTGCAGACTATGTATGGACGACTTGCATGGACCTAGCCGCAACACACGGCTTGTCGCTCTATGATGCCACTTACCTGGAATTGGCCAAGCGGCTGCGATTGCCACTAGCCACGCTTGATGCACGGTTGGCCGAAGCAGCAATTCGCGCTGGTGTCGCCGCACCCTGGCCGGAGACGTGACCATGGATCTGCTCCGCGACAACGCCCTCATTTACGGCCGGCTGCTGCCCGTCGAGGAGCCGCACCTCATCGCCCGCTACAACAAGGCGCTGGCGGCGTTCGGCCTGAAGCCCACCAAGCTGAAGACCTTCGACATCGACCGCACCGGCTTTTCGCCGCAGGTCGCCGAAGAGCTGAATAACCCGCTCTACCTGGACCCCAACGAGGTCAACCGTCGCTTCATCATCCTCACCCCTGCGCAGATCGACCTGCCGGTCGTGCACACGGCGTTCTCCAACACCAGCCAGCTGATCTACGAATTCATGTCGCGGAACAGCCGCGTCATCAACGCGCTGACCATCAAGGATGTCATCTACGGCGAGATCGAGGACTCGGTCGCCAAGGTCGAGAGCGTCGAGGATCTGCTGGCCATCAATCAGGTCGAATTCAAGGTTCTGTCGGCGGAGGATGTGCTGGGCAAGGCGGCCGAACTCGGCAAGCTGATCGACCGGCTGAAGCTGGAGCCGGACGCGTGGCGCGACGACACCATGCTGAACCGGATGGTGGAACTCGCCAAGGTCTGCGGCGACGTGCGCGAGAACGCGCTGGTGCCGGACCAGGTGATCTTCCGCCACAACGCCTTCTGGACCAGCCATTTCGGCGGGCTCTATGTCTTCATCGACAAGGATATGACCACCGTCATCGGCGATCCGTCCTCGCCTGGCTTCAAGCGCTCGCGCCCCTGGCAGGTGAGCTATCTGTCGATCGAAGATGCGGATCGCGTGTTCCGCTTCCTGGCCGGCACCGGACGGCTCGATCTGCCGCGCGCGTCGTGGGTCGAGCAATCCGGCTATCTCGAACACCGCGCCGAAATGGCGGTGCGCGCCCTGATCCGCCAGGCCGAACCGGAGCGGGATCTCGTTAAGGCCGACAAGGTGTGGTTCCAGAGCTGGATCCACAACAATGTCGAGTTGGTGAAGAAGGACGGCACCTTCCCCTTCCTCAACACCGCCAAGCGAGAGATTTCGCAATTCGGCCAAATCCGGCTGGAGGACGTTGCTCCGCCCCAGCGCTTCCTTGTGGTGCGCGCAAAGCCCGATCACCCCGACGCCTGGCTCACCAACCGGCTGATCTCGGACTTCGTCCGCTTCGATTTCGTTTCGCGCTACGTCTTCAACAAGCAGGGCTTCTACAAAGACTATGAGGCGCTTGACGAGGCGGCGCGGCAGGATGTTGTGGAGACGTTGAAAACCACATATCTGGAAGACAAGGCTGCGTTCCGAGCGCGGCTATACGGCCTGACCGACTGAGAACACGGGGAAAAGACCGCAAATGATCGAGCCCATTGTGAATTTCTTCGTCCGCGTCTTCCAATGGATCGGACGCGGCATCGGCTTTGTCATCGGCATCATCCTGTGGCCATTCCTGTGGCTGGCCGGCTGGTACACAAGGCGCGGCTGGATCCTGAAGCTGGTGGTCGGTGCGCTGCTGCTCGGTCTCGTCGCGCTCTATGGCAATTTCTTCTACGCCACCCAATTCTGGAAGAACTTCAACCCGAACTATCCCGATACGCTGAGCTTCGCCGCGCCGCCGGCGCAAAAGCCCGCGGACATTCAGGACACAAGCCAGACGATTGAAGGCGGCGAGGGCGAAATCCGCACCTGCACGCGCTCTGCGGTGGTCGATGTCGCTGCCGACCTGATCGACTTCAACGTCAATCAGAACGCCTGGATCTCGTCGATGATCCTCTACAAGATCGGCTTCTTCGGCATCGACTGGGACAACACGCCGTTCATGGACAACAAGGCGTCGTTCCAGCGCGGCGTGAACCAGGCCATCCGCCGCACCTCGATCGAACTGGTCGATACGATCGGCCGCGTGCGCGGCACCAGCCAGATCGACCGCGACCTGCAGGACGCGCGCGGGTCGATTACCTTCGACGAAGAGACATGGTATTTCGGCTTGCAGCCCTTCGGCCCGAAAACGCCGACGCCAAGCTTCTACCGCGTGGCGCGCAACAAGCTGATCTCCTTCAACAACCGCCTCGAAAAGTGCGAGGTCGTCTTCAACGCGCGCTCGGATAATTTGCTGCAGCTGGTCGACCGCATCGCCAGCGACATCGGTTCCACCTCCGACCTGATCCGCGACCGTTCGCAGAACAACAATAGCGGCTGGTTCGACACGCGCGCCGACGACCGCTTCTGGTTCGCCTATGGCCAGCTCTACGGCTTTTACGGCATCATGCGCGCGGTGCGCCACGACTTCCAACAGGTGTTCCAGTCGCGCGGGCTGGAGCCGCTGGAGGACAATCTCGAACAGCAGTTCAAGTCGGCGTTGCGCATCCAGCCCCTGATCATTTCCAATGGCAGCGAGGATGGCTGGATCATGCCGACCCACCTCACCACCATGGGCTTCTACGTGCTGCGCGTGCGCTCGGCGCTTGTCGAGATGCGCTCGGTGCTGGACCGCTAAGCGGGCGCGAGCCAAGCACCGCCCGCCGCGCCTCTCGTCCTTTCGGGCATGCGGCTTTTTACCCGTTGCCACCCCGCCCTCCCGTGGGCTTCACTGCCGCGCAAAATCGGAAGCCTCGCGCTCCGGCGAATAAGGGGGACAGTTGATGGCCGAACACAGGACCGACATCGAAATCGCGCGCGCGGCGAAGAAGAAGCCGATCGCCGAAATTGGCGAGAAGCTCGGCATTCCACTCGCAGACCTCGTGCCCTACGGCCACGACAAGGCGAAGATCTCCGCCGAATTCATCAAGCGGGTCAGGAAGCAGAAGGACGGCAAGCTGATCCTGGTCACGGCCGTCAATCCGACGCCGGCGGGCGAAGGCAAGACGACGACGACGGTCGGCCTCGGCGATGGGCTGAACCGCATCGGCAAGAAGGCAATCGTCTGCATCCGCGAGGCTTCGCTTGGTCCCAACTTCGGCGTGAAGGGCGGTGCGGCGGGTGGCGGTCACGCGCAGATCGTGCCGATGGAGGATATGAACCTCCACTTCACCGGCGATTTTCACGCCATCACCACGGCGCATAACCTGCTCGCCGCGCTGATCGACAATCACATCTATTGGGGCAACGAGCTCGGCATCGACACGCGGCGCGTGGTCTGGCGCCGCGTGATGGACATGAACGACCGCGCTCTGCGTGAAATCATCTGCTCGCTCGGCGGCGCGCCCAACGGCTATCCGCGCGAATCCGGCTTCGACATTACCGTCGCCTCCGAGGTGATGGCGATCCTGTGTCTCGCCACCGACCTGAAGGACCTGCAGAAGCGCCTCGGCGACATCATCGTGGCCTACCGCCGCGACAAGACCGCCGTCTATGCGCGCGACCTGAAGGCGGACGGTTCGATGGCCGTGCTGTTGAAGGACGCGATGCAGCCGAACCTCGTGCAGACGCTGGAGAACAACCCGGCCTTCGTGCATGGCGGCCCGTTCGCCAACATCGCCCATGGCTGCAACTCTGTCGTGGCCACCACGACAGCGCTCAAGCTCGCCGACTATGTCGTGACCGAAGCAGGCTTCGGCGCCGACCTCGGCGCGGAGAAGTTCTTCGACATCAAATGCCGCAAGGCGCATCTGCACCCTGCCGCAGCCGTCGTCGTGGCGACCGTGCGGGCCATGAAAATGAATGGCGGCGTCAAGAAGGAAGACCTCGCCGCCGAGAACGTCGCCGCCGTGAAGAAGGGCTGCGCCAATCTCGGCCGTCATGTGGAGAACGTGAAGCAGTTCGGCGTACCGGCCATCGTCGCCATCAACCACTTCACGACCGACACGGAGGCCGAAATCAAGGCGATGCGCGACTATGTCGCCGAGCTTGGCGCCGAGGCGGTCGTGTGCAGGCATTGGGCGCGCGGCTCGGCCGGCATCGAGTCGCTTGCGCACAAGGTGGTGGAACTTGCGGAGCAAGGCCACGCGCAGTTCTCGCCGCTCTACCCCGACGACATGAAGCTGTTCGACAAGATCAACACCATCGTCAAGCGCATCTATCGCGGCTCGGAAGCGATCGCCGACAAGTCGGTCCGCGACCAGTTGCATGCCTGGGAAGCGGCCGGCTATGGCACGCTGCCGGTCTGCATGGCGAAGACGCAGTACTCCTTCTCCACCGATCCAAATCTGCGCGGCGCGCCGACCGGCCATGTCGTGCCGGTGCGCGAGGTGCGCCTGGCCGCCGGCGCCGGCTTCGTCGTGGCGATCTGCGGCGAGATCATGACCATGCCCGGCCTGCCCAAGGCGCCGTCGAGTGAACGAATTGCGCTGAACGAAAAGGGACAGATCGAAGGCTTGTTCTGACCGCCGCCGGCTGTCACTGCAGCGGTGGCCCACGCTTTGCCCGCTCATGGTGCTGTTTGGCGGCCTGGCTTAATTCAATGGTACAGTGAACTCCGCGACTCGCTGGACCGCCTTTCCCTATGGCCGCAACCTCCGATATTGACGGCGCCTACGCCTGGACGCGGCTGGCGATTTCCGTGCTGCTGGCGACGATTGGCTGCGCCGGTATGTGGGTGATCGTGGTGGTCATGCCCGCGGTGCAGGCGGAGTTCGGCGTCGACCGGGCCGGAGCGTCCCTGCCCTATACCGCGACGATGGTCGGTTTCGCGCTTGGCAACATAATCGTCGGCCGCGCGGTGGATCGCATCGGCTACTGGATGCCGGCGCTCGCCGCTTCGATCTCGCTTGGCCTCGGTCTCATCCTGGCCTCGATGGCGTCGTCGATCTGGCAGTTCACCATCGCGCATGGCGTTCTGGTGGGTCTCGGATCCTCAGCCATGTTCGGTCCGCTCATCGCCGACATCTCGCACTGGTTCCACGCGCGCCGCGGGGTTGCGGTTGCGACGGCTGCTTCAGGCAATTACATCGCCGGCGCTTTCTGGCCTGCGATCATGCCGCATTTCCTCGAAGCCCATGGCTGGCGCGCCACCTATGCCGGCATCGGCGTGGTGTGTCTGGTCGCCATGGTTCCGCTGGTCTTCCTGCTGCGCCGCAGGATCGACCATGGCTCGGCCGCCGAGCAGGCCGCACGCGTGACGGGGCGAGCCCTGTCGCTCACGCCGGGCGGATTGCAGGCCCTGCTGGTGCTGGCGGGCTTCGGCTGCTGCATGGCGATGTCCATGCCGCAGGTCCACCTCGTCGCCTATTGCATGGATTTGGGCTTCGGCGTCGCGCGGGGCGCCGAAATGCTGTCCATCATGCTGGCCGGCGGCGTCGTCAGCCGGCTGGTCTCCGGCTTCGTCGCCGACCGCATCGGCGGCATCCGCACGCTGCTGATCGGCTCGGTGCTGCAGTGCCTGGCGCTTGCCGCCTACATCCCCTTCGACGGACTGACCTCGCTCTATGTCATCTCGCTCGTCTTCGGATTGAGCCAGGGCGGCATCGTGCCCTGCTACGCGGTGATCGTGCGCGAATATATGCCGGCGCGCGAGGCCGGCCAGCGCATCGGGCTGGTAATGATGGCGACCATCGCCGGCATGGCGGTCGGCGGCTGGACGACCGGCCTGATCTACGACTGGACCAATTCCTACGCGACGGCCTTCCTGAACGGCATCGCGTGGAACCTCATGAACATCGGCGTCATGCTGTTCATCCTGACGCGGGACCGGGAGCGGCAGCCGCTCCCGGCCTGAGTTTCAGTCCTCAGAAGACCTCCGCCGTCGGAAGCCCGAGCGCGATCGCGCCGGCATATTGAGCCTGCGGCCCGGATTGCAGCGGGTGAAAGCGAGCCGCCTGCATGTCGCGGAAGCAGCGTTCGATGCCATTGGCCCGAAAGAAGGCGCCGCCGCCGGCCAGTTCCATGGCAAGCTCCACCACTTCGAGGCCATGCCGTGCAACAAGGGTGCGCCCGATCATCACTTCATTGACGCTCTCGGCCGACATCTCGCCCTTCTCGACCACCGCGATCATGGCGCGATGGGCATATTGCGCACCGCGCAACGCGGTATCGAGCCGCCCTGCCAGTCCGGTGACGCTTGCATTGGCGGGCCGCTTGCGAGCCGCTTCGATTGCGAGGTCGCGCGCTTTCTCGGCAACGCCGACATAGACGGAATAGACCAGCGTGAAGCCAATCGTTGCGATTGTCTGGAACACCGGATGCCACTGTCCGGCCCGCCGCGAGAAGCTGACCGACGCATCGGGCACGAACAAATTCTCGATAGCCACGTCGTTCGAGCCGGTGCCGCGCATGCCGAGCACGCGCCAATTGTCCATGACCTTGACCTCGGCCGCACTCATCGGGGCACCGAAATGGATCACCGTATCGACATCGCCGTCGCTCACGATCGCGCCGGTCATCAGCACATTCCCGGCTTCGGCGCCTGAGGTGAAGACCTTTCGGGCGCTGACGCGATAGCCGCCTTCGACCTTCTCGGCCTTGCCCGAGCCGCCGATCCAATCGGAGCCGCCGCTCGACAAGAGAACGATCTTGTCGGCCGCCACGCGTTTCAGCAAAGGCTCCACCGCAGCGACATTCTGGTGACGCCAGCGCCACGCGGGGATTGCCACCTGGTGCGTGTGCATGGCGAAGGCGAGCGCTGTCGATCCGCAGGCTTGGCCAAGGATGCGCAGCATCGCGCTGAGTTCACGGATCTCCGCGCCGCCGCCGCCAAGTTCGCGCGGCACTGCCGCCGACACCAACCCGGTTTCTTTCAGCAGCTGATAGTTCTCGGCAACGAAGCGGTCGTTTGCATCATAATCCGCCGCACGCTTGGCGAAGATCGGCGCCAGTTCCTGTGCAGTTGCGACGACGTCGAGGGGCATGCTCGCCACAGCCTGGTCCGGGACCGGCTGGAGATGCGCTTGAGATTTCATGTTTATCGCTCCCAATTTCTTTAGAGCCTGAATGATCCACCCGTTGCCGTCCCGCCGCTAGTTCAGGAAGTGTAGCGATGCAAAATTCTCCAGAATACGCTAATATAAGCCGTCACAAGCGAAGGTGGGTAGAGTGAGCGATCGCGGCGGATACGGGCAATTCTGTCCGGTCTCCATGGCTTCCGAGGTGTTGTGCACGCGCTGGACCACCTTGGTCGTGCGTGAACTGCTGTGCGGATCGACCCGTTTCAACGATATCCGCCGCGGCGTTCCGCGCATGTCGCCGGCGCTTTTATCGAAGCGTCTCAAGCAGTTGGAGCGCGCCGGCGTGATTTCCGTCGCGCGCGACCGAAGCGGCGGCTCGCAATACACGCTGACCGAAGCCGGCGAGGAGATGCGCCCGATCATTCTCGGCATGGGCGCTTGGGGCCAGCGCTGGGTCGAGTCGCAGCTGACGCTGAAGAATCTCGATCCCTCGCTGCTGATGTGGGACATGCGGCGCAACCTGAACCCCAAACCGCTGCCGCCGCGGCGTTGCACGATTCAGTTTCTGTACCCCGAACTGCCGGACAAGCAGCGCAATTGGTGGCTCGTTGTCGATGGACCCACCGTCGATCTCTGCGGTTTCGACCCCGGCTTCGAAATCGACCTGCTGGTGAGAGGGTCCTTGCGGTCGATGACCGCCGTCTGGATGGGACTGGCGCTGCTTCGGCAGGAAGTCGATGCCGGGCGGCTGGAACTCGACGGCGATCCGAAGATCGCCGCCGCCATGCAGTCCTGGCTCGGCCTCAGCGGCTTCGCACCCGAACCCAGGCGCGTCGCTTGAGTGGAGATAGTTAGATCGGAGTTCGAGAACTTGCCGACGCTTCGTGCAATTCCCCCAACCCCAGCCAGCCAATCGCATATGCCCCCTCATAGACGCAAAATGCAGTTGCCGCTGCATCGAGAGGCGGTCCGCCCGGTGGCGGGTGATTACCCAATCGGAACGGCCGATACTACTCCGCAAAGAACGCAAACCTGATGATGAACAGGATCGCAACCAGCCAGGTGGCCGGATGGATGCCTGAGACGCGGCCGGTGGCCAGCTTCAGGACGACATAGCTGATGAAGCCGAAGGCAAGGCCGTTGGCGATCGAATAGGTGAACGGCATGGCAAGCGCCGTCAGCGCGGCCGGCGTCGCTTCGGTGATGTCGTCCCAGTCGATCTCGATCAGTTCGCGCATCATCAGGCCGGCCACGTAGAGCAGCGCGGGCGCTGTCGCATAGGCCGGAACGGCAGCCGCCAGGGGCGAGACGAACAGCGCGGCCAGGAACAGGATCGCGATGGTGAGCGCGGTGAGACCCGTCCGCCCGCCCGCCTGGACGCCGGACGCGCTCTCGACATAGGCGGTGGTGCTCGACGTGCCCATCAGCGAGCCGGCAACGATAGCGGTGGAGTCGGCGAACAGGGCGCGGCCCAGATTGTTCGGCTTGCCCTCCTCGATCAGCTTTGCCCGCTTGGCGACGCCGATCAGCGTACCGGTTGCATCGAACACTTCGACCAGCACAAACACCAGGATCACCTGGATGATGCCGGTGTGCAGCATGCCGACGATATCGAGCTGCAGGAAGGTCGGCGCGATCGACGGCGGCATCGAAACGATACCCTTGAACTCGCTTATGCCGAGGATCATCGACAGGATCGTGACGACGAGGATGCCGATCAGGATCGATCCGCGCACCCTCAGCGCATCGAGGGACGCGATGAGGAAGAAGCCGAGGATAGACAGCAGCGTGCCGGTGTTGTGCAACGGCCCAAGGCCGATCAGCGTGGCGGGATTGTCCACCACAACGCCGGCATTCTTCAGGGCGATGATCGCCAGGAACAGGCCGATACCGGCAGCGATGGCGCTGCGCAACGAATGCGGAATGCCCGCCACCAGCCAGCTTCGCACGCCGGTTACGGTGAGCAGGAAGAAGATCACGCCTGAAATGAAGACCGCGCCCAGCGCCTGCTGCCAGGTGAAGCCAAGCGCTGCGACCACGGTGAAGGCGAAGAAGGCATTGAGGCCCATGCCCGGGGCCATGCCGATCGGCCAATTGGCGATAAGCCCCATGACCGCCGACCCAACCGCCGCAGCGAGACAGGTCGCGACGAACACTGCGTTGCGGTCCATTCCCGTCGAAGACAAGATGTCGGGATTGACGAAGATAATATACGACATCGTCAGGAATGTCGTCAGGCCCGCGAGCACTTCCGTGCGCACCGACGTATTGTGCTCAGAGAGCTTGAAGAGTTTTTCCAGCATGTATCCTCCCTCCGTCAAACCTCCCGTTCGACGGCAAACGAGTCTGGATACCAGAGGAGAAGGCTGTAGATTTTCAAAAACTTCTTCGAACTGCTTGGAGAATTAAAGAGAAACGCGCTCGGATGTTAAAGAGAAACGCGTTCGCATGGGCGCATCGCATCGGGCCTCCTGTTGCGGCGCGGGTACCCCCACCCCTAACCCCTTCCCTCAACGGGGAGGGGAATCGGCGATGGAGATTGGTCTCGATTGGCGCAGCTTCGTCATCCCGGCCAAGGGAGCGTAGCGACCGCTGAGCCGGGATCCAGCATAATGCTCTTTTGCCTTGTAGCGCATAAAGCGCCTTCGGCTATTCTTGCGCTGGATCCCGGGTCTTCCTTCGCTACGATCAGTTGCCCGGGATGACGACGTCGTGACATCCGACGCCAGTCTCCACCGTAGTCAATCGCCAAATGCGATAGCCCTCCCCACGAGGCCCCCCGAGGGGAGGGGTTAGGGGAGGGGGCAATCATGCGATCCTGCGGCCCTAGCCGCTCGCGGTTCCAAGCCGGTTGACGGCTCCCAGGGAAATGCTGACCAACCGGTCGAGCAGCGAGAAGAAGACGTCGATGCTGAAGCCGACGATGAAGGCGAAGGTGAAGAGACCGAAGCCGACAGTGTTGAAGGCCCCGTCGCTGCCAAACGCAGGCTCCCAGAACCAAGTGATGATCATTCCGGCCAGCGCGGCGAGCGACATGCGATGCGCCACGCGGAAGAATGGCGGGTTTTGCTGCTGCGGGTCGAGGATCAGGCGCATGTAGAAGATCATCGAGCCAAGCGCGGCGTAGAGGCAAGGCAGCACCCATATTCCATAGGGCTCGATTCCTTCCTTGATGCGATACGACCACTCCCGGACCGATGGCACGCTGGTGGAGACGTAGCCCAGATTGTACTTGCATGCCTGGTCGAGCACTTGGGCCATATTCATGCCGAGCATGTAGATGTTGGACTGTTCGGGCGTGGCCGGCTTGTCCGCCGCGTTGTAGCGCTGCGTACAGTAGAAATTGATCATGGGGTCGCCATTGGTCGCCGGCGCGCCGACTATCCCGAGACCCTGCGCCGCCGATTTCATTCCTGGCAGCGGATAGCTGAGTTCTTCGTCGTAGGCCGCGACGCGCCTCTGCAGCGACAGCAGCGCCTTGTTCAGGTCGAGCAACTCGTGAAGAATGACATAGGAGGACTCCTGCGCGAGATCGTCCAGGCTGCCGGCCTTCACAAAGGTTCCCCGCGCCACCCGCTCGCCCGGCGATTGCGGCAGCGGCTGCGGAGGAGGCTCTCCCGGGGCGACCGGAAATATCTGCTCCTGCGCGACAAGCATCTGCCGCTCCAGCTGGCCGAACCGCCGGTCCGGCTGGCTGGCGCCAAGCAGGTCGATCTCCGAGACCAGCACGACGCCCCGCGTATAGACCAGCGACAGCGAGCCAACGAGGAACATCAACAGCACCGAGAATGTGATGCAGAAATAGGTCATCTTCATCGAGACGCGCTCGATGGGCGGCGTGGAGAGGTCCACGCGCTGTGCGGCGGCCGCGCCGGGATTGACGGGAGGCGTGGCCTTGGCGGGCGTCTCCGACGGCCGCTTGCGCGGCGCCAGGCTCTCTATCCCGCCTTCCGGCGGTGCGTCTGGAGCATGTTTGTCCGTGAGACGTTTATCCATCGCGGACCTCACCCCAGCGTGCCGGGCACGAAGCCGAAGGGCGACGGGCAGCCGCATGGCGCACCAGGGGCGCCCGGCGGTTGCGCCCAGCACCAGAAGTCCTTGGTGAAACAGATAGAACCGGGCGCATGCGGAGGCATCGCTTGCTGCGCGAGGCCCGCACCTGCGCTCAACAAAGCAGAAACAAAGGTCGAAAGTAGAAGAACTTTCCGCACAAGCGGGTGGTTTGACATCATACTATACGCACCCCAATGCATCGATAAAATGCCACAGGGCATGTGTTCTGTAAAATCAAATCGCGGAAATGCTTAATACTTGGGGTTAGCGACGACAGCTGTACACTGCCGCCGTGCCGGGGCCGAAGTCTTCGTCGGCAACGCATCGCCTATGGCCTGGAACCCTCCGGCAGTTCAGGCCACTCCGATCGAAGGCGGGCGATCGCATATGGAGCCTTGAGCCTGCTGGCAACGCCCCCTCACCCCGCCTCCGCCTTCGACAAGCTCAGGCTCGGCCACCCTCTCCCCGCTGGGGAGAGGAGGTCGCCACGGCTAACGCTTTGGGACCAACCCTCCGCAAGCCGGACGAAAGCGGCGAAAACCTCCTTTCCCCAGCGGGGAGAGGGTGGCCGAGCCTGAGCTTGTCGAAGGCGGAGGCCGGGTGAGGGGGTATATCCGATAGCCGCTCCCTTATGAGAAAGCCCCGATAAGCGAAACGAGGCCTGTTGGATTCTCACAACCGCACATCGAGATCGGGAGAGGAAAGCCCTCACCGCAGCGGTTTGAGGCCAGCCTCGATCTGGGCCCGCCGGGATTCCAGGAATGGCGGCAGAGCGAGACGTTCCCCGAGTGTCGCCAGCGGCTCGTCAACGGCGAAGCCGGGGCCGTCGGTCGCGATCTCAAACAGCACGCCTCCAGGTTCGCGGAAGTAAAGCGAGCGGAAATAGTAGCGCTCGACCTCCCCGCTGGACGGGATGCGCATTTCGGCGAGGCGCTCCGTCCAGGCATGTATCTGTTCGACGTCCGGCGTGCGGAACGCGACGTGATGGACCGCGCCGGCTCCCTGCCGGGAGGGCGACAGCCCCGGCTGCACCGCGACATGCAGTTCGGCGCTGGCGCCGCCCGCGCCCATCGCATAGACGTGCACCTCGCCCTCGCCGTCCGGCGAAGCGAAACCGTCGATGCGCCGCATATTCATCACCGTGGTCAACACAGCGTCCGTGCCGACAAGACCCGGCACGCTGATGGTGATCGGCCCGAGACCGCGAATCTGGTGTTCGGCGGGAACTTCCGAACCTTGCCAGATGCGCGCATCGTCCTTTGCGTCGTCCGCCACCAGGCGCAGGCGCTGCCCCTCGGGATCCTCGAAGTCGAGCGAGGCGCGGTCACCTATCGTCGCGATCGGGCCCGCCGCCACGCCACGGTCGGCGAGGCGTCTCGCCCACCATTCGAGGCTCGTCTCGCCGGCAACGCGCAAGCCTGTTCGCACCACGCTGTTGGTCCCGCGCCGTTCCCGAGTGGCCGGCCAGTCGAAGAAGGTCATATCGGTGCCGGGGCGGGCCTCGCCATCGGCGTAAAACAAATGATAGGCGCTGGTATCGTCCTGGTTGACGGTTTTCTTGACCAGCCGCATGCCCAGCGTGCCCGTGTAGAAGGCGACATTGCCCGGAGCGTTGGCGGTGATCGCAGTGAGGTGGTGGAGGCCTGTGAGGTCGAGTGACATGTCGTGCTCCTTTCCTGACGCCGCATCGCAGCGTGCGTCCTGGAAACAGTTGCCGGGAAGCTGGCTCCGAAATGGGCTTATCCGGCCCGCCCGGCAAGTGTGGCGCGCATCGTCACTGGTGAACAGTGTTTCCTTGCTGCGTGAACGCGAAAGGGCCTGACGTGGAATGCCCCGCGAGCATTCCCAGTCAGACCCTCAGTCACAAAGGGCGGGCAGCCCGCCAGCGCGGAGAAGCTAACGCCGGATCGCTGCAATCGCCTCGGCCAGCCTGTCGACATTCTCGGGACGGCAGGTCTCGCCCATCAGGCCGACGCGCCAGATGCGGCCGGCAAGCGGACCGAGCCCGCCGCCGATCTCGATGCGGTAATCGTCCAGCAGCCGGCGCCGTGACGGCGCATCCTCCACACCTTCGGGAATCCACACCGTGTTGAGCTGCGGCAGCCGGTACGCCCTGTCGACCACGAAGGAGAAGCCGAGCGCTTCCAGCCTTTCCGCGAGATAGGCGTGGGTGGTGCGGTGGCGGTCCCACGCTGCGTCGAGACCTTCGGCGAGCAGGCGGCGCAGGCTCTCATACAGTCCATAGAGCGCATTCACCGGCGCTGTGTGGTGATAGGACCGTGCGCCCTCGCCATCCCAATAGCCCAGCATCAGGTTGAGATCGAGGAACCAGCTTTGCACCGGCGTCTTGCGGGCCTTCACCGCCGCGACCGCATTGTCCGAAAAGGTGATGGGGGCCAGGCCGGGCGGCGCGGAGAGGCATTTCTGCGTGCCGGAATAGACGACGTCCGCTTTCCACTCATCGACCAGAACAGGGACGCCGCCGAGGCCGGTGACCGTGTCGACCACGCTCAGCATGCCCGCTTCGCCTGCCAGCCGGCACAGCGTCGCCGCGTCGGAGCACGCGCCGGTCGAGGTCTCGGCATGCACGAAGGCCACCAGCTTGGCGTGCGGGTTCGCCTTGATCGCCGCCCGCACGGCTTCGGGATCGACCGGCTTGCCCCACTCCCCGGCGATGAGTTCCACCTTGCTGCCGGCGCGCCTGACGATATCGGCCATGCGCCCGCCGAAAACGCCGTTCTGGGCGACGATGGCCGTGTCGCCGGGCTCCAGCAGGTTCACCAGCGCCATCTCCATGGCCAGCGAAGCAGGCGCGGAGAGCGGAAAGGTCACGCGGTTGCTGGTCTTGAACGCTGCGCGCAACTGATCCTTGATGCGCTCCATCAGGGCGATGAAATCCGGATCGAGATGGCCGATGGTTGGCTGCGCAAGTGCTGCCCTGACTTCAGGCGCCACATTCGAGGGGCCCGGTCCCATCAGGAGCCGGATCGGGGGAGAAAGCGCGTTCATGCAGCAGCCTTGAATAAAATCCGCGGTCGCGGAACCTCTTTACGCCGCGGCACATCACCGGTTCGTGCGGCAAAAGTAAAATTAATTGATCTAACAGAGTCGCTAAAGCGAATTTAGCAGACGGTCACGCCATGACACGCCCCAGAGTGTTGGAACCCCACAGCGAGGACGATCAGACGCCGGCGCTCATCTCCCGCAGCGCGGCGAGGTCGATCACCCCGCCCGCCGGACGCCATCCAGCGAGATGCCGAAGCGGCCGGCCCGGCTCGCCGAGATCGCTCACCACGCACTCAGCCTCGTCGAAATTCTCGTGGTCGGTGTAGATGCCGGGCGTCACCACGACCGGCAGGCCTGCGCCTTGCGCGGCGCGCACGCCGTTGCGGGAATCCTCGAAGGCGACGCATTCGTCTGCCCGCCGGCGCAGCCGTTCAAGCGCGAGGCGATAGGCTTCCGGGTCCGGTTTCTTGCGCCCGACATCTTCGCCGGTGACGATTGCCGCAAACTCCATCGCCTCATCGGCGCCGAAGGCTGAGCCAAGCAAGGCGTCGAGATTGCTCCGGCTGGTCGTGGTGGCGATCGCCAGCTGAAGTCCCGCAGCCATCGCCTCACGCATGAGGCGCAGAATGCCGGGCCGCAGCGTCACCCCGGCCGCCACCTTGCTTGCATAGAGGCTGTTCTTCGCCGCGTGCAGCGCCGCGATTGCAGCCTCCGCATCAGGACCCGCATCGATGCCGGCGGTGTCGAGGAAATGGCGGATGCGCTCCTTGCCTCCGGTCACCGTCAACAGTCGGCGATAGAGATCCTTATCCCAATGCCAGCCGTGCCCGGCCGTTGCAAACACCTCGTTGAACGCCTCGCGGTGAAGCTCTTCCGTTTCCGCCAGCGTGCCGTCCACATCGAAAATGAGCGCCTTCAACGACATCGACCATTCCCCGATCCAAAGATGGGCGCAATGCTCGCCGCTGATGCGCTGCATTTCCAGACGCCATGCTGCCGCAGGCAGCGGGGCGCGACGGATCGGCCAATGGTCCTTCCCCTGACCCAAAAAACATTTCGCCAAATTCGGCCAAAATGCGCTATTGCCGGGGTTCCCGAACGTCACGGAAAGCCCCCGCATGCCTCGTCCGACCACCTCGATCGCCGACCTGCAAGCGCTTGCCAAGCGCCGCGTCCCGCGCATGTTTTACGACTATGCCGATTCCGGCTCTTGGACGGAGGGCACCTACCGGGCGAACGAGGAGGACTTCCACAAGATCAAACTGCGGCAGCGCGTTGCGGTCGACATGCGCGACCGCACGCTGGCCTCGACGATGGTCGGCCTTCCGGTGTCGATGCCGGTGGCGATCGCGCCGACCGGCCTGACCGGCATGCAGCACGCCGATGGCGAAATCCTTGCGGCCAAGGCGGCGGAGAAAGCCGGCATTCCCTTCACGCTGTCTACCATGTCGATCTGCTCGATCGAGGACATCGCCGAGAACACCAGCGCGCCGTTCTGGTTCCAGCTTTACGTGATGCGCGACCAGGAGTTTTCAAACGGGCTGATCGACCGCGCCAAGAAGGCCGGCTGCTCGGCGCTGGTCCTGACGCTCGACCTGCAGATCCTCGGCCAGCGCCACAAAGACCTGAAGAACGGCCTCACCGCCCCGCCGCGCCTGACGCCCGGCACCGTCGCCAATCTGCTCACAAAGCCGCGCTGGATTTGGGGCATGGCGCACACCAAGCGGCGCACGTTCCGCAACATCGTCGGCCATGCCAAGGGCGCGGATAATATGCGCGAGCTCGGCAAGTGGACGGCCGAGCAATTCGATCCCGCGCTCGACTGGGATGCGGTGAAGCGCATCAAGGACCGTTGGGGCGGCAAGCTGATCCTGAAAGGTATCCTCGACGAGGAGGACGCGGCGACGGCTGCCAAGAGCGGCGCCGACGCGATCATCGTGTCGAACCATGGCGGACGCCAGCTCGACGGGGCCCTCTCCTCCATCTCCATGCTGCCGCGGATCGTGCGCGAGGTAGGCGACAAGATCGAGGTGCATATGGACGGCGGCATCCGCTCCGGCCAGGATGTGCTGAAGGCCCGGGCGCTCGGCGCGCGCGGCACCTATATCGGCCGCGCCATGCTCTACGGGCTTGGGGCCGGCGGCGAGGCGGGGGTCACCGAGGCGCTGCGCATCATCCGCAACGAGCTGGACATCACCATGGCGTTTTGCGGCCTGCGCGACATCGAAAAGGTGGATGAGAAGATCATCGCGGTGAACCCGTTCGAGGTTCAGCCGAAGAACTGGAAGTAAGCCGGCTGGCTGTGGACTTCCGGCCGGAGTGTCGAAGAGGTGGCGCGACCGACGCGGTGAGGCTCCGTGCTCCAGCTTGATGCGTGGGGCTTCGTTCAGCTTGATGCGGGCTCCGTGCTCAGTTTGATGCGTCGGGCTCCGTCCAGCACTCCACTCGCAGCGCCGCGGCGCACGAAAGCTGGCGCTTTCATCATTCTGGACCGATTCTATGTCACGGAATCCACCCCGACAACGCCGGGATCAACATCGCAGGGGATGTGGACGAGACTCCGCCGATCTAGCCAATATTCATTAGCAAAATCAATTTCTTGTAAGAATATTCGCCGCTCCCTCATCCACGCCCTTCAACACCGCGCGATGATCTCTCCGAACTTGAGGGAAAGCGGTGATGGTGGAAAACAAGATCGCGGTAGACCG
>DATDBN010000053.1:0-3101 GCA_036524835.1 Mesorhizobium sp. | reverse complement strand
AGCACGCCTATATGCATTCCATCATGATGGCGCCGCACGGCACGGCAAACGGGCTGCTGGGGCTGGGAGCGCTGATCAATGCCTGCGCCACCCTGCCCGCCAACTACATCGCCTTCGAATATCCCAGCGCCTCCGATCCGTGGTGGACCGAGATTGTCACCGGATTGCCGAAGGGGCAGATCGTCAGGGACAGCATGGTCGACCTGCTTGAAGCGCCGGGCCTCGGCGTGGACATCGACGCCGAGGGTGCGCGCCAATATCTCAGCGAAGAGGATACGGGATTTTTCGACTGACCCAGCACCCGGCGAAGGTGCATCACTCGCAGATGAACTCGTATGGTGTGAGGCTGGAGATCTCGGGTCTTGAGCGAAGCGGCCTTCAGCCTTCAGCCTATCAGGTCTAAATTTAGGAGTGTTCCAAAACGCGCTATGGGGCTGGGTCGATTAATGAAGCCACCGCCACATTTTGGCTGCTTCAATTAGGTCCAGGAAGTGCAAGCTCTGCCGCCACGATTTTCGAACAGAACTGGCTTGTGATCAAGAGCCCTTTAAGAAATCCTCGACCCGAATAATTGCCTTTGCGACCGCAGCGGGCCTTCAAATCGTCGTATCGACCCGGCGAATGACGTCGTCGGTATTGGCCAGCAATTTGCGTACGGCCTTGCGCGCCGCCTCCGGGCTACGTAGGCGGATATTGCGCTCGATATTCTCGTGCAGCTTCAGCGCGTACGCGAGATCGTCGTTCTCGCGGGTCGTGTAGGCGAAGAGACTGGTCAGCGCGGTTTCGATCAGCGCGCCGAGCGGCACCAGTAGATCGTTGCCTGAGGCGCGCAGGATGGCGAGATGGAAGTGGGTATCGGCCTGCGTTCGTTCGGGAAGAGCGGTCGCAACTGCCATGTCGTGACAGGCGGCGCTGATTTCGGCCATCTGCTCGTCGGAACGGCGCTGCGCCGCAAGCGCGGTGGCTTCCGGCTCGATAATGTAACGGAATTCCTGCACGATGTGCAGGAACTTCTCCTTGTCCGGCGACATCGCATACCAGCCCAAAACATCGCGATCGAGCAGGTTCCAGCGTTCACGCGGCTCGACCCAACTCCCGACTTTTGACCGCGAACTGAGCAGACTCTTCCCCATCAGCATCTTGATCGCCTCGCGCACCGCCGACCGGCTGACCTCGAAAATCTCGGCCCATTTTGCTTCGTTGGGCAGAATGGTTCCGGGAGGGTAGTCGCCGCGCACGATGCGCAGGCCGATTTCGTTTGCTAGCGATGCGTGAACGCTTGCGCCCGCCAGGCCCATCATTCCGAAACGGGCGGCGGCCTTGCCGCGCGCCGCCAGGGGTCGCGTGTCGTTCATGGAAGTCAATCCCTCTTAGGCACATCGGTCGAAGCCATCGAATGAAAGTGCCGGGATCAAGTAGCTATCCCACGGGCGGTGCGTGCAAGAGGAATGTCAAGGGACGCGGCTCATGCAACCGCGTCCCCTGCCTTGCCGATCTATTTTTGAATGCAGGTGTCCGCGGTGTCCTTGGTGCATTCGTCGAGGCCGGTGAAGACCGGATCGGCGACCGTTTTGCCCTCAATCAGGTCGATCATAACGGACGGTGCCTTGTAGCCCATCTCGAACGGACGCTGTCCGACAAGCGCAGTGACGAGGCCTTCCTTGGCGATGGCGACCTCATCGCCAATCGTGTCGGCGGCGCCGATAACGAAGGCGTTGGACGCGATCTTGTCAGCCAGCGGCTTAAACAAATCGCGATATGGCTGCGGAGCGCCGAACAGCGGCCAGCCGCCCATGATGCCGAAGCCGACCAGGTCCGGATTTGCCGCCAGGATGTCCGTCATCGCCTGCACGCCCTTGGCGCCGTCATCGTTGGTGAACACTGGGCATCCCGCAACTTCGGTCCAGCCCCCTTCGCCCTTGAGCTCCTTCAGATCCTTCTGACCCGAAAGCGCGTCGCGCCAGCCTTGGGCACGGCGCAGGATGTTGTCGGCGCCCGGGTTGCCCTGGATGGAGCAGGTTTTCCCGCCGGCCGGCAGCGCTTTCTTCATATATTCGCCGATCTTGAAACCCATCAGGTAATTGTCGGTGCCGAGATAAGTTTTTCGCAGCGCTGCGTCGTCGACCGTAAGGTCGGCGTCAAGAGTCATGATCGGGATCGTCGGCGCGGCGGTCTTTATCGTCTGCGCGATCAGCTTGGCGTTAGAAGGTGAGATCGCCATGGCGGCGGTATCCGCCTTGCCGAGCATGTCCTGCACGATCTGCGCTTCTCCAGCTTCATCCGACGTCGATGCCGGGCCGGTGTAGAAGCACTCGTATTCTGAGTCCTTGTTCTCACCGTTCCACTTCTGGCAGCCCTGGTTGATGGCTTCGAAGAACGGATTGTCCAGCCCCTTCACTACGATAACGAGCTGTTTCTTGGCCAGAGCTGGTCCAGCGCCAAACGCCAGTGCGACGGTGGCGGCGAGCAAGAGTAGTTTCCTCATTTGGTCGTCCTCCCTCTAAAAAGACGGACACGGCGTGCCCGCCATACAAAAATCAACCCGGATACCAGACGATTCGAGGATCGCTCCGCGCTCTCTCATATCGCCAGGCCGAGTCGATAAGCATTTCCAGGTCGTATTTAGGCTCCCAGCCCAGGAGATATTTCGCCTTGCTGTTGTCCATCCAGTTCGAGTGGTACGAACTTGGGATGTCGACGCTGTCCAGCTTGCGTGTACGCGCCAGATGCGCAGCAACCGAGCCGTAGTCGACCGGCTCGTCCATGCAGATGTTGAACAGCTGACGCCGGGCGCGCGGATTGTCGATAGCGGCGAGGATCGCAGAGACGAGATCGTCGACATGCACGAAATTGCGTTTCAGCGGACGGCCGTCGGCATCGCGCAGCACTGGCACCCTGCCGTCGGTTGCATAGCCCTTGGCATCCTCGGCGGGCACCATCGTCTTCCAGTCCGGACCGCCGAACAGATCGTCGCCAAAGGACAGCGTGTAGCGGAAGTCGTCCTTTTCCATGATCCAGGGCGCACGCAGGCAGCAGGTGTTCAGATTGTACTGGAGGCCAAACTGCTCGAGCATTACCTCTTCCAGCACCTTTGAAAGTGC
>DATDBN010000052.1:0-29726 GCA_036524835.1 Mesorhizobium sp. | reverse complement strand
CCGGTGTTGCTGAAGGATGGCAAAGGCACCGGCATCGTCGACACCGGCATCTCCCTCTACAGGCTGGGTCTGGCCAATGTCGCGCCTCCCATTAGGCAGCTTCTCCAACCCGCCCGCTCGCTTTCCCGCTGCTCGACCCCTTGCGCAATCCCTTCCCCCACCGCCCCCGCCGCAGCTGGAAGCCGAGCACCGCCGTTCCCCGTTGCCGGCACGACCTCACCGGGCGGCATGCCCTTCGGGTGCGGCTCCCGTCGCCTCATGACCCGATCGACGCCACGCGTCTTGGTCAGCGCCTTGCAGCACTTGCCTCGGCGCTGGACGACATGCCGGCCCAGGCTCTCCGCTTCGCACGCTGGTGCGCCCGTCGCGATCAGATGCGCGGGACGCCATCTTCCCCCGGCCGGTTTCGCCGCATCTGGCCGCTGCGGCCCGGCCGCCCGCCCGGTGGGCGGCTCTCCCGCTTCGATCCTGTCGCCCGGCGACTGAGCAGGATCCGCGAAGTCGACGAGGTTCTGGCCCACGCCCATGCGATGGCCCTCTACGCGCTGGAGCGGCCGCGCCCCGATACATCATGACGGCCCTCGTGACGGCGCATCATTGACAACTCCCGGGACAGCCTGCCCTCCTTCTTGCTCGATCCGGTCGGACGGCAACGCTTTGCGTGGGAAAAGGAAGGCTGCCGTCCTGGCATCGCGCAGCCTCTTACCCTCCCCTCGATTAGCCCCCGGGGAAACGCATCCGACCAAGGTCGGGGGTGGGGTGCCCTCGGATTGGTCAAACCCAATCGCCGCTTGTGACCGAGAGGCCGGCGGATCCTCGCGACAGGCCGGAAGCCGGTCGGCCACTTCGCGCATCCCGGTGAAATCCGCCTGGTGGAAAACGCGGCGGCCACTTCTGTTGCCCCTCGAAACGCGCTAAGCGGACGTTTCGTATTTCACTCATTTGCTGCACGAGGTTTCGCATGACTGTCCGCTTTGGCTTGCTTGGCGCGGGGCGCATCGGCAAGGTTCACACCAAGGCCATCACCTCGAACGCCAAGGCCCGGCTCGTCGCCGTCGCCGACGCGATGCCGGCGGCGGCCAAGGCGATCGCCGGGGAGAGCGGCGCGGAGGTTCGCACCATTGATGCGATCGAGAAATCGGCCGACATCGACGCCGTCGTCATCTGCACCCCGACCGACACCCACGCCGACCTGATCGAGCGCTTCGCCAAGGCGGGCAAGGCGATCTTCTGCGAGAAGCCGATCGACCTCGACGCCAAGCGCGTGCGCAAGTGCCTCGCCGTCGTCGAGAAGACCAAGGGCGTACTGATGGTCGGCTTCAACCGGCGCTTCGATCCGCATTTCGCGGCCGTGCGCAAGGCGATCGACGATGGCTCGATCGGCGCGGTGGAGATGGTTCAGATCACCTCGCGCGATCCCGGCGCACCGCCGGTGGACTACATCAAGCGGTCGGGCGGCATTTTCCGCGATATGACGATCCACGATTTCGACATGGCGCGCTTCCTGCTCGGCGAGGAGCCGGTGCTGGTTTCGGCGCATGGCGCGGTGCTGGTCGACAAGAAGATCGGCGAGGCCGGCGATTTCGACAGCGTCAGCGTCATTCTGGAAACGGCGACCGGCAAGCAGTGCGTCATCTCCAATTCCCGCCGCGCAACCTATGGCTACGACCAGCGCATCGAAGTGCACGGCTCGAAGGGCATGGTGGCGGCGGAAAACCAGCGGCCCGTGTCAATCGAACTCGCCAACGCGTCCGGCTATACGCGCCCGCCGCTGCACGATTTCTTCATGACCCGCTACACCGAGGCCTATGCCAACGAGATTTCGACCTTTATCGAAGCGATGGCCTCCGGCAAGGCGCCGCAGCCGAGCGGCCGCGACGGACTGGCCGCCTTGCTGCTCGCCGACGCGGCGCTCAAATCGGTGAAGGACGGCAAGGCCGTCAAAGTCGCGGCGCTGGATTGAGGTTTGACCATGCTTGACGCTTCCGCCCGCAATACTGAAACAACCGCCATCGTCACCGGCGGCGCCCAGGGCCTCGGCCTCGCCGTCGCACGTCAACTCGTCGGCGAGGGAGCCCGCAAGATCGCGCTGCTCGGCCGCTCCGCCGCGAAGGGCAAGGAGGCTGTCGCTGAACTGGAAAAGGCCGGAGCCGAGACGATCTTCCTGTCCACCGACCTTGCCGACCCTGCCGCCTGCCTGGCGGCGGTCGAGACTGCCGTAAAGCGCTTCGGCTCGGTCAATGCGCTGGTCAACTCCGGCGCGTCCACCGCCCGCGGCTCCCTCGTCGAGACCAGTGTGGAGCGCTACAACGAACTCTTCGACACCAATGCCCGCGGGCCCTTCTTCCTGATGCAAGGCGTCGTCCGGCACCTGCTCGAGGCGGGCAAGCCCGGCTCCATCGTCAATGTCCTGTCGGTTAACATCCATTGCGGACAGGATTTCCTCACCGCCTATTCCGGTTCCAAGGGGGCGATGGCGACGATGACCAAGAATGTCGCCGCCGCCTATGCGAAGAACCGTATCCGCTGCAACGCGGTCGCGCCCGGCTGGATGGATACGCCGGGCGAGCACGCCATTCAGAAGGAGGTGCACGATGCGCCGGACGACTGGCTGGCGAAGGCGGAGGCGTCGAAGCCGTTCGGCAAGCTGGCCAAGCCCGACGAACTGGCCGTTCTGATCGCCTATCTCGTCAGCCCGCAATCCGGCGTCATGACCGGCTCGGTCATCGACTACGACCAGAACGTGGTCGGGCTGGTAGGGTAGCGCTGGCTGGCGTCAATTCTTTGATGACAAGATTTCGCCCCTGCGGTATAGGGCATCCATGATCCACGTCGCCGCCAGCTCGTTTTGGTATTTTAGCAAGCGCTCGCCGGCGGTGGGAGGATCACGCTCGATCTGAAGATTGAAGCAGGAAGTCCAACAGCCGCCAGACCTGGCGGCTTTTTTGTGTCGCCGGCAGGTCCCCATCAGGAGCCAAAGCCGTGTTGACCACCACAGACGATCTTCGGGTCAAGGAAATCAAGGAACTCAGTACGCCGGACGAGGTGATGCGGGAGATACCGCGTTCCTTGACCGCAACGCGCACCGTGACAGCGGCGCGCAACGCAGCGCATGCAATGCTGCTGGGTCGCGACGACCGGCTGCTCGTCGTCGTCGGCCCCTGTTCGATCCATGATCCTGCAGCCGCCATCGACTATGCAACCCGCCTTGCCGAATTGCGCGAACAGCTCTCCGACCGGCTCGAAATCCTGATGCGGGTCTATTTCGAAAAGCCGCGCACCACGGTTGGTTGGAAGGGCTTGATCAACGACCCGGATCTTGATGGCAGCTTCAACATCGACAAGGGACTGCGCCTGGCCCGCAATGTGCTCGCCGCGGTCAACAATCTCGGCCTGCCGGCGGCAACCGAATTCCTCGATATGACGACGCCGCAGTACATCGCCGATCTTGTGGCCTGGGCGGCGATCGGAGCGCGCACCACGGAGAGCCAGATTCATCGCGAACTGGCCTCGGGCCTCTCCTGCCCGGTCGGCTTCAAGAATGGCACCGACGGCAATCTGCGCATCGCAGTCGATGCTGTTCAGTCGGCCGCCTACCCGCATCATTTCATGGCGGTGACGAAGAGCGGCCGCTCGGCTATCGCGTCGACGACGGGCAATGAAGACTGTCACATCATCCTGCGCGGCGGCAACAGCCCGAACTACGATGCTGCCAGCGTAGAGGCTGCGGCCGCCGAACTGGTCAAGGCCGGCTTGACCCCGGCGATGATGATCGATGCGAGCCACGCCAACAGCGGCAAGAAGCCGGAGAACCAACCGCTTGTGATCGCCGATATTGCCGATCAGCTCAGCCAGGGCGAACGGCGCATCATGGGGGTCATGGTCGAAAGCAATCTCGTGGCGGGCAGGCAGGATGTCGTGTCGGGCAAGACGCTGACCTACGGCCAGAGCATCACCGATGGTTGCATCGACTGGGAGACGACCGAGACGGTGCTGCGGGACTTGGCGGATGCGGTCGCGGCGCGGCGCAAGGTTTCCCGCACAGGCGCACCTCGACAGGCCGGCGCCGCCTGAAAGGAAAGTCCCGACATCATCGACCGGCGCGGACGGCAGAGGGCAGAGGGCAGAGGGCAGAGGGCAGAGGGCAGAGGGCAGAGGGCAGAGGGCAGAGGGCAGAGGGCAGAGGGCAGAAGTCCAGGCGGACTATGCCCTGGGCACCCTCACCTCCGCACCATCATCCATTTCTCCTGCGCATGCGACGCGGCCATCGCATGCACGGTGCGCTCGATCTCAAGCCCCTCGTCAAACCCGATGACGCGCGCCTTCTCCTCGTTCATCGCGTGGATCAGTTCGCGGCATTCGACAACTTTCAGATCGTTGAAGCCGAGCCCATGTCCCGGCGCGGGAACGAACTGCGAATAGGGCGGATGCGGCGGGCCGGCGAGGATGGTGCGGAAACCCTGCTCGCCCGCCGGGTCCGAGGTGACATAGAGCTGGACCTCGTTCAAGCGCTCCTGATCGAACAGGATTGCCCCCTTCGAGCCGAATATCTGCAGCGCGATGCGGCCCTTGCGGCCCCACGCGGCGCGGTTGACCATCAGCGTGCCCGAAACGCCGTTCTCCAGTTCGATCAGAGCGCTCGCCGCGTCGTGCGTCTCGACCTCGCGACGCTCGCCCGATGCCTCGGCGCGCGTGGCATAGGGTTTCGCCATGTGGCACATGACGCGCCGCACCCGGCCGAACAGCACGGCAATCAGCGACAGCGGATGCACGGCGAAATCGTCGAGCGCGCCGTAGCCCGCGCGCTTCTCGTTGCGCCAGGAAAACGGCGCCTCCGCGTCGGCCATGAAATCCTCGTCCATCTCGATGCGCATATGGTTCACGGCGCCGATGGCGTTATCCTTCAGTAGCCTGCCGATGTGGCGGACGGCCGGGCTCTGAATGTAGTTGTAGCCGAGCACCGCCACCTTGCCGGAATCGTGGGCCGCCTGCGCCATCCGTTCCGCCTCGGAGAAGGTCGGCGCCATCGGCTTTTCGCACCACACATGCTTGCCGGCCTGCAGGGCGGCGATCGCCATCTCGGCGTGAAACTGGTTGGGCGAGGTGATCGAGACCACGTCGACATGCGGGTCCTGGACGATGGCGCGCCAGTCGCCGCTGCCTTTCGCGAAACCCAGTTCGTCGGCACGGCGCACAGCAAGTTCCGTACTCGCCTCGCCAAGATGCGACAGCGTGACCTTCGGCGTATCGCCGAACACCGTGCGCACCGATGTCCAGGCAAGCGCGTGGCATTTGCCCATGAAGCCGGAGCCAATCAAGCCGACTCGGATCATGCGTTCCTCCCATTTTCGATGTGATGAGAAATAGACTGCCTGCGGTCTCTTCTGCAAAGGAAAGCTTGTTGCTAGCGCGCTCCCTGACTGGACCGCCGCCGTGCAATCGCGATATGGAAACTGGCTCTCAAGGAGGAATTCTCAAAATGATCCGCATTGGCGCCAACCCTATCGGCTGGTCGAACGACGACATGACGGAGATCGGTGGCGATATTCCGCTCGAGACCTGCCTCAGCCAGGCGCGCGCCGCCGGTTTCGAGGGCATGGAACTCGGCAACAAGTTTCCGCGCAAGGCAGCCGCGCTGCGCCCGATCCTCGAAGCGCATGGCCATTCCCTGGTTGGCGGCTGGTACTCGACCGAATTGCTGACCCGCACCAGCGCGCAGGAGCTCAAGGCGGCGAAGGATCATGCGACCCTGCTGAGGGATATGGGCTGCTCGGTTTTCATCGCCGCCGAAACGTCGAACGCCATTCACTCCAACCGCAAGCTCCCGCTTTCGGCGCGCCCGGTGCTGGAAAAGAAGGCGTGGAACCAGTTCGGCGAGCGCTATACGCAGTTTGCCCAGGCGATCCGCGACACCTACGGCCTGCAACTGGTGTACCATCACCATATGGGCACCTGCGTGCAGACGGAGGCCGACATCGATCGCTTCATGGAGGTGACGGGCGATGCGGTCGGCCTGCTGCTCGACACCGGCCACGCCACCTGGGGCGGCGCCGATCCTTTGCGCCTGGCTCGCCATTACAAGGCGCGCATCGGCCACATTCATTGCAAGGATGTGCGCGAGGCGATGATGTGGCGCTCCAACCGCGAGGATTGGTCGTTTCTCGACAGCGTTCTGGCGGGCGTCTACACCGTGCCCGGAGACGGCATGGTGGATTATGTGCCGGTGCTGCGCGCCATGCAGGGCTATTCGGGATGGGTGGTCGTTGAAGCGGAGCAGGATCCGAAGGTAGCCGATCCGGCTCACTACGCGCCGCTCGGCTACAATAATCTCCGCTGGTTCCTCGGCGAAGCCGGCATGCTGTGATGGGCGGAAGCAGCAGCCATCCCTTTCTCGATCCGCTGTGGCGGCGCATCCTCCTCATCGCCGCTATCACGGCCTGGTGCGCGGTAGAGTTCTACAATGGCGAGCAGACCTGGGGCATGATCGTCGGCGGCATGGCGATCTACGGCGCCTATACGTATCTGCTCACCTACAGGCCCTCGACCGCCGCCGCGAGCAAGGCCGAGGCCGACAAGGAGTAACGAGATGTCCCGATTGCTGGTGAAGGCGCAGAAGGGCGGCGGCCGCGTCGCCCATGTCACGCCGCAAAGCGCCGGCTGGTCCTATGTCGGCTTCGATCTCCATCGTCTGGCAGCCGGCGAAACCGCCTCGGGCGAGACCGGCGATGCCGAAATCTGCCTGGTCTTCGTCACCGGCAAGGGCGCGGCGAGCGTCGGTGGCCAGAAGCTCGGCGTCTTGGGCGAACGAATGTCGCCCTTCGATGGCAAGCCATGGTCGGTCTACGCCCCGCAAGGATCGACCTGGACCGTCACGGCCAAGACCGCCCTGGAACTCGCCGTCTGCTCGGCGCCGGGGCTTGGCGGCGGTCTCGCGCCGCGTGTCATCTCGCCCGACGATCTGGGTCAGGAAGTGCGCGGCAAGGGCACCAACACACGCTACGTGACGAATATCCTGCCGGAAAATCAGCCGGCCGATTCGCTGCTGGTGGTCGAGGTGATCACTCCCGGCGGCCACACCTCCAGCTATCCCCCACACAAGCACGACCAGGATAATCTCCCCGCTGAATCCTATCTGGAGGAGACCTACTATCACCGCCTCAACCCACGGCAGGGCTTTGCCTTCCAGCGGGTCTACACGGATGCCGACGCCTCCGGTCACCGCGAGTTGGACGAGGTGATGGCGGTGGAAGATGGCGACGTCGTTCTGGTGCCGAAGGGGTATCACCCCTGCGCGGCCTGCCACGGCTACGACCTCTATTATCTCAACGTCATGGCCGGACCGAAGCGCACCTGGAAGTTCAACAATGCGCGGGAGCATGAGTGGCTGATGAAGGCGTGATGCCGTGACGGCGTCCGGCGGCCGAGCAATCGACCGTCCCACGGTGCGCCGGCGCTTGAAATATGCATTCCGGGTCAGCCTTTTCTTCGTCGCGGCGATTGCCCTGCTGATCGTTCTGCGACCGACCGATCTGTCCTGGTGGCTCGTCCGCCTTCCCGGCCTCGTCGCGCTCCTTGCTGCCGCCGCCGCGATCGTCATCCAGCCTTCGCCGCGCTCTGGACGTTGGCATCATTGGCTGGGATGGAGCGCTGGCGCAGCCACACTCCTGCACATCCTGCTCGTCGCAGGACTTCATCCGAAATTCTGGGACTGGCTTGCAGCCTCCGTCCCGCTTGAAATCGTATTCGGCATATTGGCGGCACTTGCCCAGGCGTTGACGTTCTTCGTCCAGCGTCCGCGCTTCCTGCGCCAGCGGATCGGGTTGACGCCGGCTTTGCAGCTCCACCGCCCGGCCGGCTTCGCGGTGGTTCTTGCAGCCGCCGCGCATGTCGCACTGATCGCCGGCACGCCCACATGGATCGTCGTTCTCGCCTGCCTTGCCGGCACGGCACTCTTCGTTGGCATCCTGGCCAACCGCCGCGAGGCGGCTATCGTGGCTGTCATCGCGCTATCGGTGGCGTGTGCGGTCTTCGTCGCCATTGCTCCGATGGCCGAAGCGCGTCTTGCGGGCCTGAGGCGCTCGCCGATCGACAGCGCCGGCTTTCTGCACGCCAGCCACAGCAAGGTGACATGCGTCACCTGCCACCACAATTTCCTCGACGACACGGGCAAGGAGAACTGCCTGAACTGCCACAAGCGGGTCAGCCTCAGCGAGCCGATGCGGATCGACTGGATGTTCCACGCCTTCTGCGGCGAGTGCCACAGGGATGAACGGACAGCCGGTCACAAGACGGGGCCGATCGACGACTGCAGCGGTTGTCATGCGGGATGGAGCATGTTCGCTCCCGCACCTGCCGGCAAAACAGCCGTTGACGGCCTACCGCGGGCGACTTCATTCGATTGAAAAAGCCTGGGCGCAAAGCGAGTGTTGCGGCAATCGCTTTTTTTGCCTACGCCGGAGACAGCGCCTGAAAAAAACCGATCTGGAGGAAACGTCCATGGCCCGCATCACTCTCCGCCAATTGCTCGACCATGCCGCCGAACACGATTATGGCGTGCCCGCCTTCAACATCAACAATATGGAGCAGGCGCTGGCCATCATGGAAGCCGCCGACGCCGTCGACGCGCCCGTCATCATCCAGGCGTCGCGCGGGGCGCGCTCCTATGCCAACGACATCATGCTCAAGCACATGATGGATGCGGTCACCGAAATCTATCCGCATATTCCGGTCTGCGTGCATCTCGACCATGGCAATGAGCCCGGCACCTGCATGACCGCGATCCAGTCCGGCTTCACCTCGGTGATGATGGACGGTTCGCTGAAGGCGGATGGCAAGACGCCCGGCGACTGGGACTACAATGTCGGCGTTACCAAGACGGTGACCGACATGGCTCATCTCGGCGGCATTTCGGTCGAGGGGGAACTCGGCGTGCTCGGCTCGCTCGAAACCGGAATGGGCGACAAGGAGGACGGTCACGGCGCCGAGGGCAAGCTCAGCCATGACCAGTTGCTGACCAATCCCGACGAGGCGGTGAAGTTCGTCACGGAGACCAAGGTCGACGCCCTGGCCATCGCCATGGGCACCTCGCACGGCGCGTATAAATTCTCGCGCAAGCCGGACGGCAAGGTGCTGGCGATGAAAGTGATCGAGGAAATCCACCGCAAGCTGCCGAGCACGCATCTGGTTATGCATGGCTCGTCGTCGGTGCCGGAGGATCTTCAGGAGATCATCAACAAGTTCGGCGGCAAGATGAAGCCGACCTGGGGCGTCCCTGTCGAGGAGATCCAGCGTGGCATCAAGAATGGCGTGCGCAAGATCAACATCGACACCGACAACCGCATGGCGCTCACCGGCGCGATCCGCAAGGTCATGGCCGAAGATCCGAGCGAGTTCGATCCGCGCAAATATCTGAAGCCCGCGATGACCGCGATGACCAAGCTGTGCAAGCAGCGTCTGGAAGAGTTCGGCACGGCTGGCCATGCCGCAAAGATCCGGCCGCTGCCGGTTTCGGAAATGGCCAAGCGCTACAAGGACGGCAGCCTCGATCCCAAGATCGGGTAACTGGAGCTGCCGGATAGCTGGTGAGTTCAGCGCCGGCGACCTCTCCTTACACGAGGAGGGTAGGCGCCGTGCTCAGCCGAGCGCCATCACCCCGCGCCGCAGAAGGTCCGGCGCCAGCACGCTGATGCCGATTTTGAACCAGCGGCGGAAAGTTTCTTCCGGCATCTTGTCCAGCCATCGCGTGCCGTAGCGGGTGCCGAGATAGCCGGTGACGATCATCGCGACGACCATCGGCAGCCATTGGCCGAAGGCGAAGCCGGCGAGACCGAACGCCACGATCTTCAAGCCATGCTGCGCCACCATCGCCGCAGCATGGGTCGCCACCAGCGCCTTGCGGTCGCCGGCCAAAAACTGCGCCAGGAGGGGCGATAGCAGCGGCCCGGTTGCCCCCACCATCATGCTGAGAAGCGCCAGCCCGACGCTGGCGACTGCGAGCCCGGCCTTGTCGAGCCTTTCGATGCCTGGGATCCTGGCCCAGCTAATCGCCAGGATGAAGCCGCCCAGCACAAGCTTCAGCCAGGCGTCAGGCAGTTGCACCACGATAAAGGCGCCGGCGATCGCGCCCACCACGCTGCCGGCCATGAAGGGGGCAGCGACGTTCATCCGTATATGCGCCCGCTGGTGCCAGGCGCGGCCGCTGTTGGAGCCGAGCTGTACTGCGCCATGCACGGGAATGAGCACCGCGACAGGCACGAACAGCCCCAGCAGCGCCAGCATAGCCACGCCGCCGCCGACCCCGAACGAAGCGGTCAGCGCCGAGGTGAAGAAGCTGGCAACGACCAGCAGCGAGGCGGCCGCAAGGCTCACCCCGTCCGGCAGAAGCGCTTCGACCACGGAAGGATCAGGCCAGCTTACGGCTGCGTCTTGTGCGTAAATTGGCCGGCGACGCGATAACGCCAGAGATAGCCGGGCAGGATCGCGGCCAGGGTCGTCGGCTGAATGCCAAGGTCGGTCAGTGTGCGGTGTTCCTTCCCCGCCGCCTCCGACACGACATTGTCGCGTTTCAGCAGCGTCACCTGGTCGGCCGTCAGGAGCGGGTTCGGCAACATGCCGAAGATCTTGCCCTGCAGGGTGGCCAGACCCCAGGGCAGGGTCAGCAGCAGGCGCTTGCGCCCGGTGATCTTCAGCACTTCCTCCAGGCACTCGCGGAACGTCAGTTCCTGTGGCCCGCCGAGTTCATAGACCTTGCCGCCCGGCACCTGGCCATCCACCGAACGCGCGACCGCCTCGGCGACATCGCCGACGAACACCGGCTGGAACCGGGTTTCGCCGCCGCCGATCAGAGGCAGCGCCGGCAGGAAGCGGGCCATGTTGGCGAATTTGTTGAAAAAGCCGTCCTCCGGCCCGAACACGATCGACGGACGGTAGATCACCGCATCCGGCAACGTCTCGCGAACCGCCGCTTCGCCGGCCGCTTTGGTTCGCGCGTAGGCGGACTCGCTGTCAGGATGGGCGCCGATCGCCGAGATATGGGTCAGCCCGGCGCCGGCCGCGCGGGCGGCCTCCGCGACAGCGCGCGCGCCGAAATCATGCACGGCGTTGAAGTTCTGGCGGCGCGTCTCGAACAGCAACCCGACCAGGTTGACGACATGGTCGGCGCCCTGCACGGCCCGGTCCACCGACCAGCGCACTCTCAGATTCGCCTGAATGGGCTGCACCTGGCCGACATTGCCGAGCGGCTGCAGATGGCCGGCGAGGTTTGGCCGGCGGCAGGCGACACGCACCTGGTAACCACGCTTGGTCAGCGCCCGCACGACGTGTCTGCCGAGAAAGCCGGTCCCCCCGAACACAGTGACGAGCTTGGGGGTTTGCAGCACTTCAGTCATTGCGGGCTCCGCCTGGCGGTCTTGGAGAAACAGAGCCCGTTCTTAGTCGCTTTCGCCGGAAAGGCAAAGCCTGCGCGGCGCTGGGAAGGCTTAGAATGCCCGTCCGAGCTTGGCGTCGACGGAATGCGCGTTTCCGCCACGGATGACGAAGAAGAACATAATTGCAGCCCACAGGATCGACTTCTCGGCCCCGCCATAGCCCTGGCCGAGCTGGATCCAGTGAAAGTAGACCGTGACCAGCAGGATGAACATCGCGGCGAAGGATGCCGGCCGGGTCAAGAGTCCGATCGCCAAGAAGATGCCGGCGAAAAACTCGGTGAACGAAAGCAGCGGCGACCAGAAGATGCCGGGATAGAAGCCGAGGCTCTCGACCATCTCGACCGCGCCGAACGGGTTGGCCACCTTGCCGAGGCCATGCGTTACGAGAGCGAGGCCGGCAACGACGCGAAGCAGCGTCTCGGCGTTGTCATGCAGGGCGGAGTAGATGCTCTTCAGGCCGGGAATGATCAGCCTTCGGTATCGGAGGTGATGCTCAAAACAGGGTTCCTTGTGTGCATATGTTGCACTGCACAAACAGACGCTCCGCTCACGGTCAAGTAAACAGGAGTTTATCGCTCTGCTTCGAGCGTCCGTTCGGCGGAACTTGACGATGTCTTCGGCGTTTTTTCTCCAGTCGCTGTCAACGCGGCGTGGAACTCAGAAGGAGAAATGGCATGAACTGGGATCGCATCGAAGGAAACTGGGAACAGTTCAAGGGCAAGGTTCAGCAGCAATGGGGCAAGCTGACCGACGACGACCTGGATCTCATCAAGGGCAAGCGCAAGGAATTGGCGGGCAAGATTCAGGAGCGCTACGGCAAGCAACAGGACGCCATTGAAAGCGATATCGACAACTGGCTCTCCCGCCACTGAGCGGATAGCAGCCTAATGGAAAGGGCCCGGCGCGTTCGCCGGGCCCTTTTTCATGGCTTAGAACGATCCGCCGGCCGCCTGGGATCGCCCCCGCGCAGGACGGCCCAGTACGCGGTCGAGGTAGGCATTCACGCGTGCCGATTCGATCGGGAACCTTCCGGCTCGGGCCCAACCGCCCATATCGCCCAGCATCACATCGACGGCGCTGAATCGGTCCCCCAGCGCAAACTGTCGTTCGCCCAGCCGTCCGTCCAGGGCCTGGACCTCGATGGCAAAATCGTGAGCCACGGCCGGCCCGACGTCGACGCGAACCTCTTTCGGCAGCAGGAATCGATGCCTCAGCTTCCACAGCGGCGCCTCGAATTCCGACTGGGCAAAATGCATCCAGCCATCCATCTCCGCCCGCCCGCCCAGTCCAGGACCGCAGCCCATGCCTTTTTCGGAATGCTTGTCGGCGAGATAGACGCAGATCGCGGCTGAGTCTGTCACCACCACCTCGCCGTCGATCAGAACCGGCACCTTGCCGGACGGGTTGAGCGCGTAGGCTTGCGGCGAGCGAAGCTTTACCTCGACAAACTCGTAGGCCTCGCCGAGTTCCTCCAGCATCCAGAGCACGCGGCTCACCCGCGATCCCCTGGAACCCACTGCCTTATACATGCCACCTCCTCAGCTGGATGAAGGGCTGGACGAGATTTCGGCGCGCGGCCGGTTCCATGGACTGAAGATATAGCCGGTTGCCACCCCGGCCTACGGTTCCTATAGAGAAGACCATGGAAGTCGCACTGTCGAGGGGACAGTACGGCAAGCAACGACAATCGCTTCGCTGAAGGGGCACGCGCGCGTACTCACGGGCGCTGAAATGGGGAATTGCGGATGGCAGACCAGCTTGCCGACGAAATCATCGCGAAGGTGAAGGCTCACGCCGACCCGGAAGTCGGCGAGATCACGCTTGATACCGACCTGAATGCCCTTGGCATCCATTCCCTGGAGTTGACCGAGATCATCTTCGATCTCGAAGAGGCGCACGGCATCGAAATCGAGATGAACACGGTCGACGCCTGGAACAGTCTCAAGAATGTCGGCGACATGGTCGAGGCCGTGCGCACGCTGATCGCGAAGAAGGCCTAGGGCGCAGCAAGTGGCCCGCCAACGGATCGTCATCACCGGCCTCGGTGGCATTTGTGCTCTGGGCAACGATGTCGCGTCGATCTGGGACTCAATGAAAGCGGGCCGCTCGGGCATTGGCGAACTTTCCGCGCCGCATCTCGAGGATAAGCCGCGCATCGCGGCGCAGATCAAGCAATTGCCCGCTTTCGACATCGATCGCCGCAGGCTGGTCGCCATCGACCGCTTCGCTTTGTTGGCCGTCATGACCGCCGACGAGGCGCTGCGGCAGGCCGGCGTCTCGGCGACGCACATGGATCCGACCCGCATCGGCGCCGTGGTCGGTACGGGCATTTTCGGCGCCGAGACGGCGGACGAGAATTATTGGGCGCTGTTGGTGGAAAACAAATCGCGCGCCAGCGTCTTTACCGTTCCGCGCATCATGCCGAGCGCTCCAGCCGGACAGGTAAGCATGGTCCATGGCCTGCGGGGCCCCGTCTTCGGCGTCACCTCCGCCTGCGCCTCGTCCAACCATGCTTTCGCGGCCGCCGCCGATCAGATCAGGCTCGGCCGCGCCGATATCATGCTGGCGGGCGGCGCCGACGCGCCGCTGGTGTTCGGCGTTGTGCGCAGTTGGGAAGCGCTGCGAGCTCTGGCGCGCGACACGTGCCGGCCTTTCTCCGCCGACCGCGACGGACTGGTGCTCGGCGAAGGCGCCGGCATAATGGTCCTTGAATCCTACGAGCACGCCACGGCGCGCGGCGCCACCATCCTGGCGGAGCTTGCCGGCGCCGGGATGTCGGCGGATGCGGGCGATATCGTAGCGCCGACGATCGAAGGCCCGACAACCGCGATGCAGGCCTGCCTTGCCGACGCCAGCCTGGCGGTCGAGGACATCGACTACCTCAACGCGCACGGCACCGGCACCAAGGCCAACGATCAGATCGAGACCGCCGCCATCCGGCGCGTTTTCGGCAAGCACGCGGATTCGCTGTCGGTGTCGTCGACCAAGTCGATGCACGCGCATTGCATGGGTGCTTCGGGCGCCATCGAGGCCATCGCCTGCATCATGGCTATCCGCGACGGTATCGTTCCACCGACCGCGAACTACCGCGAAAAGGACCCGGACTGTGATCTCGACGTGACGCCGAACGTCGCGAAAGAGCGCAAGGTTCGCGCCGCGGTTTCGAACGCCTTCGCCTTTGGCGGCACGAACGCCGTCGTTGCCTTCACCGGCGTTTGAGTTCTTAAATCCCCTCCCTCCCCTTCCATCCTGTCCGGAGACTTTGATGTCTGATCTTTCCGCGTTCCCGATTGCCAAGCGCTGGCCGGCCCAGCATCCAGACCGCTTGCAGCTCTATTCCTTCCCCACGCCCAACGGGGTGAAGGTGTCCGTTGCACTCGAGGAGCTCGGGCTCCCCTACGAGGCCCACACCGTCAACATCATGAAGAACGAGACGTGGGGCGAGGATTTCCTATCTCTCAATCCGAACGGAAAGATTCCGGCGATCATCGATCCCAATGGCCCCGGCGGAAAACCGCTCGGCCTGTTCGAATCCGGCGCCATTCTCACCTATCTGGCGGAGAAAACGGGTAAATTGCTCCCAGCCGACCCGGCGCGCCGCTACGAGACACTGCAATGGCTATTCTTCCAGATGGCCGGCGTCGGGCCGATGTTCGGCCAGTTCGGCTTCTTCCACAAATTCGCCGGCAAGGACATCGAGGACAAGCGACCGCTCAACCGCTATCGCGACGAATCGAAGCGCCTCCTCGGGGTCCTCGAAAAGCGGCTGGAGGGCCGGCAGTGGATCATGGGCGACGATTACACGATTGCCGACATCGCGACCTTCCCATGGGTGCGCGGCGCGAAGATCTTCTATGAGGCAAGCGAAGTGCTGGGTTTCGATCAGTTGCCGAATGTCAGCGACTGGCTGGATCGCGCGATTGCCCGGCCCGCCTCTCAGGTTGGGCTCAACGTTCCGCCTCGCGGGTGACAATAATTGGGAGGGCGGCGCCCCTTCGGCATGCCGTCGCTTCCTGAAAACAAACGAGGCGGATGACCTAAGCCGTCCGCTCCGTGTGCAGCAAAGCCTTTGAGGAAGCGCCGTTACGCCTTCCTCGCCGCAGGCTTTTTCTTTTCCTTGAGGCCAACCGCGGTCGCCGCGGCCGCTACAGCCTTGCTTGCTGATTTTGCAGCGGTCTTGGCGGCGCTTGTGACAGTGTTGGCGGCGCCCTTCGCAGTCTTGGCAACGCTCTTCGCCGCTTTGGACGCGACGGACACAGAGCCATTCGACTTGGCGGAAGCCTTCGCTTTTGCCGCGGGTTTGGCTGCTGCAGCCTTTGCTGGAGCCTTGGCTGCTGCTTTGGCGGGCGCCTTCGCTGCCGCCTTGGCAACTGCCTTTACGGGCGCTTTCGCCGCTGTCTTGGCAGGCGCCTTGGCTGCTGCCGGCTTCGCAGCAGATTTTGCGGGGGTTTTTGCCGCCGCAGGCTTCGCCGCCGGTTTGGCCGCCGACGTCTTGGTAGCACTCGCGGCTTTCGCCGCTGCGGCTGGTTTCTTCTCTGCAGTCTTACTCGCGGTACCCGTAGGCTTCTTTGCCTTCAACGCCATGTAACCCTCCTCTTCCAGTGAGACGGGAAACGATCTTCTCAATGCCTGGTTCCGGGAGTCCCCGTTTTGCTCCCCCCTTCCAGTTTGGCAAGCGAATCATAGCACTAAGTCGGCTTTTCGTCTTGCGCGAAGAACACGGTCCACATTTGGCAAGTCGTTCGTCTCGATCCACTTGCGCGCAGCATCGTCGGGACGGCCGTGATCGCGCCAACGCTGCACCAGTCTGCGCTCCAATTCTTGGCGTGGAACATCGACGAATATGCTGAAGTCAAACAGCGCCGAGAGGTCTTTCCAGGGCTCTTCGTCGAGCAGCAGATAGTTCCCTTCGACGAGGATAAACTTCACGCTGGGCGGCACGATGGCAGCGCCTGCTCGTGATATTTCCAGATCGCGGTCGAACAGCGGGATCGCGATTTCGGCTTCATTTGCTTTTAGTCGCCGCAGCAGCGTGGCAAAGCCGGCGAAGTCGAACGTCTCCGGCGCGCCCTTCCTGTTTCGAAGCCCCAGCTTCTCCAGCAGGCCATCGTCATAGTGGAAGCCGTCCATAGGCACGACCGCCGCCGTACCCGGCTGGAACAGATCCGCCAGCGCCTCGGCGCGTGTCGATTTGCCCGACGCTGGCGGGCCGGCGATCGCCACCAGGTACCGCTCCGCCTTGCCGGCGCGCTTGAAGATGGTGGCGGCAACGGTTGCGAGTTCAGACATCCGTAACGATCTCCTCTACGCTCCAGTCCTTGGTTCTCCGAGGGCGACCGATCGATCCGGTACGATCACACCAGGAATGTGCCGTCGAAAGGCGTTGCTATTTCCTTGCCATCGGCAAAATGCATAACCAGCCGCGACGGTTCAGTCGAAACGCGCAGCGGCGGCGTCGCACCATTGCCAAGTCCGCGCGCGCCCAGAACATGGCGGAAGCTAACCGTCCTGTCAGGATGAAGACGGAAGGTGGTCGGCACGCCCTGGCGTTTGAGGGCGTTGTCGCCTGCCGACGCCGCGTGGCCGGCGACAGCGCGCCCGTCTTCAATACCCAGCACGCCGATATGCCGCCCGTTCCATGGCGCGTAGTCGCGTCCGCCATTGGAAATCCAGAGCATTGTGACGGGCAACTCGGCGGGATTTTTCAGCACAAGCACAAGGTCGTCTTCCGCGGTGCGGGCGAGTGCCGTCCATCCCGGGCCGCCATGCTCGGCTTCCACCAGGGCAACGAAGTCCTCCCGCCTGTCACCGGCACGATAGTGGGTCAGGTCGACCGTACCGCCGTTCCGCGCCGGCAGGCGCGTCAGATCCTCGGTGTGTGCGGGGTAGGCGAACAGATACCGGCCGCGCGCGGCATCGGGCTCGAGAGGGTTGGCCGGCGTCTCGGCAAATCTCTTCGGCGAAAAGGACAGGCGTCCACCGTCCGCCATGCGCGTCATTGGATGATGGGCGACGGAAATCTCGCCCTCGCCGCCGACGAAATCGTGCTGCTGATAGAGGAAGGGATGATCGTCGCGAACGGTCAGCACCTTGTCGACGGTCGCACCCATGACCGGACGGCTGAGCCGCAGGCGCACCAACCAGCCGCCGGCTATCGCAGCGCTTGAGACGATCGTCCACGGCGCGTTGGCGGTCCAGCCGTGGCCGGGAGCAGGCTCGATGTCGCTGGTGCCAAATGGCGCGCACAGGAAATCGCCCGAGAGCCGCGAAAGGCCCGGCGAGATGTCTGGTGGCAGCGAATCGGGCGGCTCCTTGATCCACGGCGCCCGGTGCAGCGGGCGCACCACCTTGCCGTCATGGTCGATGATGAGGTCGGCGATGGCGCCGACCGACAGGTCTACGCCGACCGATATTCCCTTCGCTGAGAAACTGCACGCGGACATGGCGCTATCCTACAGCGTGAAAGCGTGGAGCCGCAATTCGAAGTCGCTCAGCCCCATATCAGCAGCGCGATGAGCCCCAGGCCGCCAACGATGATCCGCCACCAGCCAAACAGCGAATAGCCGCGCCGCGATACATAGCCGAGCAGCGAGCGGACCACGATAACCGCCATGACGAAAGCCGCGAGAAAGCCGGTGAAGATGATCGGCAAGTCCGCCGACGAGAGTACGTCGCGGTTCTTGTAGAGGTCGTAGGCGAAGGCGCCGGCCATTGTCGGCATGGCGAGGAAGAAGGAAAACTCCGCCGCCGAGCGCTTGTCGGCTCCCATCAGGAGCGCGCCGACGATCGTCGCCCCCGAGCGCGACGTGCCGGGTATCATGGCCAGGCACTGGACGAGGCCAATCTTCAGGCATAGCGACAAAGGATAATCCATCACGTCGAAATAGCGTGGCTGGAGCGGCGCGCGATCGATCCACAACAGGACGATTCCGCCGAGGATAAGCATCACGCAGATCAGCATCGGTGATTCGAACAGCACGGTCTTGATAAAGTCGTGCGCCAATGCGCCGATCACCGCCGCCGGCAGGAAGGCAAGCAGGATGCCGAGCACGAAACGGCGGGTCTGCGCGTCCGAGCCAAGATCCATCGCAATGCGCAGCAGCCTGCTGAAATAGACAGAGAGAATCGCCAGGATGGCGCCAAGCTGGATCAGCACCTCGAAGGCCTTGCCTGTCGATTTGAAGCCGAGAAAATGTCCCGCCAAAAGAATGTGACCGGTCGAGGAGACCGGGAGGAATTCCGTCAGGCCTTCAAGCAGGCCAAGCAGAAGCGCTTCGATGATCGTCTGATGTTCCATTGTTCCTCGCATCGTGGCTAAATCCGCCGCTTGCTTGTCTTCGCGCCGAACTTCGCCTATGGGTCGGTCGCCGCCGCGGCGACGCATCGAGGCGTCGAGACTATCGTCGCCGGTGGCGTAAACATCCGCCGCCTCAAGCCCCGAATCAGTCTCAAGCCGATAAATGCTTACCCTTTTCCATCACCCGTTGCTCGCCTCCTGCCGCTTCGTCCGGCTTGCGTTTGGCGAATATGGCGAAGAGCTCGCGCTCGTCGAGGAGAAGCCGTGGACACGGCGGCCGGAGTTTCTCGCGCTCAATCCGGCTGGCGGTCTTCCCGTTCTTTTGGCGGAAGGCGATGCGCCGATCGTCGGCGCCTATGCTATCTCGGAATATCTCGACGAGACGCGCGGCGTGCTGAAGCGCGACAAGCGCCTGCTGGCCGAAAACCCGATGGACCGCGCCGAGATTCGCCGCCTGATCGATTGGTATCTCGGCAAGATGGAAAATGAGGTTACCCGCCATCTGGTACGCGAGCGCGTGCTGAAGCGCCAGATGCCGGATGCGGGCTCGCCCGATTCGGCGGCGATCCGCGCGGCCCGCTCCAACATCAAACAGCACCTCAAATACACGAACTGGCTGGCCGGCACGCGCAACTGGCTGGCCGGCACCCGCATGACCTATGCCGATGTCGCCGCCGCCGCCTCGATCTCCGTTCTCGACTATCTCGGCGAGATCGACTGGGGCGAACAGAAGGCAGCGCGCGACTGGTATTCCCGGGTGAAGTCGCGGCCCTCCTTCCGGCCGCTGCTTGCCGACCGCGTGCGCGGGCTGACGCCGGTCGCGCATTACGCGGATCTCGATTTCTGATTTCCTGCCCGCGAGCCAAGCGAGCAGGACCGGAAGAAGGAGCTTTCAGACGAAAGCGGGTTCCTCACCGCCACACGATCTTCGCGCGCTGATCGATCGCGAGGCGCGCCGTCTCGGCTTCGACGCGGTCGCCGTCACGGGTCCGGATTCCATACCGCTCGCGCCGGAACGCCTCGCACGGTTTGTCGAGGCGGACCGTCACGGAACGATGGCGTGGATGCGCGACACGCTCGCGCGGCGCGGCGATCCGCGCGCATTGTGGCCGGATGTGCGGTCCATCGTGATGCTGGCGATGAATTATGGTCCTGCCGGCGATCCGCTCGCGATCCTCGACCAGCGCGATTGCGCTGCGATTTCGGTCTATGCCCGAAACCGCGACTATCATGACATCATCAAGGGCCGGCTGAAGGAAATCGCCGGCAAGCTCGCTGCCCGCTCGGGAGCGGAGGTCAAGGTATTCGTGGACACCGCTCCGGTCATGGAAAAGCCGCTGGCCGAAGCGGCGGGGCTGGGCTGGCAGGGCAAGCACACCAATCTGGTGAGCCGCCAACTCGGCTCGTGGTTCTTTCTCGGCTCGATCTTCACGGCCGCCGAACTCGCCCCGGACGCCCCCGAGGCCGATCACTGCGGCTCCTGCCGCGCCTGCCTTGAAGCCTGCCCGACGAATGCCTTCCCGGCGCCCTACCAGTTGGATGCACGGCGTTGCATTTCCTATCTCACCATCGAGCATAAGGAACCGATCCCGCACGAATTCCGCGCCGCCATCGGCAATCGCGTTTATGGCTGTGACGACTGCCTGGCGGTCTGTCCATGGAACAAATTCGCGGCGGCGGCTTCGGAGGCGAAATTGATAGCGCGCGACGATCTGGAGCAGCCGCCGCTGGGGGAACTGCTTGCCCTCGACGATGCCGCCTTCCGCGCCAAATTCACGGGCTCTCCAGTCAAGCGCATCGGCCGTGACCGCTTCATCCGCAATTGCCTGATCGCCGCCGGAAACTCCGGCTCTGCCGAACTGGTCAACCCCTGCCTGCTGCTCCTGACCGATGCCTCAGCGCTGGTCCGCGGCGCCGCCGTCTGGGCGCTCGCGCGGCTGATGGACGCGGACGGGTTTTCCGTGCTTGCCCAAGGCAAATCCGAAAGCGATGAAACGGTGCTGACCGAATGGCGGGTGGCGGAGGCGATGCGGTAATGTCCATGAACGAGATGCTGGTCATCGCTCTAAGCTGCTCCCGTCTGTCCTGCCGGACACAGCTTAATGCGCCAGCGTCGCCACGGTGGAAGCTAAGAGGTATCCGCCGATGAAAGTTTTCATCTTCGGTGCAGGTTATTCCGGCAAGGCGTTCGCTGCAGGCAATCCCGATCCCGGCAGCATCGCCATCACCGGCACGACGCGCTCGACGGACAAGTTTCCGGCACTGCATACGGCTGGCGTCGCGCCGCTGATCTTCGACAGCGCATCGCTATCGAGCGAAGTCCGGAATGCGCTCGCGGAAGCGAGCCATCTGATCGTTTCTATCGCCCCCGACGACATCGGTGATCCCGTGCTGGCGCTTGCAGAAGGCGTTATCCGCGAGTCCATGCCGAAGCTGCGCTGGATCGGTTATTTGTCCACCGTCGGCGTCTATGGCGATCATCAAGGCGGCTGGGTCGACGAAGATGGCGAATGCCGGCCGGTCTCGCGCCGCTCGGTGGCCAGGCTTCAGGCCGAACAGGCGTGGCAAGCCCTGGCGCATGACATCGCCCGGCCGCTTGCACGCCTGCGCCTTTCCGGCATCTACGGCCCCGGCCGAAATGCCTTCGTCAATTTGGAAAATGGAACGGCCAAGCGGCTCGTCAAACCGGGCCAGGTCTTCAACCGCATCCACGCTGCCGACATTGCAGGGAGTCTGTGGCATCTGGCGCGACGAGAGGCTGACGGTGTTTTCAATGTCACTGACGATCTGCCCGCCCCGCCGCAGGACGTGGTCGCCTTCGCGGCTGGTCTGATGGGTGTTGCGCCGCCGCCGGAAATTCCTTTCGACACCGCCCAACTTTCGCCCATGGCGCGGTCTTTCTACGGCGAGAACAAGCGCGTCTCGAACAATCGGCTGAAGAGCTTCGGATATGTCTTCCGCTACCCAGACTACTGCGCCGCGCTCCAGTCGATGTTGCAGGACGGCTCTTGGTCCGGCAAAGGCGCGGCAGACGCGCGCAGCGCCATCAAGCCGGATTGATTGGACGAATGTTAAAGCTTCGGTAACTATAGGTGGCCAAGCTGGCGCGATGCGCCTTGTGAGGGTGGTTTCATGGCATTGAGGGTTGGCCGAGCGGGCCGTTGGCTGGCAGCTGCGTTGATGGGGTTTTCCCTGACGGGAATTTTGCCGGGTCCGGCGGGCGCGGAGGAATTGGCGAAGAACCTCTTCGGCGCCCAGCAATTGCCTGCGGTCACCGCGCCGGCGTCGTATGGCTTTTATTCGAAGGGCTGTTTTTCCGGCGGCATGGCGATCGCCGCCGATGGTCCGACCTGGCAGGCCATGCGCCTCTCGCGCAACCGCCGCTGGGGTCATCCGGCAATGATCACGCTGCTGGAGAAGTTTTCCCGCGACGCTGCTGCACAGGGCTGGCCAGGCTTGATGCTTGGCGATATCTCGCAGCCGCGCGGGGGCCCTATGCTCACCGGCCACGCCTCGCACCAGATCGGCCTCGACGCCGATATCTGGTTCACGCCGATGCCGAGCCACAAGCTCTCCTATCAGGAGCGCGAAAGCCTCAGCGCGGTCTCGATGGTCAAGCAGTCTCCGGGCAAGGCGCCGCGGATCGACAATTCCGCGTGGACGGAGTCGCGCGTGCGGCTGCTGCGCCTCGCGGCCAGCTACCCCGAGGTCGAGCGCATCCTGGTAAACCCCGCCATCAAGAAGAAGCTGTGCGACACCGTCAAAGGAGATCGCTCCTGGCTGCAGAAGGTGCGGCCGTTCTGGGGCCATGACTATCATTTCCACATCCGCATCGGCTGCCAGCCGGGCTCGACCCAGTGCAAGGAGCAGGCGGCGACGGAACCCGGCGATGGCTGCGGAGCGCCGCTGGCCTGGTGGTTCACGGCGGAGCCTTGGCGGCCCAACAAGAACCCCGATGCGCCCAAGGCGCGCGATATGATGACCCTCGCAAGCCTGCCGAAAGCCTGCCGCGCGGTTCTCGCCGCGCCCGGCCCGGAATCCGAGCAGGTAGTGACCTACCATGGTCCAGGGAGCCCGGTGATGACGGCCACCGCTCCGTTGCCGCCGGCATCCGTCGGCCCGACTGACGAGATCCTGTCCACCGGCTCGACGCCAGAGGCCGCCAGCGCCTACTCGCAGACGCCCAGGAGCAAGGTGCCGGTGCCGCGTTTGCGGCTGGAACGTTCACAAACACGCTGAGCCGGCGACTTCGAGGGGTCCACCTTTTTCGTCCGGCCCGTTCGCCGGCGTTTTGGAGTTGCCGGCGGATACGGTCCAGACTCGACGGAGCGACCGAGTTCGGCGATTGTCAATCGCTGGGCGAGGTTGGGGATAGACGATGGATCGTGGATTGTTCGACCTGACCGGACGACGCGCCCTGGTGACCGGCTCCTCGCAAGGGATAGGCTTTGCGCTGGCCCGCGGTTTGATGGAGGCTGGGGCAGAGATCGTCATCAATGGCAGGGATCAGGCCAAACTCGCCGCCGCTGCGCAATCGCTCGGCGGGTCGGTGCGGCAGCTAGCCTTCGACGCCGGAAATCATGCTGCAGCGCGGGCCGCTGTCGATGGCTTTGAGGCCGACATCGGCGCAATCGATATCCTCGTCAACAATGCCGGCATGCAGCACAGGGCGCCTCTAGAGGATTTTCCCGCAGAGGCTTTCGAGCGCCTGCTGCGCACCAATATCTCAACCGTGTTCAATGTTGCGCAGGCTTGCGCGCGCCATATGATCAGCCGCGGAGCCGGCAAGATCGTCAACATTGCCAGCGTGCAGACCGCGCTCGCACGGCCGGGCATTGCGCCCTATACCGCGACGAAGGGCGCCGTCGGCAATCTCACCAAGGGCATGGCGACAGACTGGGCCAGGCATGGCCTGCAATGCAACGCCATCGCGCCAGGCTATTTCGATACGCCGCTCAATGAAGCTCTCGTCGCCGATCCGGAGTTCTCGTCCTGGCTGGCGAAGCGCACGCCGGCCGGGCGCTGGGGCAAGGTCGAAGAATTGATCGGCGCCTGTATTTTCCTGTCTTCGGACGCATCTTCCTTTGTGAATGGTCATATTCTGTATGTCGACGGCGGTATCACGGCCTGCCTCTGAATATCCCCGCCGGATGGTGCTGATGGGCGTCACCGGCAGCGGCAAATCATCGGTGGGCGAAGCGCTGGCTCCGCTTGTCGGGGCGCGATATTTCGATGGCGACAATCTTCATCCGCCGGCAAACATCGCGAAAATGAGCCGTGGCGAGCCATTGACCGACGAAGACCGCTGGCCCTGGCTGGCGAAGGTTGGCCAGACGCTGGCCTCGGCTGACGACATGGTGATCGTGGGTTGCTCCGCGCTCAAGCGCGCCTATCGCGACCGGATCCGCGATGTGGCCGGCGACGCCGTCGTCTTCATCCATCTTGCGGGCAGCCAATCGGTCATCGCGGCGCGCCTGCATGAACGTCGTGGGCACTTTATGCCGCCAGCCCTGCTGGCGAGCCAGTTCGCCTCGCTCGAGCCGCCAGGGCCCGACGAGCGGGCCATCGAGGTCGACATCGATCAGTCATTCGACGCGGTGATTGCCGAGATCGCGGGGAAGCTGGAGAGAGCGCAGGCATAGCGCGGCTCAGGCGGGCGGATCGTCCAACTCCTGTGTGCGCCGCATCAGCTTCTCCAGTACGGCATTCAGGGTTTCGAGTTCGCTGGGCGAGAGCGTCGATTCCAGCCGTTCGACATAGGCCAGCGCCAGCGGAGCGATCTCGCCGTACAGGCGGGCCCCCTCGGGGGTAAGAACGAGAAACGCCTCGCGCATGTCGTCCTCGTTGGGGCTACGCCGAATGAGGCCGCGTGCTTCGAGCGACGCCACCGCGCGGCTGACCTTCACCTTGCCCATATGCGAGTGCAGGCCGATCGCCTTTCCGGTGATCGACTGAAACTCCCCCATCGTCGCAAGCACGCGCCATTCAGGAACGCCGATGCCGAATCGCCGGCTGTAGATGCGCGCCAGACCGTCGCTGACGATCGCGGCGGCGACATTCAGCCGATAGGGCAGGAACGCCGCGAGCTTGAGCGGAGTGCGCTCAGGCGAGACGGCGTCCGTCGCTGGCATTGACTTTGGTTTCAAACGTAACTATCCAGGAAACAGTTTCGTTTGTAACTACAATGCGGCTCAGGAGTGCGCAAGCGATGACCGTTCACAACACCGCACCCCACGGTCACCTCGCCTCTGGGTCCGGCATTACGTCAGGCTATATGTCCGGCTTCGGCAATGGCTTTGAAACGGAGGCGCTGCCTGGCGCGCTGCCTGTCGGCCGCAACTCGCCGCAAAAATGCGCCTACGGGCTCTATGCCGAGCAATTGTCCGGTTCGCCGTTCACCGCGCCGCGTACCGTCAACGAACGGTCCTGGCTTTATCGGATCCGACCGACAGTGGTGCATTTCGGCGCGTTCCGACCCGCCGACATCGGCTTGTGGCGAACCGCGCCTGCCCATGAGGTCGATCTGCCGATTGCACCCTATCGCTGGGATCCGATGCCGATCCCGTCCGAACCGCTTACCTTCACGCAGGGCGTGCGCACAATGACCACCTGCGGCGACGCGGGCAGCCAGGGCGGCATGGGCGCGCATCTTTACTTCATCACACGGTCGATGGAGGCGGAATATTTCTACAATTCCGATGGCGAAATGCTTTTTGTGCCGCAGGAGGGCGCTCTGCGGCTCTGGACGGAATTCGGCATCATCGACATCGAGCCGGGCGAAATCGCTGTCATCCCGCGCGGGGTCAAGATTCGTGTCGAGCTGCCCGGCGGGCCGGCGCGTGGCTATCTCTGCGAAAATTACGGCGGCGCGTTCAGCCTTCCGGAACGCGGGCCGATCGGCGCCAATTGCCTCGCCAACCAGCGTGATTTCCTGACCCCGGTCGCCGCCTATGAAGAGCGCGACGAACCGTCGACGATGTATGTCAAATGGGGCGGCAATCTGTGGGCGTGCAACCTCGGTCACTCGCCGCTCGACGTCGTCGCCTGGCATGGCAACTACGCGCCTTACAAATATGATCTGCGCAAATACTCCCCGGTCGGCCCGGTGCTTTTCGACCATGCCGACCCGTCGATCTTCACCGTGCTGACCTCGCCGTCTGAAACCCCAGGCACCGCGAATATCGACTTCGTCATTTTCTCCGACCGCTGGCTGGTCGCGGAAAACACATTCCGTCCGCCTTGGTACCACATGAATGTGATGAGCGAATTCATGGGTCTGGTCTATGGCGTCTACGATGCCAAGACCGGTGGCGGGTTTGCGCCCGGCGGGGTGTCGCTGCACAATATGATGCTGCCGCATGGCCCCGATATGGACGCCTTCGAACGGGCGTCGAATGTCGATCTCGCGCCGCACAAACTGGAGGGCACCCTGGCTTTCATGTTCGAAACCCGCTTCCCGCAAAAGATCTCGGCCTTTGCCGCGGAAAGCCCGGCGTTCCAGAAAGGCTACGCCGCCTACGGCAAGGCGCTGAAGAAGCATTTCGACCCGGCGAAGCCCTAACCGGTAGCCCGACAGTGCCGGGGCGACGCTGCCTCGGCAACACGCCGTTGCCGCACGGCATTTCCGCCAGCGCCGATAGGCAAGCGTCACACTTGCCGCTATACGGGCGGCAGAGCGGGCTTGAGAGGCATCGCGCGAACGGAAAATTGGCCGAAACCGAAGTGACTTTGGGCAAGAGCGAAAAGAGATTGAACCAGGCTGGCGAAGTTGCCGGCCTGATCAGCCGCATCCTGCGCGAGAACGGCGGACAATACCGCCGTCAATATGTGTTCGCCACCGCATGCCTGCTGGTAATCGCTGCAACCACGGCCTTCAGCGCATGGATCATGCGCGACGTTACCGACCAGATCTTCGTCTATCGCCGGGTCGACCTCATCGCCCTTATCTGCGGATCGATCGTCGCCGCCTTCGTCATTCGCGGTCTCGCCAGCTATGGTCAGGCGGTGACGATGGCGCGGATCGGCAACAATCTGATCGCCCGCTATCAACGCCGCATTTTCGATCATTTGACGAGCCTCGGGATCGGATTCTTCGCCGACCGCCGCTCCGGTGCTTTGGCCGCCCAGATCAACCAGAACGTCACCGGCATTCGCGATCTGATCGGCATGACGCTGACATCTCTGGCGCGGGACGTGATGTCCCTGGTTGGCCTGGTCGGTGTGATGATCTGGCAGGATCCGCTCCTGTCAGCGATCGCGCTGCTGGTCGGTCCGCCGCTGGTGCTGTCGGTCAATTATCTCAGCCGCCGCGTGCGCACGATCTCGCGCGAACAGGTCGAGGTGAACGCCCGCCTGATCGGTGCGATGCAGGAGGCAACGCAGGGCATCGCCGTGGTGAAAGCCTTCACCATGGAGGATCAGCTGGCGCAAAAGATCGACGCCATGGTGTCGCGCGCCGAGGGGCGGGGCAACAAGATCGCCAGCGTCACCGAACGGCTCGGTCCGATCACCGAGACTTTGGCCGGCTTCGCGATCGCCGGCATCATCGCCTATGCCGGCTACCAGGCGCTGGTGATGAACCAGCCGCCCGGCGCGGTATTTTCCTTCATCGTTGCAATGCTGCTCGCCTACGATCCGGCCCGGCGCCTCGCCCGCATGCAGGTCGACATCGAGCGCGCACTCGTCAATGCGCGGATGATCTACGAAATTCTCGATATCGAGCCTCGCCAGGGCGACAAGCCGAATGCGGCGGACCTCAAGGTCGGCGCGGGCGAGATTTTCTTCGACAATGTCTCCTTCGCCTATCAGGCCGATATGCCGGTGCTGAGCGATGTGACGTTCGTGGCCGGGGCAGGCACGACGACGGCCATCGTCGGGGCATCGGGCGCGGGGAAGTCGACCCTGATCGCATTGTTGTTGCGCTTCTATGATGTGGATGCCGGCGGCGCCGTCTGCATCGATGGCCAAGACATCGCCGACGTGACGAAGCGGTCGCTGCGCCGCGCCATCGCCTATGTCTCGCAGCAGCCCTATCTGTTCGAGGGATCGATCCGCGACAATATTCGCTACGGCCGCCCGGAAGCGACGGATGCGGAAATCGAGGCGGCGGCCCAGCAGGCGGCCGCGCATGATTTCATCCTGCAGCAGCCAAAGGGCTACGACACGCCGGTGGGCGAAAACGGCATCACCCTCTCCGGTGGTCAGCGCCAGCGCCTGTCGATCGCCCGCGCCATCGTGCGCAACGCCCCCATCCTGCTGCTGGACGAGGCGACATCGGCGCTCGACAACGAGTCCGAGGCGCGCGTGCAGGCGGCGCTCGGCGAGGTCATGCGCGGCCGCACGACAATCGTCATCGCGCACCGCCTCTCCACGGTCGTCAACGCCGACGACATTGTGGTGATGGAAGCCGGACGCATCGTCGAGCAGGGAACGCACCGCGAGCTGCTGGCGATCCGCAACGGGGTCTATGCGCGTTTCTACCGCCTGCAGGGCGACAAGGGCATCGGCCTGATCGACGACACGGCCGGTGACGCCACGAAGGTGACCGAAATCGCTGCGGTCGCCGGCAAGAAGCAGCGCGGAGGGAAGCGATGAGCGAAATGGGGCTGGTAGTGGTCGGCGCGGCCGGCCGCATGGGCCAGACGCTGATCCGCCTGATTCATGAAACGCGGGGCGCCCGGCTCGCCGGCGCGATCGAACGGGCCGGTGCGCCGACGCTTGGCAAGGATGCCGGCGAGTTGGCCGGCGTGGGAACCCTTGGCGTCGCCATCACCGACGACCCGCTGCCGGCCTTCGCGAAGGCCGATGGCGTGCTCGACTTTTCCGTTCCAGCCGCCAGCGTGGAGTTTGCCGGCTATGCCGCGCAGGCGCGCATCGTGCATGTCATCGGCACCACGGGCTGCTCACCGCAGGACGATGCCGCGATCAAGGCGGCGGCGCGCCACGCCACCATCGTCAAGTCGGGCAATATGAGCCTCGGCGTCAATCTCCTGTCCGTGCTGGTCAAGCAGGCCGCGCGCGCGCTCGGGCCGGACTACGACATCGAGATACTTGAGATGCATCATCGCCAGAAAGTCGACGCGCCGTCCGGCACGGCGCTGCTGCTCGGCGAGGCGGCTGCCGCGGGACGCGAAATCGCGCTGGCGGAAAACAGCGTGCGGGTGCGCGACGGCCAGACGGGCGCACGCCGTCCGGGCTCGATCGGCTTCGCCAGCCTGCGCGGCGGTTCGGTGATCGGCGAGCATTCGGTGATCATCGCCGGCGCGGGCGAGCGCATCGTGCTGTCGCACCATGCCGAGGACCGGGCGCTTTTCGGCCGCGGCGCCATTACCGCAGCACTTTGGGCCAACGGCCGCAAGCCCGGCCTTTATTCGATGCTCGACGTGCTCGGCCTGGGTGAGTGAATTGCCGCACGGTTCGGCAGATGTTCGGGAAAAAGCGCGTTGACACGTGAACCGCGCCCGCATACATGAGCGGCGCTTGCCCAGATGGCGGAATTGGTAGACGCGCACGGTTCAGGTCCGTGTTCCGCAAGGAGTGGAGGTTCGAGTCCTCTTCTGGGCACCATTCTCTCGCCGACTTGACGCGTGCTTTCTCCTTGTTGCTGAGATTCGCCGCACGGCATCCATCACGCCGCCCCCTCACCACCGCGACAATGATGCATTCCGTTGGGCCGCCTGATATGGCAAAGCACGCGGCGCGCAAATCATCCGAGCCAGGAGCGAAACCATGACCTATCGTCCTGCAATGCTGGCAATTCTCGACGGCTGGGGCTGGCGCGAGGAGCCGCAGGACAATGCGGTGCTTCTGGCCGATACGCCGAATTTCGACTTGGCGTGGAACGGCAACCCGCATGCGCTGCTTGACGCTTCCGGGGCCGATGTCGGCTTGCCATCGGGCCAGATGGGCAATTCCGAGGTCGGCCATCTGAACATCGGCGCAGGCCGCGTTGTCATGCAGGACCTGATGCGCATCGCCCATGACTTTGCGACCGGCGAGATCGA
>DATDBN010000051.1:0-10325 GCA_036524835.1 Mesorhizobium sp. | reverse complement strand
AAAGTCCTGATTGATGACGATGAGGGCTTTGCCGCCTCGCTCATCGAGCGCGCCGGCGGCCGTGCGCGCGACGTCAAGCTTGGCGTCGAAGCCGCGCTCGAAGCCATGCCGAAGGTGGAAGGCGGCAACGGTCAGCTTTATCTGGCGCAACCCCTGGCCAAAGTGCTCACCACGGCCGAGGACATCGCCAAGAAGGCCGGCGATTCCTTCGTCACCGTCGAGCGGCTGCTTACTGCGCTTGCCGTGGAAAAATCGGCCAAGACGGCTGACATTCTCGCCAAGGCCGGCGTCACCGCGCAGGCGCTGAATACGGTCATCAACGATATCCGCAAGGGCCGCACCGCCGATTCGGCGGGCGCCGAGCAGGGCTATGACGCGTTGAAGAAATATGCGCGCGACCTGACTGCCGATGCGCGCGCGGGCAAGCTCGATCCGGTGATCGGCCGCGATGACGAAATCCGCCGCACCATCCAGGTCCTGTCGCGCCGCACCAAGAACAATCCGGTGCTGATCGGCGAGCCCGGCGTCGGCAAGACGGCGATCGCCGAAGGACTGGCGCTGCGCATCGTCAATGGCGACGTGCCGGAATCGCTGAAGGACAAGCAGTTGATGGCGCTCGACATGGGCTCATTGATTGCCGGCGCGAAATATCGCGGCGAGTTCGAGGAGCGGCTGAAGGCAGTCTTGTCGGAGGTTACCTCCGCCAACGGCAACATCATCCTTTTCATCGACGAGATGCACACGCTGGTCGGCGCCGGCAAAGCGGACGGCGCAATGGATGCGTCGAACCTGTTGAAGCCGGCGCTGGCGCGTGGCGAACTGCACTGCGTTGGTGCGACGACCCTCGATGAATATCGCAAGCACGTCGAGAAAGACGCGGCCTTGGCCCGGCGGTTCCAGCCGGTGTTCGTCAACGAACCCACGGTCGAGGACACGATCTCGATCCTGCGGGGCCTGAAAGAGAAATACGAGCAGCATCACAAGGTGCGTATTTCCGACTCCGCGCTGGTGTCGGCGGCGACCCTGTCGAACCGCTACATCACCGACCGCTTCCTGCCCGACAAGGCGATCGATCTGGTCGACGAGGCTGCGGCGCGGCTTCGCATGCAGGTCGATTCCAAGCCGGAAGCGCTTGACGAAATCGACCGCCGCATAATGCAGCTGAAGATCGAGCGCGAGGCTCTGAAGGTCGAGAAGGACGAGGCGTCGAAGGATCGCCTGGTCCGGCTCGAGAATGAGTTGACCGGGCTGGAGGAAGACTCCGCCGAGTTGACCTCGAAATGGCAGGCCGAGAAGCAGAAGCTCGGGCTGGCGGCGGACCTGAAGAAAGAGCTGGACGACGCGCGCAACGAGTTGGCCATCGCGCAGCGCAAGGGCGAGTTCCAGAAAGCCGGCGAACTTGCCTATGGCAGGATTCCCGAGCTGGAAAAGAAGCTGGTCGACGCGGAAGCGCAGGACGGCAAGGGCGGCATGGTCGAAGAGACCGTCACGCCCGATCACGTGGCGCATATCGTCTCGCGCTGGACGGGCATTCCGGTCGACAGGATGCTGGAAGGCGAGCGCGACAAGCTGCTGCGTATGGAAGACGAGATCGGCAAGCGGGTCGTCGGCCAGGGCGAAGCCGTGCAGGCGGTGTCGAAAGCGGTGCGCCGCGCGCGCGCCGGCCTGCAGGATCCGAACCGGCCCATCGGCTCGTTCATGTTCCTCGGGCCGACAGGCGTCGGCAAGACCGAATTGACCAAGGCCTTGGCAAACTTCCTGTTCGACGACGAGAGCGCGATGGTGCGCATCGACATGTCGGAGTTCATGGAGAAGCACTCGGTCGCCCGGCTGATCGGCGCGCCTCCCGGCTATGTCGGCTATGAGGAAGGCGGAGCGTTGACTGAAGCCGTGCGTCGCCGGCCCTACCAGGTCGTGCTGTTCGACGAGATCGAGAAGGCGCATCCGGATGTGTTCAACGTGCTGCTGCAGGTGCTGGACGATGGCCGTCTCACCGACGGGCAGGGCCGTACCCTCGATTTCCGCAATACGCTCATCATCATGACGTCTAACCTCGGCGCCGAATATCTGGTCAATCTCGGCGAAGACCAGGATGTCGACGCCGTGCGCGACGAGGTGATGAATGTGGTCAAGATGTCGTTCCGGCCGGAGTTCCTGAACCGTATCGACGAGGTGATCCTGTTCCATCGCCTGCGCCGTCAGGACATGGGCCAGATCGTCGAAATCCAGCTCAAGCGGCTGGAGAAGCTGCTGTCGGATCGCAAGATTACCCTGGACGTCGACAAGGACGCGATCGATTGGCTTGCCGCCAAGGGGTACGATCCCGCCTACGGCGCGCGACCGCTGAAGCGCGTCATCCAGAAGGAACTGCAGGATCCGCTGGCGGAAAAGATCCTTCTGGGCGAGATCCTCGACGGCTCGACCGTGAAGGTCACCTCCGGCTCGGATCGGCTGAACTTCCGGTCGAAGCCCAGCGTGGTGAAGGCCGACAAGGAAGCGGCGTAACCTCAACGTTTATCTCCTCTCCCCGCATGCGGGGAGAGGATGCCGGCAGGCAGGTGAGGGGCGGCCGGCTACCTCCGAATTTCGGAGTGTCGCCCCTCACTTCCCCTGAGGATGCACCGTCTCGCTCCGCTTCAGCATCTCGACGAAATCCGCGATCTTTTTCTTGCGCCCGGCTTCGGTTTTCATGTTCTGCGTGCGGAACACAAGCGCGAAGCGGTTCTGCGCCGACAGTGTGGCGAACATCGCCTTGGCCGCCGGCTCCGCATCGATTGCGGCTTGCAGATCCTCGGGAACCTCGGACCCCTTGATGCGGTAGGCGCGGTCCCAGCGGCCGTCCGCTTTCGCTGCCTCGACCTCGCGCAGACCGTGCTCGGTCATGCGCCCCTCCGCGATCAGGCGCGCGACATTGTCGACATTGATCTTGCTCCAGACGCTTTTGGCCCGGCGTTGCGTGTATCGCTGTAAGTAGCTTTGGTCGTCCAGGCCCTTGCGGATGGCGTCGATCCAGCCCCAGCACAGCACGACATCGACGGCTTCGATGGGCGTGATGGAGGGCAGGCCGGAACCCACCTTGTGGATCTTGATCCACACCTCATCCTCGCGGTCGTGATGTTCACCGAGCCAGCGATAGAAGCTCGCGGCACTCTTGAAAGTGTGGACCTTTGCGGGATCAACGATCACTGGCGCCATGTCATGCTCCGTTTGGCAGACGAGCTAACACGCAGCGTGGCGATCTTCCATGTTTGTGAGACTTTCCAGCTTTGTGATAGGCGAGGGCCATGACCCTCGACGAATACAACGCCTTCTGCGCCTCGCTTCCTTCAACGACCCATGTCGTGCAATGGGGCGCCAGCCATGTGTGGAAGGTTGGCGGCAAGGTATTCGCCATCGCCAGCGAGTGGGTCGGCGGACCCGGGAATCCCTACTTCACCTTCAAGACCTCGGAGATGTCGTTCGATGTCCTGCGGGAGCAGGCCGGCTGCCGGCCCGCGCCCTATCTCGCCTCGCGCGGCATGAAATGGATCCAGCGGACCAGCGACGAAACCATGGACGACGCGGCGCTGTGCGAATATCTGCGCGAAAGCCACCGGCTCGTCGCGCTGGGACTGACCCGCAAGGCTCGGGCGGAACTCGGCTTCCTATAGACGCGCGCATGAGCGGACATTGTACAAATCAGCGCCGGCCCCTATTGCGAGCGCAGAGATTCGCAAACCACTTAACTGACCCGGCTGAGACGTTTTTCAGCCATCTTCATGCCCGGTTCATATCCGATGACGCATAATTCGCCATGGATCCGGAACTGTGTCGCCGCGGCTGGGTTCTTGGGATTGGTAAGCGAACGATTTGACCGGAGAGTCGGGTGAAGGGCACTAGGAAACTGGCCGTATTGGGGTTGGCGGGCGTGCTCGCCGCAACCGGAGCGGCAGACGCGCAATTCTTGCAGCGGCCCGCCGGTGGCGAGGACCTTCTTCACAACGTCCAGGTGCGCGAGGCGGATGTGTTCTTCGACGGCAGGGGCAATCGCATCCTGCTGGATCGCGAGACCGGCGAAGTCATTTCCGTTCGGCCGATGCGCCCGCGCGAACGCCTCCGTCCGATGCGGCGGCTCCCTGACGACTATGTCACCGAACCCGCTCCCGACTATGGCCAAGGCGATCCGAGTGTTTTTCCTGAGGCACCTTCGGCCCCGCGCGACTACAGCCGCGGCGAGGCGGTGCCGGACGAGACAAGAGAGCCCGCGCCTGATGTCGCGCGCGGAGAAGCGAGGCCGCGACCTATCGAACGCAAGCCGCTTGCTCCGGCCGCGCGGCCGGGCGACGAGCCGATTTTCCGCGAACCCGACGGCGAGCAGGCGACGGCCACTCCGCCGGCGACCGAGAATCCCGCTTCCGATACGCCTATCTTCGAAGATCCCGGCGAGACCACGACCGGCGCGATCGCGGCAACCGAGCCAATGCCCACGACGGAGCCGGCCGCGACAGCGCCCTCTTCGGGCACCAGCATCATCATTCCCGGCGTATCCGGCGCCCGCGAAGAAGTCGCGGCGCTGCAGATTCTGCTCGACCGGGGCGGCTCTTCGCCCGGCGTCATCGACGGTCGCTTCGGCTCGAATGTTGATCGCGCCATCGTTGCCTATCGCCGGCTGACTGGCCGAAACATCAAGTCCACCGACACGGTCGGCATCACCGCGGCCCTCGCCGAGACCGGCGGCGATGCGTTCACCACCTACACGCTCACCGCCGAAGATGTCGCCGGCCCCTATGTTGCATCGGTGCCCGAGGATTACAGCGAGAAGGCCAAGCTCGACAGGATGTCCTATACATCCGTCACCGAGGCGCTGGGCGAGCGCTTCCACATGGACGAGAACTATTTGAAGGCAATCAATCCGGAGGCCGACTTCAAACGGGTCGGCACCATCGTCAAGGTTGCCAATGTCGGCCAGAACGTGAAAGCCAAGGTGGCGCGCATCACCGCGGACAAGAAGAACAAGCAGGTGCTGGCCTACGACGCTTACGACAAGCTGGTCGCCGCCTATCCCGCGACCATCGGCTCGTCCGACACGCCGTCGCCGACCGGCACGCATCAGGTGTCCCGCATCGCCTTCAATCCTGAATACACCTACAATCCGAAGATCAATTTCAAGCAGGGCCAGAACGACAAGGTTCTGACGATCCCGCCCGGTCCGAACGGCCCGGTCGGTTCGATCTGGATCGCGTTGGACAAGCCGACCTATGGTGTTCACGGCACGCCCGAACCGTCGAAGATCGGCAAGACGGAAAGCCATGGCTGCGTGCGCCTGACCAATTGGGACGCTGCCGAACTCGCCAAGCTGGTCACTTCAGGGGTGACCGTGGAGTTCCTGGAATAGATGACGGGCAAGCCGGCTATCGCGCGCCTCTGGCGCGGCCGCACAAGGCCCGAGCTTGCCGATGAATATCAGGCTTATAATTACGAGGCCGGTATCAAGCCGCTGATCGAGAAGGCGCTCGGTGTTCAGAGCTTTCGCGAGGATCGCGAGGGCGAGGTCGAGTTTGTGACCATCTCCTATTGGGAGAGCGTCGAAGCAATGGCCGCCTTCACCGGAGCCGACCCGCGAGCTATCCATCACCTGCCGCGCGATGCGGAGTTTCTCATCGAGCTGCCGGAAAGCGTGCAGGTTTTGCAACTGCTGTCGAAGCGCGGCGACACCGGGTAATCCTGGGTGGCTCGATTCGGTATGCGGTTGGCGCCTGCTGACATGACAACGTTGTCGTTCCCGCCGTCTTCGCCTACGTCTGCTCGATGCAGGATAGAGGTGAAGCGATGGCGGTCGCCACGGAGAATCGAGCTGGCGATATCCCATCCACCTTCTGTCCCCGAGACCGTCGCCGCTACGTCCTGGCCGCGGCCATCCTGGCGTCTGCGCTGGGTTTCATCGACGGCTCCATTGTTGCCATCGCCATACCGGCGATCCGCCTCGATCTCGGCGCATCGCTTGTCGACGCACAGTGGATCTCCAACGCCTATGCGCTGACGCTGTCGGCGTTGATCCTGGTTGGCGGCGCCGCAGGCGACCGATTCGGCCTGCGCGCGACCTTCATCGCCGGCATTGTGTTCTTCATTGTCACGTCCATCGCCTGCGCGGCTGCGCCGAACGCCGCCACCCTCATCGTTTCTCGCGCGCTGCAGGGCATCGGCGCGGCAATCATGGTGCCGTGCAGCCTGGCTATCATCGCAAAAGCCTATCCGAAAGCCGAGCGGGGCAGGGCGATCGGCATCTGGGCGGCAAGTTCGGCGCTGACCACGGCGATCGGCCCGGTTCTCGGCGGTTTCGTGCTCTCGTCCTTCGATGCCAGCGTGTGGCGCGTCATCTTCGCGATCAATCTGCCGCTGGGCGCGCTGGCGGTTTATCTGCTGGTGGCCAAGGTCCCGGCCGACTTGCCGGAAGGGCGGCGCCGGCTCGATCTCGTCGGCGCGGTGCTCGCCATCGCCGGGTTCGGCGCGCTCGCCTACGGGCTGACGGCGCTAAGCGCCGAGAGCACCGGACAAGCTTCGATGCTTGCCAGTCTCTTCGCGGTCGGCATCGGTGTGGTCGGTCTTGTGGTCTTCGTTTGGTGGGAGGCGCGGCAGCCGAACCCGATGGTCGAACTCAGCCTGTTTCGCAACCGGCCGTTCAGCGGCGCAAATATCGCAACGTTCTTCCTCTATTTCTCGCTCTCGGCGGTCCTTTTCTATCTCCCGATGCTGCTGATTGCCGGCTGGGGGCTGACCTCTGCCGAAGCTGGTTTCATCTTCCTGCCATTGTCGGCGGCAATTGCGCTTCTGTCCGGTCCGGTCGGCAAATTGTCGGACAAGCTTGGCGCGCGGCTGCCGATCACACTCGGCAGCGCGATCGTGGCGCTGGCCTTTGCCGGACTGGCCTATCTTTCGGCGTCGGCGATCCACGCGTTCTGGGCCGGCGTCTTTCCGGCCATGGTCGTGATGGGGCTCGGCATGGCGCTGGTCGTCTCGCCCTTGTCAACGGCGATCATGACGGCAGTGGACGACAGGCATAGCGGCGCGGCGTCCGGTATCAACAACGCGGTCGCGCGGGTAGCCGGACTGATGGCGGTGGCGGCGATGGGCGCGGTGGCGGCGTTTGTCTACGCCTCGGTGCTTGGTGAAATCCCGCCGGGCAGCATTCCGGGGTATGGCGAGCCCGTGGCGACCGCCTTGCCCGCGCATATGGAGGCTGCGAGGCTGCATGCCAGCGATTCGGCTTTCGCAGCCGTTGCGGCGATTACCGCGCTGTTCTGCGTTTTTTCGGCGATTACAGCTTGGCAGAGCATAGCCGGCGCGAAGCGAAAAGCCGCGTAGCCGAATCACCGGAAGGATTTGCGAATCAGGTGCCCGTGCGGCCAGCCGCCACCTTGAGCGAGCCGTCACTCTCTTCCTTCAGAAGATCGTCGATGCGCTGGCGCTCGCTTTTGAAGGCAGTGAGATCGTCGCCTTTCAGGGATCGACCTCCGGACGGCAGCCTGACACGCATCGGATCCACCTTGGTGCCGTTCACGATCAACTCGTAGTGCAGATGCGCGCCGGTGGAGAGCCCTGTCGAGCCGACATAGCCGATGATCTGACCTTGCTTCACCCGAACGCCGGGCCTGATGCCGCGCGCGAAGGCGCTCTGGTGATTGTAGGAAGTCTCGTAGCCATTGCCGTGATCGATGACGGTCTGCTTGCCGTAACCGCTTGCCCAGCCTGACTTCTCAATGGTCCCGTTGCCCGAGGCGATGATCGGCGTGCCAGTCGGCGCCGCCCAGTCCACGCCGGTGTGCATGCGCGCATATCCGAGAATCGGGTGCTGGCGGCCGCCGAAGCCGGAGCGGAATTTGCCGCTGGGCAATGGATTGCGCAGCAGGAATGCCGTGCGCGCGCTCGCGCCGTCCTTGTCGAAATAGTCGACGGTGCCATCGGGCATCAAGAATCGGTAGAAGCGCCGGGTCTGCCCCGCGAAAGTCGCCGCAACGTAGAGCAGCTGGGAGTCGTCGGACATCTCGTTTTCGTCGTCGGGCTGGGAAAACAGCACTTCCAGGCGGTCGGTTGGTGCGACCTGCTTTTGAAGGTCGACCTCCGAACTGAGAAGACGAACGAGCCTTCGCGTGCTCTCGCGCGACATGCCGTAGGAAAAGGCCGCACGATAGACGCCGTCGTAGACAGTGGGCAGGTTCCCCCCGGCGGCGACCGGCGGCGAATCGTCGAACGCCGTCAGCAATTCCGGATTGGGTTCCGGTTCCTTGGCCTGGACGATTGCCATTTCGTCGTTCATCGCGACAGTCAGCGTGTGTTTGGAGCCATCATAGACGCTCACGCGCACGATTTTTGGCTTGTCGGCCCAGACCTCGAGCCCGACACGCAGCGCCGACCCCGCCCGCAAGGTGGAGCCGTTCAGGATATCGGCGATCTTTTCGGCGAAGGTTGAGGCCTCGTCGCGATCATAGCCGGCCGTTTCGAGCGCTTCATCGACGCGGCGCTCTTTGTTGAAGGGGATAATGTCTTCCGCATAGACCACTTCGTCGCTGCTGGTCGGCTCACGCGCGGCAGTCGAAACATTCTCCTGCGTAATCTTCACGCCGTAGGAGGCAATCAGCGTTTGCGTTGCCAGCGAATCGCCGAATCGCGAAGGATCGAGATGGTGCAGGGCGGCGACCTGGACGTCGCCATCCGTCAGAATCGCCGCGGTATTGCGCACGACTTCTTCGACCTCGTCCGCCGACAAATCGTTCCGTTCATCGAAAGACGCGGTCTCCACCGGGAAATCCACCGTCTTCAGCACCATGTCGCTCTCGGCCTTGGTGCCATAGATCTGCGGCGACGCCGCCTGCGCGGCGCTGCTCGTGTCGGAACTGTCATCCATCATCACGCGCAGCGGGTCATAGGGTGGGTAGCTGCGGCTTGTCTTGTAGCCGGCGGCCAGCGCCATCTTGACCTGCATGATCGGCATGGTGCGGATGACATCGCTGTCGCCGACCCGGCTGACGGTGGAAACTTCGATACGGCGGCGGTCCTTGGCGCGGACGATCTGGCGCGGCTGCATCACGCGGGCGGTTTTTGCCGCCTGGCCTTCGCCGTTTGGCTTCGCCGCATTCGACAGATCGAAAATCACCGGGGGTGCAGCGAGCAACTCGCGTCCATCGAGCGCTGCAAACAATGCCACGCCCATCAGTACGCTTGAGGTCAAGCCGGTAAGGAAGGTGCCCGACAGCCAACGTGCGGAAATCTCGCGGCGGTCCGGCGGGCCGCTGCGTCCATCGGCGACCAGCGGCGGCTCATTGCCGAGGTCTGCTATGGCTTGATCCACATCCTGCATGGAAGGAAGGCGAAGGTCCCACTTTCTTTATAGGCGCGGAATCATCACCCGCACCGCGCCACAAGTCAACGAACCGACAGGTCACGAATGCCGGCTGCGCAGGCGCATGCCGGTGTCATGCAGATTTGCGGTTACAATAGGGCGGTTGCGCCCGCGCAGGAGTGGCTAGACGGCTCATCAGATCGCTAAGCCGGCATTGGCGAAAACATCAATCTTTTCGCACTCGCAAAAAAATCGAAAAAAGTTCGAAAGCGCTGTTGACACCTGAAGAGGCCCCCGACTATATACGCCTCAACAACGAGGGCGGTGCGCCGCTGGCGACCAAGAAGTTCGCTTCTAAGAAACGCCACCTCGGTGAATTCAAGAGAGCCGCGTAAGCGACACTCTACCGGCCCCGAAGCCAAAAGCAACCGGGCCACGACAACGCGTCTGCGCTGTCTGTTCTTTGAAAATTGAATATTGAAGAAAGAGAAACGTGGGCGGCAGAGTTGCTGCGGACACGCTGATCCCTTCGGGGGTTGGATGTCCAAAAGAGACTTTGGCGGTTCACGTTTCGTGAGAATACTTGATACTAGGACGCATCGGTTCGCCGGTGTCGTCTAGGTGTGAAATGTTCTCGTCGATTCATGCGTGACCATAAAAGCCAAATCAAAGTCTTATAAACTTGAGAGTTTGATCCTGGCTCAGAACGAACGCTGGCGGCAGGCTTAACACATGCAAGTCGAGCGCCCCGCAAGGGGAGCGGCAGACGGGTGAGTAACGCGTGGGAATCTACCCATCTCTACGGAACAACTCCGGGAAACTGGAGCTAATACCGTATACGCCCTTCGGGGGAAAGATTTATCGGAGATGGATGAGCCCGCGTTGGATTAGCTAGTTGGTGGGGTAATGGCCTACCAAGGCGACGATCCATAGCTGGTCTGAGAGGATGATCAGCCACACTGGGACTGAGACACGGCCCAGACTCCTACGGGAGGCAGCAGTGGGGAAT
>DATDBN010000050.1:0-2822 GCA_036524835.1 Mesorhizobium sp. | reverse complement strand
GCTCTACATTCGGCATGACCTGGCGTTTCGCGGCGCCGTAAGAGCGCAGCTTGACTGCGCATTTCGCAAATTCGGGACAGTGGTTCCGCTAATTGCCGGACAGCCGTTTCACTAATGTCGGGACAGTTTGACGGCGGTGGTTCTCGGTTGCCTCGTTGCGTTCATGGGTGATTGATTTCGGCGTTTTCGGCGCCGGTCAAGAGGGGCGTTGCTTTTTGCCTTCGCATGCTGTCGCCCTGGAGTTCGATACGATGGGCGTTGTGGACGATCCTGTCGAGAATGGCGTCAGCCACGGTGGGGTCTGCGATCAGATCATGCCATTTCGCCACGGGGGTTTGGGCGGTGATGATGGTGGATTTGCGCCGGTAGCGTTCCTCGACGATTTCGAACAGATGGAAGCGTTGCTGGTCGGAGAGACTGTGGGTTCCGAAGTCGTCGAGAATGAGCAGCTGGACGCGGGTGAGCTTGTCGATGAGCCGAGGAAAGCGGCCGTCGAGGCGAGCGAGTGCGAGATCCTCGAACAGGCGCGGGGCACGCACATAGAGTACGGAATGATCAAGCCTTGCCGCCTGCCGCCCGATGGCGCAGGTCAACCATGACTTTCCGGTGCCGGTCTGGCCTGTGACGATCAAATTCTCATGCGTCTTCAGCCACTCGCCTTGAGCGAGTGCCATCATGTTTCGCCGATCGAGGCCGCGCGGCGTGGTGAAGTCGATGTCCTCGATCGAGGCCTCGGGAAAGCGTAGCTTCGCGGCGGCAAGCCGGTTCCTGACGCGCTTGTCGACGCGCATGGCAACCTCGCGGTCGAGCATCAGGCCGAGCCACTCGTCGCGACCGAGTTCGCCGGCGCTATCCTGTTCGGCAAGCTCCCGCCATGCGGCGGCCATGCCGGCCAAGCCCAGGGCTTGCATCTGGTTGAGGGTGGGATTTGTCAGCATTTTCGTCTTCCTTTCCTTCACTGGTAATAGGTATTGCCGCGGATATTGGCGTGCGGCGGCGCCGGTTTTGCCGGCTCCGGAGCGGGCCGTTCCCGGTCGAGGCCGGATTTGAGGATGGCGTTGACGGAGGAGTAGGTGATCGCGTTGATGAGCAGCGCCCGTTCGCAGGCGGCATCGAGGCGTTCGGCGCCATAGCGCGGCGACAGCGACAGGATGCCCATGGCCGAACGATATCCCTGTTCCGGATGTGACCGTTCGCGCATCATGCGCTCGACCAGGATGGCAGCGTTGGGGCCAATCCTGGCAGCCCGCCCGATCAGGTTGGCCGGCGTGGTGTTGGCGTAGCGCTGATGCGACTTGGGCATGTGGGCATTGACGGTTACATGGCCCGAGCGCTGCGAGCGACGGACATGGCTGGCGATACGCTGATGGTCGTGGAAGATCTCGACTACGCGATGGGTGAGCCGCACCTCGACGGTACGGCCGATCAGCCGGTGCGGCACGGAATAGAACGTCTTGTCGACCTCGACATGGTAATCGGGATGAACCTTCGCCGATTTCCACTCGGCATATTCAAAGGGGACCGTTGGCAGGGTGCTGAGCGCCACCCGCTCAATCTCCTCGAACAGTTCCCGGCGGCTTTTGCCGACATGACGCATCGGCCGGTTGTTCAGTTCCTTCACCAGATCGGCGACGGCCGCGTTGAGCTCGGCAAGCGAGAAGAAGGTCTGGTTCCTGAGCCGGGCCAATATCCACCGCTCGACGATCAGCACCGCGCCCTCGACCTTGCCCTTGTCACGAGGCTTTCGGCTGCGGGTCGGCAGGACGGTGGTGTCGTAATGTTCGGCCATGGCGGCAAAGGTCGCGTTCAGCGTCGGCTCGAACCACAGCGCCTTGACGACACCGGCCTTCAGATTGTCGCAGACGATCGCCCTGGTGACGCCGCCGAAGAACGAGAGAGCCCGAACCTGGCCTTCGATCCAGTCGGGCAGCTTCTGGCTGAGGCTGGCAAAGGCGTAAGTCAGGTTCGAAGCGCCCAGCACCGCGACAAAGATCTGAGCGGCATGGATGACGCCGGTGACTGGATCTATCACCGGCACCGTGTGGCCGGCATAGTCGGTCTGCATCACCGCGCCCGCCCGATGCCGATGGCGGAATGTCGCGCTCGTCCGACGCTCGAAAGCGGCGTAGCGATCACAAAACCAGGTGTAGCCGTAGCCGTCGGGATGGGCGGCGCGATATTCCTGCCACAACAGCGTCAGCGTCACGCCCTTGCGTTTCAGCTCCCGGGCGATCAATGCAAAATCCGGCTCGCGCTGATCGCGGGGCGGACGGCCGGCACGGCCGAACAGCAGCCGCTCAAGCGCCACGTCATCGTCATGGGTTGGCGGCAGCGGCCACGACAGACCGGCCTCCCGCGCCCGCAGCAGATAGGTCGATATCGTCGTCTTGCTGATCTGCAGCCGTTCCGAAATCTCGCGCACCGACAGACCCTGTTCATGGGTCAGGCGCAGGATCGTGCGTATATCCCTCACTGTCGTTCGTCTCGCTTGCTTCCGTCTTGGCATGGCCCCTCTCAACTCAATCGTGAGGGGCCAAACTGCCAGAACGGCGCAGCCGAGAACCGGTCGTCAGATCCAATCCCGAGACTGTCCGGGATTTAGTGAAATCGCTGTCCCGTAATTACTGAAATCGCTGTCCGGGGTTTACCGGAATCCCTGTCCGGGAATTACTGAAACACGCATGCTTGGCTCGAGGGCGCGAAGGCAAGCCTCGTCGGCTCCTTTGCAAACGGGGTCGAAAAGGACATCGCCGCAGTCCGCAACGCCATTATCTCTCCCTGGTCGAATGGCCAGACCGAAGGCCAGATCACCAAGCTCAAAC
>DATDBN010000049.1:0-2734 GCA_036524835.1 Mesorhizobium sp. | reverse complement strand
GCGCTGTCTTTCTTCCTGATCTTGAATCGGTTGTACAACACAATACTCCAATTAAGTTCTGATGCAGCCTGGCGAACAGTAAGCGCCAAGCCGATGCCGTTCAGGCGTTGAAGTTCCACGGCATGAGTTCATCGATCTGGGAGATCGGCCATCTGTTGGCGATCCGCTCGAGCGTCTGCGCCAGCCAGGCGACCGGATCGACGTTGTTCATTTTTGCCGTCTGCAGAAGGGTGGCAATGGTTGCCCAGGTCCTGCCACCGCCATCGCTACCCGCGAAGAGCGCATTTTTTCGGGTTATTGTCTGGGGTCTGATGGCCCGTTCGACAATGTTGGAATCGATTTCGATACGGCCGTCGAGGAGGAAGCGCCCGAGAATCTCCCGTCGGGAGGTGGCGTAGCGAATCGCCTCGGCCAGTTTTGACTTTCCCGAGATCCGCGGCAATTCCGTTTCCCAGAGCTTGAAGAGCTCGGCGACGATGGCCGCCGAACGGTTCCGACGCGCGGTCAGGCGTACAGCAGCATCGCAGCCGCGGATCTCCTCCTCAATCTTCCAGAGCCCGGCCATCGTTGTGATCGTCTGGGTCGCAATTTGCGAACTGCCGTTGATGTGCAGTTCATAGAACCGTCTGCGCAGATGGGCCCAACAGCCCGCGAGAGCCATCCCTTCATTGGAGCGGGTTTTCGCTTTGGCCAGCTGTGTGTAGGCGGCGTAACCATCCACCTGCAGAATGCCGGCAAAGCCCGCCAGATGACGCGCCACGCAGTCGCCGCTGCGGCTGTCCTCGAAGCGATAGGCGACCATCGGCGGACTGGTGCCCGCGAAGGGCGTGTCGTCGCGCGCATACGCCCACAGCCAGGCCTTTTGGGTCTTGCCGGTCCCCGGCGCCAACGTTGGCAACGTGGTTTCGTCGGCAAACACCCTTTCGCCCTGCTTGATCCGTTCCAGAACATAGTCCGCCAGAGGCTGCAGTTCGAAGCCGACCTTGCCCATCCATTGGGCCATCAGCGAACGGCTCAGTTCGGTCTTGTCGCGGGCGTAGATCGCTTCCTGCCGATACAGCGGCAGGCCGTCGGCATATTTGGCGACGGCGATCTGGGCCAGAAGCGCCTCGGTCGGAATGCCGCTTTCGATGATATGGGGCGGCGCCGGCGCCTGGATCACGCCGTCGCGGCCGCGATAGGCGTATTTCGGGCGACGGGTCACCAGCACCCGGAACTTCGCCGCCGTCACGTCGAGACGCTCCGACACGTCTTCGCCAATCAGGACCCTCTCCAGATCCTCGCAGCCAGGCGGGACCTCTGGTTCAATAACCTGCTCGATCCGCTCCAGGTGAGGCGCAAAGCCCTTGCGCGGCCGCGGCGCGCGCTTCGGCTTGTCCTTGGCTGCCGCCTCCAGCTCGGCGTCGATCGCCGCCACGCCGGTCTCGATCTCGTCGAACACGAAGTCGATCTGCTCATCGTCCAACCGCTCACCGCGCAAGCGTTCCGAGCGCGTGCCGTAAAGCATGCGTTCAAACGTCTTGACGATCGCCGTCAGCTCCGCAATTCGCGTATCCGAGGTGGTGTTGATCAGCTTGAGAGCCGCGATCTCGGAGGCTATGCGGCGATTCTCCGCCTCCATCGCCGCACGCTGCTCGACCGTGGCCAGGACCATCGCCTTGAGCGTGTCAACATCGTCGGGAAGCTCTGCAACGGTCGGCATCATCGCCCGAAGATCGCCGCCGATTTTCGAGGCATTTCAAATGTCCCGATTCAAAATGTCACAGCCTTTTCCTAGCCAACCGATTGCGGACGCTGCACCGTTATCGGTCGAACCTTTTTCCAGTCCATCCCGTCGACAAGGGCAAGCAACTGGGCATAGTTCAGCCGCACTGTTGCCGGCGCGATCCGCGGCCAACAAAACTGCTCCTTCTCGAGCGTTTTCGCAAACAGGCAAATACCGCCGCCGTCCCACCAAACGATCTTCACCCGGTCGGCTCGTTTCGAGCGGAAGACGTAGAGCGCTCCGTTGAAGGGATCAACACCGCCGTCGCGCACCAGGGCCATCAGCGACACCGGTCCTTTGCGGAAGTCGACCGGCGTGCTGGCAACATAAACTTCAACGCCCGACGGGATCATGCCTTGCGAACCGCGCGGATGACATTAGCGAGATGATCAGGCTCGACATCGCTGCCGGCGCGCAACACCACTTCACCAATGACAATTTCCACCAGCGCGCAGCTCACCGCCGCAAAGCGCTCGAACCTCATCGCCCGATCGGCGTCTACGGCTTCGTTCCTGATCACAGCCCTCGCCACCCGCGCTTGGCGTCGCCAACCAAACAACTGCGACGGAGCCATTCCGGCACCACGGGCAATCGCCGAAACATTGGCGCCCGGAACAAGCGTCTTCTCCACAAGCCGGGCCTTCGCCTCGGCAGACCAGCCGCGCCGAGCCCGAAGAGGTCGTGCCTCCAGATGCTCGATCACCTGACAATTTCCATCACCAGGCATAGGCGTACTTATAGAAATTTCCATCATCAGATCTCCGGATTCACCAATCCGGAGACTCTCAGATCTCAATCAACCGCGCCATGCGGGGTCTCCTTGGCGCTTACGATTGTTTGAGGCCGGATCGTAAGCGCGTAGGAGACCCCACGTAGCGCGGATTGTTTGAATAGCAGAGAATCTCCTGGTGATTTGTCGAAGGAGACGCCTGTGAACAAACCTATGTCTGATAGCAGAAGCTTCGAAGT
>DATDBN010000048.1:0-50657 GCA_036524835.1 Mesorhizobium sp. | reverse complement strand
AATTCAGAATCTCAAGCGAATAGTCTACTTCCAGAGCTTCCACCCCGTTGAGGGCGGGCAGCAGGAAGTAGGTCACCAGTTCCATATGCGAGCGGATGGTAATTGAGCTTGAGCGCCATATGTTGGAAATGCTCGCGACAGCATTCGAAATGCGCCCCAGTCCTTCGCCGACCGCGTCATAGAGCTGGGTGCCGGAGCGCGTCAGTTCAATGCTGTTGCCCGATCTGTGGAAAAGGCGGCAGCCCACCGCCTCTTCCAATTCCCGTATCTGGCGGCTGACAGCTGGCTGAGAAACGTTGAGTTCATCCGCCGCGCGGGTGAACGAACCATGCCGCGCCGCAGCTTCGAAGACAATGATCGAACGAGAGGAACCTATGAGGTGGAACAAATTGCGCATAGCGTAAGGTTATTTTGTCGCTCTTCTGCATGTCAACTGACTCAACTTGCATCAAGTTGAGCACATGTCGTTCTGCTTGCCAAAGACTACCGTTGCGCGAATCGCTATTTTCGCCATCGGCCAAAATTCCTCAGTTGCGCAGACTGCTTGGGTCGATTGAAAGTCTTCCCGATCGTCCCTGTGCAGTTGGAGCATTTCTCCAATGGAGTTGGGTCGCGCAGCTGGCACTTCGCCAGGTGGATGCATCACACCGGTCGGATGGCGTCCCCCGCCTGATCCCGCAACCAGGGGCGATGCTTAGGCGCCCAGAGACTTGGCTTCAGTCCCTGGGACGGCGTCACGGCGCGGCCTTGGCTGTCCGGACGATCAGAAGTCGAAAAGGTCGCTGAGGAGCGACTTCTTCTTGTGAGGGCGTTGGGAGCCATATTTGCGATCGTCGTCGCGGAATTGAGATTGCTCACGATCGCTAAATTTTGACCGCGGCTCTTCGGCAGCCGAGCGCTCGACGATCTTGTCAAGCTCCCCTCGATCCAACCAGACGCCCCGACATTTGGGGCAATAGTCAACCTCGATGCCCTGGCGCTCGGACATCGCAAGTTCGGTATCGTCGACGGGGCACCTCATGAGCGGTCCTTTCCTTTTGTTTTCCTTAAATGGCGCGTTTCCCCCAGAGGTCAAGATAAAACGACAAGCGGTGAGGCCGGTATTGTGAGACACGGTTGAGACGCTGACAGGCATTCCTCTCAGCGCTTCAATCGGCCATTCCGCTGGCCTCTTTCGGCCCCGATTCGGACATGGCCGATGTCGACGCCACGGCAAGGTTGCGCCTCAAGCTCGGCCGTACGGCGAATTTCCCTATGCCCGCAGCCAGACCTTCTGAAGGTCGAGTTGGAATGTCTGGTGCACGCCGTAGCCCTGAACCTTGTCGCTCATATGCGCAAAGAGTGACTGCCAATAGGGTTGGATGATCACGCCGGAATCCTGCAGGATCGTCTCCAGTTCCTTCATCACCACCTTACGCTTTTCCGGATCGGCGATTGCCAGAGCCTCCTTCAGCTTGGCGTCAAAGGCGGGGTCGGAATAGCCGGACTCGTTCCATGCTTCGCCCGTTCGATACCCCAACGCCAGCGCCTGCACGCCAAGCGGGCGCATGTACCAGATGGTCAGCGAGTAGGGATATTTCGTCCAGTCGTTCCAGAAGGTGGAGCCGGGCAGAACCGTGCGCTTCACCTTGATGCCCGCCTCACGCAGCTGCGCGGCGATCGCGTCGCCCGTGTTCTTCTGCCACTCGTCCTCAATCGTAATGATCTCGTGCTCGAAATCCGCCTGTCCGGCTTCGGCCATAAGTTTCTTGGCGCCTTCGATGTCACGGGTCTTCTTGGGTAGCTCTGCATATTCGGGATGTATCGGCGCGACGTGATGGTTCTCGCCAACAACGCCGCGACCGCCATAACCGAGTTGCAGCACGACACTGTTGTCCACCGCCATCTGCAATGCGTTGCGCACGCGCTTGTCGTCATAGGGCTTGTTGGTGACATTGGTGCGCGCAACCAAGGTGGTCGCCGTTGCAACCTCCGACTTCACCTTTCCCATCTGGTCGAGGATGTCGACATAGTCGGCAGGGGTCTCCAGATTGGCGTCGATCTCGCTCGACTCGAAGGCATTGATCATGGCTGTGGGATCGGTGCCGTAGTCCACGAACTCAACGCCATCGAGCAGCGCTTCGCCGCCCCACCATTTGCCGTTTTCGCGCCGCTTCACCACCGCCCGTTGACCGACATCGTAGGAGACCAGTTCGAACGCGCCGGTACCGATGGGCTTCGCCACGGGGTCGCCGCCGTCGGCTTCAAAATTGCGATGAACGATCAGCCCGGGATAATCTGTGAAATTGGCGATGAGGGAAACGTCCGATTCATTTAGCTTCAGCTTGATCGTATGGTCATCGACCTTGGTGATGGCGCCGTCCTTGGCCTTGCCCGTCGCGGTATCGATTATCGAGCTTACCCGCGCAGCCATTGAATTGCCGGTGGTGTTCTTGTCAGCCCAACGATTCAGGTTGTAGATCACGTCTTCCGCGTCGAATGCGTCGCCGTTGTTCCAGCTTACGTCCTTGCGCACGTGCAGCACATACTCGGTCGCGTCCTCGTTGACCTCCCAGCTCTCCAGCAGCACCGGCTCGAAGGTGAATTCGCGCGTGTAGCGCACCAATGGTTCCAGGAAGGTGCGCGCGGCATTTCCAAGTTCGACCCAGTCATAGGTCCGTGGATCTTTTTGCGCCTTCACGGGCATCGCGATTTTCAGCACGCCTCCTTTCGTCGGCTCCTGCGCGCGGGCCTCTGTTGGGAGGGCCACGTCGATCATGCTGTAGGCCAGCGCTGTAGAGGCGCCCATAGACGTGGCGATTGCAAGGAACTCGCGTCGGTCCATGCGGCCAGCGGCAGTCTCGCCGGCCATCTTCTCAACGACTGGCGGAACGCGATTCCCATTGCTTCTGTAGAACTTCATGGCATTCCTCCTAGATTTTCAGTGCAAAACGAATGCCGTCGTAGATGGCGGCGTGGATGTTGCGCGAGGCGACCGCATCGCCAATCCTGAGAAGAGTGAACTGTCCGGCCTCGTTGGTCCGCGGGAAGGCCACGCCATCGCCGGATGTGAGAGCTCCGTAGTCTACGCTCCCGCCGTTGAAAGATATCGCCTTCAAGCCAAAATACAGGTCTTCAAGCGGCGCAGTGCCATGTTCGGTGACCACTTGGTCGACGCGGCGTTCCTCGCGCCAGCCAGGCGCATAGTCCGAGCCAAGCGTCGCTACCAACCCATTGCCGTCGCGCCGCACCGACTTGAGCCTTGTGTTGATCGTAACCCTGACGCCCTTTTCATGGAATGCGCGCATATAGGGCACGTGGTTCATGCCGCCCATTTCGGGGGCGAAGAAGCGCTCCGGCGAGACAAGTTCAAGCATTGACCCGGCGTTGGCGATCATCTCCGCGGCCGACATGGCTTGATGTCCGCCATTGTCGTCGTACAGCAGCACGGTTTCGGCAGGTTTGACGCTGCCGGCAAGGATATCCCACGTGGAAGTGACCAGATCCGCGCCATTTTCCAGTGGAGGATTTTGCGGCATGCCACCGGTCGCCACAATCACGACATCGGGCTCAAGAGCAGTAACATCCTCTGGCTCCGCCCATCGATCGTACTCGACCGTTACACCCAGCCGCTCCAACTCTGCGACACGCCAGTCGACTATCCCGATGAGTTCCTTGCGGCGCGGATTGAGCGCCGCCAGCCGGATCTGGCCGCCAGCCTGAGCGGCCGCCTCAAGCACAATCACGGCGTGGCCGCGTTCGGCGGCGACCCGCGCTGCCTCTAGGCCGGCCGGACCGGCTCCTACAACGACGACGCTCTTCAGTGGACCGTCGGTTCGAGTGATGACATGCGGAATGGTCGCTTCGCGCCCTGTCGCCGCATTGTGGATACAGAGCGCCTCGCCACCCTCGTAGATTCGGTCGAGGCAATAGGTTGCGCCGACGCAGGGACGGATACGGTGCTCCTCGCCCGCCATCACCTTTGCCACCATATACGGGTCAGCCAGATGCGGACGGGTCAGCCCCACCATGTCCAGCTTGCCGGCAGCAATCGCATAGCGTGCCGTGGCGATGTCCGAAATGCGCGCGGCGTGAAAGACCGGGAATTTCGTCGCGGCGCGCACCTCGCCCGCGAAATCGAGATGCGGTGCCGAGGGCATGCCGGTGATGGGGATGACGTTGGTCAGCGCCGCGTCGGTCTCGATCGACCCGCGGATCAAATTGATGAAGTCGAACTTGCCACTATCGGCAATGCGGCGGGCGATCTCGATGCCTTCTTCCTTCGACAGTCCCTTCTCGAAACCCTCGTCTGCCACCATGCGAATGCCGACGATGAAATCTGGCCCAACCGCCTTTCGCACAGCATCGATCACCTGCCAGGTAAAGCGCAGCCGATTGTCGAGCGCGCCGCCGTACGCATCGTCTCGGTGGTTTGTCGCCGGCGACCAGAAGCCGTCCATCAAATGGCCGTAGGACTCGAACTCGATGCCGTCGAGGCCGGCCGCCTGCATGCGCTGTGCCGCCGCCGCATAGTCGGAGACGATACGTTCGATGTCCCAGGCTTCCGCTACCTTCGGGAATGATCGATGCGCCGGCTCACGAACGGACGAGGGCGCAAGTACGGGCAGCCAGTCGCCCTTGTTCCAACCCGTCCGTCGGCCGAGATGGGTGATCTGGATCATCACCTTGCAGTCGTGCTGGTGACAATCGTCCGCCAGGTCCTTGAGCCACGGCACGATCGCATCGTCGTAAGCGTGCAGATTACCGAAGGCGGGAGGACTATCGCGGGAAACGATCGCGGAGCCGGCGGTCATCGTCATCGCCATGCCGCCTTTTGCTTTCTCGGCGTGGTAAAGCCGGTAGCGCTGTTTCGGCATGCCGTTTTCGGAATAAGCGGGCTCGTGCGCCGTAGACATCACACGGTTCTTCAGCGTCAGATGCTTGAGCTGGTAAGGCTGAAGCAGAGGATCGCTTCTTAGCGGGGCGTTCATTCTGACAGCCACTTGAAGCCGGGTTCGAAGATCGTGAACATCATGCCTGGTGAAATCTCATAGCTGGGTCGATTGCGGGCTAACTCACGGTGTCTGGCAGCTTCTCCTCGCGCTGGGCAATGAAATCACGCAATCCTTCGGCGACACCTTCGTCAAGCCTGGGCTCCTCGTAATCGAGCAGCATATTCCGCGCCTTCTCGCGGCCCCGCGCGTCATGATCCTTTGCGCCTTCGGCCGACCATTGCTCGAACGAGTTGAAGTCCATGATTGTCGGCATGAAGAAGGCCTTCTCGAAATGATCGAGGGTGTGCTTGGTGCCGAGAAAGTGCCCTTGCGGGCCGACCTCGCGAACTGCCGCCATGGCATCCTTGAAATCATCAAAAGACAGGCCGCCAGCATATTTGTACCAGCCGACAAGTTGCTCGCAATCGGTGGCAAACTTGGAGTAGCCGCAGGTCAGGCCCGCCTCCAGCCATCCGGCGGAGTGCCAGATGTAGTTTGCTCCCGCCAGGATCGCGGCATGCATGAGCATGTTGGCCTCGTAACCGGCCTGCGCGTCATTCAACTTGGAACCGACATGAAAGCCGGAGGTGCGCCACGGCAGCCGGTATTTCCGGGCAAGGGCTCCCATCAGATACATCATCTGCGCGGCTTCGGGCGTGCCCCCCATCGGCGCGCCGGTCTTCATGTCAACCGTGACCATGAACTGACCGTAGATCTGGGGTGAGCCCGGCCGGATGAGCTGCGTGAAGGCCAATCCCGCCAGGGCCTCCGCATTGACCTGCGCAACCGCGCCGACCGCCGAGGCCGATGTCGAGGCGCCGCACAGCGCAAACGGAGCCAGGATCAAGGGCTGATTGTGGCGCGCATAAACTTTCATGGCGTCCAGCATGGTCGCGTCCCAGACCAGTGGCGAATTGCAGTTGGTGATCGAGACAAGGACTGGATTCTCCTTGACGTATTCGTCGCCGAAGACGATCCCCGCCATCGCCATTGTGTCTTCCGCACGATCTTTCGACGTGACAATGCCCATGAACGGCTTGTCGGAATGCTTGAGGGCGGAATGGACGATATGCAGATGCCGCTTCGGGACAGCAATCTCCATTGGCTCGCAGATGATCGAACTCGACGAATGAAGCGCGGGCGCCATGTAGGCCAGCCTGTGGAAATTGTTCAGGTCCTCGAGCGTGCCGTAGCGCCGTTTATTGTCGAGGTCGCGGACATATGGCGCGCCATACATAGGCACGAAGATCGAGTTCTTGCCTCCCACCTGCACGGTCCGCTCCGGGTTGCGGGCGTTGAGCGTGAATTCCGGCGGGATTTGCGAAACCAGCTGCAGGAGGAGCCCGCGATCGATACGTACGCGGGTATCCTGCACATCCGCCCCGGCCTTCTTCCACATCGCAATTGCTTCGGCGTCGCGGAATTCGCAGCCGACCTCCTCGAGAATGCTGAGGGACTCGTTGTGGATCAACTCGACCGCCTCATCGGGAACGATCTCGTAGACCGGGATATTACGAACCAGAGTGGGGAACGACGCGACAGGGGCGCTGCGGCTTGCCCGGCGTCCCATGCGCCCGCCTCCACGGCGGTGGACCACCGGCGATTCCTGCGTGGCTGGAATGTTCATGGAGGCGCTCCCTTGGCCTTAGCAGAGCGCCTGCGAGCCGGCTTATCAAGCGAAATAGGAAGCCGGTTGACTTGAGCTGAACTCAACGATCCAAGCGAGAGCAACCAATCCTTCAGCAGTAGCGCATGAGGGCTCAAGGGCCGTCGCGCGCTCCAGGTTACGAAATAGGATTGCGGCGCGGCCATCTCCGCATCGGTCACCCGTACAAGATTGCCGGTCTCGATAAGGGGCGTGACCAGGCTCTTCCAACCCAGCGCAATCCCCTGACCGCTTCGCGCCGCCTGCAGCGCGATAACGTAGCTGTTGAAGCGCCGCACGGTCACGCGGCGGTCCGGGTGTCCGATAGCGGCAAGGAATTCGCCCCAGGTTGTCCAGGTCCAGTCGATGCCCTCAACGGAGAGTAGCTGCAATTTTGCCAGGTCGGACACAGAGCCCACTGGATAGGCCCTGGCGAAGGCCGGGCTGGCCACAGGAAAAATACTATCGTCGTAAAGCTTGGCAGACTCTTCGTCCGCCCAATTGCCGTCACCGTAGCGAAGACGCAAATCCACGTCTGGCCGATCAAGACCGTGCAGATGGTCGGAAATCACATGATCCACGACAATATCGGGATTTAGGTTCCAGAAGGCGCCCATACGCGGCATCAGCCAGAGCTGCGCCATTGCCATGGTTGTTCCAATCGTCACGTTCGCTTGCCCGCCAAAGGACTTGATCTGACGGAAGGTCGACGAAATGCGCTCGAACCCGTCGAGCAAGGAGGCCGCCATCGTCTCGCCCTGTCTCGTGAGCTCGACAGCGCGGTGCCGGCGCAGGAAAAGCTGGCTGCCAAGTTCCTCTTCCAGCATTCGCACCTGGCGTGAAACAGCACCTGGCGTGACGTTGAGTTCCTCGGCAGCCTTTGTCAGGCTGAGATGGCGAGCCGCCGCTTCGAAGGCCGCCAACGCATTCAATGAGGGAAGGCTGTAATATCTGCGAACCATGCAGCGTATCCTCGCAACGATGCAGCGATCCCATCTATCAGATCTCAAACTGGTTTGCGCGCAGCTCAACCAACGCGGACTTGCGTTCGCCTTTACTGTTGAGCGCGCGTTGGGACCTGAGGCAGAATAGCATTCTTGTCGCAGGCACGCTCCAGCGCATGTTCAGAACTGATCAGATCGAATCACTTGCCGGACATGGTGACTGGCGAGCTGTGGGTGAGATGTGCTTAATCCTCGCGCAAAGGGTGGTGTAAAACCACACTACAAAGTTGCAGGAGGACTAGCCCAATCGACGGAAATCAACAGGGCCACGATCGGTAATCTCGGGCTAGCGCGGTGACTAGTATGCCTCTACATTGACCCGAGAGTAATACCCGCTCAGTCATTGACGCGTTGCTCGCATCGATGGCGGCGGAGATGAAAAGCCCCGCGGCAGCGTTCAAAAGATCCGCCAGGGAGATGGGGCTGTACCAGTGGGCGGAGCAGCTTGCCATGACGCGAACGCTAGCAGCGAAATTGCCGACGATTCCCCGCGGCTCGACTCCCCCTAGTCCAACTCCCTACAACTCGGCGAGGTTTCTGCTTTCGAAGCAGACGGCGTTCACCGCCACCGAAGCCGAAATCGGCATGGAGCTCGGCTCTACAGATCGCTTGCGGACGAGGCCAAGCGGCCGTTCGCATTCGATGGCGAAATCCGCGACGTCACTCTTTCGCAGGAATAACCCCTAACCCCGTGGTCAGGTGAAAGTCTTGAGGGAGGTCATACTGGCAAAACACGCTTCGCAGGCAGCAAGGGATGTATCCGACTGTCCTGCGACGGGATTGAACAAGCAGCGGAGAACCTAAAGCATGAAAAGGAATGACAGTGAAAAGCAACGCCTAAGCCGCCGCGAGGTGCTGCTTGCGGGCAGCTCTATCGCGGTAGCCATGACCGCGGCAGGAGCGATCACCGCACCTGGGGTTCAGGCGCAGACCGCGGCCTCTGGCGGCAAGCAGCCGAACATCCTGGTCATGTTTGGCGACGACGTCGGAATCGCCAACATCAGTGCCTATACACACGGGCTGATGGGGTATGAGACCCCAAACCTGGATAGCATCGCCCGCGATGGAATAATGCTCCAGCACTACTATGCCGAGCAGTCCTGCACGGCGGGCCGTTCGGCGTTCCTGACCGGCCAACACATCATCCGGACCGGTCTGAGCAAGGTGGGCTTCCCCGGCGCGCCGATGGGAATGAGCCAACTCGATCCGTCGATCGGCGGCCTCATGAAGAACCTGGGTTACGCCACCGGCCAGTTCGGCAAGAACCATGTCGGTGACAGGAATGAATCGCTTCCGACCGTGAACGGCTTCGATGAATTCTTCGGCAACCTCTATCACCTCAACGCGGAGGAAGAGCCCGAACTGCCGGACTATCCGAAGGACCCGGCGTATCTGGCCAAGTTCGGACCGCGCGGCGTTCTCCGCTGCAAGGCGACGGATGTCGACGATCCCACGGAGGATCCCCGTTTCGGCAAGGTCGGCAAGCAGACGATCGAGGACACCGGGGCGCTCACCAAGAAGCGCATGGAGACCATCGACGACGAAACGTCGGCTGCCGCGATCGACTTCATGAAGCGCCAACAGTCGGCAGGCAAGCCGTTCTTCTGCTGGTTCAACGCGACGCGAATGCATCTCAGGACGCACGTTCGCGAGAGCCATCGCGGTCGCTACACCCATGGCGACAGTGAATATATCGACGGCATGATGGAGCATGACGACACCATCGGCACCCTCCTGAAATCACTTGCCGACATGGGCATCGCCGACGACACCATCGTCGTCTACACGAGCGACAACGGCCCGCACATGAACACTTGGCCGGACGGGGCGATGACCTGGTTCCGCTCGGAAAAGAATACCAACTGGGAGGGCGCTTTCCGCGTGCCTTGCTTCGTGCGCTGGCCAGGCGTCATCGCGCCCGGCACGGTCACGAACGAGTTGATGAGTCACAATGACTGGATACCCACGCTTTGCGCGATCGCGGGTGAGCCCAACATTGTCGAGAAACTGAAGGCGGGGTACACCGCCAATGGGATCGAATACAAGGTTCATCTCGACGGTCACGATCAGTCCAATTTCCTGAAGACCGTGAAGGGGACCGCCGCAAACAATAACGGCACAAAGAGCGCGCGGAGCACCTTCTTCTACTCAGACGATGACGGCTTGCTGGTGGCCATGCGTCAGGGTGATTACAAATATGTGTTCTCCGAGCAGCGTAAGGAAGGCACCATGGGTTTGTGGGCTGAACCGTTCACAACCCTGCGCCTGCAGAAGATTTTCAATCTCTTTCAGGATCCGTTCGAACGCGCGGACATAACCTCCAACACCTTCTGGGACTGGCAGCTCAATCATGTCGGCAGTGCCTACGGCATGATGGATGAAGTCTTCCAATTCGTGGCGACGTTCAAGGACTTTCCGCCGCGTTCCTTCCCGCCATCGTTCAATCCGGCCAACGTCATGGAGTCCACGCTTGATAACATCAAGCAGCGGGAGGAGTTCAAGAAGAACCTCGACCTTGACCGGATTCGCGGAGGCCTCAACAGGATGATCGATGACGCCATCCAGAACAAAGCCAGCCCGCAATAGGGGCTTTGAGACCCCGGCCCACTTCGGTGAGCCGGGGGACTGCCCATCGAAGACCCCTTATCGGCATCGGACGGGCCTGCATCGGCGGATAGGGCAGGAGCGTCGCCCTCATGCCTCCTCATGGCATCGGACGGCGCCCAATTCTTAAGGATGCATCCATCACGTTCGCTCGTCGCGACGCGGGCAGAATCGGCAATATCCCTGGGGATAGAGCAACTTGTTCGGGTGGATGATTTGTGTTCGTCCCCGCCAGAGATCGCGGGTGTTTCGTCAAGAAATCAGACCTGCAAGTGTTGCCGCAATGCATCTACTGTCTGTTGCTGTCGTTCAATTGCCAGCGCGAAGCTTCAATATTGTTTCGATCCGGTGATAGTGTCGCCACGGGCCACGGGGGTGGCGATGGAATGGTGAGGTCAGTGGCCCATTTCTATGTGACCCCTGCCGCCGCACGTGCATATAAATGCGCCCCGGCGGTACTCCTTGTTTCTATCAGTGAAGTTGGGCTCGCCAGCATCGCCGGCCTGAGTCTGGCTCGTGCCAGCAGACAGACGGCTTCCAATCGGAGCCCCCTCCGCGGAAGCCCATCGCTTTCGGTCGCTGGGACGAAATGCCTATGATGGGTTTTCTGCTCACAGCCTTGTCCGCAATGAAGCTCAACTCTCCTGGCGGCCAACAGAGATTCACAACGTCACCGTGGGCAGTCCTGCGCCGGACCGTCGTCATACCTGCATCGGCCGCGGCGTGCGTTCTCATGTTGGCGGCGTCCGAGCCGGCCTATGCAGATTGCCAGCCCAACCCGCCGGCCAATGGGCAAACAGTCACCTGCACCGGGCCGATTCCCAGCACGGTCCCAATTATCTCCGCAGCCACAGATGTGACAGTGAACATCAATGCGGACGCGCAGATCAGCGGGGGCGGAGTGCTGATCAGCCTCGGGTCAGGCGCGCTGATCACCAACAATGGCAGCGTGCAGGTGAATGCCCCATCAAGTGTCGGGATTATAGCGGACAGCAACAGCGTGTTGCGCAATTTCGGCACGATCGCGACAACCGGATCGAACGCGCTCAGCGCCTACACCATCGGCGACAACGTCCTGCTCAGCAACGAACAGGGAGGGCAGATCTCGATCTCCGGAGACCTCTCCGCAGGGCTGCTCATCGGCCTTGGAAACAACAGCGCGCTAACCAATGCGGGGCGGATCACCTTGAACACGTTTCAGGGAGGGGGGCTCTTCGCGCAAGCGGGGAGCGGTCATGTGCTCACGAATACGGCCACCGGCATTATCGAATCTAATCTGGACCAGGCGTTCGGAATGAATGCCCAGCGCGGAATGGACCCGGGGGCCGGAGACGATTTCCTGCTCCTCAATCAAGGCACGATCATCACGCGAGGCCAGGCTTCGCATGGCATGCTGATGAACGAATTGACCAACTCCACCGCCATCAATTCCGGTTCCATCACCACATCCGGAGGAAGCTCTGAAACGGTGAACCGCGCCTTCGGAATGTTTAGTTTCGGTGGGCAGGGGAACACGCTGTTGAACGCCGCCGCCGGCGTGATCAACGCCAGCGGACTGGGTTCCAGCGGCATCGAGCTGATTGAAAGCTCCGGCAATCTGTTGCGCAACGACGGGACTATCAACGTCAGCGGCGCTGGTGCGCACGGAGTCTATGTCGTGGCCGGTGCGGGCAATACCCTGCAGAACGTCGGCATTCTCAACATCACCGGCGCGCGCGGGAATGGATTGCGCGCTGACGACGGCGGCAACTCGGCGGTCAACAGCGGCACCGTCCTGGTCCAGGGAACCGATGCGTTCGGCGTCTTCCTGCAAGGCACCAACAACACGCTGACCAACAGCGGAACGATCCGGGCGACGGGTAACAACGCGGACGGAGTCGTATCCAACACCGTGGCCGGCAGTTTTGTCGTCACCGTAAACAATAGCGGCTCGATCATCAGCGAGCGCCGCTTCGCCGTGCGCGGCGTCAACGGGCAGGAGTCGGTGATCAACTCGGGCTTGATTCGCAGCGATGCCGGAACCGCAATCGATCTGCGCGGCGGCAACGATTCGGTGATCCTGCGAACAGGCTCGCAAATCATCGGACTGGCCGATGGCGGGACAGGCACCGACCGCGTGGTCCTGGAAGGATCGGGTACCGCCAGCAATGATTTCCAGAATTTCGAAACGCTGCGGATGACCGGCGCCGACTGGACGTGGTCGGGCAACGGCACGTTCGTCGGCACCCAGATCGAAAGCGGCGTGCTGCGCGTTGGCGGCACCCTGACTAGCCCGGTGACGGTGCAGACAGGGACCACCCTGCAGATCGGCACGGGGGGAACGACTGGCACGGTTGCAGGCGATATCACCGACAATGGCAGCGTCGTGTTCAACCGCAGCAATGCCGTGACCTTCGCCGGCGTGGTCAGCGGCACCGGCTCGCTCACGCAGGCGGGTAGCGGAACTACCACCCTCACCGGCAACAACACCTATACAGGTGGCACCAACATCAACGCCGGAACGCTGGCCGCCGGCGCCGACAGTGCTCTTGGCGGGGCTACGGGCGGGATTACCTTCAACGGCGGCATGCTGCGCCTCAACAATTCATTCGACCTGGCATCGACGAGAGCGGTTGCCCTCAACGCAGTCGGGGGAACGATCGACACGCAAGGGTTCACCACGACCCTAGCCCAAGGCGCCACCGGCGCCGGTCGCTTGACAAAGCAGGGGGCCGGTACGCTTGCGCTCACAGGTGCCAATACCTACACCGGCGGCACGACGATTTCGGCGGGCACGCTGCAACTCGGCGATGGCGGTTCCTCCGGCAGCATCGTTGGAGACGTGGTGGACAACGGGGCGCTGTTGTTCAACCGCTCCGACGTCTCGACCTTCTCCGGCGTCATCTCCGGCGCCGGCTCGGCCTCGCAGATCGGCAGCGGCACAACGGTGTTCACGGCAAACAGCACCTACACCGGCGGCACCTCCATCACGGATGGCACGCTGGCTGTCGGCGACGCATCGCATCAGGCCGCTGCGATCTCCGGCGGCGGGCCGGTCATGATCGCGGCAGGCGCCACGCTTGGCGGATATGGCAGCGTGACCGGGACGGTCACCAACCGCGGAACCATCGCGGTGGCCGATGCGGTTCCGGCTTTTGCGGCCGGCCCGGCCGGTGACTTCACGATCAACGGCGACCTCACAAACAGCGGATTGCTGCAAATCGGCGGAAGCGGCGTCGGCAACAGGCTGGTCATTGCCGGAGATTATGTCGGGCAGGGCGGCGCCTCCGCTGCGCTCAACACCTACCTCGGGCTGGATGGTTCGCCGTCGGACAGGATCGTCCTGGACGGCGGCTCGGCATCGGGCATGACGGGGCTGGCCTTCACCAATGTCGGCGGGCCGGGCGCCCAGACAGTGCGGGATGGCATATTGGTGGTGCAAGCCCTTAACGGCGCTCAAACCCACACCTTCGCGCTCAGCAATTTCGTTTCCGCCGGCGGCTTCGAATATTACCTCTTCAGCGGCGGGACCTCGGCTGGAACCTCCGAGAACTGGTATCTGCGCAATTCGATCGTGGCTCCCTCGCCGCTCGCCCCGCCGTCGACGCCGGCGCCGGCGCCCAATCCATTCGCGCCGTTGCCGCAGGGTCCCCTGCCGACGCCCACCGGATCGTTCCCGCTGCCGGTCCCGACCGGGGACCCCAGCAATCCTCCGGTACAGCCCGCCACGCCGACGCCCGGCGCCACGCCGTTCATCGGTGCGGTCATTCCGCTCTACAGCATCGAGGTGCCCGTCGCGGCAGCCATCCCGTCCGCGGCACGCCAGGCGGCGCTGGCGACGCTAGGCACCTTCCATGAGCGGCGCGGCGGCCAAGGCCTGCTCACGCCGGGAGAGGAGTTCTCCGCAGCCTGGGCCCGAACTTTCGGCCAGAGCATAGAGCGAAGCCAGGCGGGGACAGTCAACCCGACCATCGACGGGTCGCTGTGGGGCATCCAGGCCGGTCTCGACATTCTGCGCCGGGAAAGCGAGGGCGGCCACCGCGATACGGCCGGCGTTTTCCTCGGCTATGCGACGCTCGACGCCGACATCAGGGGGTTCGCGCTCGGCTGGAACAATCTTTCCGTCGGCGATATCGACCTCGACGCCACCAGCGTCGGCGCGTACTGGACGCATATCGGCCCGACCGGCTGGTATCTCGATGGCGTGCTGGCGGGCTCGTTCTTTGGCGGCGAGGCACAGTCGCGGCGCGACATCGGCATCGATACCGACGGCACCGGCATCACGGCCTCGCTGGAAGGCGGCTATCCCTTCGCGCTTTCACCAAGCTGGCGGATCGAGCCACAGGCCCAACTGATCTGGCAGCACCAGTCGCTCGACGACGCGGAAAGCAGATTCGCGACCGTCTCGTTCGACACAGGTGACGCTGTCACGGGCCGGCTAGGCGCACGCCTGGAAGGCGCGTTCGAAACGTCCGGCGGTCTCATGCAGCCCTATCTCAAGGCCAATATCTGGCATGATTTCTCGGGCACCGACACGATCCGCTTCGGCGTCAATCCGTTCGAAACGGTCATCGACGGCACGGCGCTGGAACTTGGCGGCGGCCTCCTCGCGTCCATCAACGAGAATGTCAGCCTCTATGCTACAGCGGATTACACCTTCGACGTGGACGGCGCGAATTACCGGGCCTTCGAGGGCAATATCGGCCTGAGCGCCAAGTGGTGACGCAACACGAAGCATGCGCTGAAGTGCCGCCTGTATGACGGCAGCCGCGCCAGCCCCTACCCGTGTGCGACCATCACATGGCGAACGGCGGTGTAATCCTCCAGCGCGTAGAGCGACATGTCCTTGCCATAGCCGGACTGCTTGACGCCGCCATGCGGCATCTCGTTGGTGAGCATGAAATGGGTGTTGATCCAGGTGCAGCCATATCGCAGGCGTGCGGCCGTCGCCATGGCGCGGCCGACATCGCGGGTCCACACGGATGACGCAAGGCCGTAGTCACTGTCGTTGGCCCAGCCCACCGCCTCGTCGACATCGGAGAAACGGGTCACCGAAACTACAGGACCGAACACCTCGCGGCGCACGATCTCGTCTTCCTGCAAGGCGCCGGCCACTACGGTCGGCTGGTAGAAGAACCCTCCGCCGCCATGCGGCTTGCCGCCGGTCGTGATGTCGATGTGCTTCAGCTCCGAGGCCCGCTCGACGAAGCTCGCCACACGGTCGCGCTGGCGCCGGGAGATAAGCGGGCCGATCTCGTTGTCCGAATCGTCCTCCTGGTCGAACTTGATCGTCGAGACGGCCGAGGAGAGGTCGGCCACCAGCTTCTCGTAGATCTTCTTGCCGGCATAGATGCGGCAGGCGGCCGTGCAGTCTTGTCCGGCATTGTAGTAGCCGAAGGCCCGCAGGCCGCTGACCACGGCGTCGAGATCCGCGTCGTCGAACACGATAACCGGAGCCTTGCCGCCGAGTTCCAGATGGGTCCGCTTGACCGATTTGGCGGCGGCCTGGAGGACCTTCTTGCCGGTTGCGACGTCGCCGGTGATCGAGATCATGTCGACCTTCGGATGGTTGATCAGCGCATTGCCGACGCTCTCGCCACGCCCGAGCACGATGTTGACTACCCCCTCCGGCAGGATATCAGCCAACACTTTCGCCATTTTGAGCGCGGTCAGCGGCGTCTGCTCCGACGGCTTGAAGACGACCGTATTGCCGCCGGCAATCGCCGGCGCCAGCTTCCAGGCCATCATCATCAGCGGATAGTTCCAAGGCGCGATCTGCGCCACGATGCCGATCGGATCGCGGCGGATCATCGAGGTGAAGCCGGGGAGATATTCGCCGGCCAAGGCGCCCGGCATGGTGCGCACTGCGCCCGCGAAGAACCGGTAGCAATCGACGATGGCAGGTATTTCGTCGTTGCGCACGGCGTTGATCGGCTTGCCGCAGTTCAGCGCCTCAAGCGCTGCGAAGGCGTCGGCTTCCCGCTCGATGCGGTCGGCGATCTGCAGGAGATAGCCGGAGCGCTGGGCCGGGGTGGTGCGCGACCACTCGACGAAGGCTTTCTCTGCCGCCCCTACTGCCTTTTCGATCTGGGCCGGCGAAGCTTCCGGCATCTGCAGCAGCGTCTCGCCCGTCTTCGGGTTGAGGATAGGCTCCTCCTGTTCAGTGCCCTGCTCGAAGCTCGAGCCGATCAGCATCGCGGTATCCATTGTCGATCTCCCTGAAATTTCACTTGCCCGATCCGGCGACCTGGTCGCCATCGCGGGTGAGATAGTAGGCGGCAAGAATGGGCAGCAGCGTCACGAGCACGACCACCATGGCGACCACGTTGGTCACGGGGCGCTGACGCGGACGGACAAGTTCCTCCAGCATCCAGATGGGCAGCGTCTGCTGCTGGCCGGCGGTGAAGGTGGTGACGATGACCTCGTCGAATGACAGGGCGAAAGCGAGCATGCCGCCAGCCAGAAGCGCGGTGCCGATGTTCGGCAGCACGACATGGCGGAAGGTCTGGAAGCCATCGGCGCCGAGGTCATAGGACGCCTCGATCATCGAGCCGGAGGTGCGGCGGAACCGCGCGACGGCGTTGTTGTAGACGACCACGACGCAAAATGTGGCGTGGCCGAGCACGATCGTCCATGTCGAGAACGGGATGTCCATGAGGTTGAAGGCCGAGCGCAGCGAGATGCCGGTGATGATGCCCGGCAGCGCGATCGGCAGGATCACCAGCAGCGAGATCGCCTCGCGGCCGAAGAATTTCGAGCGGCTGACCGCTGCGGCGCACAGCGTGCCGAGCACGACGGCTATCGCCGTCGAGATGGCCGCGACCTTGACCGACAAGGCCAGCGCCGCCCACACATCCGGCCGGTTCCAGGCAACGCCGAGCCATTGCGTCGTCAGCCCCGGCGGCGGCCATTGATAGCTCTTCTCCTCCGTGGTGAAGGCGTAGACGAAGATCAGCAGCAGCGGCAGATGCAGGAACAGCATGCCGAGGGCTGCGGCAATCTTCAGGCCGAGCGGTGCGGAGGCGTCGCGGTCAGAGCGCATCGAAAGCCCCCATGCGCTTGGCCATCCAAAGATAGACGCCCATCACGATGATGGGCACGACCGTGAAGGCGGCGGCCAGCGGAATGTTTCCCGCTGTTCCCTGGTGCGCGTAGACGGCCTGGCCGATGAACAGCCGCGACGTGCCGACGATCTGCGGAATGATGTAGTCGCCGAGCGTCAGCGAGAAGGTGAAGATGGAACCGGCGACGATGCCCGGCAGCGCCAGCGGGAACAGCACGTTGCGGAACGTCTGCCCAGGCGAAGCGCCGAGGTCGGCCGAAGCCTCGACCAGATTGCCGGCGACGCGCTCTAGCGAGGCCTGGATCGGCAGGATCATGAAAGGCAGCCAGACATAGACGAAGACGATGAAGGTGCCGGTGAACGACACCGACAGCGAATTGCCGCCGACGACCGGTAGCGACAGCCAGGCGTCCAGCAGCCATGTCAGATGCAGCTTGGCGAGCAGCCAGCCGAGAATGCCCTCCTTGGCGAGGATCAGCTTCCAGGCGTAGATCTTGACGAGATAGCTCGACCACAGCGGCAGCATGATGCCGAGATAAAATAGCGCCTTCCATTTGCCGCGCGCATAGCGCGCCGCGTAATAGGCGATGGGGAAGGCGACGAAGACCGAGGCGATGGTTACCAGCGCCGCCATCACCACCGTTCGCACGATGATGTCGAGATTGGTCGGCTGCAGCAATTCGCCATAGGTCTTGAGGGTGAATTCCCGGCTGATCAGCCCGGAAAACTCGTCGATCGAAAAGAAGCTCTGCAGCAGCAGTGCGAACAGCGCGCCGAGATAAACGACGCCGAGCCAGAGCACCGGTGGCGCGAGCATCAGGACGAGCAGCAATCCAGGCCGGCGCCAGAACGCATCCGAGAGATGACCGCGCAGCCCGCCGCGCGCCGGCAGGACGGCCGGAGCGCCATCGGAAAAGCTCGGCGCGAGGCTCATGTCACGCCTCCGCGCCCATCAGGTGGATGTGCTCGCGGTTGAATGTCAGCATGACCTGATCACCCTGCTCGGGCACGGCGCTGCCAGCAGGCACGGTGACATGCAGGAGAAGACCCTCGGCGTCCACGCCGACGCGGGTGGCCGCGCCGACATAGTTGAGCGACACGACCCGGCCGGCGACGCCGTCGCCCGACGTGTCTCGGCGGAGGCGAATGGCCTCGGGCCGCAGGCTCGCCCAGCTGTTCTGGCCGGAGTAGCGCTTGACGAACTCCGGCGGCAGGACGTTCGACGATCCGACGAAGTCGGCGACAAAGCGCGAGGCGGGGCGCTGGTAGATATCCTGAGGCGTGCCGACCTGCATGATGCGCCCGTCGTTGAAGACGGCGACGCGATCGGCCATCGACAGGGCCTCGCCCTGGTCGTGGGTGACGAAGATGAAGGTGATGCCAAGGCTCTTCTGCAGCGCCTTGAGCTCTTCCTGCATGTTCTCCCGCAGCTTCAAATCGAGAGCGCCGAGGGGCTCGTCGAGCAGCAGCACCTTCGGCCGATTGACCAGCGCGCGGGCCAGGGCCACACGCTGGCGCTGGCCGCCCGACAACTGGCTGGGCTTGCGTTCGCCATAGGCGGGCAATCGAACCATCGCCAGCGCTTCGTTGGCGGCCTTGACGCGCTCGGCCTTGCCGACGCCCTTCACCATCAGGCCGTATGCGACGTTGTCCAGCACGTTGAGATGCGGGAACAAGGCATAGTCCTGGAAGACCGTGTTGACGTTGCGCCGATAGGGCGGAACGCCCTCCGCCCGCTCCCCGAAAATGGAAATCGCGCCGGAGCTCGGCTGCTCGAAACCGGCGATCAGCCGAAGGCACGTCGTCTTGCCGGAGCCGGACGGTCCAAGCATGGCGAAGAATTCGCCCGGCTGGATGTCCAGATCGACGCCGTCGACAGCCTTTACGCTACCGAAATGACGTGACAGTTTTTTGAAGGAGACGGCCGGTATCATACGGAAATCATTCGATTCAGCAGTTCACACTTGACAAATGGATACACTTTGGAGTGCATGCCGATCTCCGCGACGGTCGGTCGCATCCAATGCACCCGGCCGAAGCGGCGACCCCGCGTCCCTACCCCCCCAGGGAGCGCCGGGTGGAGCTCGTGGTCGATCCCTCAGGCAACGCTTGATCGGCTCGCGGCTTCCGGCCACTCCGACGCACCGCGAAGGAGTGGCCGCTCGGCCTCCTTAGCGGCCGCCGATCACGCCAATATAGTCGGACACCCAGCGATAATAGGGCACGCACTGATTGTTCTGGCTGGCGCACTGCGTCACCGGCGTCTTCCAGAACTTGATCCGTGCGAAATCCTCGAAGCCATTCGTCTTGCAGCCGGCATCCGTCAGCAGCGCATTGCCCGTGCAGGCCGCCGGCACCGCCGGGTTCGAGCCGAACCAGGCGGCGAGATCGCCCTGGAGCTTGGGATTGAGCGAATGCTCAAGCCACATGTAAGCGCAGTTCGGATTGGCGGCGTCGACATGCATCATGGTCGTATCCGCCCAGCCGGTGGCGCCTTCCTCGGGAATTGTCGAGGCCACCGGCTGCTTCTCGGCGCCGAGCAGATTGACCTGGAACGGCCATGAGCCGGAGGCGACGACGCCTTCGTTCTTGAAGTCGTCGATCTGGATCATCGCATCGTGCCAGTAGCGGCCGACCAGGGTGCGCTGCGTGCGCAGCAGGTCCAGCGCCGCCTTGTACTGATCTTCGTTCAGCTCGTAGGGATCCTTGATGCCCAGCTCCGGCTTGTGCGCAATCAGATAGTTGGCGGCGTCGGCGACGTGGATCGGACCGTCATAGGCCTGGACGCGGCCCTTGTTGGACTTGCCGTCGGGCAGGTTCATCTCTTCGAAAACGACGTTCCAGCTCTTCGGAGCTTCCTTGAAGACGCCCGTATTGTACATCAGCACGTTCGGGCCCCACTGATAGGGCACGCCGTAGTGGACCGTGTCGACCGTGAACCACGGCGCGTTCTGCAGCCGCTCGTCGACCGTCTTCCAGCTCTTGATCAGGTCGGTGTTGATCGGCTGCACGCGCTTGCCGGCGACCAGGCGCAGCGAGGCGTCGCCGGAGGCTGTTACGAGGTCGTAGCCGCCTTCGTTCATCAGGGCGACCATTTCATCGGAGGTGGCGGCGGTCTTGACGTTGACCTTGCAGCCGCTGGCCTTCTCGAACTCCGTGACCCAATCGTAATTCTTGTCCGTCTCGCCGCGCTCGATATAGCCCGGCCAGGCGATGATGTTGACCTGGCCTTCGCCAGGCCCGATTTCCTTGACCTGCGCGTAGGCCTGGCCGGCGAAGCTCATCGCCAGCGCCAATGCCGTGCATGATTTCAGAAAGGATTTCATGTGTTGCTCTCCCGTTGAGGGCCCGCTCTCACCCGGCGGCGTATTCCCCTCGAACCAAGGTGCGGCGAATCCGGAGCATTCGCAAATTCATTTGTCAGAACGACGGTATCGGAATTTTCGATAGGTGGCGTGGCACGCTTGCTTGCGAGGGCGGTGTTCGCATGAAATGCCGCACGGTTATCGTCGCACTGGGCAGTTTGCCCCGCGTAAATGAAGGGCTGAGCCAATCGACGCCGTCATGAGGCGTCGGCGCTCCAGGGCCTGGACTGCCAGCGCGTGGGCGTGGGCCAGAATTTCGCCCACCTCGCGTATCCTGGATAGCCGCCTGGCGTCAGCGCTGGCGAATCGAGCGCTGCCCCTGCGCAACGCCGATGAAGTCGCGCGCGGTCTGCGTGAGGCCGGAGCCGCGGCGCCAGGCCATGCCGACCTGCACCACGGGAAGGCTGCCCGAGATATCGCGCGATTCGATGCGATCGCCTTCCAGGGACCACGGGCGATAGACGAGGTCGGGCAGCAGCGCCACGCCGGCCCCGGTGGCGACCAGGCTGCGCACCGCCTCGACCGAGCGGGTGCGGAAGGCGACATGCGGCCGCGTGCCGAGCGCCGCGAGCAGTTTGCCGGTATTCTCCTCGATTTCGTCAAGGGTGAGCATGATCAGCGGCTCCTTGGCGAGATCGGTGAGCGCGATGATGTCCTCTCCCGCGAGGCGATGACCGATCGGCAGCCACAGGCGGTAGGGGGACACCTCAATGATTTCGGCCTGCAGCGCCATGCGGTCGCGCATGTTGGAGATGACCATCACTGCGACGTCGAGCTCGCCGCTGATCAGCAGATGTTCGAGATAGTCGCCATTGTCCTCCGTTGCGGAGACATCGACATTGGGAAAGGCGCGGCGGTAGCGCGCAAGCAGGTCCGACAGCACATAGCCGGCGACCAGCGACGTGACACCGAGGTGAAGCCGACCGGCCGGCACGCCGCTCTGGTCGGCAGCGAAGGTGCGGCGCGCGGCCGAAATGTCGGCGAGGATCTTGGTCGCGTGGCGCAGGAACTGATGTCCCTTATGCGTGATGCTCAAGCCCCGCGGATGCCGATCGAACAGCACCACGCCCAGATCCGCCTCAAGCTCCTTGATCGATTCCGTCACCGACGACTGCGAGATCGACAGCGCCTGCGCCGCACCCGATACGGTGCCGCGCTCCGCGACCGCGACGAAGAACTGGAGCTGCCTGAGGGTAAACGCCATGCGCTGAGCTAGCACCGGCAGAGCGCCGCACGGAAGCCCTTTGTTGCCGTGGTTTACAGCTCAGGCGACGCCCGCGGTAGCGCAAAGCGCCTGCATGCGGGCAATCGCCAGATCGGGCTTCGCCAACAGGCCGGCCTGGTCTGCCAGCCGGAAGATCTCGGCATAGTGGCCGATCGAGCGCGCCGACTGCATGCCGCCGACCATCACGAAATGGTCCTGATGGCCGTTCAGCCACGCCAGGAACACTACGCCCGCCTTGTAATACTGCGTCGGCGCTTCGAAGATCTTGCGAGACAGCGGCACGGTGGGCGTCATCAGCGCGTGGAAGCCGGCTTCGTCGCCCGTGCTGAGCTTTGCCAGCGCGGCATTGGCAACCGGCGCGATAGCGTCGAAAATGCCGAGCAGCGCATGCGAATGGCGTTCGCCATCGCCGGCGATCAGCTCCGCATAATTGAAGTCGTCGCCCGTAAACATCATGACGCCCTCCGGCAGGCGGCGGCGCAACTCGACCTCATAGGCAGCGTCGAGCAGCGAGATCTTGATGCCCTCCACCTTGTCCTTGTGGCGCGCGATGATAGACAGCACGGTTTCAAGCGCCGGCTCGAACGCCTCGCTGCCCCAATAACCCTTCAGCGCCGGGTCGAACATGTCGCCCAGCCAATGCAGGATCACCTTGTTGGATGACTGGCCGAGCAGCCGCTCATAGACGCGCGCATAATCGTCAGGTCCCTTTGCCAGCGCCGCGAGCGCACGGCTGGCCATCATGATGGCGCGGCCGCCCTCCCCCTCGATGAAAGAAAACTGCTCCTCATAGGCGCGGATGACATCGTCCAGCGATTGGGCCTCGCTAGGACCGAGCTGATCCGTACCGGCGCCCGATGCAAGGTCGGCTCCATCCACCGTGCGCGCCTCGCGCAGGGTACGGCGGATCAACTCCTTCGCATTTGTCCAGTCGAACCCCATGCCGCGCTGCGAGGTGTCCATCGCCTCAGCGATGCGGAAGCCGAGCGACCAGAGGTGATGGCGGAAGGCCATGGTGCGGTCCCAATCGACAACCGGCCGGCCCCAGGGATCGCGCATGGCGAAAGGATCGGCGACGACGTGCGCCGCCGCATAGGCGACGCGCGAGAAGGCCGCGCCGGCGACACCTGCAATCGGCGCTCCTGTGAGGTGATAGCGCTCCGTCCGTCCGTCCTGCGCCGGCAAGGTTATGTGCATCTCGCGTCCTCTCCCAATCACGCCCGGCCTCTCCATAACCTCTCATAAATGGAACGTTCCAATTTTTCAAGTAGAGAAACGGCCGGGCGAAGGATCAGGGCCTGAGCGCAGCTCTCTGTTCAGAACTGCTCATTTAAGTGCTAATCAAGCATTGCCGACATTTCGCAGTCGATATTCATTTTCCGGATTGACTCCCATCACGCAACGGAATTAGAACGTTCCAATCAATTGGAGGAGTTCTGGCGTGAGCAGCCGCGACAAGGCAACGATCCTGGATATCGCCCGCGAGGCCGGCGTATCGAAGTCGACGGTGTCGCTGGTGCTGCAAGGCAGCGACCTCATCCGGCCGGAAACGGCGGCCAAGGTGCGCAAGGCCATCGCCGAGTCCGGCTATGTATACAATCGCGGCGCGGCCAACCTGCGCAGGGCGCAGTCCAACGTCATCGGCATGGTGATCAACGACCTGACCAACCCCTTCTATGCGGAGATGGCGGTGGGCATGGAACGCACTTTCCAGTCTGCCGGCATCGTGCCGTTCATCGCCAACACCGCCGAGAATCCGGTGCGGCAGGACCAGGTACTGAAATCGATGCTGGAACAGGGCGTGTCCGGCTTGATCGTCGCCCCGGCGCGCGGCACATCGCCCGACGCGTTCAAGCGGATAGAACTGGCCGGCGTGCCGATCGTCTTTGCCATGCGGCGACTGGCCGAGAGCCGCATTCCGGTCGTCGCTCCGGACAATCATCGCGGCGGATTGCTCGCCGCGCAGCATCTGATCGCGAAGGGCCACAGACGCCTCGCCTTCCTCGGCGGCAATGCCGGCCTGTCCGTCTATCATGAGCGGCTTGGCGGCTTCCTCGAAGGCTGCGCTGTTGCCGGCATCCCGGAAACCTCCGTGCTGGTGATCGAGGGCGACACCAACCGGCGCGGCGGCATGGCCTGCCTGGACACCGCCCTGGCGGTAGCTGAGCCCCCGACCGGCGCACTGTGCTTCAACGACGCCGTGGCGTTCGGCACGATGCTGGCGCTGCGCAAGCATCACCTTGAGCCAGGCGCGGATTTTGCCGTCGTCGGCTTCGACGATGTGGCCGAGGCGCAGCACTATGTGCCGGCGCTGACCAGCATTTCCGTCGACACGCCGGGGCTGGGCGAGCGTGCCGCGCATGCGGTGCTGAAGATGATCCAGACGCGGACGACGCGCGCGGAGGATCACATCGGATCGGTGACGCTGATGGTGCGCGAAAGCTGCGGTCCGAACCGCATCGACTTGGGAGAGCGGCCATGAGCGTTCGCTGGGGTTTGATCGGCGCAAGCACGATTGCCAAACAGTTCATGATCGACGCGATCCGCAATCAGCCGGACGGCGAGATCGTCGCCGTGATGAGCTCCAGCGCCGAACGTGCCGCCGGCTATGCGCGGGAGAATGGGATCGCTGGGGGTGTCGCCTCGCTCGATGCGCTGCTCGGCCAGGAGATCGACGCCGTCTACATCTCGACGACCAATGAGTTGCATCTGGAACAGGCGCTGGCGGCGGCGAGGGCCGGCAAGCACGTGCTGTGCGAGAAGCCGCTGGCGCTGAATGCTGCCGACGCCCGCAAGATCGTTGCCGCCTGTACTGAAGCTGGCGTCGTGCTCGGCACCAACCATCATCTGCGCAATGCCGGCGCGCATCGGGCGATGCGCGAGGCGATTGCCGCGGGGCGCATCGGCCAGCCGATCGCGGCGCGGGTGTTCCATTCGGTCTACCTGCCGCCGCATCTGCAGGGCTGGCGCATCGAAAGGCCTGAAGCCGGCGGCGGGGTCGTTCTCGACATCACCGTGCACGACGCCGACACGCTGCGTTTCGTGCTGGGCGACGATCCGGTCGAGGTGAGGGCGATCACCCAGTCGTCCGGCATGGCGTCCAGTGGACTGGAAGATGGCGCAATGTGCCTGTGGCGGTTCCGCTCCGGCGTCATCGCGCAGTCGCATGAAGGCTTCACCACGAAATTCGCCGGCACCGGCTTCGAAGTGCATGGCAGCGAGGGATCGCTGATCGCGCAGGGCGTGATGACCCAGAAGCCGGTGGGAACGGTGACCTTGAGAACCGAGCGGGGCGAGGAAGAGCTGAATTTCGACCGCGAGGACCTCTACACGCGCTCGCTGCGCTGCTTCCATGCCGCGATTGCCGGTAAGGGCGAGCCGGCCGCGACCGGCGCCGACGGCGTCTGGTCGCTCGCCTCAGCCGAGGCCGCCCTTCAATCCGCCAGGACCGGCATGTCGGTCGCGATCAATCCGGGGCTGTGACCGTGAGCAAGGAAATATCCGCCGCCAAAGCGGCATCCCTCATCAAGGACGGCGCGATTGTCTCCGTGTCTTCGTCCAGCGGCCTCGGCTGTCCGGACTTGGTGCTGAAGGCCATTGGAGAGCGCTTCGACGCCGAGGGCCATCCGCGCGACTTGATGACGCTGCACCCGATCGCCGCGGGCGATATGTCCGGCATCAAGGGTATCGATCATATCGCCAAGCCCGGCCTGCTGAAGAAGACGCTGTGCGGCTCCTATCCGTCGGGACCGTCCTCGTCGGAGCCGCCCAAGATTTGGCAGATGATCGGAGAGAATGCCGTCGCGGCCTATAATGTGCCATCCGGCATCCTGTTCGACATGCATCGCGAGGCGGCGGCCAAGCGACCCGGCGTGCTGACCAAGGTCGGCCTCGACACCTTCGCCGACCCGCGCCATCAGGGCTGCGCCATGAACGATGCGGCGAGCGAGCCGATCGTTCGCGTCGAGCAATTCGCCGGCGAGGAATGGCTCTACTTCCCGGCAATCGCGCCTGACGTCTCCATTATCCGCGCCACCACGGCGGATGAACGCGGCAACCTGACCTACGAACATGAAGGCGCCTATCTCGGTGGCCTGGAGCAGGCGCTGGCGGCGCGCAACAATGGCGGCGTTGTCATCGCGCAGGTCAAGCGCGTGGTGCAGAACGGCTCGCTGAAGCCGCATGACGTGCGTGTTCCCGGCATGCTGGTCGACTATGTCGTTGTCGACCCCGACCAGTTGCAGACCACGCAAACGCCCTACGATCCTGCGATCTCGGGCGAGATTTTCCGCCCGCTGCACACCTTCCGCACGCCGGAGTTCAATATCCAGAAGGTCATCGCGCGCCGCGTGGCGATGGAATTGCGCGATGGCTGGGCCGTCAATATCGGCTTCGGCATCTCGGCCAACGTGCCGCGCGTGCTGCTCGAGGAAGGCCAGCACGGCAAGGTGACATGGGTCATCGAACAGGGCGCGGTCGGCGGCGTGCCGCTGCTCGACTTCAAGTTCGGCTGCGCCTCCAATGCCGACGCCTTCATGCCGTCGCCCCACCAGTTCATCTACTTCCAGGCAGGCGGCTTCGACGCCTCGCTGCTGTCGTTCCTGCAGATCGATCGGGAGGGCTGCGTCAACGTTTCCAAGCTCTCGGCACGCCCGCATGTGACGGCCGGCTGCGGCGGGTTCGTCGACATCACCGCGCGGGCGAAAAAGATCGTCTTCTCCGGCTTCTTCAATGCCGGCGCAAAGCTTTCCGTCGCCGGCGGCGCCCTGCGCATCGACCAGGAAGGCAAGGTCAAGAAGGTCGTCGAGGCGGTCGAGCATATCTCCTTTTCCGGCAAGCGCGCCGTCGCCCAGGGGCAGGACATTACCTATGTCACCGAGCGCTGCGTCATGAAGCTGACGCCCGAGGGATTGGTGGTCACCGAGATCGCGCCGGGCGTCGACCTTCAGCGCGACGTCCTGGCGCAAGCGGAATTTCCGCTCGGCGTGGCCAAAGACTTGAAGACAATGCCGGACCGTCTCTTCCGCGAAGCGCCGATAGGCCTGGACCTTGGAGGCGGCGATGAGTGACGCTCCGGTCACCTTCTCGGCCAAGGGCACGATCGGCACGATCACGCTCAACCGGCCGGACAAGTATAACGCGCTCGACATCCCTATGCTCGATGCGCTGGCAGCGGCAATCGATGCGGCCGAGGCTGCGGATGACGTGCGGGTCGTGCTGCTGCGCGGCGAGGGCAAGGGCTTCTGCGCCGGCGGCGATATCGACGCCTGGTCGAAAATGTCCGCCGCCGATTTCCAGGTCAAATGGATCCGCCATGGCCATCGCGTGTTCGACCGTCTGGCGCGGCTGCGCCAGCCAACGATTGCTGTCCTGTCCGGCCACGCGCTGGGCGGCGGACTGGAACTGGCGGCGGCCTGCGATTTCCGCGTCGCCGAAGCGCATGTGAAGCTCGGCCTGCCGGAGACTTCGCTCGGCGTGGTTCCTGGCTGGTCGGGCACACAGCGCACGGTCCGCCGCTTCGGCGCGCAGCTTGTGCGGCGCATGGCGCTCGGCGGCGAGATCTTCGTCGCCCCGCAAGCGCTGGCGCTGGGTCTGGTGGATAGGGTGGTCGACACGGGCGGCAGCCTGGTTGAGGCGACCGGCTGGGCGGAACGTATCGCCGCCCGCGCGCCGCTCGCAACCGAGGCGGCCAAGATGATGATCGGCATCGCCGAGGGCGAGGAAATTTCCCATGCCGCCGAGGCGCTGGCCAGCGGGTTCATTGCGATGAGCGGTGATCTGCAGGCGGGCGTGGAAGCCTTTCGAGCGAAGACGCCGGCGAAGTTTACGCGGTCATGAGGATGGTTGGGTTGGAGATGTTTGTGACTGGTTTGGATACGCCCCCGTCTGCCCCAAGGAGCGCGGCATGAACCCCCTGAACATCAAGATGCCGGTGGAAGCATCGGCCGCACCGGTGTCCTACAAGCTGCTCATCGATGGCAAATTCGTCGACGCAAAAGAGGGACGCACGCTGGAGCGCCGCTCGCCCGGACACGGTTTCGTCGTCTCCCGCTACGCCCAGGCTGGCGAGGCGGATGTCGAGCTCGCCGTGCAGGCGGCTCACCGCGCCTTCGAGACCGGCGCTTGGCCGCGCATGAAGGCCAGCGAGCGCTCCGCCGTCCTGCTGAAGGCAGCTGATCTGATCGAAGGCCGCCTGGCCGAGATCGCCCGTCTCGACGCGCTTGAGTCGGGCAAGCCGCTTGCCCAGGCGCGCGGCGAGGTTGCCGGGGCGGTCGACATCTGGCGCTATGCCGCCGCCCTTGCGCGAACACTGCACGGCGAATCCTACGCCAATCTGGGCGACACCATGCTGGGCGTTGTGGCGCGGGAGGCCATCGGCGTCGTGTCGATTATTACGCCGTGGAATTTCCCGTTCCTGATCGTCAGCCAGAAGCTGCCCTTTGCGCTGGCCGCCGGCTGCACGGCGGTGGTGAAGCCAAGCGAAATGACGTCGGCCTCGACGGTGCTGCTCGGCGACCTTCTCCTGCAGGCCGGCGTGCCGGCGGGTGTGGTGAACGTCCTTGCCGGCCTCGGCGCGGATGTCGGGGCGCCGATGGTCAGCCATCCGCTGGTCGAGATGGTGTCTTTCACCGGCTCGACCCGCGTCGGCAAGATGACGATGGCGACCGCCGCGCAGACCCTGAAGAAGGTCTCCATGGAACTCGGCGGCAAGAATGGCCAGATCGTCTTTCCCGATGGCGATCTTGAGGCCGCGGCCGACGCTGCGGTGTTCGGCGGCTTCTTCAATGCAGGCGAATGCTGCAATGCCGGCAGCAGGCTGATCGTGCACCAGGATATTGCCGCCGACTTTCTGGCCGAGGTGAAGAAGATCGCGGCGCGGGCGCCGGTTGGCGATCCGCTCGACGAGCACCAAGGTCGGCGCGATGATTTCACCGGACCATCTGGGCAAGGTGCTGGCCTATGTCGAGGGCGCTGCCGGCGAGGGCGCAACCATTGCTTCGGGTGGCGCGAGCCTGGCCTCCAGCGCCGGCGATTACCTCACGCCGACCATTGTTTCCGGCGTTACCGATGCGATGTCGATCGCGCGCGAAGAGGTGTTCGGCCCGGTTCTCTCGGTGCTGACTTTCGCAACGATGGAAGACGCGTTGCGCATCGCGAATAATACGCCTTATGGTCTTTCAGCCGGCGTGTGGAGTGCCAATATCGACACCTGCATGACGGTGGCGCGGAGCGTGCGCGCCGGCACCGTCTGGGTGAACACTTTCATGGACGGTTATCCGGAACTGCCGTTCGGCGGGTACAAGCAATCGGGAGTCGGGCGTGAACTCGGCAAGCGAGCGGTGGAGGATTACACCGAAGAGAAAACGATCCAGTTTCATCGTGGCCCTCGCACCGGCTGGTGGGTGGACCGCGCTGGGAAATGACCGGCCACACGGCCGTCTTGCGACTGCAACAAGGGAGGAAATCAATGTTGCGCAAACTACTTATAGGAACCATGCTTTCGACGGCCATGACGGCCGGCTATGCCCTGCCATCCATGGCGGCGGACGAGGTCGAAGTCCTGCACTGGTGGACATCCGGCGGCGAGGCAGCGGCACTTGATGTTCTGAAGAAGAACCTCGAAAGCCAGGGCGTTACCTGGAAGGACATGCCGGTTGCGGGCGGCGGCGGCGAAGCCGCGATGACCGCGCTGCGCGCCCGCGTCACCGCAGGCGATCCGCCAACCGCCGTGCAGGCGCTCGGCTTCGACATCACCGACTGGGCCAAGCAAGGCGTGGTGGGTGACCTCGGCGACATCGCCACCAAGGAAAACTGGGACAAGGTGATACCGGCTGCGCTTCAGCAGTTTTCCAAATATGACGGCAAGTGGATCGCAGCGCCGGTGAACGTCCACTCCACCAACTGGGTGTGGATCAACAAGAAGGCGCTCGACGCGGCTGGCGGCAAGGCGCCGGAGACCTGGGACGAACTGATCGTCGTGCTGGACAAGATGAAGGCCAACGGCATCTCGCCGATCGGTCATGGCGGTCAGGCCTGGCAGGACGCGACCATCTTCGACGCGGTCGTTCTCGCCGAAGGCACAGACTTCTACAAGGCTTCGATGATCGATCTCGACCCAGCGGCGCTTGGCGGCGACCAGATGGCCGGCGTGTTCGACAAGATGGGCAAGCTGAAGGAATATGTCGACGCCGACTTCTCCGGCCGCGACTGGAATCTCGCCTCGGCCATGGTCATCGAAGGCAAGGCCGGCATGCAGTTCATGGGCGACTGGGCCAAGGGCGAATTCATCAAGGCGGGCCAGAAGCCGGGCGTTGACTTCGTCTGCATCCGCTTCCCCGGAACGCAGGGCGCCGTCACCTTCAACTCCGACCAGTTCATGATGTTCAAGGTCGGCGACGACAAGAAGGCCGCGCAGATGAAGATGGCCGCAGACATCGAGGACCCGGCCTTCCAGTCGGCATTCAATGTGGTCAAGGGATCGGCTCCGGCCCGCACCGACGTGCCGAACGACGCCTTCGACGATTGCGGCAAGAAGGCGATGGCCGATCTGGCCGAAGCCGACAAGGCCGGCAAGCTGTTCGGCTCGATGGCGCATGGACACGCCAATCCGGCCGCGGTGAAGAACGCCATGTATGACGTGATCACCCGTCACTTCAACGGCGAGCTGGACTCCAAGGCCGCCGCAGCGGCTCTGGCCGAAGCTGTCGCCGCGACAAAGGGCTGATCTGAGACACCGGCTTGCTCCCTTGGCGAATTAAGGGCGCAAGCCACCCCTCATCCGACTTCGCTCCACTCCCATGACGGGAGAAGGCTAAGCATTGCCTTTCGCCGGGCAAAGGCGTGGCGAGGTCCGACGAGGGGTGATGCGAAACGCGCACCCTGGAAAGTGGAGGTTCTCCAAATGACCATGGCCACAACCGCCCGAGCGGTAGCCGTCAGAAATCCGCGGGAGGTGCTTCAGGACTGGCTTCCCAAGCTGGTGCTGGCGCCGAGCTTCGCCCTCATCCTCCTGTTCGTCTACGGCTTCATCGCCTTTACAGCCGTGCTGTCCTTCTCTGGTTCGAAGCTGCTGCCTGACTTCTCCACCTGGGTGGGCTTCGGCAATTATGTGCGCCTGTTCAACCATCCGAACTGGATCGTCTCGCTGAAGAACCTGGCGATCTTCTCCTCGCTCTACATCATCGTCTGCAGCGTGCTGGGCCTGGGCCTCGCCATCCTGCTCGACCAGAAGATTCGGGGCGAAGGCTTCCTGCGGCCGATCTATCTCTATCCGATGGCGCTGTCCTTCATCGTCACCGGCGTCGCCTGGAAGTGGTTCCTCGATCCGGGCATCGGCCTTGAGCATGTCATGAAGGTCTGGGGCTGGGAGAGCTTTTCCTTCCGCTGGATCAAGGAAGGCCAGATGGCGATCTACACCATCGTCATCGCCGCCGTGTGGCAATCCTCGGGCTTTGTCATGGCGATGTTCCTCGCCGGCCTGCGCGGCGTCGACAACGAAGTCATCAAGGCGGCGCAGATCGACGGCGCATCGACGATGACGATCTACCGCCGCATCATCATCCCGCTGATGCGTCCTGTCTTCCTGTCGGCCTTCGTGGTGCTGGCGCACCTCGCGATCAAATCCTACGACCTCGTGGTCGCCATGACCGATGGCGGCCCCGGCACCGCGACCTGGACGCCCGCGCTGTTCATGCAGAAGTTCACCTTCGGTCGCAACGAGATGGGGATGGGCGCGGCGTCGGCGATGGTCATGATGATCATGATCTTCTCCATCATCGTACCCTACCTCTATTCGGAACTCGGCGGAGGGAAGAAGCAATGAGCGTTCCCTCCCAGGACAATGCGGCGCGCACCGGCATCTTCGCCCGCGCAATCATCTACACGGTGCTGATCCTCTTCGCGATCTACTACCTGCTGCCGCTCTATGTGATGGTGGTGAACTCGCTGAAGCCGCTGGAGGAGATCCGCCAGGGCAACATGCTGGCGCTGCCGCGGCAATGGACGATCGCGCCATGGCTCTCGGCCTGGTCGACGGCGCAGATCGGCGTGACGCCCTCGGGCCTCAAGCCCTATTTCATCAACTCCATCATGATGGTTGTGCCTGCCGTCGCGATCTCCACCATTCTCGGCGCGCTGAATGGCTACGTGCTGACCAAGTGGCGCTTCAAGGGCGACAGCATCGTCTTCGGCCTGATGCTTCTCGCCTGCTTCATCCCGTTCCAGATCGTGCTGATCCCCTCGGCGCGCATCCTGGGCCTCACCGGCCTGGCGGGCTCCATTCCGGGGCTCGTGCTGATCCACATGATCTACGGCCTCGGCTTCACCACGCTGTTCTTCCGCAACTATTACGAGGCGTTCCCGACGGAGCTCATCCGTGCGGCGCAGATCGACGGCGCCGGCTTCTTCCAGATCTTCCGCCGCATCCTGCTGCCCTCGTCGGGGCCGATCATCGTCGTGACCGTCATCTGGCAGTTCACCAATATCTGGAACGACTTCCTGTTCGGGTCGTCCTTCTCTTCGGTGGATTCGATCCCGCTCACCGTCGCGCTGAACAATCTGGTCAACTCGTCGACCGGCGTGAAGGAATACAACGTCCACTTCGCCGGCGCGATCCTGGCGGCGCTGCCCACCCTCATCGTCTACATCGTCTCCGGACGCTATTTCGTGCGCGGCCTGATGGCCGGCGCAGTGAAGGGATAATTGCGATGTCGTTTCTGCAAATCGACAATCTCCACAAGGATTTCGGCGCCACCAAGATCCTGAAAGGGGTCTCGCTGGAAATCGAGAAGGGCGGCTTCCTTGTCCTGGTCGGCCCGTCCGGCTGCGGCAAGTCCACGCTGCTCAACACGATCGCCGGGCTGGAGCCGATCACGTCGGGCGAGATCCGCATCAACGGCAACAGGGTGAACGACCTGCATCCGTCGAAGCGCGATATCGCCATGGTGTTCCAGTCCTACGCGCTCTACCCCAACATGACCGTCGGGCAGAACATCGCCTTCGGCATGGAAATCCGCGGCGTACCGAAGGCGCAGCGCGAGAAGGCCATCGGCGACGTTTCCAAGCTCTTGCAGATCGGCCATCTGCTCGACCGCAAGCCGAGCCAATTGTCGGGCGGCCAGCGCCAGCGTGTCGCCATGGGCCGCGCTTTGGTGCGCGACCCGCAGGTGTTCCTGTTCGACGAGCCGCTGTCCAACCTCGACGCCAAGCTGCGCATCGACATGCGCACCGAGATCAAGCGCCTGCACCAGCGCATGAAGACGACAATCGTCTATGTCACGCACGATCAGATCGAGGCAATGACGCTGGCCACCAAGATCGCGGTGCTGAAGGACGGCTACCTGCAGCAGTTCGGCACGCCGGCGGAGATCTACAACAACCCGGTCAACATGTTCGTCGCCGACTTCATGGGATCGCCGGCGATGAACCTCATCCCGGCGACCATCGGCGCTGAAGGCAACAAGCTGACCGTGACGCTCGACCGCGGCGAACGGACGCCGATCGTGCTGCCGATCACCGTTCCGCCAAAAGATTTGTCCAATTTCAAGGACCGCCGGGTGATCTTCGGCGTGCGGCCGGAAGCTCTCACCGATCCCGACGGAGCCGACCGCAACGCGACGCAGCTCGCCACCGCCGACTGCCACATCGAAGTGGTCGAACCGGCCGGGTCAGACACCTTTGCGGTGACCGCGCTTGGCGGCAAGCAGGTGGTGGCGCGCCTTCGCGCCGACGCCAATATCCTGCCCGGCACGACCACGCCGCTGGCGTTCAACCTGTCGAAGGCGGTGTTCTTCGATCCGGATAGCCAGAACCGGATTGTGTGAGGTGGTGACGCGGCCCTTTACCCTCCCCCTTGTGCGGAGGGTCCACGAACGAATGGAGCGAAGCGGAATTCGCGACGCGGGGTGGGGGTCTGGAAATTGGGATCCCGCCACCCCGGCGCTGCGCGCCGACCCTCCCCCCATGTGGGGAGGGTAAAGGAGAGCCACATGACCCCCGACATCGTCATCATCGGTTCCGGTATCGGCGGGGCGACCATCGCATCCGCCCTGGCGGGATCGGGCGCCAGGATCACGATCCTGGAACGCGGCGAGCATCTCACCGCCACCCCCGAGAGCCGCGACGCGCGCGCCATTTTCGTCAATGGCCATTATCGGCCGAAGGAGATGTGGCGCGAGGGCGACGGGACCGAATTCAACCCCGGCAATTACTACTATGTCGGCGGCAACTCTAAATTCTACGGCGCGGTGCTGTTGCGCTATCGCAAGGAGGATTTTGCAGCACTCGAGCATTTCGGCGGCGTGTCGCCGGCCTGGCCGTTCCCCTATGAGGAGTTGGAGCCGTGGTACTCCAAAGCCGAACAGCTGTTCCGCGTTCGCGGCCAGCTCGGCGAAGACCCGACCGAACCGTTTCACTCCCAACCCTACCCCTTTGCGCCGGTGCCCGATGAGGCGCCGATCGCGCGCGCCCGCGCCGAGCTGAAAGCGCTTGGCCTGCATCCGGCGTCGCTGCCTCTGGGTATCGATATCGATGCCTGGCTGAAGGACGGCCGTACGCCGTGGGACGCTTTTCCCAACACCGGCGCTGGCAAGGTCGACGCCGAAAGCGGGCCGCTGGCGCTGGCGCTTGCCGATCCCGATATCGAACTGGTGACCGGGGCGCATGTCGACACGCTGGAGGCTTCGCCGGATGGCAAGTCGATCGCCGCTGTGACCTATACGAGGAATGGCGAGGCCCGTCGACTTTCACCGAAGCTGGTGATCCTGGCGGCTGGCGCGATCAATTCGGCGGCGATCCTGATGCGCTCGGCGCCAGGCAGAGGGCTTGCGAATAGCTCGGACCAGGTCGGGCGCAACTTCATGAACCACAATTCCAGTGCCATGCTGGCCATTCATCCGTTCCGCCGCAACGACAGCGTCTACCAAAAGACGCTGATGCTGAACGACTATTATTTGACCGGCGGCAAGGGCGGAAAGCCGCTCGGCAATGTGCAGCTTCTCGGCAAGATCAACGGCGATATCCTGAAGGCCAATGCCCCGGCCTTCGCGCCGAAACTGGCGCTCGACTTCATGGCGGGCCACGCTGTCGACTGGTACATGATGTGCGAGGACCTGCCCGATCCCGAAAGCCGGATCATGGTCGACGGCAAGGGCATCATCATACAGTGGCAGCGCTCCAACATGGAAACGCTGTCGGGCCTGGAAGCGGTGATGAAGGAAAACTTCCGCGCCGCCGGCTATCCCATCGTCCTGTCGCGGCCGTTCGACAAGCGCACGCCGTCGCATCAATGCGGCACGGTCCGAATGGGCAACGATCCCGCCACATCGCCGCTGGATGTGTTCTGCCGCTCACACGATCACCGCAATCTGTTCGTGGTCGATGGCGGGTTTCTGCCGACATCGGCGGCGGTCAATCCGGCGCTGACGATTGCCGCGCAGGCACTGCGGGTGGCGGACCATATCAGGAGAGGGGAGTTGGCGTGATGGAGGTCGACAGGCGCGGAGCCTTTACCCTCCTCCTTGTGGGGAGGGTCGATGAGCAGGTGAGGCGGAGCGGAATTTGCGAAGCGGGATGGGGGTGCATTTATCCAAAGCACCCCACCCCGGCGCTGCGCGCCGACCCTCCCCATCAAGGGGAGGGCAAGACCCCATGACCCGCCCTGTCGCGCTCGTCACCGGTGGTTTGCGCGGGATTGGCTTCGCCTGCGCGGAGGCGCTCGCAGCCGGCGGCTTCGACATCTTCATCGCCGACCTTGCCGAGGCGCCGCCCAGCCATGTCGAGGCGGCGCTCGCCGAGCATGGCGCCCGCTTCGCCTATGCCCGCTGCGACATCGCCGATCCCGCGGCGCACGAACCGACCATGGAAGCCTGCGTGACCGAACTCGGCGGGATCGACTGCCTGGTCAACAATGCCGGCGTGGGCGCCGTGGTGCGGGGCGACATGTTGAGCGTCGAGCCCGACAATTTCGACCGCGTCATGGGCATCAATCTGCGCGGCACAGTCTTCCTCACCAATGCGGCCGCGCGTGCCATGCTCCAGAACAACAGCGCACACCAACGCTCGATCGTCACAATCACCTCGGTCAGCGCCGAGATGGTTTCGCCCGAGCGCGCGGATTATTGCACGTCGAAGGCGGCGCTTTCCATGTGGATGAAGAACCTTGCCGTGCGCCTCGCGCCCGAACAGATCGGCGTCTTCGAGGTGCGCCCCGGCATCATCCGCACCGACATGACCGCGGGGGTCGCCGACAAATACGACAGGCTGATCGGCGGCGGACTGGTGCCGGCGAACCGCTGGGGTGAGGCGGGTGATGTCGCTGCCGCCGTGGCGTCACTGGCATCGGGCAGGCTGGGCTTCGCGACAGGCTCAATCCTCAATGTCGACGGCGCGCTGTCAGTGCCACGTCTGTAGAGCATGGAAGGGTGAGATGACCGATTTCATCATAGTGGGCGCTGGCCCGGCCGGTTGCGTGCTGGCTAACCGCTTGACGGAGGACCCGTCCAATACGGTGCTGCTGCTGGAAGCCGGGGGGCGGGATTGGCACCCCTTCATCCACATGCCCGCAGGATTCGCCAAGATGACGAAGGGCATCGCCTCCTGGGGCTGGTCAACGGTGCCGCAGAAGCACATGAAGGACCGCGTCTTCTGGTACACGCAGGCGAAGGTGGTCGGCGGGGGGTCCTCCATCAATGCCCAAATCTACACGCGCGGCAACGCCCGCGACTACGACGCCTGGGACAAGGAGGAGGGCTGCGAGGGCTGGGCCTATCGCGACGTGCTGCCCTATTTCAAACGCGCCGAAGACAACCAGCGCTACGCGAACGACTACCATTCCTACGGCGGGCCGCTCGGCGTTTCCAATCCGATCGCGCCGTTGCCGATTTGCGAGGCCTATTTCCAGGCCGGACAGGAGATGGGTATTCCGTTCAATCCCGATTTCAACGGTGCAACGCAGGAAGGGCTCGGCTACTACCAGCTGACCCAGAAGGATGCGCGCCGCTCCTCAGCATCCGTCGCCTATCTGAAGCCGATCCGCGACCGCAAGAATCTGTCCGTGCGTACCGACGCTTTGGTGACGCGGGTGGTGGTCGAAAAGGGCCGCGCCATCGGTGTCGAGATCGTCGACAAGCCCGGTGCTCAGCCGCAGCTCGTGCGCGCGGAGCGTGAAGTCATCGTTTCCTGCGGCGCCATCGGCTCGCCGCGCCTGCTGCAGCTTTCCGGCATCGGCCCGGCGGACGATCTGAAGGCCGCCGGCGTGCCGGTGGTGCACGACCTGCCGGGCGTCGGCTCCAACATGCAGGACCATCTCGACTTGTTCGTCATCGCCGAATGCAATGGCGACCACACCTATGACAGCTATGCGCGCATCGACAAAACCATATGGGCCGGCTTGCAATACATCCTGCTGAAGAAGGGACCGGCGGCGTCGAGCCTCTTTGAGACCGGCGGTTTCTGGTACGCGGATCCGACCGCCGCCTGGCCCGACATCCAGTTTCATCTCGGCCTCGGCTCCGGCATCGAAGCCGGTGTGGAGAAGCTGCGCAATCCGGGCGTGACGCTCAACTCCGCGTTCCTGCGACCGCGGTCGCGCGGGACGGTAAGGCTTGCCAGCGGCGACCCGGCTGCCATGCCGCTGATCGATCCCAATTATCTCGCCGATCCCTACGACAGGGAGATGTCGATCAAGGGCCTGCGGCTGGCGCGCGAAATCATGCGGCAGAAATCTCTCTCGCGCTATGTCATGCGCGAGGTGCTGCCAGGTCCGACGCCGGAGAGCGACGCGGAGCTTTTCGACTATGCCTGCCGCTCGGCGAAGACCGATCACCATCCCGTCGGTACCTGCAGGATGGGACATGACGCGATGGCGGTTGTCACGCCGGACCTGAAGCTGCGCGGCATTGAGGGCTTGCGCGTGTGCGATGCCTCGGTGATGCCGCGCGTGCCATCGTCGAACACCAACGCTCCGACGATCATGGTGGGCGAGAAGGGGGCAGATCTCATTCTCGGCCGCGACCCGCTGCCACCGGCGGTGTTCAGCGGCAACCGGGCGGCTTGAGATCAGTGGCGCGAGATGTGGCAGCATACTGAGGGGTCGTAAATTTCACCCATTGGAAAATCACCCCACCCCCGACCTTCGGTCGGACCCACCCCATCGAGGGGAGGGTAAGGCGGCGCGGCCGGCTTTAATTCCCCACAATGGGGGAGGTGCGCGAAGCGCCGTTGGGGGTGATATAAGGAAGGAACCAGATCGGTGGTGGCTGAAGCGGGCCACCCTCACGGCAGGTCCAGTTCCCCGGCGGCGACCCTTTCATAATAGCCGGCAAGGCTGCCCCCTGTCTTGACGAGACGCGTGGCTTGCTGCCTGGCCTCCGATTCCGGCAGCGCGATCAGCGCTCGCAACGCGTCGCCCACAGCCGGGTCGGCCTCGCCGGGCAGCATCGTCCACACGACGACCGGTGTTTCGCGGCCCTTGACGGAAATTCGCGCCAGCGGCAGAAGCGGCAGACGGTCGCCGATGCGCACGGCCGTGTCCTCGCCTATCAACAGCGGCACGCCGACTTCCTTCGACGCGCTTTCCAGCCGCGAGGCGAGGTTTACCGCGTCGCCCAGCGCGGAATAGTCGAAGCGCCGCTCTGAGCCCATATTGCCGACGACGCACGTGCCCGAATTGACGCCGATCCCGATCCGCAGAAGGGGCACGCCGCTGGCGCCAGCCTCGGCTTGCAGTTCGGCATTCAGGCGGTCCAGCGCCTCGAACATTCCGGCAGCGGCCTGCACGGCGTGCAAGGCATGGTCGGGATCGTCCAGGGGCGCGTTCCAGAACGCCATCAGGCAGTCGCCGATATATTTGTCGATCGTGCCGCCCTTCGCCATGACAACCTCGGACAGCGGCGTGAGCAGGCGGTTGATCAGCTCGGTCAGGCGTTGCGGCTCGCCTTTCAGCGACTCCGAAATCGTGGTGAAGCCGCGCACATCGCAGAACAGAAGTGTCAGTTCGCGCGTCTCGCCCCCCAGGCGCAGTTGGGTCGGGTTGGCAGCCAGCCGCTCCACCAAGGCGGGCGAGAGATACTGGGAAAAGGCGCGAACGATGCCGGCTCTCAGCCGCCGTTCCTCGGCGAAGTCGCGCAATTCCTGCGCGCCGGCGACGAGAACAAGCGCTGCGGCGGGCGCAAGCGGCGGCACGAAGACCCGGCCATAGCGCAGCGCCAGCCACGCCAATACCGTTACCGCCGCCAGCCCCGCGAGGGTGAACACAAGCGAGCGCCAGGAACTGCCGCGCCAAACGCAGGCGGCTCCGATCATCGCGCCTGCGAGGATGACAAGCGCCGACATCGGAGCCGGCAGTTGGGCGATGGAGAGGTTTCGCAGCAGGTTGTCCAATATCGTCGCCTGCGCCTCGACGCCGGAAATCAGGCGGCCGGTGTGAACGGTGTGGGCCGTCGGCAAGGCGTCGGGGCTGCTGTCGTCGGCGGCGGGCGCGGATTGCAGGCTGAGCCCAACCAGCACGATGCGGTCCTTGAAGATGCCCGGCGGCAGGAAGCCCGTGGGATCGAGCGCCTGGTAGTAGGAGACGGTCTGGTAGCTGCGCGCCGGCCCGGCCACCTGCATCAGTTCCGAGCCCCTGGGCTGCGCAACATCCGGCTTGACCATGCGCGCAAGTTCGAGCGCGAAGCCGTCGCCATAGGCGGGAAGGCGGCGGAGCACGCCATCTCCATCGAGCACGATGGAGGCGACGCCGTGCTTCGCTCCGGTTTGCAGGAACATCGGCAGCGGTTGTGTCAGCAGGCGTTGCGCGGCGTGGGGCGTCTCGATGACCGTCTCGTCCGCCGCCATCACCACGTCCGGCCCGACAGCCGCCGCCAGCTCTGCGTCGCCGCCCTTGGTGCTTGGCTCGGCCAGGATGATGTCGATCCCGATGGCTGTCGCCCCGGCCTTGCGCAAGGACTCGACGAGGAGGGCGTGGTAGCTGCGCGGCCACGGCCATTGCGCGCCGATCTCGGCGAAGGACGGTTCGTCGATGGCGACGATGACAGGACCGCGATCGGATAGCGGCGGCGGCGCCGTGGTCGAGAAATAGTCGAAGGCGCGCGCCTCAAGCAGCCGCCAGCCCGACCATTGCGCGAGAAGCGCCATGCCCAGACTGACCGCCAGGGCTATGGCAAGCAGGCCGGCCCGGCGGCTGCGGCCGGACAGTCCCTGGCGCTTCCACCAGGGCCGCACCGGGAGCATCAGAACCGAACCTTCAACGCGCCGTAGAAGCTGCGGCGGTCGCCGGGAACGAATGGCGCGATATTGAAGCGTTCGTCGAGCAGATTGCGCGCCGCGCCCTCAACGACGACACGCTTGCCGAACGGTTCCCAGATCGCCGTGGCATCCAGTGTCCAGTAAGGATCCAGGGGACGAAGCGGCAGGCTTCCCTCACGCTCGCCGACAAAATTGCCGGCCAGGGTGACTTTGAGATTGATCGGATTCACATAGGAAATGCCGATGCTGCCGATAGCATCGGGTACGAAGGGCAGGCGTTCTCCATAGCCCCGGCTGGCCGGATCGAGATTGCGGGTTTCCGCCAGCGCGACATTGCCGAACAGGCCAAAACCGTGGCCGACCCACACATTCGCCGCGAGGTTCACGCGGTCGATGCGGCCCTGTGACAGCGCCACCTCATCGTCCAGGAACGGATCGAAGATCGAGAGATCGTGGCTCTCCTGGTGCTGGTAGTCGATGGAGGTGAAAAGCCACGACGTCCACTGGGCATCCCACCGCGCGCCCAGGGTGTCGGTGTAGCCGTTGATCGACACGGGAACTTCATTCGGCAGCAACCCGACCGTTCCGATGGGCGCCAGCGTCGCGGCGGAGAAAATCGGCGCGGTGCGCTGATAGGCGGCGCGCAGAAAGTGTCCCTCGACGGGCGCCCAGGAAACGCCGACATGCGGGTCGGGGCGCGCGACATCCAGCGTGCCGCCGTTCAGGAACGTCCCCTGGATACCGGCGTCGATGTGAAGATCGTTGTTCACCTCGTAGAGCGCGGAGAGGTAGGGCCGGGCGAGCGTGATGTCCGCCTCCCCCGCGACCTGCTGGCTGAGGGGTGGAGCGTTCGGCCGGATGACGCCGATCGCGATGTCATTGGCGATATTCAGCACACCGGCTTCCATGCCGTATCGAAGCGTGACATCGCCGATCCCGACAAGATGATTGACGGCGCCGACATAGGTTCTCGCCTCAGTATCGATCGTCCCGCCCTCGATGTAGCTGTCCGCACCCAGGACCTGCTCGGCATAGTCCTCCGAATTGGAAGCGTCGGTGAAGAAGAAGGCGGCGCTCGCCATGTTGCGGTAGCTGAAAAGATGGCTCCAGCCGACGCCGCCGCCATAGGAGTTCTGGTCCTCGAACGAGAGGGTTTGAGCCAGTTGCGGTAGTTCGTTGATGAAGATCTGCCGGCCGAGCCTATCGCGGCGGTCGGTGGTGCTGAAGAACGCCACCAGATTGTCATAGGGCGATGGCTGGCTGGTGAGATAGCCATAGCCGGTGATGTTGCGCGTATCCAGGTCGAGGGAGGCATCTCCTGCCTCGGAAAGCCGGGAGAAATCGAAATCCGTCCCGCTGATATCGCCCAGAACGCTCCACGGCACCGGCGTCGGCGAATATGCCTGCAGGGAGACGCTGCCGACATTGCCGACGCGGCTGTCTTCGGTGACCACGCCGCCGCCGGCCGTCAACTCAAGAAACGGCGTCCTGATGAAGGTCGGGTAGATGGAACTTGCGGTCAGGCTTTGCGAATCGATCAGCAGTCCCTGGATCGAGGAGGAAAAGGATGACGTATTTCCCGAGCTGGAATTCTCGTCGAATGTCAGGCCTGTGATGGGCAGGCTGTTGCCGCCGGCGATAGCCTGGTCGAAATAAGAGCCGGCCTCAAACGGGTCGAAGGCAAGGTCGCCATAATACCGGCCCCAGGCGTTGAGCTCCGACAGCCGGTAGGCGTCGGCGAGCGCCGTGCCGGCGCGCTGATTGGCGCTGATCGAGGTGAAATCGCCGCCCCGTTCGCGGGCGCGCCGCAAGCTCTCCTGTGCGTAGGTGATCGCCTCGTCCGCCTCATATTCGCTGATCGCCAGAACCGTGCGGAAGTTCGTCGTCACCGAATCATTCGGATCAAGCCGGTTGGCATTGTCGAGGGCCTGGTCAGCCTGTTCGATGTCGCCCTGCTGGGCGTTGATCGCGGCCTGCAACAAAAGGCCGGAAGTGTTGGCGGGGTCGGCAGCACTTGCCGCCAGCGCGTCTTCCCGCGCACGGGCGAAATCGCCAACCTCAAGATAGTAGCGGCTTCGCGCGACGAGGACCTGCGATATCGAGGGGTCTGAGGCCAGGGCGACATCGATGAGTTTCTTCGCCTCGCGCACACGGCCCTGTTCCAGATAGAGGATCGCGAGATTGGCGTTGGAAACGGGATCGCGGGGATCGAGCGCAATCGCGGTCTTGAACGCCTCCTCCGCCTCCCGCGAAGCGCCGCGGCCGTCCTCCACCAGACCAAGCGTGTTCCAGGAAACGCCTGAACCGGGGGCGGTTTCTATCGAGCGCTTGAGATCGTCGCGCGCGCCCTCAAGGTCGCTCAGCAATTGCGACCGGTAGAGCGCGCGGCTGTGCAAGGCGGTGGGATCGTCGGGATCGAGCGCCAAGGCGCGATCGAATGCCTCGACCACCTGCTTGCGGTCGTCGATCAGCAGCGCGAGCTGCGACCGCATCGCCGGCAGGGTGGCGTCATCGGGGTACATCCGCTCGGCGCGCTTCAGCACATCGATCGCCGCTGGGATGTCTTGCAGGAAGCCGGCGGCGAACGCCTCGGCAACGGCCGCGTAGGGTCCGCCACCGCGAATTTTCGGCGGCTGCTCCACACGGTTGGGATCGGCCAGCGAGCGGGCGAAATAGCCGCCGTAAAGCGCAATGGCGCGCCGCCTGGCGTCGAGCGCGGGCAAGGCCTCCTCGTAAAGGCGCGCGGCCTCGGCATAGTTCGCCTCCGCTCCGGCCATCATCGCTTCGATCAACTGGACGCGCGCTTGCTGCGCACGCGTCAGGGGCCGACTCCGCGCCTCGCTGAGGGCCGCCGCCGCGTCCCTCATGCCGGTCAGGCTGAAGCGGCTCTCCGCCAGCAGCAGCCAATCCTCGGCGCTGCGCGCGGCTGCCGGCTTCGCCTCCAGGCGCCGCCGGGTCTCGACCATTTCGCGCACCGGCAAGGGCGAGGCGGGAATCACAACGAACGCATCGCGGACCGCGAGGTAGTAGAGCATCTGTTCGCGGTCGTCGGGATTGATGTTGAACAGCTTCGTCGGAGCCTGCCCGATCGACGCGACCGCGCCCTCGCCGGCATTGACCGTCACCGAGCCTTGCGCATTGTAGAGGTCTACCGAGCCTTCGAGCACGGTCAGCGTGGTCTTGCCGCCGGCTTCGACGCGCATCGTCCAGTCGGTGCCGCGGATCGCCGCCGCAGCCGCCGGCGTCTCGACCGTCAGCCCCAGCCCGCCACGCGCGGCGCGCGCCCAGATGGTACCCGCTTCAAGCTGGAATTCGGCATCGACCGAGGCGGCGGCGCGCTTCACAAGCAGGGTCGTGTTGCGGCCGAGACGCATTTGGGTCTGATCGGCAAACAGCACGGCCAGCGTGCCCATGGCGTTGGTGCGAAGATAATCGCCGGCGACAACGTCCTGGCTCAAATCGACGAAGCGCCAGTCGGACACATCGACGAAACGGATTTCCTCGCCGGATTTGCGCTGGATCACCGATCCGGCGACCTGCCCGGCGCGCGTAATCGTCTCGGCTTTCGCCGCAAAAGCCGTCAACACGACACAGGCCGCAGCCAGAAGTCCAGCAGTGCTGCCACTCATTCCGTCAGTCGTCCGAGAAGCCCTGCGACCTTATCCTTTGACCTTCTCCCCGGAGTCAATGATCTGGTTTGCGGCGCGCGCGTTTATACGGCAGAGGTAACTCTAAAGACACGCAACAGGGGGCTGGGTATGGCAAAATCGACCAGCAATACTGCGATGCTGGAAGCCGCGACGACACAGAAGATACTCCTTTCGAAGGATTACCTCGACCATTTGAAGAAGGTGAACGATGTTTTCTACGACCAGGCGAAAATAGCGGATCAGAAGGCCGCCTACATCTTCACATTCATGGTCGCAGTGCTGATCACGTCGGCGGAAGGCCGCAACATCTTCCAGATGCATCGCTACATGGAAGTCGCCCTACCGGTGGTTGTCTTTTCGGCCATCATGATGGCGGCCAGCGCGGTGGCGCTGGTCTCTTCCATTCTGGTCGTGCTGCCGCGGCGCGCCAAGGGCAGCACATCGCTCTTCTGGGGTGGTTGGCAGAAGCACAGGCACGAATTCACCACGGCGGCCGAAACGGACGACAGCCATTATCTCTTCAACGAATACCTTTCCAACATCGACAATCTGGCGGTCATCGCCACCGCCAAATACCGATTCGTGACATTGGCGTTCCGTGCCCTGCTGGTGATGGCGCTGGCCTACCTGGCGCTGCTGGCCTTGACCTGAGCCGACCCTGCCTGGCCTCAGAGCAGACCGGCGCCGGCCAGGTCGCGCATCAGGTGGCTGGCTCCGTAGCTCCATGGCGGGCAATCCGGCGAAAGGCGCACGCGGTTGATCAGGTTTCCCAGATGCTCGGTCGATATGGTGACGATATCGCCGACCTTGTGCGTGAAGCCCTTACCCTTTTCCCCGCGATCCTTGGAGGGCACGAACATCGTTCCGAGATAGAGCACCATGCCATCGGGATATTGGTGGTGCGGCCCCATGGCGGCGGAAACGAGTTCCTCCGGCGAGCGGCTGATTTCGGCCATCGAGCTTGCCCCTTCGAGCACAAAGCTATCGTCGCCCTCGACCTTGAGGCGAACCTTCGCCTCCTTCACGTCCGAAAGCGTGAACGCGCCGTCGAACAGGCGAATGAACGGCCCGACCGCCGCCGACGCGTTGTTGTCCTTTGCCTTGCCCAGCAGCAGCGCCGAACGGCCCTCGACATCGCGCAGATTGACGTCGTTGCCGAGCGCCGCACCGACGATCCGGCCCTTGCTGGAGGCGACGACGGCGATTTCCGGTTCGGGATTGTTCCAGGTCGACACCGGATGCAGGCCGACATCCGCGCCATACCCGACCGAGGCCATGGGCGGGCATTTGGTGAAGATTTCGGCATCCGGACCGATGCCCACTTCGAGATATTGCGACCAGACGCCACGTTCGATCAGCCGCTGCTTGCACGCCATTGCTTCGCGCGATCCAGGCTTCAGCTTGGAGAGATCGTCGCCGATCAGCTCGGCAATGTCGGCCCGGATGGCGTCGGCCTTGTCGGCGGAGCCGCGCGCCTGTTCCTCGATGACGCGTTCGAGCAGGCTGACGACGAAGGTGACGCCGGACGCCTTGACGGCCTGCAGGTCGAGCGGAGACAGGAGATATGGCCTGGCCGGGTCCTGCGCGGCTGCGAAGCAATTGGCCGCGAGATCGGTGAGCGCGCCAAGCGTCCGCCCCGGCGCGGCGCGCACAAAGCCCGCCGGATCCTCCATCTCGCAGATGTCGCGCGACAGTGGCGCGTCTTTGGCCGTGATGTCGATCACTTCGCCGTCCCGCACGGTGACGATGGCTGGGTGGGATTGGCCGGGAATCCGGGCGCGGCCCAGAAACACGCCGTCGGTGGGAAGGTCGATCGCTTTCAACATATTCGGTGTATCCATGGCGCTAAAGGAGCGGATCGTCTTAGCGTGATCTCGGATTTGCCGCTACGGCAACGTATTCGGGATAATGGCCAGCCTCATCTCCAATTGCCCCCTCCACCGCCTTCGGCGGTCCCCCTCCCCCGCTTCGCAGGGGAGGATCGGCGGTGGAGCCGCTGCGGCCTTATATCCTCCCCTGCCAAGCGGGAGAGGGGAACCATGCGAAGCATGGTGGAGGGGGCACACGGGAGGCATATTCTGGTAGAAGAACCGCACACCAAGATATTTGCATCGGATTGTCGAAATCGCGCCTAGCCAAGCGACTTCGGCTTGTTACAGTCCGAGCCAACTGCCGTCACGTTTCAAAAAAGAGAGGGTCCGAGATGGAAGCCGCAGCCGCATCAACGGAAATCTGGGTATTGGGGTGGAGCGCCGCCCTGCTGATCGTGCAGGTGATCGCGCAGGCGACCGCCGGATCCGACCTCGGGCCCAAATATCTGTTCTCGCCCCGCGACGAGGGCCGCGTCTCGTCCAGCATCGTTGCCGGCCGCCTGCTGCGCGCCTTGCATAATCTGCTGGAGACCTATCCGGCCTTCATCGCGCTCGCTTTGGCCTTGACCGTCACGGGCAAGACCGGCGGCCTCGCCGCAACGGGCGCGGTGCTCTGGCTCATCGCCCGGCTCGCCTATGTCGTGGTCTACGCCGCCGGCATTCCGGTCATACGCACGGCCATCTGGTTCGCCTCGATCGTCGGCCTGGTGCTGATGCTGATTCGGCTGTTGTCCTGATAGCAGCTGGTGGCCTCGGCCGTCGCCTCAACGGAAGCCGCGGTACTCATCTGGAGCGCCGGGCTTCTGGTCGCGCAGATCTTCGCGCAGGGATTGGCGCTTGACCTCGCCGGCGACCTCGGGATGCGATACCTGCTTGGACCGCGCGACAAGGGGGATATTTCGACCGGGGTCCCCGCCGGGCGGCTCAAGCGCGCGCTGGGTAATTTTCTCGAGACCTATCCGGCTTTCATCGCGCTCGTGCTGGCGCTGACGGCGACAGGAAAAACCGGTGGCATCGCCGCTCCCGGTGCGGTTTTGTGGCTGTCTGCCCGCGCCGCCTACGTCGTCCTCTATGCGGCGGGCATTCCCGTCCTGCGCACGCTTGTATGGGTTGCGAGCATGCTTGGCCTATCGATGATGCTTCTTCGTTTGGCGGCTTGATCGACGCTGGCGGCTTGCCTCGCGGCACTGTTTGCCCCACGGTCATCACGTCCGGTAAGGTTCACTCTATGGGGTTCTTCACGTCCGATTTCCATCGCCTAGGCCGGCCGCGCCTGTGCGCCGTCGCCCTGCTGGGGCTCTCTTGCCTTGCCGCCTCTGCCAACGCGGCGTGCATGATCGAACTTTCCACCTATGCAGACCGCGATCATGCGGCGGAGATCGATTTCTCACCGACGCTGGAGGGCGCAACCGTCACCAACAGCTTCAAGATGCTGCTCGACAACGCCATCGTGCTCGACGGCTTCGTTCAATGGACGGAGAGCGTGGCGCGAGGCTATGGCACATTGCAGTACCAATGCCCGCAGGGCGACGTGACCGGCGAGGAATATGCAGCCTGCACGGTGTGGCAGGGCGTCATCTATGCAGCGTCGGACAAGGGCGATATCGAGCTTGTTCCCGCCGAGGGACAGGCCGCGCCGAAGCGCCTGATCCTGGCGGATCTCGGGCCATCGCTGCGCGCCTCTGCGGCTTTCGGCGAGGCTGGGCTGCCGCGTGTGCCCTGGGACGTCTTCGAAATGAACGGGTGTCAGGAATGAACCACTATCTGATCGAACTGGCCTCGTTGATGGCGATCTTCGCTTTCGTCATCGTCTCGCCGGGAGCCGACCTTGCCATGGTCATCCGGCAGTCGGTCGTGCACGGCCGCAAGGCCGCCATCGTGACCTCGCTCGGCATCGGCATCTCGCTGCTGTTCCACATCGCATACACAATTCTCGGCCTAGGGCTCGTCATCTCGAAGTCGATCCTGTTGTTCAACATCGTGAAGTGGTGCGGCGTCGCCTATCTCCTCTATATCGGCGTCCAGGCCCTGCGCGCCGGAGCGAGCGATGTGACCGAGCCAGGCGCAAGCGCAGACCCCGCCGCGCCCCGGCAATCGCTGGCGCGAGCCTTCGGTCTCGGCTTTGCGGCAAATGCGCTGAACCCGAAGCCTGTGTTCTTCTTCCTGTCGGTCTTTGCCACGGTGGTGAGCGTCCACACGCCAGCCCTGGTCAAATTCGGATATGGTCTCGTGATGTCCAGTTGCCTTATCCTGTGGTTCGTCGGGGTGAGCTACTTCATGACCACGCCGAGGATGCGCTCGGCATTCGGACGCGCGAGCAAATGGATCGACCGTACCAGCGGGGTCGTCTTCATCGCCCTCGGCGTGAAACTGGCAACAGAAAAGGCGAGTTGAGACATGAACGCCAAAACCAGCAAGGTTCTGCTCGTCACCGGCGGAGGCCGCGGCATCGGCGCGGCGATCTGCCGGCTTGCCGCCGCGGCCGGCTACAGCGTTGCGGTGAACTACGCGGTCAATGCGGAAGCGGCCGAGAGCCTTGTCGGCGAGTTGAAGGCCGGCGGCTGCGATGCGATCGCCATCCAGGGCGATGTCGGCTCGGAGGCGGATGTCCTGGCAATGTTCGACATCATCGACCACAGCTTCGGACCGCTCGATGCGCTGGTCAACAATGCCGGCGTTGTGGACGTGAAGTCGCGGATCGACTCGATAAGCCTGGCGCGGCTGGAGCGGATGTTGCGTATCAATGTGATCGGCACCGTGCTCTGCGCGCGGGAAGCGGTCAAGCGCATGTCGACGCTGCATGGCGGCAAGGGCGGCGCAATCGTCAATGTGTCGTCGGTCGCGGCTGTGCTTGGCGCGCCGGGAGAATATGTCGACTACGCTGCCTCGAAGGGGGCGATCGACAGCTTCACCGTAGGCCTCGCGCGCGAGGTGGCGACCGAGAGCATTCGTGTCAATGCGGTGCGTCCGGGCATCGTCGACACCGAACTCCACGCTTCGGGCGGCCAGCCGGACCGCGCCGCAGCGATGAGCGGCTTCGTGCCGATGAAGCGCGCGGGGGAAGCCGGCGAAGTCGCGGCGGCGGCGATGTGGCTGCTTTCGGACGCGGCATCCTACACGACAGGCTCGATCCTGACCGTCAGCGGCGGACGGTGAACTTCCACTCCACGAGGAGGACTGCACGCAGTCCAAAGTGCTCATGTTCAGGGTTCTCGTATGTCGATCAATCGGCTCGATAAGCGAACACCGCGGTCGCGAGAGAGAGAATGCCGAGCGCGAATGCCAAAAAGCCCAATTGGTATGGGCCGAAGGCAGCAATGAAAGCCCCGCCAAGTGCTCCGCCTCCGCCGATGCCGAGATAGAGAACGGAGCTGTTGAGTGACACGGTAAAGGGTCCGTAGGTCTTGGATTGGCCAAGCAGGCGATGCTGGATGGGAACCAGATACGTCCAGCCGGCGATACCCCACACCAGCAGAATTGCGCTGGAAAGCAGGGGATGCCAATAGACGAAACTGAGCGCCAGAAGCGCTAGACTTTGTACGGCGATCGAAACGAGCAGCACGGCGCGGCTGCCGATACGGTCGGTTGCATAGCCCGAGATCGCGTTTCCGATGACCGCGCCTGCGCAAAAGAAGACGAGCGCCAGAGGCAGGACCGCATTCTCTCCCCAACGGACATCGGCAAGAATGAGGCTGATGTAGCTGTATACGGAATGCTCCGAGAGGGCGGCGAGAAACGTGATGCTCAATGTCAGGAGCACAGCCGGGTTGCCGATCGCTGACAGCCGGTCGCGCAGGCGGTGGACGCCCGGGGCTGCCAAATCCGGCAAGACGAGGGCCAATCCGCCGAATGTCAGCACGCCAATCGCAACGATCCCGGCGAAGGTAAAGCGCCAGCCAAATGTTTGACCCAACAATGTGCCGAAGGGTACGCCCAGTGCGGTCGCAACGGTCATCCCGCCATAGACGATGGAAAGTGCCCGACCTTTGCGCTCAGGCTCGACGAGCAGCGATACCGCCCCTAACGCTTGCGGCGTGTAGGTGGCTGCGCCCAGCGCCGCAACCGCACGGCTCAATGCCAATATCTCGAACGAACTTGCCAGCACAGACAAGACATTGCCGACGACAAAAATCGCCAGGGCCAGCAGAAGTACCTTCTTGCGATTCAAGCCTCCCAGAAGCCACGCGCTGAGCGGAGCAAGACCGCGTAGGACACGGCGAAAATGGTAATCAGCTGGCCCGCCAGCGCCGGGGTCACCTGCATATCGCTTGCGATATGGTCGAGAACGCCGGCGACGACGAAGGCATCGATGCCGATGGCGAAGGTGCCCAGTCCCAGCAGCCAGAGCAGAGACCGGTTGTCCGTTCGAAGCGAAGCGGCGACGCTCATTACACCGCAAGCGCGGATGAGTTTCGTCCTGAAGTGTCCGGCATCTGTTCCTCGTAATTTTAGCCTATGCTGACGGTCAAAATGATGCGGCGCTCCAGGCTGGCATGACGACTGTCTTCGAATGTGTACAGGCAAGGCCACAACCTGAACGAGCAGAATTTGCCAAATTTATTGAGGTAATTGAATTGTTGTACCGTGCCCGCATCTCAAGTCTTTTGTGACTTGAGACATGTCGCGCGCGAGAAGCCCGCCCGATGCGCAGCGGTATCTGCCTGCGTCGCATTCGTTGGAAGTTGGTCGAAGCGGCGCTTCGATATGGCTCCTGGGGCCAACGGGAAGGACAAGCCTACTCTCTTTACCCACTGGTGGAGCTGAGGGGGATCGAACCCCTGACCTCGTCATTGCGAACGACGCGCTCTCCCAGCTGAGCTACAGCCCCGTCCAGCGGATGGCGGTGTTATGTGCAGGCGCGCCGCGGCTGTCAAGCATATCCGCGCGCGATTTGGTTTGGCGGAACGCGGCCACCCAGAGGCGCCGCCAGAAAACGCTGGAACAGCACCGCCCCGGTCCGGATGCTGGAGCAGCCCGGGGCTTGCCGCTGATCCGGTCAGTGGCTACATGTCGGCGGACCAAAGGAGACATGCAT